>CAWCFJ010000009.1:0-409117 GCA_963794695.1 uncultured Actinomycetes bacterium | reverse complement strand
CCTTCACGCCGCGCCGTTCAGGATCGCCGTGAGCGCGCCGTAGGAGCGGCGAGCCGCGTCGATCTCGGGGCCCTCGCTCTCGTCCTGCTCGACCATCAGCCACTCGGCGCCGGCCTCCACCGCCGCCGGGGCGACCCGCTCGTAGCCCACGGCGCCGTCGCCGATCGGGCAGTACGAGCGCGTCTCGCGATCCTTGAAGTCCTTCACGTGCACGATCGGCCCGCGCCCGAGGTAGTCGACCGGGTCGGCGCCGGCCCACCACGTCCAGCCGGCGTCGAGCTCGACGAAGACCCCGTCGGGCAGCCTGTCGAGGAAGCCCTGGCGGATCTCGGCGTCGTGGTTGTGGTAGCCGAGCTCGAGCCCGGCCTCCTGCACCGGCCCGCGCAGGGCGGCGATCCGGGCGAGCATCGCGTCGTCGAGCTGCGCCGGGTCGACCCAGGGGACGAGCAGCCGCGTGTAGCCGAGGGTCTTCGACTCCTCGACGAGCGAGCCGAGGTCGCTCTCCATCGCCTCGAGCCGGGCGTGCCGCCCGACCGCTTCCAGCCCGAGCTCCGAGAGCCAGCCGGCGACCTCGTCGGGCGCGTGCCCGTGCAGGTCGAACAGCTCGACGCCCTCGTAGCCGATCTGCGCGACGTCGCGCAGCGTTCCCTCGAAGTCGGATGCGCAGGCCTTGCGCACCGTGTAGAGCATCAGGCCGATGCGCGCCACTCGGTCTCCCTCTGGCTAGCGATGAAGTCGCGGTACCAGCCGAAGGAGCCCTTCGGCACCCGCTCGAGCGTCGGGTAGTCGACGAACACCAGCCCGAACCGCTTGGCGTACCCGAGCGCCCACTCGAAGTTGTCGAGGAGCGACCAGACGAAGTAGCCGCGCACCGGCGCGCCGGCGTCGATCGCCTGGCCGACGGCGGCGATGTGATCGCGCAGGAACGCCTGCCGCTCGGGGTCGAGCACCGAGCCGTCGTGCCGGCGCACGTCGCCGTACGCGGCCCCGTTCTCGGTCACGTGGATGGCCCGCGGGCCGTAGTCGCGGTGCACCCGCACCAGGGTGTCGCGGAAGCCGTCGGGGAAGACCTCCCACCCCATGTCGGTGTACGACGAGCCGGGGACGTGCACCATCGTCGGCCAGGCGCCGTCCACCCCGGCCTGCGTGACGGAGCGGAAGTAGTAGTTGATCCCGAGGAAGTCGATCGGCGCGGCGATCGTCTGCAGGTCGCCGTCACGGACCGGCGGGTCGTACGGCAGGTCCGTCGGGTAGGCACCGCGGAACAGCGGGTCGAGGAACCAGCGGTTCGCGTGCCCGTCGACGAGCCGTGCGGCGGCGGCGTCCTCGGGGCTGTCCGAGGCCGGGATGGCGTCGAGCAGGTTCAGCGAGATGCCGACCTCGGCCCGCGGCGACTCCCGCCGCAGCACCTCGACGGCCAGGCCGTGCGACCAGAGCAGGTGGTGCGCGGCGGCGATCGCGTCCGTCTCGCTGGTGCGCCCGGGCGCGTGCTGGCCGAACCCGTAGCCGAGCCAGGAGGCGACCCAGGGCTCGTTGTGGGTGATCCAGCGGGTGACCCGGTCGCCCAGGCGGCCGGCGACCGCTTCGGCGTACTCGACGAACGCCTCGGCCGTCGAGCGCTCGGGCCAGCCGCCCGCGTCCTCGAGCACCTGCGGCAGGTCCCAGTGGTACAGCGTCACGAACGGCTGGATGCCGTTCGCGAGCAGCCGGTCGACCAGCCGATCGTAGAAGTCCAGCCCGGCGGCGTTCACCCGGCCACGTCCGTCGGGGAGCACCCTCGGCCAGGCGATCGAGAGCCGGAACGCGTCCAGCCCCAGCTCCCGCATCAGCGCGATGTCCTCGTCGCTGCGGTGGTAGAAGTCGCAGGCCACGAGGCCGTCGTCGCCGTTGCGCACCTTGCCGGGCTCGCGGCAGAAGCGGTCCCAGATGCTCTCGCCGCGCCCGTCCTCGCGTGCCGCGCCCTCGATCTGGTAGGCGGCGGTGGCCGCGCCCCAGACGAAGCCCTCCCCGAACCTCACACCGGCCTCCTGACCAGGTGGCCGGGCGCGATCTCGACGAGCTCGGTGTCGTCGTCCTCGGCGAGCTCGGCCCGCTTCAGCGGCTCGAGCCGCAGCCCCGCCTCGGGGTTCGGCACGGCCGACAGGAGCAGCTTCGTGTAGGCGTGCTGCGGGTCGAGCAGCACCGCGTCGGTGGGGCCGTGCTCGACGACCCGGCCGCGGTACATGACGATCACCTCGTCGGCGACGTAGCGCGCGCTGGCGATGTCGTGGGTGATGTACAGGAAGGCGATGTCGAACTCGCGCTTGAGCTTCAGGATCAGGTTCAGGATCCCGATGCGGATCGACACGTCGAGCATCGAGATCGGCTCGTCGGCCAGGATCACGCTCGGCTCGACCGCGAGCGCCCGGGCGATGGCCACGCGCTGGCGCTGCCCGCCCGAGAGCTGGTGCGGGTACTTCTGGGCCACCTCGTCGGGCGGCACCAGGCCCACGGTCTGCAGGAGCTCGCGCACCCGGCCCTTGACCTGGCCGCGCGGACAGAGCTCGTGGATCTGCAGCGGCCGCGCGATGTGGTGCTCGATCTTCTTGACCGGGTTCAGCGAGGCGAACGGGTCCTGGAAGATCATCTGCACCTGCGAGCGGTACTGCAGCAGCGCCTTGCGCGAGTGCTTGTGGCTGATGTCCTGGCCGTCGTAGGTGATCGTGCCGCCGGTCGGCTCGTAGAGCCGCGAGAGCAGGCGGGCGACGGTGCTCTTGCCGCTGCCGCTCTCGCCCACCAGCGCCGTGACGCGGCCCGGCCGCAGCGTGAACGACACGTCCTCGACGGCGCGCAGCATCTGCTTTCCGAGGAGCGGCCCGCCCCGGACGGGGAACTCCTTCGACAGGGACTGGACCTCGAGCGTGCTCACGCGCCAGCCTCCTGGTCGACGAGGTGGCAGGCGACGCGGTGTCCCGGCTCGAGCTCCTTGAGCACCGGCCGGATCGAGGTCTGCAGCTGGTACAGGTGGGCGTTCTCGGGCACGCAGTGGGGGCAGCGCGGGCTGAAACGGCAGCCCGGCGGCGGCGCCCCGAGGTCGGGCGGCGCGCCCGGGATGCCGGTCAGCGGGGTGATCGGCCCGGTCAGCGGCGGGAACGACTTCATCAGCCCCACCGTGTAGGGATGGCGCGGACGGTGGAACAGCGTCTCGGACGGCGCCTGCTCCACCACCTCACCCGCGTACATGATCGCGATCCGGTCGGCGAACTCGACGAGCAGCGACAGGTCGTGGGTGATGAACAGGATCGCGAAGCCGAGCCGCTTCTTGAGCTCCTCGAGCTCCTGCAGGATCTCGCGCTGCACCACCACGTCGAGCGCGGTGGTGGGCTCGTCGAGCACGATCAGCTCGGGCTCCAGGGACAGGGCCATCGCGATGACCACGCGCTGGCGCATGCCGCCCGACAGCTCGTGCGGGTACGAGCGCACCCGCTGGCGGTCGATGCCGACGAGCTCGAGGAGGTCGCCGGCGCGCTGCAGCGCGTCCTTCTTCGACACCTTCTCGTGGGCCTTCAGCATGTCGACGAACTGGTCGCCGACCCGCATCACCGGGTTCAGGACGTCCATCGCGCTCTGGAAGACGAGCGAGATGTGGCGCCAGCGGAAGCGGCGGAGCTCCTCGCTGCTCTTGCCGACGATGTTCTCGCCGCGGAACAGGACCTCGCCGGCCACGATCTCGGCCGGCGGCTTGAGGATCTGCAGGATCGCGTTGGCCGTCGTGCTCTTGCCGCAGCCGGACTCGCCGGCCAGGCCGAGCGTCTCGCCCTCGGCCAGCGTGAGCGAGACGTCGTCGACGGCCCGCACCCGGCGCAACGGCATGATGTACTCGACGCTCAGACCCCGGACCTCGAGCAGGGTCTTCGCCGCGACGGCGCTCACGCGCGGCTCCGGCCGCCGATGAACAGGCTGCGGACGCGGTGGCGGCGCACCTTCCTGACCTGGCGGAGCTTCGGGTTCGACACCTCGTCCAGACCGGCCAGGATGAACACCAGCGAGGCCACGGTCAGCGCGAGGAACAGGCCCGGGAAGAAGAACGGCCACCACTCGCCCTGCAGCACGGTGGAGTTCACCTGGGCCCAGTACATCGTGACGCCCCAGCTCGGCTGGCTCAGGTCGGCCAGGCCGAGGAACTGCAGCCCGGCGGCGGTCAGGATGGCCACGTAGAACACGAGCACGAAGGCGGCGGCGATGCGGCTCACCATGTTCGGAATCAGCTCGCCGAAGACGATCCGCCAGGTCGACTCCCCGGCCACCCTGGCTGCGAGCACGAAGTCGCGGTTGCGCAGCGACAGGGCCTGCCCACGCAGGATCCTCGCCTCGAAGGCCCACGAGCGTGAAGCCCAGGATCAGGATCGTCGACAGGTTGCCCTTGTGCTTGATGTAGGCCGAGACCACGACCAGCAGGGGGATCGTCGGGATCACCAGGAACACGTTGGTGGTGAAGTTGATGATCTCGTCGATCCACCCGCCCGAGTAGGCGGCGACGATCCCGAGCGTCGTCGCCAGGAGCGTGGCCACCACCGCCGAGCCGAAGCCCAGGAGCAGCGAGCTGCGGGAGCCCCAGACGACCTGGGAGAAGATGTCGTTGCCCTGGTCGGTGGTCCCGAAGAAGTGGTGCGTCGACGGCGCCTGGCGCGAGTCGAAGAGCGAGAACGCGCTCGGGTCGTGGGTCGCGATCAGCGGCGCGAAGATGGCCAGGAGCACCATCGCGGCCAGGATGATCAGCCCGCCGCGGGACTTCTTGTTCGCGAGCATCAACCGCGCCCACTGCGGCAGGGCGAACCGCCTGCCCTTCGGCGTCGACGTCGGCAGGCCCAGGGGCGGCGTGATCTCGCCGGCCGCGGTGGTCGGGTCGAGGACGTCCGGGATCGGCTGGATCTGGGACACGGGCCTCCGCTAGCTCGCGCGCACGCGCGGGTCGAGGAAGAAGTTGAGGATGTCCATTATGAAGTTCGCCGCGATGACGCACACGGCGAACACCCAGAGCAGGGCGCCGGTCGAGCGGGTAGTCGTTGCCGAGCGCCGCTTGCTGCAGCGTCCAGCCCGCGCCCGGGTAGTTGAAGACGAACTCGATGAACACGAGCCCGCCGACGGCCGTCGCGAACTGGGCGGCGAAGCCGTTCAGCGGCGGCAGGATGGCGTTGCGGCCGGCGTAGCGGGTCATGACGCGACGATCCTTCAGGCCCTTCGCCGAGGCCATCGTGACGTAGTCCTCGCTGATGGTGTTGATCATCACCGAGCGCATGTTGAGGACCCAGCCGCCGCAGTAGACGAGCACGATCACGAGCACCGGCAGCATGCCGTGCTGGACGGCGCTCGAGACGAAGGTGTAGTTCCAGCCGGGCACGACGTCCTCGTCGTAGGCGTGTGAGAGCGGGAACCAGCCGAGCTTCAGGCCGAGGAAGTAGACCGCCAGGAGGCCGGTGAAGAAGGCCGGGAACGCCCCGAGGGCCATCAGCGTCGGCACCACGAAGTTGTCGACGGCGCCGCCGCGCTTCCAGGCCGCGATCATGCCGATGCTGATGCCGATGACGAAGGCCAGGGCGAAGGCCACGCCGACCAGGGCGATCGAGTAGGGCAGCGTGCGGGCGATCACCTCGGACACCGGCGTCGGGTAGTTCGAGGTCGACAGGCCGAAGTTGAAGGTGAGGAGGTCGCCGAGGTAGTGCAGGTACTGCTGCCACATCGGCGAGTTGTCACCGCCGAGCAGCTCCCGGTAGGTCTGGATGATCTGCGGGTTCGACTGGATCTGGGCCGGCGTGAGCCGCTGCAGGATGCCGCCGACGGGGTCCCCCGGCATGAGCCGGGGCAGGATGAAGTTCAGGGTCGCGGCGACCCAGAGGGCGAAGGCGTAGAAGCAGATGCGTCGCAGAAACCAGCGCATGGGACCCGGTGTCGAAGAAGGACCCGGCGGGCGGGGAAGCGTCTCCCCGCCCGCCGGACGGTCAGGCGTGCTGCCAGGCTAGCTGGCGGTCGATCAGCCGTTCGTCGAGGCGCCCGGGCAGATCCGGGTGAACGACACGACGTTGTCGGGGAACTGCGTGAAGATCGGGTCCGTGTAGTTGTTCTTGGGCGACGTGAAGCAGTGGAAGTACTTGGTGCTGTACGTCGACCAGCGGGGCCCGATGAACAGCGGGATCACCGGCATCTGCTGGAGCCAGAGCGCGCCCAGCTGATTCGAGATCTTGTGCTGCTTGGCCGGATCCAGCGTGACCTTCCACTGGTTCAGGAGGTCGGTGGCGGTGGTGTTCTGGTAGTGCTCCCAGTTACCCGTCGCGGTCGCGTCCACGCCCGACGCCGTGTAGGCGTTCTCGTGCATGTTGGCGTAGAAGAACCCGTACGGCGAGCCCTGCGAGGCGCCCTGCCAGAGCAGCGTGGCGTACTTCGTCGCCGCCGCGCCCGGATACCACGAGTTGAAGTCGGGCTCGAGCTTGGTGGTGGCGTTGACGCCGATGTCCTGCAGGTTCTTGGTGATGACCTGCAGCGACGCGACCCAGTCCGACCAGCCCGAGATCACGTGGATCTCGAACGAGACGGGGTTGCCCTTCGGGTCGATCAGGTTGCTGCCCTTGTAGGTGAACCCGTTGTCCGTCAGCAGCTTCTTGGCCGCCGTCGGGTTGAAGGTCGCGAGCCGCTTGGCCTCGGCCTTCACGGACGGGTCGGTGATCCAGGACGCGAAGATCCCGTTCAGGCCGATGGCGTCGGTGGGCGGCGCGTAGCCGTACTCACCGAGCTTCGAGACGTCGCTGCGGTTGATCGCCATGCTCAGGGCCTGGCGGAACGGCACGAGGCTGTACGGGTACTGCGTGTCGTCGAACATCAGCGAGATCGGGTACGCCGTGGTGGCGTAGAAGGCGTGGTAGTGCGCCTTGTCCTTCGCGATGTAGGCGCTCTCGACGTTCGGCACGAAGTTGTGCGTCCAGTCGACCTTCCCGCTCTGGATGAGGGCCAGGGCGGCATCGTTCGAGATGGCCTCCTGGTACTCGATGCACGGGATCTTCGGCGCGCCGGCCTTCCAGTACGTGGGGTTCTTGTTGAGGACGTAGTCCTGCGTCGTGAACCGCGACGAACTTGCCCGCGAACGGGCCCGTGCCGATGGGGCTCGGGTTCAGGTAGGTCGCCGGCTTGGCGATCTTCGACCAGACGTGCTTCGGGACGATGAACTGCTTGTTCAGCGTCGCGGCGATGAACTGCGAGTCGGGCGTCTTCAGGTTGACCAGCACCTGGTCCTTGCCGTTGGCCACGACACCCTTGATGTTCGTGCCCTTGTTGAACATGCCGATGATGTCCATCGACTTGTCCTGCTTGCCAGCCGTCAGGCTGTAGACCACGTCGGCCGAGGTCAGCGGCTGACCATCGGTCCACTTGACGTTCGGCTGCAGGTTGAGCACCAGCGTCTTGCCGCCGTGCGTCCACTGCCAGCTCTTGGCCAGCCACGGATACGTCTTGCCGCCGCCGGCGACGGTGACGACGATCAGCGGCTCGTAGAACGCACCACGCACGAAGCCGCCGTTGATCGTGTTGGCGGTGAACGGGTTGAAGTTCTTGGTGAACGCCGGATCGCCGGAGCCCTCCATCACCAGGCACTGGTGGCCTGCGTTCGCCGTCGCGGTGGCGGTCGGTGTGGCCGACGCGCCGGTTACCCCGGCTCCGGCCACGGCCACCGCACCGACGAGCCCGGCGGCCATAAGACCCGAGCGCCGGGAACGGATAGGACCTCTCATTCCTCCCCCTGCCTTTCTGTCTCTCCCGCCGTTCGGCGCGGAGGCTCGACCCACATCCCAAAAACCGGCGCCTGCGGCCCCCGAAGGCGCACCTTGCTCCACCTGGCGTCGGCGAGCTCACGTGAGACCCGCCTCGGCGTCTCTCCCGATCCTCCGGAAGTATTCGCGGTAACGGTTACCAGATCGTTTCGGCGGCGTCAAGGGGGCGGTAAGGCGGATCAACGCGAATTCGAGGCGTTGACAGGGCTCGCGAGCGACCCCTAGACTGCGTCGAGTTGCGGAACCGGTTACAGCATCCTGTTACAGCGCCCGGCACCGGAGACGGGGCCCGCCCCCGCTCGACGATCCGGGAGATCGCGCAGGCCGCCGGCGTGTCGATCGCCACGGTCTCGCGCGTCCTCAACGGGCGCCCGGACGTCGCTCCCGAGACCCGCGAGACGGTCCTGCGGGTGGTGCGCGACCAGGGGTTCAGCATGAACCGCAGCGCCCGCGCCCTGTCGGGCGGCAAGACGGGCCTGGTCGGCGTGACGCTCCCGATCGTCGAGGCGGCGTACTTCTCGATCATCCTGTCGGGCGCCGCCGAGGCGCTGTACGAGCACGACATGCGGATCGTGCTGTGTCCGACGCTGCACCAGCACGAGCGCGAGGTGACGCTGCTCGACCGGCTCATGCAGGGCACCACCGACGGGGCCGTGCTGATGCTCCCCGAGGAGTCCGACGACGAGCTGCGGGCCCTGCAGCGCCACGGCTACCCGTTCGTCGTCGTGGACCCGCGGGTGCAGCTCGACGAGGGGATCCCGGCGGTGTCGGCGGGCCATGCCTCGGGCGCGCTGGCGGCGACCGAGCACCTGCTCTCGCTGGGGCACCGGCGGATCGGGGCGATCACCGGGCCGCGCTCCTGGCTCGCCTCGAGCGAGCGGCTGAACGGCTACCACGGGGCGCTGGCCGCGGCCGGCGTCATGCCCGATCCCGAGATGGTCGTCGAGAGCGGCTTCCAGACCGAGCCCGGCGCCCGCGCGGCCGGCCGGCTGCTGGACCATGCCGACCCGCCGACGGCGATCTTCGCGTTCAACGACAACATCGCCATCGGGGTGCTGCGGGCCGCCAGAAAGCGCGGGTTGCGCGTGCCCGAGGACCTGTCGGTGATCGGGTTCGACGACTCCGAGCACGCCGCGATCGTCACCCCGCCGCTGACGACCGTCCGCCAGCCGCTCGCCGAGATGGGCCGGATGGCGATCATGCTGCTCACCCGGCTGCTCGAGGGACAGCGTCTCGAGGCGCTGCACATCGAGCTGAAGACGCGCCTCGTGCTGCGCAGCTCGACCGGGCCCGTGCCGGCCGCCGCCCCGCGCGCACGCTGAGCGAGCGAGCCGCAGGGGTCCGGGGAGGCCGTTGCTATCGTCGGAGTCCCCGCGCACCCTCAACGAGGACAGCCATGCTCCGCCCGCACCGCGCCGTATCGCTCCTCGCCGTGCTTGCCGTGCCAGCGTTGGCAGCGGGTTGCAGCGTCGGCAAGAAGCTGAAGACCGATCAGATCGAGACCCAGATTGCGCAGCAGTACAAGTCGCAGACCGGTGACGCGGTCACGAAGGTGGACTGCCCGGACGACAGTCGACGTGAAGAAGGGCGGCACGTTCACCTGCTCGCTCGCCCTGCAGAACGGCAAGAAGGGCACGATCACGATCACCCAGCTCGACGACAAGGGCCACGTCCGCTGGTCGGTGGGCAAGGTCGCCTGAGATGCCGAAGACGATCGGAATCCTGACCGGCGGCGGTGACTGCCCCGGCCTGAACGCGGTGATCCGCGCCGTGACCCGGCGGGCGATGAGCCGGGACGCCGAGGTGGTCGGCATCCTGCACGGCTGGCGCGGGATGATCGACGGCCGTTCCGCCCGCTGGACGGCCAGGCGATCTCGGGGATCCTGCCGCGCGGCGGCACGATCATCCGCACGTCGCGCACGAACCCGTACAAGGTCGAGGGCGGCATCGAGAAGGTGCGCGAGAACCTGAAGCGCTTCGACGGCGTGGTCGCGGTCGGCGGCGAGGACACGCTCGGCGTCGCCGCGCGGCTGTTCGCCGAGGAGGGCGCGCCGGTGGTCGGCGTCCCGAAGACGATCGACAACGACCTGTCGGCGACCGACTACACGTTCGGCTTCGACACCGCGGTGCAGATCGTGACCGAGGCGATCGACCGGCTGCACACGACGGCGGAGTCGCACAACCGCGTGATGGTGGTCGAGGTGATGGGCCGCCACGTCGGCTGGATCGCGGTGCACTCGCGGCATCGCCGGCGGCGCCGACGTCGTGCTCATCCCCGAGCACCCGATGATCGTCGAGCGCTGCTGCGAGCTGATCCAGCAGCGCCACGCGCGGGGCAAGGACTTCTCGATCGTCGTCGTCGCCGAGGGCTACCCGCTGACGTTCGACTCGGGCACGGGCCACGAGACGACGGTGACCGACCAGCTCGACGAGTTCGGGCACATCCGGCTCGGCGGCGTCGGCGAGCGGCTCGGCCGGGAGATCGAGCAGCGCACCGGCTTCGAGACCCGGGTCACGACGCTCGGCCACGTGCAGCGCGGCGGCTCCCCGACGGCCTACGACCGCGTGCTCGCGACCCGCTACGGCCTGCTGGCCGCCGACCTCGTGCTGGACGGCCGGTTCGGCCAGATGGCGGCGCTGCGCGGCTCGGCGATCGTGCCGGTGCCGCTGGCCGACGCGGTGGCGGAGCTCAAGGCGGTGCCGCAGGAGCTCCTCGACCTGGCGGCGACCTTCTTCGGCTGATGGACGAGAGGCGCACCGGGCCGCCGCCAGCGCGCGAGCTCCCGCTCTGGAAGCGGCTCGGCCGCGCGCTTACCCGCGCGGTCTGGCCGATCGCCGGCGCCAAGAACGACCCGTGGCTCGCCGACGACGCCGCCTCGACCCGGACATGGCGCACCCGGAGCACGAGCCGGATGCCGGCGCGGCGGACGGAGCCGCCGGCCGGCGAGGAGCCGGCGCCGAGCCGCCGCGCGCCGGAGGCGTAGCGGGCGCTCGCCGCGCGGGCCGCCGTGCCGCCGGGGGGCGCGTGGCCAATTGGCCGAAGCACGCGTGGCCAATTGGCCGGCCGCGCCGTGCCTTACCGGCCAACGTTCACCGGAGACCCGCGTCGCGTGGCCAATTGGCCAGACGCCGCGTGGCCAATTGGCCAGCGTCAGCGCTTGACGTGCACCGAGGCGCTGCGGACGGTCGTCTTGCCGCCCGCGTTGACCGCCGTACGGCGCAGCGCACCCAGCTCGAGCCGGTGTGCTGCTGCACGACGACGGCCTTCGACCTCGCCTGCTGCTTCGGCCGTTCCAGTACCAGGCGAAGGTGTAGCTCGTCGGCCGGTTGTTCCAGGCGCCGATCTTGCACAGCAGCCGGCCCTCGCGGCCCGCGTGGGTGAGCACGGTCGGCTTCGCTCGTGTTGTCCGGCGGGTCGGGCGGCGGCGGCGCGGCCACGCCGATGAGCGGGTCGATGAACGCCAGCGCCGGCGTCACCGCGGTGTAGATCGTCGGGGCGCTGCCGCACGGGTCGATGCCACCCTCGGTCACCCCGAGCAGGACCTGCTCGCCGCTCGCGAGGGTCGCCACGAGCGGGCCGCCGCTGTCGCCGTGGCAGGCCTCGACGGAGTGGCGCGGCGAGTCGACGCAGAGCTGGGTGGCGCTGTCGAAGTCGCGGTAGATCACCGTGCAGGCAGACGCGGCCATCAGGGTCATCGAGCCCTGCATCAGCTGGTACTGGGGGTCGGACTGGCCGGTGAACGTCAGGCCGAACCCGCCGATCGCGACGCTCGCCCCGGGCGCGATCACGGCCAGGTCGGCGTCGGTCGCAAGCCGGATCGGCGCCGCCGCGGTGGCGGCCGCGAGCTGCAGCACGGCCACGTCGTTGCGCCCGGTGGCGCCGTCGTAGGCGGGATCGAGGCTGATCTGGGCGACGCCGAGCGCCTGGCCCGGTCGTCGGGTCGTTCCACTGCAGCCGGCCGGTCACCACCGTCAACGCCGAGGGCGCCAGCGCGTTGCCGTGGTCGTCGTCCGCGCAGTGCGCCGCCGTCAGCACCGCGGTCGGCGCGATCACCACCCCGGTGCAGAGCGCGGTCCCGTCCGTCCCGAGGTCGGCGACCACCAGCGCGGCGTACGGCCAGCTGCCGACCGGCGCAGCGCTCCCGCCGACGACCGAGGGGCGCGCGGCAGCGCTCGTCGGGAGGGCGAGGAGGACGAGAAGCGCGGCAGCGAGGCCACGCAGCCGCCAGCGCGATGCCCGGGTCGGAGGCACGACGGCAGTATCACGCTCCTTCATCGCGCGACCGGCAGCCCGGGTGGCGCTGCCCACCGCAGGGCCGGTTCGCGCCGGCCGCCGCCGTCGCAGCGGCAGCCGGCGCTCGTGGTCAGGCCTTCTGACCCGGCCGCGTCCCGTTCGGGTCCATGCGTCCTGCCCGGCCTGGAACGCGGCCCCGAACGCGGTGATCCCGCCGAGCTGCTGCATCGCGTCGGAGGGGATCATGAAGAGCTTCGTGGCCTGGCCGTCGGCGAGCTGCGGCAGCGTCTCGAGGTAGCGGTAGGCGAGCAGGTCGGGCGTCGGGTTGCCGCGGTGGATCGCGGCGAACATCGTCTCGATCGCCTGGCCCTGGCCCTCGGCGCGCAGGATCGAGGACTCCTTGTCACCCTCGGCGGCCAGGATCGCGGACTGCTTCTCGGCCTCGGCCCGCAGGATCGCGGCCGCCCGCGCACCCTCGGCGCTGAGGATCGCCGACTGCTTCTCGCCCTCGGCCTGGAGCACGGCGGCGCGCTTGTCGCGCTCGGCCCGCATCTGCTTCTCCATCGCCTCCTGGATGGTCTTCGGCGGGTCGATCGACTTCAGCTCGATGCGGTTGACGCGGACGCCCCACTTCTCGGTGGCCTCGTCCATGACGATCCGCAGGTCGGCGTTGATCTGGTCGCGCGAGGTCAGGGTCTCCTCGAGCGTGAGCGACCCGACGACGTTGCGCAGCGCGGTGATCGCGAGCTGCTCCATCGCCAGGATCAGGTTGGCGACCTCGTACGTCGCCCGCACCGGGTCCGTCACCTGGTAGTAGATGACGGTGTCGATGCTGATCGTCACGTTGTCCTTCGTGATCACCGGCTGGGGCGGGAACGTGATCACGGTCTCGCGCAGGTCGACGAGCGGCTTCAGCGAGTCCAGGAACGGGATCGAGGACGTGCAGGCCGGAGTCGAGCGTGCGGCTGTAGCGGCCGACCCGTTCGACGACGCCGGCGAACGCCTGCGGGACGATCCGGATGTACTTGAAGAGGATGACGATCGCCAGGAGTACGAGTACGGCGACGACGATCAGCGCAGCCATGGGCGTCCTTTCGAAGAGGGGATCACGACTCCGGCGCGCCTGCCTCGATCGGCGTGCGCGGCCTGACCCTGGCCGTGACGCCGCGAACGTCGACGACGTCGACCTTCGCGCCGATCGGGATCGGCGCCGGTTGGTCGTCGACGCTGCGCGCGGTCCAGAACTCGCTTCCGATGCGGATCTGGCCGGTGGCGGCGTCGTTGTCGATCGGGATCGTGACGATCCCCTGCTGGCCCTCGAGCGCGTACACGTTCATCCGCTGCCCCGTCTGCTTCCCGAGCCCCCGCAGGACGAGCTGGCGGGTGAGCACGAGCAGCACCATCGAGACCACGACGAACTCGAGCCCCTGCGCCCAGAGCGGGGCGCCGAGCGCGCGCGGCGAGGGCCGCGAGGAGGGCGCCGAGCGCGAAGTACGCGGCGACGAAGGCCCCGGTCGTCGCCTCGGCGACGAGCAGGGCCATCGCGGCGACGAGCCAGACGGCGACTTCCACAGTTACGACTCAGGGTACTGCCGGAGGGCGAGCATTGTCATCCTCTTCGACGGCGCCGGGGTCGCCGCGGTTCTCGGCGGGCGGCGGTCGCGCCGGCCATTGGCCACGCGTCGTGGCCAATGGCGCCACGGCGGGAGGTGGCGGCGGCCTCGTCCAGGATCTGGGCGGCGACGTTCGAGCCGAGCCGGGCCGCGCCGGCGCGCAGCATGCTCTCGGCGTCCGCCAGGCTGAGGATCCCGCCGGCGGCCTTCACCTGCACCGTCGGCGGGAGGCTGCCGCGCAGGAGCGCGACGCCCTTCTCGGTCGCGCCCTCCGGCCCCATGCCGGTCGACGTGACCACGAAGTCGACGCCCGCGTCGACCATCGCCGCGCCCGCCGCCCTGATCCCCACGCCGTCGAGGTAGCAGGTCTCGATCACCGCCTTCACCGACACCGTGCGGCCGCCGCCGCGCGCCGCAGCGACGCGAGCCGGCTGACGGCGGCGAGCTCGTCGCGAGCCGCCGCATGGTCGCCCGCGACCAGGGCGGGCAGCGCTGCGACGACCTCGACCTCGTCGGCGCCGTCGCGGATCGCCTGCTCGACCGCGGCCAGCTTCGCCGGCACGGTCTCGGCGCCGAACGGGTAGGAGATCGCGGCGCACACGCGCACGTCCCGGCCGGCCAGGCGGGCCTTCGCCCGGGCCACCCAGACCGGGAACACCACCACCGCGGCGCAGTGCTCGGCGGCCGCGCCGTCGCACAGCGCGTCGATGTCGGTGCCGCGCGCGGTCACGCGCAGCAGGGTCGCCTCGAGCGCCTTGGCGATGTCGATGCGGGCCGGCACGGCCGCAAGCGTAGACGCTCACCCCGCCGCGGACGGTGCGGCGGCGCGGCCGGTTGCGCCCTCAGACCCCGAAGCGGTCGAGCAGCGCGTCGTCGCGCCGCCAGTGCGGCCGCACCTTGACCCGCAGGTCGAGGAAGATCCGCCCGCCGAGCAGCAGCTCGATCTCGGGCCGGGCGCCCTCCCCCACCGCCCGGATCATCGACCCGCCCTTCCCCACCAGGATCCGCTGCTGGGACGACGTCTCGACCGCGATCGTGGCCGCCACCCGCCCGCTGTGCTTGCGCCTGGGCGCGACGATCTCGTCGACGGTCACGGCGACCGCGTGCGGCACCTCCTCGCGGGTCAGCGCAAGCGCGCGCTCGCGGACGAGCTCGCCGATCCGCAGCGCCAGCGGCTGGTCGGTGTTCTCGCCCTCGCCGAAGAACGGCGGCCCCTCGGGCAGCAGCGCGAAGAGCTCCTTCCGCAGCGCGTCGACGCCGTCGTCGCGCAGCGCCGAGATCGGGTGCAGGGCGTGGAAGTCGCCGAGCTCGGCGGCCTGGCCGATCGCCGCGGCGATCGCCGCCGGCGACAGCAGGTCGACCTTGTTCAGCGCGATCACCACCGGCACGCCGGAGCCGAACACGCGCTCGGCCACGAACCGGTCGCCCGCCCCGATCGCCTCGCTCGCGTCGAGCACCAGCACCGCCGCCTCGACGTCGCGCAGGCTCTCGTCGACGGCGCGCTGCATCCGCTCGGTCAGCGCGTCGCGCGGCCGCTGGAACCCGGGCAGGTCCGCGAGCACCAGCTGCGCGCCCGGCGCGTGCGCGACGCCCAGGATCCGCCGCCGGGTGGTCTGCGGCTTGTCCGAGACGATCGCCACGTGCGCGCCGATCAGCGCGTTGACCAGCGTCGACTTGCCCACGTTCGGGCGGCCGGCGAGGCCGACGAACCCGCTGCGGAACGGGGTCACGCCCGAGGCGCGAGCTCGAACGCCGCCGGGAGCAGCTCGTCGAGCGTCTCGGCGACGAGCTCGCCGTCACGGCGGTAGACCACGGTCATCCGCGGGCCGAACTCGTACAGCACCTGCCGGCACGCGCCGCACGGAGAGGCGGTGCGCGCACGCTCGGGCGCGGCGCAGGCGACGGCCAGGAAGGCGCTCGCGCCCTCGGCCACGGCACGGCACACGGCCGCCCGCTCGGCGCAGATCGTGAGCCCGTAGGACGCGTTCTCGACGTTGCCGCCAGGCACGATCCGGCCGTCCTCGCAGAGCAGGGCGGCTCCGACCTGGAAGTCGGAGTACGGGGCGTAGGCCCGGCTGCGTGCAGCCTCGGCGTGCTCGTAGAGGCGCAGCTCGTCGGCGGTTGGTGGACGCGACACGCCTCGGAGTGTAGAGGCGGCACCGTGCGGGTCGCGGGAGTCGCCGCCGTCACGTGCAGAACCCCGCGCTCTGACAGACGCTGGAAAGCGGCGGCGTCCGCGGCCGCCACGGCGCCCGGCGGGGCGGTATCGGCGCGGCGGCTTCCGGGGTCGTCCGCGGCGACGGCGCGGGCCACGGCAGGGCCACGGCGAGCCCGCCGCGCGCCCGAACCGGGCCGGTGCCCGGCGCCGGAGCGTGGCCTGCGCGAGGCCTGGCCGGGTGCGACGGCGTCGGCTGCGAACGCCGCGGCCGCACGGCGGTGCCGGCGGGGCTGCGAACCGTTCGGCGACGGCGCGGCGGAGACCGTGCCGCTCGCGCTCGCGTTGGCGAGCCTGCCGGCGCGGCGGTGGCGGCGCGGGCGGTCGGCGTCGTCGTGCGGCCGGCGCCGGCGGCTCCGCCGATGCGGGCGGTCGCCGCGTAGCCGCCGACGACGGCCGCCGCGGCGGCCAGGGCGACCGCGAGTCGCGGCCGGGCACCGGCGCCGGCCACTCCTCCGAGCCGGACGGGCAGGAGCCGTCGACCCACCCCTGTCGGGCGGCGGTCGGCGGTCGTCCCGGACGGCTCCCAGGGTCGCGGCGCACCCTCGCCGACGCGTGCGGCGACCGCGTCGGCGAAGGCGGCCGCGAGCGGGGACGCCGGGTCGGCGGCGCCCACCGCGGGCTCGAGCAGGCACGGCTCGCCGCCGGCGACGCCGAGCGCCCGGGCGGGGTCGGCGAGGCCGAGGCCCGCGGCGTCGAGGGCGGCTCCGAGCGCGCTCGCCCGGGCGGCCAGGCGGGCGCTCGCCGGGCCGTCGGCCAGCGCGACCGCGCCGTCGGGCGGGTGGACGGCGAGCCAGCGGGCGGGTGGGTCGTCGGCGACCTCGACGAGCGGGCAGCCCGGGCGCCGGAGCGCGTTCGCGCGGGTGATGCGGCGGCCGAGCTCGGCGTGGTCGACGCTCGGGCGGCGCGAGCTGGACGCGGACGCCCGCCCCGCTCGCGACGTCGACCCCCGCGACGGGCCCGCCGGGCCGCGCGAGGAGCGCGGGACGGGAGACGCGGAACCGCCCCGCGAGGAGGACGGCGAGCCCGGGTCGGGGTTGGCGGTCGGCCATGCGGCGACTCTAGGGCCGCGGGTGTCTACGTGTCCGTTACGGACCGTGCCAACTTCGTGACGTTGTGTGACGTGAACGTCACGGATGTCACGGCGAGGTCACGGACCGTCACGGAAGCGTGACATCCCGCCTCCGGCCGCCGGCCGGTCGCGCCGTCAGCTTGCCCGGCGGGTGGGACTGGCCGCGGGCCCGAGGCCCTGGGCATCGCCCTGGAGCGCGAACTGCTCGTCGTCGATGTTCTGCTGCTCGGCGGCCCGATGCACGTTGACGGCCAGGAGCCGCAGCTGCCGCTCGACGGCAGGGACGCGATCGGGCAGCGCGACGCGGCGCAGGTCCTCGAGCGCCGCGACGAGCCGGCGCGAGACCTGGGGCGAACCGCGCTCCCGCCTGCCGCAGCTCGTCGAAGGCCAGCTCCACGAACGCGTCCCAGTCCATGACCGGGATGACGAGCCGGACGGTGCCGGCAGCGTCGCGATGCTCCCCCGACGGGAACGGTCGGCGGGCGAGCTGGCGGAGGCAGTCGTGGAGGCGGTCGATGGCCTGCACCGCCGTCGTGGGGTCGGTGAACGGCGACTCGGCCAGGGAGCGCTCCGCGATGTCCACGAGCATGCGCAGGCCGTAGGCGATGTCCTGCTCGAGCGCGCGCTCGAGCGCCAGCACGATGCCCCGGCGGACGTCGTCGTCGCGCAGCGACGGCGCGTCGCCGTGCACGGTGGCCAGGGTCGCACCGGCGGGAACGAAGTCTCCGAGCGCCGGCTCCACGTGCAGCCGACAGCCGGCCAGCGCGGCGACCTGCACCAGCCGGTCGGCGTCGACGTGAACGACAACCCCCGAATGGTCGGCGCAGACCCGGCGGTGACCGGACTCGTCGAGGGCCGGTCCCCGATCGGGAAACGCGCGGTCGAGCTGCTTTCGGGTGTCGTTGCCCGACCAGCTCGATCAGCTTCGACACCCGGAGCGATCGGCCGATGTGGTGGACGTAGAAGACCAGCACCACGATGCAGGCCACCACCAGGACGTACGCCACGACGATGGCCACCCCGGGGACGTGCGGGTCGTCGCCGAACTGCACCTCGCGCATGCCGAGCATGGCGTGCACGAACGTGGCCACGAACAGCCCGATCGCGATCTGGCTCGGCTTGTCGCGGAGGATCGTCTGCACGATGCGCGGCGAGAACTGCCCCATCGCCAGCTGGACGACGACCATCGTGATCGTCAGGACGAGCGCGGTGAGGGTCACCATCGAGGCGGCGACGGTGCTGAGGATGGCCAGCGCCGCGTCTGGACCGCCCGTCGCGGCCTCCGGGATCAGCGCGTAGCCCGAGCCGCGATCGAGCGCGATCGTGCCGAACGACAGGGCCATCCCGGCGAGCACGCACAGCACCGGGACGAACCACAGAGAGCTGCGCACGTGCGCGATGAGCCGCCAACTCGCCATCCGCGACGGTACCCCCGCCGCGCGGCCTCCTAACCGCCTCGCAGCGCGCGCGTGGCAGCCGTCAGCTGCCCCGGAACCGCTCCGGCCAGTCGTGGTTCCCCGGCGCCTGGACGGGCTTGCGGGCGGCCCACTCGGCCAGCGGGTTCTGCTCGCGGAACCGCCGGGCGACGTCGGCCGCGGGCTCGAACGCGATCCCGTCGTGGCCCTCGATGTGGGTGAGCAGCTGGTCGAGCAGGGTCAGCCGGTAGGCCCGGCCGAAGCACTGCGGGTGCAGCGTGAGGTCGTACACCCCTCCGGGGATAGCCGGCGTAGGCGGCGTCGAACTCGCCGCGCCACATGTCCACCACGTGCGCCGGCATGTTCTGGGACGCCGGCACGCCCGGAACGATGTCGATGTGGGCGAAGTCCGTCAGCGTCCAGGCGAACGGGATCGCGACCAGGTCGACCGGGTCGCCGAACTCGTACATCCCGTCCTTCGGGAAGCGGTCTCCCTGGCGGAAGTAGTACGGCTCGAACTCCGACGCCGAGCACGACGCGTCGTACAGCATCCCGTGCTGCAGCAGGATGTCGACGGTGTTGTGGCTGTGCAGCGCGCCGGGCGCGCGGTAGCCGACCGGCCTCACGCCGGCCGCCGCGTCGAGCGCGGCCAGGCCCTGGTCGAAGATCCACTCCTCGCGCTCGCGCTCGAGCAGGTAGGGATCCTCGTGCACCCAGCCGTGGTGGCCGACCTCGTGGCCGTCGGCGACGATCGCCTTGACCGCGTCCGGATAGGCCAGCGCCGTGTGTCCGACCACGAAGAACGTCGTGCGCACGTCGTGCCGGCGCAGCAGCTCGAGGATGCGCGGGATCGCCACCGCGCCGAGCTCCCCGCGCGACATGTAGCCCGGCCCCATCTTCGGCGCGTCCGCCACCCAGGGCGACGTCGCGTCGAAGTCGAACGTGATGCAGACGGACAGCTTCGGATCAGGCATCAGGCGCTCCCGTAGCTTCGTTCGATGGCCCGCACGACGATCTGCGCGACCCAGTGGCGGGTGCCGGTGATCGGACCGCGCATCCACAGATCCGGCATCGAGAACTGGGTCAGCACGAGGTTCGCGTACGACTCCCGGATCGCCTCGTCACCGGTCGCCTCGAACAGGTCCCACAGGAACCAGGCGCGGAACGCGTTCACCCCGCCGGCGTGGTTGCTGACCGGCTCGGTGATCGGCGGCACGTCGTAGCCCGCAGGCACGCGCGCGCGTACGAAGGCCGTCCCCTCGTCGCCGAGCAGCTGCCGGATCGCCGCGAGCCGCAGGATGCTCGTCGGCATGAACTCGTCCACGCCCCGCGCGTCGCGGTCGAGCGGGAAGTCGGCGTCGGCCTCCGGGGTCGCCAGGAACCGGCGGGCCGCCGCGCGGGCCGTCTCGAGCAGCGCCGCGTTACCGCTGAAGCCGGCCCACAGCCCGAGGTGGATGAGCGCGAACGAGAGGTTCGAGTGGCGGTCGTACAGCGCGAAGCGGCGGGCCGACGCGTCGTCCAGCGCCGACAGCCAGTCGACGATCATCCGCTCGGAGTAGTCGGCCAGCGGCCGCAGGCCGGCGTCGCCGCCGGCCTCGCGGCGCGCCGCCAGCTGCAGCAGCCAGGCGAAGCCGTACGGGTTCTCCTCGTCGACGATCCTCGGGTTGTCGCGCAGGTAGGCGAGCTCGGCGTCGACCAGCTCGGTGCGGGCCTGCTGGGTCGCGGCGTCGAGGAAGATCTCCTCGCCGGTTCGCTCGGCGATCGCGTGCAGCGCCCAGACCGCGTGGACGCACGAGTGCCAGTCGAAGCAGCCGTGGAACATCGGGCTCGCGCGTGTCCGGTCCGGCCTGGCCGACGAGGATGGGCGTCGCCAGGTCGAGCAGCATCGCCTCGCGCCGCTCGAGCAGCTCCTGGAACCGTGTGGTCAATTGGCCACGCCCTCCTGGGCGTCGTCGGACTCCGGCGTTTGCAGGGGAAAGTGGCACGCGGCCAACTGGCCACCGCCGAACGAGCGCAGCGGCGGCTCGACCTCGGCGCACAGCTCCTGGGCCAGCGGGCAGCGCGTGCGGAAGCGGCAGCCGGACGGCGGCCGGGTCGCCGACGGCAGCTCGCCGCGGATCGCCGCGCCGCGCTTCTCGCGCTCGCCGCCGCGGGTCGGGCAGCGGGATCGTGCCGATCAGCGCCGCGGTGTACGGATGCGCCGGCCGCTCGTAGACCCGGTCGGGATGGCCGAGCTCGACGAGCTTTCCGAGGTACATCACGCCGATCCGGTCGCTCACGTAGCGCACCACCGTCAGGTCGTGCGAGATGACCACGAACGCCAGCCGGTGCAGCTCCTGCAGCTCGCGCATCAGGTTCAGCACCTGGGAGCGCACCGACACGTCGAGCGCCGACACCGGCTCGTCGGCCACGATCAGCCGCGGGTTCAGCGCCAGCGCCCGGGCCAGCCCGATCCGCTGCCGCTGGCCGCCGGAGAACTCGTGCGGCAGCCGCTGGGCCGCCGCCGCCGGCAGGCCGACCTCGCCGAGCAGCCGGCGCACGGTCTCGGCCTGCTCCTTGCGCGTCCCGATCCGCTGGATCGCGAGCGGCTCGCGCACGATCCCGCCGACCTTCATGCGCGGATCGAGCGACGAGTACGGATCCTGGAACATCATCTGGCGGTCGCGCTGCGTCCGCTTCGCCGCCCGCCGGTCGCCGACGCCACGTCCCTGCCGTCGAACAGGATCGACCCGCGCGTCGGCCGCTCGAGGCCCACCACCAGACGGCCGAGCGTCGTCTTGCCGCAGCCGGACTCGCCGACCAGGCCGAACGTCGACCCCTCGGGGATCTCGAGCGAGACGCCCGAGACCGCGTGCACCTCGGCCACGCGCCGCTGCAGCACGCCGGCGGTGACCGGGAACTCCTTGGCCACGTCCTGCAGCTCGAGGAGGGGCGGGGCGTCGCTCACGGCTTCGGATCCTCGATCCCGGCCGGGTGGAAGCAGGCGTAGGCGTGCCCGTCGCCCTCCTCGACGAGCGGCGGCTCCTCCGTGCGGCAGACGTCGGTGGCGAAGCGGCAGCGCGCCGCGAACCGGCACGCCGCCGGCGGCGACGACAGGTCGGGCGGCAGGCCCGGAATGCTGTACAGCGGCTGGTCGCGGCTGGTCTCGAGCCGCGGGATCGACTGCAGCAGCGCCTCGGTGTAGCGGTGCCGCGTGCGGTAGTAGACGGCGTCGGTCGGCCCCGACTCGACGATCCGGCCGGCGTACATCACGAGCACCCGGTCGGCCTGCCCGGCGACCACGCCCAGGTCGTGGGTGATCAGGAGCACGGCCATGCCGAGCTCGCGCTGCAGCTCGCCGAACAGCTCGAGGATCTGGTCCTGGATCGTCACGTCGAGCGCGGTCGTCGGCTCGTCGGCCACCAGCAGGCTCGGGTCGCAGGCCAGCGCCCCGGCGATGCCCACCCGCTGGCGCATGCCGCCGGACAGCTCGTGCGGGTACTTGTCGAGCTGCTCCTGCGGCGACGGCAGCCCGACCAGCCCGAGCAGCTCGGCCGGCCCGCTGGCGCGCAGCCCTGGCCGAGGCCCCGCGGTGGATCCGCAGGGACTCTGCGACCTGCTTTCCGACGGTCATCGTCGGGTTGAGCGAGGTCATCGGATCCTGGAAGACCACCCCCACCCCGCGCCCCCGGATCCGCTGCAGCTCGGACTCCCGCAGCCCGGTCAGCTCCTCCCCGTCGAGCCGCACGCTGCCGCCGACGATGCGCCCGCCGGGCGGCAGCAGCCGCAGCAGGCCGAGGCCGGTCGTCGTCTTGCCGCAGCCGGACTCGCCGACGAGGCCGATCGTCTCGCCCTTCAGGATGTCGAACGACACCCCGTCGACCGCGTGGATCGTGGTGTGGCGCAGCGCGATCTCGACCCGCAGGTCGCGGACCTCGATCACCGTGGTGGCCGTGGCCGTCTCGCTCACCGCTGCCTCAGCCGGACCTCGAAGGCGTCGCGCAGCGCGTCGCCGATGAAGTTGAACGCCACCACCGTGAGCACGATCGCGACCCCCGGCGGGTAGATGAGCCACCAGTAGCCGGAGTACACGAAGTTCAGCCCCTCGGTGAGCATGCCGCCCCAGTTGGCCGCCGGCGGCGGGATCCCGAGCCCGAGGAACGACAGCGCGGCCACGATCAGGATCGCGTCGGCCACCTGGAACGTCGCGTTGACCACGACCACGCCGATGGTGTTCGGGACGATGTGGCGCAGCACGATCCGCACCGGGCCGCCGCCCATCACGCGCACCGCCTGGACGTACTCGCTGGTGCGCAGCGTCAGCACCTCGCCGCGCACCAGCCGTGCCGGCGCGAGCCAGGCGATGCCGCCGAGGACGAAGATCAGCATCCACACGCTCGGCGTCGTCACCGCCGCCAGGAACAGCAGCAGGAACAGCGCCGGGATCGCCAGGAGCGCGTCGACGATGCGCATCATGAACCCGTCGATCATGCCGCCGACGTAGCCCGAGATCGCGCCCCACAGCGTCCCCAGGATCACCGCCAGCACCGCCGCCCCGAACGCCACCTCGAGCGACGTCTGCCCGCCGACCATCAGCCGGCCGAGCACGTCGTAGCCGACCGGGTCGGTGCCCAGCGGGTGGTGCCGGCTCGGGTGCTGGTTCGCGTTCAGGATGTCGTTGTGGATCTGGTCGGTGTGCCAGATGTGCGGCCCCAGCGAAGCAGAACAGGGCGATCAGCACGATCATCCCGAGGCCGATCGCCGCGAGCCGGTTCTCGGCGAACACCCGCAGCGCCTGGCGCATGGCGGGCTGCCCGGCGGCCATCGTGTCGGGCGCGGCCCCGGGCTCGGGGCTCGACAGGACGGGCGCGGTGCTCACCGCCGGGTGAACCTCACCCGCGGGTCGAGGATCGCCGTAGCCGACGTCGGCGAGCAGCGACCCGAGCACGGTCGCCGCGCCGACGACCACGATCACCCCGAGCAGCACCGGGTAGTCACGGCTCACCGCCGAGTTGAAGAACAGGAGCCCCATCCCCGGGTAGTTGAAGACCTGCTCGGTGATCAGCGTCCCGGCGAGGACGAACGGCAGGCTCAGCCCGAGCAGCGTCACGATCGGCCCGAGCGCGTTGCGCAGCAGGTGGCGGAACACGATCCGCTCGGTCGACGCGCCCTTCGCGCGCGCGGTGCGGACGTAGTCCTGCAGCAGGTTCTCGAGCGCCGAGGAGCGCATGTAGCGCGAGAAGATCGCCACGCTCACCAGCACGATCGTGGCGATCGGCAGGACCAGCGCCCTGCGGGTCGCGCAGGACCTGGCTCATGTCGCCCTGCGGCGCCTGCGACGGCAGCAGGTGCCAGTGCACCGCGAACACCTCGGTCAGGATCAGCGCGAGCCAGAACGCCGGCGTCGAGTAGAAGACGAACGCGAGGCCCGTCAGCACGTAGTCGCTCGGCCCGTTGCGCCGCAGCGCCTGCCAGAGCCCGAGCGGGATCGCCAGCAGCACCGAGAACAGCAGCGACAGGCCCGCCAGGAGCATGGTCTTCGGCAGCCGCTCCTTCGAGCAGGGCGGCCACCGACTGGTTCTGCTGGTAGGAGAACCCGAGGTTGCCGTGCAGCAGCTCGTTCAGCCAGGTCAGGTACTGCGCCGGCAGCGAGCGGTTCAGCCCGTGCTCCTCGTTGAACTGGGCGATCGTCGTCGGGTTCGCCTGCGGGCCGAGGATCGCCCGCGCCGCCCCACCCGGCAGGAAGTGGAGGAACACGAAGACGATCACCGTGACCAGCAGCAGCACGATCACGGCCTGGACCAGCGCGCCGGATCGAGGTAGGCCGTCACCGTCGCAGCCTCAGAGCAGCCCCGGTTCGGGGAGGACGGGCATTGCCGGGCCCGTCCTCCCCTGGGGGCTGGAGCGTCTAGCTCGAGAGCCGCCAATCCTCGGGCGCGAGGCCCAGGATCGGGATCTGCGGGGTCACGCCCTTGAGCTTCGAGCTGATGAGCGAGAGCTGGTAGACCGGGAACGGCATGAACACCACCGGCAGCTGCTTCGCCAGGTAGTTCTGGTACTTGACGATCGGCGCGGTCCCGCCCTGCTGGGTGGTGGCCTTGATGTTGGCGTCGTTCGTCGGGTCGCTGTAGCCGCCGAAGTTGCCGCCCGCGCCGGTCAGGAAGATCTGGTCGCCGGTCGGCACCGGGTTGACGCCGTAGATCCAGCCGCCGCCCCAGTTCACGATGTCCCAGGTGCAGGAGGTGCCGCCGTTGCACGAGCCGGCGTTGGCGATGATCGTGTTGAACGGCGCGGTGGACAGGTCGAGCTTGATGCCCACCTGCGTGGCCACGGACTGCAGCGCCTGCATCGACTGCGCCACCCACTCGGTGCCCGAGGCGTACTGCAGCGCGAACTCGAGCTTCGTGCCCGCGTCGATCCCCTCGCCGCAGTTGCTCGGGCCGGTCCCCGCCGACTTGCAGGTCGTCACGCCGTTCGCGTTGACGTCCCAGCCGTGGTCGGACAGGAGCTCCTTGGCGTGGTCCGGGCTGTACGGGTACGGGTTGTTCTTCTCGTCGGCGCTGACGTACGGGTTCGCCGGCTTCTGCGGCACCGGGCCGTACACCGGCGTGCCGTAGCCCTTCAGCAGCGCCTTGATGTAGCCGGGCTGGTTGATCAGCGACTGGAACGCCTGGCGGAAGTACAGCTGCTTGAAGATCTTCCCCGACGCCGGGTTCCTGAAGTTGTACGGGAAGAAGTTGAAGCCCCAGGCGACCCACGGGACGAGCTGGAAGTCCTTCTGCTTCGCGAGCGCGGGCGCGAGCGCCGCCTCGGACAGCGGCACGTACCCGTAGGTGATGGTGTTGCCGGAGCGCAGCGCGTTCAGCTCGGCCGTCTCGGTGGTGAACGGCGTCTCGATGAACTTCGCGATCGTCGGCTTGTCCGAGCCCGAGTACTTGGGGTTCGGAACGAAGGCGCTGTAGCCGTCGGTGCGGTACTGGGACAGCTTCCACGGGCCGTCGACGATCTGCCAGAGCTTGTTCGTGGCGTACGCCGTCGTCTTCTTGGTCTCGCCCATCAGGTAGGTGAAGACGGCCGTCGCGCCGGCGGCGCTGGTGTCGTAGTTGCCGATGGCGCCGCTCGCGGACTTCTTGTCCCAGGCGTGCTGCGGCATGGGGATCAGCTGGGAGAGCTGGTTGCCCGTGAACCAGGCCGGCGACACCGGGTTCTTCATCGTCAGGACGACGGTCTTCTGCCCCTTGACGGTCACCTTCGCGATGCTGTCCGGCAGGTAGCCCGGCAGGTAGCCCGCCCAGCTCTTCTTGTTGTACTTGAGCAGGTTCAGCAGGAAGGTGAGGTCTCGCGCGCTGACCGGCTTTCCGTCCGACCAGTTGTAGTTCTTGATGGTGATCGAGACCTGCTTGTTCCCGTTCGAGTAGACGGGCGGGTTGGCCAGGCTCTTGACCGTGTCGAGCACCGGGCTGCCGTTCTTGCCGATCCAGTACAGCGGCCGGAACATCAGCCGCTGGAACTGCTCGATGTTGGTCGTCGAGTAGTGGGCCCCGTCGGTGATCGGGAAGATGTAGTCCGGCTTGGCACCGGCCCCCATCGCCATCGTCACCGTGCCGGTCGGCGCCTGGACCGTGGCCTGGGCCGACGAGCCCGAGGTCAGGCCGGCTACCGCGGCGAGGCCGGCGACGCCCGCCACGAGCGGTGCGAGCACGAGGACACGCCTACGCATGGTCACCTCCGCGACTGCGCCACCAGGGGCGCGTTGGCCTCCGCAGCTCGCCGCGGCCCAGGCGGCCTCGAGGGCCACCCGGATGCCGTCGACCATCGTCTCGAGGCTCATGCTGGCGACCAGTCGGTCGGCCTTCGCGGCCTGCGTGGCGAGCTGGGGGACGTGGATGAAGCCGGCGGGGATGCCGTCGGCGGCCGTGAGCGTCAAGGCCGTGTACATGGCCATGTTGCAGAGGTAGGTGCCGGCCGAGTCCGAGACGTAGCCGGGGATGCCGTGCCCGCGCCAGGCGGCGCGGATGGCCTTGATGTCGAGCGTCGCGGGCAGCCCGTAGGGGCCGTCGGGGGCGATCGGCTCGCCGGCCGGGGAGGCCCCGTCGTTGTCGGCGATCGGGAAGTCCTGGACGTTCACCGCGACCCGCTCGACCGCCAGGCCGAGGTAGCCGTCGGCGAGGCCGAGGCACAGGACGAGCGCGGGCTGCGTCTCGTCGAGCAGCTGCTGCAGCCGCCCGGGCATGTCGGTGCGCGACACGGGCAGCACGGCGCCGTGCACGCGTGCCGAGCCGAGGCCGATCGGAGCGGCGTGGAGCGCCTGCGCGATCTGCGCACTCGGGTTCTCGGCGTGCTCGCCGAACGGCTCGAAGCCGGTCACCAGGAGCGTGCTGGTCGTCGTCCCTCCCTCGCAAGAGGATTGTTCGACAAGTGACCGGCCCGACGGTAGCATGGCCCTCGGCGGCCTGCAAGGGAGCGGCCGAACAGGGTATGGACGACCAGCCGCAGGGACACCCGGATGGCGCCGCACGCGCCACGCGCATCGGCGTCGACGTCGGCGGGACGTTCACCGATCTCGTGGCGATCGTCGACGGCCAGGTGCGCACCGCGAAGGTGCCCTCGACGCCCCGCGACCAGTCGGTCGGGGTGCTCACGGCGGTCGAGGCGGCCGAGCTCGACGGCGCGCCGGTCGAGGCGATCGCCCACGGCACCACCGTGGCCACGAACGCCCTGCTCGAGCGGCGCGGCGCGCCCACCGCGCTGGTCACCACCGAGGGCTTCCGGGACGTGATCGAGATCGGCCGCCAGGACCGGCCCTCGCTGTACGACCTGACCCAGGACCGGCCGCCGGCCCTGGTGCCGCGGGAGCGGCGGATCGTGGTCTCGGAGCGGGTCACGCCCGAGGGCGAGGCCCGGCCGATCGACCCCGAGTCCCTGGCCGCCGCCGTCCAGGCGGTGCAGGACTCGGGCGTCCAGTCGGTGGCCGTGTGCCTGCTGCACTCCTACGCCGACCCGTCGCACGAGCGCGAGGTCGGCGCGGCGCTCCTGGCCGCGAGCCCCGAGCTGCACGTCTCGCTCTCGGGCGAGGTCGCGCGCGAGTTCCGCGAGTACGAGCGCTTCTCGACCGCGGTGGCCAACGCCTACCTCTCGCCCCCGCTGGGCTCGTACCTTCGCCGGCTCGGCAGCCGGCTCGAGGCCGCCGGCCTGCCGGCGCCGCTGGTGATGCAGTCCTCGGGCGGCGTGCTCGACATCGACACCGCCGCGGGCCGCGCGTCGGCCTGCGTCCTCTCGGGCCCGGCCGGCGGCGTGGTCGGAGCCCGCTTCGTGGCCGCCGCCAGCGGCTACGCCGACCTCCTCACGTTCGACATGGGCGGCACCAGCACCGACGTCGCGGTGGTGCTCGGCGGCGAGGCCCAGACGACGACCTCGTCGATCGTCGCGGGCGTCCCGATCAAGCACCCGGCGGTCGACATCCACACCGTGAGCGCGGGCGGCGGCTCGGTGGCCTGGGCCGACGCCGGCGGCGCGCTGCGCGTCGGGCCGCGCTCGGCGGGCGCCGCACCGGGACCGGCGGCCTACGGGCAGGGCGGCGACGAGCCGACCGTGACCGACGCCGACCTGGCCCTCGGCTACCTGCGCGACGGCGCGGTGCTCGGCGGCAGCGTGACCCTGAGCCGCGAGCTGGCCGAGCGGGCGATCGCCCGGCTGGGCGGCGAGCTGTCCCTCGACCTGGTCGAGACGGCCGTCGGGATCGTGACCGTGGCCGAGGTCGAGATGGTGCGCGCGCTGCGCGTGGTCTCGGTGGAGCGCGGGATCGACCCGCGCACGCTGGCGCTGGTCTCGTTCGGCGGCGCCGGCGGGATGCACGCCTGCCGCCTGGCCGAGGAGCTCGGCATCACGACGGTGCTCGCGCCGCGCGCCGGCGGCGTGCTGTCGGCGCTCGGCCTGGCCGTCTCCGAGCTCCGCCGCGACTACGTGGCGCCGCTGCTCGGCGAGCTGCGGTCAATTGGCCAGGACCGGCTCGAGGCGGCCTTCGCGGCCCTCGAGCAGGAGGCCCTCGAGGAGCAGCCGGGAGCGACCTGCAGCCGGCTCGCCGACCTGCGCTACGGCGGCCAGTCCTTCGAGCTGACGGTGCCGGCGGACGACGCTGGCCAACTGGCCACGACGTTCGCCGAGGCCCACGACCAGCGCTACGGCTACCCGTGCCCGACGGGAGCCCGGAGATCGTCAACGTCCGCGTCGTGGCCACGATCGAGACCGAGCAGCCGTCCCTGCGCGAGCCCGCGGGCGGGCCTGCCGAGCCGGCCGAGCGCCGCCGGGCCCACTTCGACGGCGCCTGGCACGACACGCCGGTCCTGCAGCGCGACCAGCTCGGCGCCGGCTCGCCCGTCGAGGGCCCGGCGATCGTGGAGTTCGCCGAGGCCACCTGCGTCGTCCGCCCCGGCTGGGGCGGCCGCGTCGACGACGCCGGCACGCTCGTCCTGGAGCGCCGGTGACCGCGATCCAGCCGCACCTCGACCACGAGGCCGGCGAGGCCACGCTCGACCCGGTCGCGCTGTCGGTCTTCGTCTCGCTGCTCGCCGGGATCGCCGAGGAGATGGGCGCCGTGCTCATCCGCTCGTCGGCGTCCTCGAACATCAAGGAGCGGCGCGACTGCTCCTGCGCCCTGTTCGACCGGACGGGCGCGATGATCGCCCAGGCCGAGCACATCCCGGTCCACCTCGGCGCCATGCCGGCGTCGGTCGAGGCGGTGATCGAGCGGAGCCCCGGCCCGCGCGACGTCTTCCTGCTGAACGACCCCTACGCCGGCGGCACCCACCTGCCGGACGTCACGATCGTCTCCCCCGTCGCCGTCGGCGAGCGCATCGTCGGGTTCGTGGGCTCGCGCGCCCACCACTCCGACGTCGGCGGGATGCAGCCCGGCTCCATGCCCTCGGAGTCGCGCTCCATCTACCAGGAGGGCATCATCATCCCGCCGGTCCGCCTGGTGCGGGACGGCGAGCTCGACGAGGACCTGCTGAAGCTCGTGCTGGCGAACGTCCGCACCCCGGAGCTTCGGCGCGCCGACCTGCGGGCCCAGCTGGCGGCCAACGCGATCGGGGTGCGAGCGGCTGCAGGAGGCGGTCGGGCGCTACGGCGACGAGGGGTTCGACGCCGCCATCCGGGAGGTGCTGGCCTACGCCGAGCGCCGCACCCGGGCGGTCATCGCGCGAGCTCCCCGACGGCACCCACACGGCGCGCAGCGAGGTCGAGAGCGACGGCGTCGACGACGTCGACATCCCGATCCAGGCCAGCGTGACCATCGACGGCGAGCGCCTGATCGTCGACTTCGAGGGCACCTCGCCGGCCGTCCGGGGCAACATCAACTGCCCGCTGGCGGTGACCCAGTCGGCCTGCCTGTTCGCCCTGCGCGTCCTCCTGCCCCACGACATCCCGACCAACGCCGGCAGCGCCGCGGTGCTCGAGGTGCGCGCGCCCGAGGGCTCGCTGGTGCACGCCCGCCGCCCGTCCGCGGTGGTCGCCGGCAACGTCGAGACCGGCCAGCGGCTGGCCGACACCGTGCTGGCCGCGCTCGGGCAGGTCGTCGAGCTGCCCGCCGCCGGCCAGGGCACGATGAACAACCTGATCATCGGCGGCGACGACTGGACGTACTACGAGACGATCGGCGGCGGCCAGGGCGCGAGCGTCAAGGGCCCGGGCCCGTCGGGCGTCCACGTCGGCATGAGCAACACCCTGAACACCCCGGTCGAGTCGCTCGAGCTCGAGTTCCCGCTGCGGGTCCAGCGCTACGAGCTGCGCTACGGCTCGGGCGGCGACGGCGCGAACCGCGGCGGCGACGGCATCGACCGGGTCATCGAGGTGCTGGAGCCGGCGACCGTGTGCGTGCTCGCCGACCGCCGCCGCCACGGCCCCGCCGGCAAGGAGGGCGGGGAGCCCGGCGCGCCGCGGCCAGACCCTGCTCGACGGCGAGGAGCTCCCGCCGAAGGCCACCTGCCTCGTGCAGCCCGGCGCCGTGGTGACGGTGCAGACGCCCGGCGGGGGCGGCTATGGTCGCGCTCGATGAGCGCTGACCCCTTCGACGGCCTGAGGATCGACCAGAGCAGCACGGCCGAGCGGGTGAGCGACGCCATCCGCGACCTGATCGTGCAGGGCGAGCTGCTCGGCGGCCAGCCGCTGCGGGAGCACTCGCTGCGCGAGGCCCTCGGCGTGTCCCGCAACACCGTGCGCGAGGCGCTCCGCCTGCTGAGCCGGGAGCGGCTGGTGGTCTACCACCTGCACAAGGGCGTCGCGGTGCGCCGGATCAGCGCCGAGGACGTGCGCGAGATCTTCCGCACCCGCGAGCCGATCGAGGTCATCGCCATCGAGTACAGCCGCCAGGCGCCGCCCGAGGCCCTGAAGGCCCTGCTCGCGCCCGGTCGAGGTGGCCGAGGCCGCGGCCAGGAACGGGCGACTGGAAGGCCGTGGCCACCGAGAACCTGCACTTCCACCAGCAGATCGTCGACCTCGTCGGCTCCGAGCGGATCAGCGCGTTCTTCCGCAGCCTGGCCGCCGAGCTGCGGCTGGCGTTCGCCCGGGTCGAGCACGAGGCGGCGTTCTTCTCGCCGTTCCTGCCGCGCAACCGGCTGCTCGCCGAGCTGATCGTCGACGGGCGGATCGACGAGGCCTGCGCCGAGATGCGCTCCTACCTCGGCGAGGCCCAGCGGCTGATCGCGGAAGGCGTCGCCGAGCGCGCCGTTGCGCCGGCCGGCGGCCCGGCGTAGAGTCGGCGCCGCCCGAGAGCCTCTCAAACCCAGACCATCCCCGGGGGGATCGACATGGCCGACGTGACGCTCCACGTCCTCAAGCCGTCCGTGAACAACCTGACGGCGCGGATCTTCGTGCGGGCCGCCGGGCTCGACTTCGAGGAGCTCGACGTCTGGGGCAAGACCGGCACCCCGGAGTTCCTGGCGATGAACCCGGCCCACCTGACGCCGATGCTGCAGGAGGACGGGCCTGACGCGCGGGACGCTCTGGGAGAGCTGCGCGATCATGCAGTACCTCTGCAACAAGCACGGCCTGACCGCACTTCTACCCCACGGATCCGGCCGAGCGGGCGATGGTCGACAGCGCGATGTTCTACCTCATCGGCACGCTGTACCCCCTGCTCACGCGGGCCACCTACCCGGCGCTCGGGTTCGGCCAGTACCCCGGCGAGGTCGGCTCGTCGGACGCCGACGCCGAGGCCAAGGCCGAGGCCCAGCAGGTGGCCCAGGCAGCGCTCGCCGAGCCGCTCGAGGCGTACCACCGCTTCTTCCTCGACGGCCGGCGCTTCATCGGCGGCGACCACCCGTCGATCGCCGACATCCGGCTCGCCGCGTCGCTCGAGTTCCTGCGGGTCATCGACTACCCGATGCCCGCCTGGATGGAGGAGTACATGGCGGCGATGGAGGAGGCGCTCGGCGCCGCCTACAGCGAGCCGGCCGGCGACGTGCGCGGCTACATCTCCTACGTGCGCTCGCAGACGCCCGGCCTAGCGAGCGCTCCCCGCCGCCAGGAACGCCTCGACCTCGGCGAGCCCGGGCGGGGCCCCGCCGGCGCGGGCGCACTGCAGCGCGCCGACGCCGACGGCGAACGTGAGGACGTCGGCCAGGCGGGCCTCGTCGAGCGTCGCGACCGCGTCCGGCGTGAGCTGGCCCGCCTCCCACAGCCGCCGCAGGAGCCCGGCGCCGAAGCTGTCGCCGGCGCCGACCGTGTCGACCACCTCGATCTCGGGCGAGCGCACGTGGGCCTCGGCGACCGCGTTGCGGGCGAACGCCCCGTTCCCGCCGGCGGTCACCACCGCCAGCCGGGCACCCTTGCCCAGGATCAGGTCGACGATCAGGGCCGGCGCCACGCCGGGATAGAGCCACTCGGCGTCGGCGGCGCTCAGCTTGACCACGTGGGCGGTCGCGGCCCAGTGCTCGAAGCGGCGGCGGAAGACCTCCCGGTCGCCGGCGATCCGCGGCCGGACGTTCGGGTCGACCATGACCAGGCGGTGCGGCGCCTCGCGCTGCATCAGCTGCTCGAGGGCCGTCGCCGGCGGGTCCGTGGCCAGCGCCAGCGTGCCGAGGTGCAGCGCCACGACCTCGCCGCCGAAGGTCGGCAGGTCGTCCGGCTGCAGGTCGGCGTAGGCCGTCGCCGATCAGGTAGAAGCGCGTAGTCGGCGTCCCCGTCGTCGGACGTCTGGATCAGGGCCAGCGGCGTCGGCAGGTCGCTGTGCCGGAGGAACGAGCGGTCGACGCCGGCCGCCCGCAGCCGTTCCTCGAGCGCCTGGCCGTAGCGGTCGTGCGAGACCGGGCCGAGGAACGCCGGCCGGCACGCCGAGACGGGCCAGCGCCATCGCCGTGTTGAAGGCCCCGCCGCCGGGGTGCGGCCGGCAGCACGCCGTCCTCGGCGATCAGGTCGATCAGGGCCTCGCCGGCCACCGCGATCAGGGCGGGACGCTCCACGGCGCGCCGACGGTAGCACGTACGCTCCGGCCCGCCATGCCGACCTACCAGCCAGCATCCGAGCGCTACGACCACATGCCCTACCGCCGCTGCGGCCGCAGCGGCCTGCAGCTCCCGGCGATCTCGCTCGGGCCTGTGGCAGAACTTCGGCGCCGACCGGCCGTTCGAGACGAGCCGCGCGATCGTCCGCCGGGCCTTCGACCTCGGGATCACCCACATCGACCTGGCCAACAACTACGGCCCGCCGTACGGCTCGGCCGAGGAGACGTTCGGCCGGATCGTCGAGAAGGACCTGCGCCCGTACCGCGACGAGCTCGTCATCTCGAGCAAGGCGGGCTACGACATGTGGCCCGGCCCGTACGGCGAACCTCGGCTCGCGCAAGTACCTGATCGCGAGCTGCGACCAGAGCCTGCGCGCGGATGGGGCTCGAGTACGTCGACATCTTCTACTCGCACCGGCACGATCCCGACACGCCCCTCGAGGAGACGATGGGCGCGCTCGACCAGCTCGTCCGCTCGGGCAAGGCGCTGTACGCGGGCATCTCGTCCTACTCGGCCGCCCGCACCCGCGACGCCGTCCGCATCCTGCGCGAGCTCGGCACGCCGCTCCTGATCCACCAGCCGTCGTACTCGATGCTGAACCGCTGGATCGAGGACGAGCTGCTCGACACGCTCGGCGACGAGGGCGTCGGCTGCATCACGTTCTCACCGCTGGCCCAGGGGATGCTCACCGACCGCTACCTCGACGGGATCCCCGAGGGCTCGCGGGCGAGCCAGGACGGGTCGCTGTCGAAGGACCTGCTGCACGACGAGAACCTCGAGAAGGTGCGGGCGCTGGCCGGCATCGCGCGGCGCCGCGGGCCAGAGCCTGGCCCAGCTCGCGCTGGCCTGGACGCTGCGCGACCCGCGCGTCACCTCGACGCTGATCGGGGCGAGCAGCGTGGCCCAGCTCGAGGACAACGTCGGCGCCCTGCGGAACCTCGACTTCACGAGGGACGAGCTGGACGAGATCGACCGCCACGCCACCGAGAGCGGCATCAACCTCTGGGCCCGCTCCAGCGCCGGCTGACGTGCCGTCGGTGCGCCGGATCGAGCCGGGGGACGGCGTGCAGCTGCGCGACGTCCGGCTGCGGGCGCTGCAGCACGACCCGCGCTCGTTCGCGAGCTCCTACGCCCGCGAGGCCGCCTTCACCGCCGAGGACTGGGACGACTGGACCCGGCGGCACGCGCAGGGCACGAAGGAGGCGACGTTCCTGGCGTTCGCCGACGACGGGACGATCGCCGGCCTGGCCGGCGGGTTCCAGCGCGGCGAGGACCCGGCGACCTACACCCTGTTCTCGATGTGGGTCGCGCCGGAGCACCGCCGCGGCGGCCACGGCCGGCGGCTCGTCGACACCGTCGCGGACTGGGCCAGCGACGCCGGCGCCACGGCGCTGAACCTGCTGGTGACCGACCCGCGCGCGGTCGTGCTGTACGAGCGGGCCGGGTTCGCCGACGACGGGCGGCGCGAGCCGCTGCCGTCCGACCCGAGCCTCATGGAGATGGGGATGACCCGGCGGCTCGGCACAGCCTGACCATCAGCTCCATGCCGATGGCCGAGACGAGCAGGCGCTCCTTGCCGTCCGACAGGAGCCGCCGCGTCCAGTCGGTGCAGCCGCCGTCGCCGATGCCGAGGCGCTGGCCGCCGGGGCTCGTGACGTACAGCTGCAGCGCCAGGCCGTCGTAGTAGGCGAGGCCGAAGTCCCGGGTCTCGGTGACCTCGCAGCGGACGTCGGGGAACGCGGCCTGGACCTGCGGGAAGACCTGCGCCTGGACGCGCTCGCAGGCGGGCGCTGGCGGCGCGGGCCGGCCGTCCCTCGCTCGCCGCGGGCCAGGACCGTGTCGCACACCTAGAAGGTCACGTCGGCGAAGCGGTAGCCGTCGCCCTCCGCGGCCCGCAGCAGGCGCAGGAGCGCGAGGCCCTGGTCGCGCAGCGCGGCGAGCTCGAAGCCGTCGGCCGGCTCGGCGCGGCCCGCGCTGACCATCGCGAACACGCTGAAGTGCCGGGTGTGACCCTCGCCGTCGAACGGCTGCAGCCGCAGCAGCCGGGCGTACGTGCACAGCCGGGTCGTGCCCTGACGCTCGGCGCGGCGGCGCCGCGCGGCCTCGAGGGCCATCGCCGTGGTCGGGTCGGCCAGCACCTCCGTCCCCCGCACCGTGGCCAGCGCGTTGTTCTGGTCGACCTGGCCGAGCACCACGTTCAGCCCGACCGGGCAGACCGGCGCGAGCTCGACGGCGTCGAAGTCCGCCGCGGCCTCGAGGGCCAGCCCGCTCAGCCGGTGCAGCAGCCGCCCGTCGACGTCGGAGGCCCGCAGCGTGCCGTCCCGCTCGACGGCCGCGACGAGCTGGGCCGGCGTCCGCGTGCGGCTGCGGGTCCGGGTGGCAGCCAGCAGCAGCGACTGCAGGTCGGTCGGCGCGAGCCGCTCGGCCAGGGCCTCGAACAGGCCGGCGCCCTCGGCCTGCCGCTCGATGCGGGCGACGATGGGATCGACCGGTTCCACCGACGAGTTCTAGTGGATCTCCCTGCATACTGCGGTGCATGGCGCCACGCGCGATCTGGAAGGGCACGATCAACGTCGGGCTGGTCTCGGTCCCGGTGAAGCTGTACAGCGCGGTCCGGACGAAGGACGTCCGCTTCAACGAGCTGCACGCCGTCGACGGCGCCCGGCTCAAGCACCAGCGGATCTGCCCGGCCGAGGAGGAGGAGGTGCCGTTCGACGAGGTCGTGCGGGGCTTCGAGATCGCGCCGGACCAGTACGTCATCATCGAGCCCGCAGGAGATCGAGGCGGCGGCCCCGCCGTCCACCCGGGCGGTGCAGATCGACCGCTTCGTCGACGCGGACTCGGTCGACCCGATCTTCTACGAGAAGAGCTACCACCTCGGCCCCGACAAGGGCGGCGACCAGACGTTCACGCTGCTCGCCCGGGCGCTGAGCGAGACCGGCAAGGTCGGGATCGGCAAGGTCGTGCTGCGCACGAAGGAGTACCTGGCCAGCGTCCGCCCGTCGGGCGACGGCCTGGTGCTGTCGACGATGCACTTCTCGGACGAGGTCGTCGAGCCCGAGAACCTCGAGGGGGCGCCGGAGGACGGGATCGAGCTGCGCGACCGCGAGCTGGCCATCGCGAACCAGCTCGTCGACTCGCTGTCGGCCGACTTCGAGCACGGAAAGTACGAGGACTCCTACCGCGACCAGGTCATGGCGCTGATCCAGGCGAAGGCCGACGGCAAGGAGATCGACCTCACCCGGCCCGAGGAGCCCGAGGCCACCGACGACCTGCTGGCCGCGCTCGAGGCGAGCCTCCGCCGCCGCGGCGGAAGGCGAGGCTGGCAAGCGAATGAGATCGCGCGCGAGCGCGGAGACGGCTCGGCACGCGTCCTCACCGATCGGGCGTGCCGGAATCCTAGCTCCAGAGCTGGAAGACGACGAGCGTCACCAGCGTCCCGATGACGCCGCCGTAGACCACCTCGAGCACGCTGTGCACGCCGGCCTCGACCCGGGTCTGGGCGACCAGCAGGGCCATGATGAAGGCCAGCGTCGAGATCAGCAGGTGGTGGTTGTAGGTGCTGGTCACGAAGGTGATCGCGGCCCAGCCCGAGAACGCCACCGCCGAGTGCCCGGACGGCAGCCCGCCGCGCAGCGGGGTGCCCGTGCCCGACACCGCCTTGATCGTGATGACCAGGCCGATCACCAGGATCAGCGTGATCACGGTCAGGTTCAGCGGCGACTCCCGCACCCGCGAGATCAGCCGGGTCGACGGGTTCGACAGGTGGTCGGCGAAGACCAGGTAGGCGATCGCGATCGCGTTCACCGCCGCGATCAGCACCGCGCCGGCGGCGACGTCCTTGGCGATCTTGGCCAGCGGGTCGAACGAGGTCGTGGCGATGTCGATCGCCGCCTCGAGCGCCGTGTTCAGCATCTCGGCGATCAGCACGAACGAGATGCCGACGATCAGCGCCAGCAGCTCGAGCTTGCTCACCCCGACGGCCAGGCCGAGGATCAGGACGACCGCCGCGAGCGCGAAGTGGATCCGCATGTTCCGCTGGGTGCGGAGCACGTAGATGATCCCCTCGAACGCGAAGTTGAACGACTGGACGATCGTCGGGACGCGGAAGCCGCCCTGCTTGTCGGGCACTCCCCCGCGCCGCGGCGGCGGGCGCTCGGCGGTGGTCACCCGCGCTCCCAGCGCAGCGACGGCAGCTCCTCGACGAGGTGGTCCTGCAGCGCCAGCATCCCGCCCTCGTCGCTCTCGTGGTCGTAGCCGGCGAGGTGCAGGACGCCGTGGATCAGCATCGTCGTGAGCTCCGCGCCCGGATCGACGTCGGCCTCGTCGGCCTGGCGGGCCACCTGCTCGAGCGAGATCACGACGTCGCCGAGCTGGCGCTGCACGCCCTCGGGGATGGGCTCGTCGAGCGGGTCGATCGGGAACGAGAGCACGTCGGTGACCGCATCCTTGCCGCGGTGCTCGAGGTTCAGCTCGCGGATCCGCTCGTCGTCCACGAACGAGACCCCGAGCGCGATGTCCTCCTGCTCGATGCCGAGCACCGTCATCACGCCGGTGACGACGTCCGAGACCGCACCCGGGTCGAGCTCGCCGGCGCCGTCGAGCTCGAGCTCGATCAACGCCGGACGGCCGCGCCCTGGTCGGCCCGCGCCTTGTACGCCGAGACGATGCGCTGGACGAGCTTGTGGCGAACGACGTCCTCCGACCCGAAGTGGACGAACTCGATGTCCGGCACGCCCTGCAGGACGCCCGTGACGTCGACCAGGCCGGAGCGCTGGTCGCGCGCCAGGTCGACCTGGGTGACGTCGCCGGTGACGACGACCTTCGAGCCGAAGCCGAGCCGCGTCAGGAACATCTGCATCTGCTCGGGCGTCGTGTTCTGGGCCTCGTCGAGGATGATGAACGAGTCGTTCAGGGTGCGCCCGCGCATGAACGCGAGCGGCGCGACCTCGACCATGCCCTTGTTCATGTACGCCGTGAGCTTGTCGGCGTCGAGCATGTCGTAGAGCGCGTCGAACAGCGGCCGCAGGTACGGGTCGACCTTCGCCAGCATGTCGCCGGGCAGGAAGCCGAGCCGCTCGCCGGCCTCGACGGCCGGGCGGGTGAGGATGATGCGCGAGACCTCGCGGTCGACCAGCGAGGCGACGGCCAGGGCCATCGCCAGGTAGGTCTTGCCGGTGCCGGCGGGGCCGATCCCGAAGGTGACCGTGGACTCGCGGATCGCGTCGACGTAGCGCTTCTGGTTGAGCGTCTTGGGGGCGATCTTCTTGCCGCGGTGGCGCCAGACGACGTCGTGCAGGACGTCGACGGGCCGGCCCTCGGCCGAGAGCACGCCGGTCACCGCGTCGACCGTCTGCGGGCCGACCGTGAGCCCCTGCTCGACGAGCTGCGAGAGCTCCTCGAGCACGATCCGGGCCTGGCCGAGGGCGCCGTCCTCGCCCTCCACGGTGACCTCGTTGCCGCGCAGGAAGACCCGGCATTCGAGCCGCTCGCCGATCGCCTCGAGCAGCACGTCGCGGTCCGAGCCGAGCTCCTGTGCGAGCTCGTTGGTGACGGGGAAGCTGAGTGTTGCCATCTCCCCCAAGGATACTCCTGGCGGTAGGAGGCCCCGGCCGAGCGAAGTCGCGGCGCCTGACGGCGGCCCGCCTACGCCAGGACGCACCCGGCGGCTTGCCCGTATGAACCCATACGACCTGCGCCACCGCGCACGCCCTGGCTTGCGGGCCCGCTCGCCAGGCATCCACGCCTCCGCCCGGCCGGGGCCTCAGCCGGACAGCTTCTCGCGCACCAGCGCCTGCACGCGCTTGCCGTCGGCGCGGCCGCCGCTCGCGGCCATCGCCTCGCGCATCACGCCGCCCATGTCCTTCATCGAGCTCGCGCCGGTCTTCTCGATCGCCGCGTCGACGATGCCCGAGAGCTCCTCGTCGGACAGCGCCGCGGGCAGGAACTCGTCGATGATCGCGGCCTCGCGCTCCTCGTGCGCGGCCCGCTCCTCGCTGCCGGCGGCGTGGAACGCCTCGGCGGCCTCGACGCGGCGCTTGCGCTCCCGCCGCAGCACGGCCTGCAGGGCCTGGTCGTCGAGCTCCGTGCGGGCGTCCTTCTCGGCGCTGCGAAGCGCGCTCAGCAGCAGCCGCAGGGCGTCGCGGCGCTCGGCGTCGCGGGCCCGCATGGCCGTCTTGATCTCGTCCTCGATGCGTGCGATCACGCGATCCTCCCCTCGACCGCCGTCGCGTTCGCGGCGGTCCCGATCACCTCGACGACCTCGCCGACGGCGGCGCCGGCAGGCTCGAGCTCGAAGGCGGTGTAGTCGCGGCCGTAGCCGTGCAGCCGGCCGGCCGCGTCCCGGCGCTCGACGAGCACCCGGTCGCGCGTCCCGACCTTGCGCTCGCGCCGCTGCAGGCCCTGGGCGTCCGACAGCGCCCGCAGGGCCTCGGAGCGGCGCCGCTTCTCGTGCGGCGGCACGGGATCCTCGTCCGCCGTGACCGTGCCCGGCCGCGGCGAGTACGGGAAGACGTGCACCTTCGAGAGCTGCAGCCGGCGCACCAGCGCCAGCGTGTTGTCGAACGCCGCCTCGTCCTCGGCCGGAAAGCCGACGATGACGTCGCCGGTCAGGTTCAGGTCGGGGATCCGCTCGGCCGCCCGCTCGACCTTGCGGGCGAAGCTCTCGGCGCCGTAGCGGCGGGCCATCGCCTGCAGCACCGCGTCGTCGCCGGACTGCAGCGGGACGTGCAGGTGCGGGCAGAGCCGCGGGTGGGCCAGCGCGTCGCACAGGGCGTCGGTCAGGTGGTTCACCTCGATCGACGAGAGCCGGATCCGCTCCACCCCGTCGAGCTCGGCGAGCCGCAGCAGCAGGTCGGGCAGGCCGAGCCGCAGCTCGCGGTCGCGGAACAGGCCCAGGTTGACGCCGGTCACGACCAGCTCGCGGTGCCCGGCGGCGACCCGCTTTCGGGCCTCGGCCAGGATCGCCTCGGTGGCCCGGGAGCGGCTCTGGCCGCGGACCTGCGGGATCACGCAGAACGTGCAGGAGAACGAGCAGCCGTCCTGCACCTTCAGGAACACCCGGGTGCGCGCGAGGCCGGGCGCCGGGCCGACGCAGCCGGTGGCCCCGAGCCTGTCGGCGACCAGGCCGGGCGCGTCCTCGCTGCGCGCCGGGAGCACCTCGATGCCGTCGGCGGCGAGCTGGATGCCGGCCGAGGTTCGCGGCGCAGCCGGTCACGTAGACCCTGGCGCCGGCGCGAGCCGCCTGGCGGGCGGCCTTGGCCGTCTTGCGCAGGGCCTCGTTGGTCACGCAGCAGCCGTTGACGACGTGCACCTCGGCGCCGCCCGGCGCCTCGACGTGCCCGTCGGCGGCCAGCCGCTCGCGCAGCGCCTGCGCGTCGGTCTGCGACACCTTGCAGCCCAGGAACTCGACGGAGAAGGTGGCCATCGCTGGGCTGAACCCTACGCCACGGCCACGAAGTCCGTCCCGTCGCGCAGGCCCTGCTCGGCCGCCAGCGCGCGCAGCCGCGCCCGGGCCGCGACGCCGGCGACGGCGCCGACCGCGAGCGTCCCCGGGGGCGGCGGCTCGGCGTGGTCGAGCACCGGAATGCCGTCGATCCGGTTGCCGATCTTGCGCGGGTCGACGTCGGCGAAGGCCGTCACCGCAACGCCCTCGGCCACCAGCGCCCGGGCACACGCCTTGCCGACCGGCCCGGCGCCCCAGACCACCACGGCGCGCCCGCGCGCGAGGGTGCGCGCCAGGTGGTGGGCGCGGCAGCGCATGAACGCCTCGCTCGGAGTACGTCGCGGAGGTGCGCGTGGCGCTGCCCGCGTGCAGGCGCCAGCGGAACAGCCGCTGCGGGGCGTTGCAGAACCGGCTGCCGGACGCCCACAGGCGAAGGACGAGATCGTGGTCCTCGGGCCAGCCGCGCTCCCGGTAGCCGCCGACGGCGTCGAACGCACCGGCCCGGACGAGCAGCGAGGAGTGCAGGATGGGGCACTCGACGAACACGTCCCGGGCGGCCAGCTCCGGCGTGACCAGGCCGTTCAGCCAGCGGCGGTAGCGGCGCATCCCGTCGCCGGCGTCCCCGACCAGCTCGACGCCGGTGCCGCAGGCGTCGAGTCCCAGCTGGTCGAGCAGCGCCACCTGGACGGCCAGCCGCTCGGGATGACACGCGTCGTCGCCGTCCATCCGCGCCAGCAGCGAGCCGCAGGCTTCGGCCCGGGCCCGCTGCAGGGCCGACACGAGCCCGGCCGCCGGCTGCTCGAACACCCGCACCCGCACGTCACGGGCCGCGGCGGCGCGTGCGAGCTCGACGCTTCCATCGGCGCTGCCGTCGCACACGACCACCACCTCGAGGTCCTCGAACGTCTGGGCCAGCAGCGAGCCCAGGGCCTCGTGCAGGAACGCGGCCTCGTCCCGCACCGGCAGCAGGACCGAGACCCGCGGCGCCCTCACCGCGCCGGCGCGAGCAGGGCCACCGCGGCCGCGGCGATCGCCGCCGTCTCCGACCGCAGCACGCCGACCCCGTCGAGCCGCGCCAGCCGGGCGCCGGCCTCGCGGGCCAGCACGCGCTCGGGCTCCGAGAACCCGGCCTCCGGGCCGACCAGCAGGGTCGCCCCGCGCTCGGGCCGGAACGCGCCGGCGTCGTCGGCCTCGTGGTCGAGCACCCAGGCGCCCTCGGCGACCACCTCGGCGAACGGCGCCGGGCCGAGCAGGCGCGGCAGCCGGGCCCGCTTCGACTGCGCCGCCGCCGCCGTGACGACGCGCTGCCAGCGGTCGATCCGCGGATCGCCCCTGCCGTTGCGGGCCTGCAGCACCCCGATCGCGGCCACGCCGAGCTCGGTCAGCTTCTCGACGGCGGTGTCCGCCCGGCCGCCGGCCAGCGCCAGCCACACGGTCGGAGCGGGCGTCTCGGGAACGGCCTCGGCCAGGAGCTCGACCAGCAGCAGCCCGCCCGAGGCCTGCAGCTCGGCGACGAACACGGCGCCCGCGGCGTCGGCCGCCTCGACCTGGGCGCCGGGCCGCAGCCGCAGCACCTTCTCGGCGTGCCGGCGCTCCTCGCCCGAGAGCGGCGCCGTCTCGCCCTCGGCGTGCTCGCCGGCCACGAAGAAGCGGTGGACGTGGCGCGCCACGGGCTACCGCCGGGTGAGCAGGAGCGCCTGCCAGCCGTCCCGAAGCGCCTGTCCGGTCACCTCGTAGGCCGGCGCGTCGAGCGGCTCCGTCGCCAGGAGGCCCGAGACGATCGCCCGCGCGCGGCGCGTCCGGCCGGGCCAGGATCAGCTCGAGCGGGCGCTGCAGGATGTTCGCGAGCCACAGCTCGGCCTGCGGGAGCGGATCGCGCCGGGCATCGGCCTCGAAGGCCTTCACGGTCACGCCGTTGGCCACGCCGTTCAGCACCGTCGACTCGACCCCGATCGGGTCGATGTCGCAGGCCAGGAGCGGGCTGAAGCCGAGCTTGCCGGCGGCCACCGAGAGCACGCCCGAGCCGCAGCCGAGGTCGAGCACCGGCCCGGTCGGGTCGATGCCGCACAGCAGCTCCAGGGTGAGCAGCGTGGACGGGTGCGAGCCGGTTCCGAACGCCCGGCCCGGGTCGATGACCACCGGCAGGAGGCCCGGCGGCGGCTCCTCCCAGGGCGGGCCGACCCACAGCCGGTCAGCCACCGAGCGGCCGCGGTGGAACGCCTTCCAGGCGTCCTCCCAGCCCTCCGGCACGTCGACCACCGACGTCGGGTCGAACCCCGACGGCAGCGTCGCGCCGCCCTCGGCGTAGGCCGCCAGCAGCAGCCGGCCGTCGGCGTCGCGCTCCTCCTCCACCCCGCCCGGGAACGCGTCGAGCACCCGTGCGAGGAACGCGTCCTCGTCCTCGTGCTCGGGCGCGGCGAGCACGATCCGCCGCACGGTCATCCGAACGCGCGGCGGATGGCGTCCCGCAGGCCCCCGCCGTCCTGGCGGTAGTTCTTCTCGGTCTCGAGCTTGCGGAAGCGCTCGATCAGGTCGCGCTGCTCCTTCGACAGGCCGTGCGGCACCTGCACGTTCACCAGCACCCGCTGGGCGCCGCGGCCGCCGCCGTGCAGCGAGGGCATCCCCTTGCCGCGCAGCACCCGCACCTCGCCGGGCTGGGTGCCGGCCTTGAACTCGAGGGAGGCGTCGCCGTCCAGGGTCGGCACCGTGACGGTCGTGCCGAGCACGGCGTCGGACAGGCTCAGGTCGACGGTGGAGATCAGGTCGAGGCCGTCGCGCTCGAAGCGCGGGTCGGCCGTCACCTGGATCCGCACCAGCAGGTCGCCGGCGCGCGCCCCGGTCTCGCCGGCGTGGCCGGCGCCGGCCACCCGGATCACCTGGCCGTCGTCGATGCCCGCCGGCACGGCCACCGTCAGGTGGCGCTTGCCGGGCTTTCGCCCGTGGCCACGGCACTCGACGCACTTGTGGTCGATCAGCTTCCCGGTGCCGGCGCAGTCGGGGCAGGTCACGGTGCGCACCATCTGGCCGAACGCCGAGCGGGCGACCTGCTGCACCTGGCCGAGCCCGCGGCAGGTCTCGCAGCGGTGCGGCTGCGCCGGCGGCTCGGCGCCGCTCGCCCCGCAGTGCTCGCACGGCTGGACGAGCTCCAGGTCGAGCTCGAGCTTCGTGCCGAAGGCCGCGTCCTGCAGGGAGATCTCGGCCTCGGACTGGGCGTCGCGCCCGCCTCGCGGCCCCTGCGCACTGAACACGTCGCGGCCGAACAGCGCCCCGAACAGGTCGTTCAGGTTGCCGAGGTCCATGAACTGCTCGGTGTGGAAGGTCTGGTCGGCCATCCCCTCGTGCCCGTAGCGGTCGTAGCGCGCCCGCCGATCGCCGTCGGACAGCACCTCGTAGGCCTCGGCGACCTCGCGGAAGCGCTCGTCGGCGTCGGGCTCCTCGGAGACGTCGGGGTGCAGCGTCCGCGCCAGTCCGCGGAAGGCCTTCTTGATCTCGCCGTCGGACGCGTCGCGCGTCACGCCGAGGACGTCGTAGTAGTCCCGCTTCACGGCGCTCATCGTAGAGGCGTCTCCAGCGGGCGGCGGCTCTGGGCGCGGCACACCGCGGCCGTCGTCTCGACGAACGCCTGGGCGGCGGCCGAGTGGTAGCGGTCGGAGCGCCAGAACAGGGCGATGTGCCGGGCGGCGGTGGTGCCCGGCGAGCGGGACGACGACCGCGTCGGCGCCGTCCATGCTCGTCTCGACGGTCAGCTCGGGCACGATCGCGTGGCCGAGGCCGGCGCTGACCAGCCGCTGCAGGGTCAGGTTGTCGTCGGTGCGGAAGACGATCTTCGGGCTCACGCCGGCGCGGCGCCACAGGTCGGCCAGGAGGAGCTTGCAGGTGCCGTCGTCGTTGAAGCCGATGACGTCGTGGCCGTCGAGCTCGGCCGGGTCGACGGCGTCGCGGCCGGCGAACTCGCTGCCCGGCGGGGTGAGCAGGACGTACGGATCCTCGAGCAGGACGACGCTCTCACAGCCGACGTGGACGCCGGAGTCGAGCGTGCCGAACGTCAGGTCGACCTGCCCGGCGGCGACCAGACCGAGCAGTGCGTCGTCGTCGTTGCGCTCGCTCAGCGAGACCCGCACCGACGGCCACTCGGCCCGGAACTGCGCCAGCACGGCGGGCAGGATGCGGGCGCCGGCCGACTGGAAGGTGCCGACGCGAACGGTGCCGGCGACGCCCGCGGCGAGCGCGTCGAGGTCGGCCCGGGCGGCGCCGAGCCGGGCCAGGAGCTGCTCGGCGTGGTGCGAGAGCACGCGGCCGGCCTCGGTCAGCGAGACCGGCCGGGGCCCGCCGGGCCGCTCCACCAGGCGCAGGCCGACGACCTTCTCGAGGGCCGCGATCTGCTGGGAGACGGCGGACTGGGCATAGCCGAGCTTCTCGGCCGCGCGTGAGAACGAGCACGTCTCGGCCACGGCGCGGAGGGCGAGCAGGTGGCGGATCTCGATGCCGCCGAGTCCATCAGCTTTCATGATCGATTCCAGTTCTAACCCGCATTGCACTAATAGACAGTATCTGCCGATCATTCTAGCGAGGACCAGCGCGAATCCTGATAGTTACCGTCCGCACGAAGGAGCCCCATGCTTGCCATCGCCATTGCCCTGACCCTGTTCGTCGTCCTGCCCATCCTGGCCGTCGTTGTTGGCGTCGACTCGAGCCGCGGGCTCGGCGACTCCTGGAAGCACCAGACCCACCGCGGCGACCTGTAGGTCGGGACGATCTGATGAAGGGCCGCGGGCTCGTCCTGTTCGTCCTCCTGGCCGCGGCCTGGGGCATCCCCTACGCCCTGATCAAGGTCGCGCTGCGCGGGTTCGAGCCCGAGGTCGTCGTCTTCGGGCGGTTCCTCATCGGCGCCCTGATGCTGGCGCCGCTGGCCGTCCGCAGCGGCGCGCTGCGCGCCCTGCGCGGGCGGGAGCTCGAGATCGTGGCGCTGGCGGCGGTGCAGATCGCGCTGCCGATCACGCTGATCACGGTCGGCGAGCGCTGGGTCTCGTCGTCGCTCGCCGGGACGCTGGTCTCGACCACGCCGCTGTTCGTGGCCCTGCTGGCCCTGCGCGTCGACCAGGCGGAGCGGCCGAGCAGGCGCAACGCCGCGGGCCTGGCCCTCGGGATCGCCGGCGTCGGGCTGATGCTCGGCCTCGACCTCGGCGGCGGCCGGCCGCTGCTCGGCGGCGCCTTCGTGCTGGTCGCGGCGCTCTGCTACGCGATCGGCGCCCTGGCCACCCGGCGGCGCTTCACGGGCATCCCGCCGGTCGTGCTGGCCACGGGCACGCTCTCCTCGTCGGCGCTGCTCCTGGCCGTCCCGGCGGCGCTCTCGCTGCCCGATCACGTGCCCGCCCGCCGGGCCGATCGTCGCGGAGCTGGCGCTCGGCGTCGTCTGCAGCGGGCTCGCCTTCCTGCTGTTCTACGGCCTGATCGCCCGGGTCGGCGCGTCGCGCGCGGCGCTGGTCTCGTACGTCGCACCGGTGTTCGCGGTGCTCGTCGGCGTCGCGTTCCTCGACGAGCGGCTGAGCGCGGCCGTCGGCGCCGGCCTCGTGCTGATCCTGTCCGGCTCGTGGCTCGCCAGCCGGCGGCCCGCACCGGCGCCGGTGCAGCGGGCCGGGTGCAGCGAGGCGGAGGCCCTGGCAGCCTGACGGCGTGCTCGCCGTCCTCCTCAGCCTGACCTGCTCCCTGGTCTGGGGCATCGGCGACTACCTCGGCGGCCTGCAGACCCGGCGACACCCGGTCGTCACGGTGGTCGCGGTCAGCCAGACCGCCGGCTTCGTCGGGGTCGTCATCGCCCTCCTGGTGCACGGCGAAGGGCCGCCGCCGCTGCTCGACCTCTGGCCCGCCGCGGTCGCGGGGCTGCTCGGCCTGTGCGCCGTCGCCGCGTTCTACTACGCGCTCGCGGTGGGGACGATCAGCATCGTCGCGCCGATCGCCGCCACCAGCGCCGCCGTGCCGGTGATCGCCGGGATCGTGCTCGGCGAGCGGCCGGGCCCGCTGCAGGCCGTCGGCCTCGTGGCCGCGATCGTCGGCATCGTGCTGGCCTCGCGGGAGCCCGGCGCCCACCCGCCCGAGGGCGCCGCCCGGCGCGCCGTGCCGCTGGCGCTGGTCACGGCGCTCCTGCTCGGCCTGTTCCTGATCGCCCTGCACGGCGCCCGCGAGTCCGACCTGCTGTGGGTGCTGGTGGCCGCCCGGGCGAGCTCGGTCGCGGTGCTCGCCGTGGCCTGCCTCGTGCTGCGCCCGGCGTTCGACCCGGCAGCCGTGCCGGTGCTCGCGGTGATCGGGATCGCCGACACCGCGGCCAACGGCCTGTTCGTGGCCGCCACCACGCTCGGGCTGCTCGCGGTCGTGAGCGTCCTGTCCTCGCTCTACCCGGTGGTGACCGTCGGGCTGGCCCAGCTCCACCTCGGCGAGCGGATCGACCGCGTCCAGGCTGCCGGCGTCGCGCTGGCCCTGCTCGGGGTGGGCCTGCTGTCCGCGGCTGCGTAAGATCGGAGCGGTGCGCCCGCCGACCGAGGACGACGCCGAGGCGATCGCCGCCCTGTTCGGCCGCTGCGCCGCGATCGACGGTGAGGGCTGGATGGACGCCGCCGAGGTGCGGGGCTGGATGACCAGCCCGGGGCTCGACCTCGAGCGCGACATGCGCATCGTCGTGCGCGACGGCTCCCCGGTCGGCTACGTCGACGTCAACGGCAGCAGCGACGGATCGCGCGTGTACCTCGACGGCCGCATCGACCCCGCCTGGCGCGACGATCCCGACGTGGCCCGCTCCCTCCTGGACTACGCCGAGGAGCGGGCCCGGGAGGGCCCCACCAGCGGCGACGCCCGGATCCGCGCGGTCGACGTGTCCGGCGGCGCCGCCTGGACGGCCCTGCTCACGGAGCGCGGCTACCGGGAGATACGCCGCACGTTCGAGATGCAGATCGAGCTCGGCGACGAGCCGCCGGCCAGCCCGGCCGACGCCCGCGGGCGTCGAGCTGCGGACCGCGCGCGACGACGAGCGGCCAGCCGTCCACGCGACCATCGAGGACGGCTTCGCCGACCTGTGGGACTTCCATCCCGAGAGCTTCGAGCTGTTCGTCCACGACATGGGCGACGATCCCTCGCTGTGGCTCGTCGCCGCCGCCTCGGGCGAGATCCCGGGCGCGGCCATCTGCCGCTTCGAGCAGTCGACCAGGGCCGGCTGGGTCGACACGCTCGCGGTGCGCGGAGCCTTCCGCCGGCGCGGGATCGCCCTGGCGCTCCTGACCTGCGCGTTCCGGACGTTCCACGAGCGCGGCGTCCGGCGGGTGCGGCTGCGGGTCGACGGCGACTCGACCACCGGCGCGCTCGAGCTGTACGAGCGGGCCGGCATGCAGGTCGTGTCGAGCAGCGTCCTGCTCGACCGGGCGCTCTGACGCAGCCGAGCTCGCGACGCCCCCTGACGAGGGCGCCGCGAGCGGCGGTGGAGGGTGGATCAGATGCCGGCGCAGACGACCCGGGCCGACTCGGACGTCTGGAACGCGCCGCCGTTGTTCACGAAGGACCGACCAGCCGTCGGCGTTCGACGCGAAGGTCGAGTTGACGTTCGCGTGGACGTCGGTCGAGAACGTGACGACGCCGCCGCCGAGCGGGCGGCTCGCGCCCGGGCAGAACGCCTCGGTGAGCGAGCTGAGGCCCGCCGCGACGTCGATGCTCGGGCCGGAGGCGATCGCGTAGCCCTTCGGCTTCTTGGCGCAGACCGCGAAGCTCACGAACTGGGACGCGTCCGGCGTGGCGTTGTTCATGTCGGTACGCCAGCCGTTGCCGGACGGGAACGTGCTGTTCAGGTTGACGTTGAGGTTGCCGCTGCGGGACAGCCCGCCGCCGCCGAACGGCACGGTGCCGGCCGGGCAGTTGGCGGTCGCCTGCGCCTGGCTTCCGGCGAACGCCGTCGTGTCGGCGCTCTGGACGACCTGGTACCCCTTCGGGGCCTTGCCGCAGACGACGAACATCCGGAACGTCGTCGCGCTGCTCCCGTTGTTCACGTCGGCGTCCCAGCCGCCGAGGTTGGGGAACGAGCTGTTGACGTTGGCCAGCAGGGAGCCCGACGAGACCGAGACCCCGCCGCCGAGCGGCACGGTCGTCGGGGTACAGGCGAGGTGGCCGCGGGTCTGGGTCCCGGCCGGGGCGGCCAGCAGGCCGCTCTGCAGGACGACGTACTTCTTCGGCAGACCGGCGGGCAGCACGCCGGCGGCGGCGGCGCTCGCCGAGGGCGGCCTTGCCGGTCGCCGGACCGGGCGCCGGCTGGGCCGGGTTGTCGCCGTTGCCGGCCATGGCGGTGCCGGTGGCGGCGAGGGCGAGAGCGCTCAGGGAGAGCGCTGTGAGGTGCGCAACGCGCATTGGGTGATCCTCCTGGGATGGGATGGCACCCAGCGCTGACACGGCCTCCCCCCACGCATTCCGCTGCGGGAGGCAGGTGTGTGGTTAACCGTAGATCTCTTCGACGAACTCGGAGAGGGCGGCCGCGGCGCCGCGGACGGAGCGAAGCGCGGCCCCGTAGTCCATGCGCGTCGGGCCGACCAGCGAGACCGTGCCGAGCTTGCGGTTGGCCAGCCCGTAGTTCGCGGCGACCAGCGCCAGCGACCCCAGGGCCGGGCTCGGGAGCTCGTCGCCGATGCGGACGGTGAGCCAGTCGGCGTCGAGGGCGTCGCGCAGCACGGCGAGGAGCTGCCAGCGCTCCTCGAGGACGTGCACGAGCTGGCGGACGGCCTCGATGTCGCGGGCCTGCAGCTGGCCGAGCATCGCCGCCTGGCCGCCGACGTGCAGGGTCTCTCCGGCGGCGTCGACGAGCTCGGTGAAGACCGGGGCGATCGTCGTCAGGAAGGCGCGCTCCTTCGGGCGGAGCTCGGGATCGTCGAGGCGCTTTCGCAGCATGCGCGCGCCGAGGTTCAGGCCGGTCACGGTGTCGTTCAGGTAGCTCGCGGCCCAGTCGACGAGCCCCGAGTCGACCGACTGGTCGAAGACGAACAGCCGCTTGGCGACCCCGCCGGTGGAGGTGATGACCACCGCCATGACGACCTGCGGCTGCAGCCGCAGGAGCTCGACGTGGCGGACGATCGTCGTCTCGAGCGACGGCGAGGAGACGACCGCCAGGAGGTTGGTCATCTGCGCCAGCGTGTCGGCGGTGGTGCGAAGCGCGGCGTCGATCTCGCGCTGGGCCGCCGAGAGGTCGACCGGCAGCGGCGCCGGCTGCATCGGCGAGTGCAGCAGCAGGTCGGCGTAGTGGCGGTAGCCGAGATCGGTCGGAATCCGCCCGGCCGAGGTGTGCGGGTGGGCCAGCATCCCGAGGTGCTCGAGCTCGGCGAGCTCGTAGCGCACGGTCGAGGACGAGGCCTCGATCCCGCCGGCGACCAGGGTCTTCGAGCCCACGGGCAGCGCCGTGCGCGATGTAGGCCTCGACGACCTGGCGGAGGATCAGCTCCTGGCGGCGGGAGAGGGCGCGATCGGGTGTCATAGGACGACCAGCGAGGCGGTCACGTCGTTCGCCACCATCCGCCCTCGGCGAGTCAGCTTCACCGTACCGCCTCCGTCGGAGCGCTCGACCAGACCGAGCCCGGTGAGGCGCTCGAGCTCGTCGCGGTCGACGCCGTCGTCGAGGCCCGCGAGGTCGACGCCGGCGGCCAGGCGGAGGCCGAGCATCACGAGCTCGGCGGTGCGCTCGGCCCGGGTGAGCTGCTCGAGCGTGCGGGGCGGCGGCGCGCCCGTGGCCAATTGGCCAACGTACGGGTCGAGGCGCGGCCGGTTGGCCCGGCGCTCGAGGCCGAGCGTCGAGACGGCGCCGACGCCGATCCCGAGGTAGTCACGGCCGGTCCAGTAGGCCAGGTTGTGGCGGGCCTCGCGCCCCGGCCGGCAGAAGTTCGCCGTCTCGTACCAGCGGTACCCCGCCGCCTCGAGGGTCTCGACGACGCGCTCGTAGTAGCCCTCGAGCCGCTCGGCCTGGCGGGCGAGCTCGGCGCCGTGGTGGACGGTGAAGCGGGTGCCCGGCTTGGCCTCGAGCTCGTAGTAGGAGATGTGCTCGGGCCCGAGCTCGATGGCCGCGGCGAGGTCCCGGTCGAGCGCGTCCTCGGTCTGGCCCGGAACCCCGAAGATCAGGTCGAGGTTGAGGTTGTCGAACCCTGCGGCGCGCAGGGTCTCGAACGCGCCCCGGACCTGCTCGGGCCGGGCACGCCGCTCGAGCACCGCGAGCTCGTCGGCGCCGAACGACTGCGCGCCGAGCGAGACGCGGTTCACCCCGCCCTCGCGGAGCGCCGTGGCCAGTTGGCCATTCGACGGTCTCGGGATTCGCCTCGACGGTCACCTCGGCGGCCGCGGGAAGCCCCGTGAGCAGGCGTTGCAGGAGCTCCGGGGCCAGCAGCGTCGGCGTGCCGCCGCCGAGGAAGATCGTGTCGAGCGGCTCGGTGGCCAATTGGCCACGCTCGAGCGCGAGCTCCGCGAGCACGGCGTCGACGTACTCGGCGTGCCGGTGCTCGCGGCCGGTGACGGTGACGAAGTCGCAGTACCCGCAGCGGTGCGCGCAGAACGGGACGTGGACGTAGAGGTGGCGAAGCGCTCACCCCTGCATTGTCGCGCCGGTTCGCACCTCGAAGCTCCCGAGCCGCGGGCCGTCCGGCGGGCCCCAGCCGTAGACGCCCGGCAGCAGGTCGACGGTTCCGGCCAATTGGCCACGCCAGTCCGGCGGGAACTCGACGTCGACGTCCGGCCCGATCAGCACGAAGCCCTGGCGGGTCGAGCGGTCGTCGACCCACAGCCGGTACGGGCCCGGCGGCAGCACGTGGACCGGCCGCCGCCACGGGGTGGTGAGCGCCGTGCGGGAGTCCCGCACCCGCACCTCGAGGCGCGGCGGGCCCTGCAGCGCGCGCCGGTAGGCGCCTGCGTGGAACGGGCTGTGCACCGAGATGTGGGCGCACGGCCGGCTGCCGGTGAGCGGCCACTCGTCGATCTCGTCGACCGGGCGCGCCGACTCCCGCACGAACTCGGCGATCGCCTCGGCGACCGGCACGTCCTCGTACGGGGTCTCGCCGATCACCAGCGGCTGGCGCAGCCCGTGCGCGCGAAGGATCCGGTCGACGGCGCGCAGGCCCTGCAGGGCGCGCCAGCCGTCGTAGCCCGCGTGCACCTCGAACCAGGTCGGCGGCGGCTCGCCGCTTCGGCGGATGATCTGCAGCAGCGCCGCGATCCGGGTCTGGTCGGGCGGGAAGCGGCCGGCGTTGACCGAGATCGTCACGTCGCCGGTGCCGTAGCGCTGGACGTAGCGGCGGTACAGCGTCGTCAGGTAGGTCATCCGCTGGCGCCGGATCCGCGGCGACTCCTGGCTGCTCGGCGGCCCCTCGTTGAGCAGGTCGATGTGGATCGACGGCGGGCCGTAGGCGTAGGCCAGCGCGCGGACGTCGCGGATGAAGGCCCAGTTCTCGGGCAGCCGGCGCGGGTCGTAGAACGCCCGGCCGGGGTTGTTCGCGAGGCGCGGGGCGAACGACAGCGTGAGCCGCTCGAAGCCGGCGTCGCGGACGTCCTCGAGGTAGTCGATCAGCCGCGTCCGCCACGGCTCGGGCACCCGTCCGCCGGCGGACGGGACGAACCCCCAGCTGCGGTCGGACGGGTCGTGCTCGTGCCAGATGATCAGGCGGAGGCTCGACAGACCGTTCCGTCGGGTGGTCGCCAGGTCGCGCTGAACGCCCGAGCGGACCGCGGTGCGGCCGTAGGTCGCGAGCAGCCCGCGGTGCTGGAAGTCGCAGCCCGCGTTGGCGTAGTGCGCCAGGTTCGCGCCGAGCAGGGGCGTCTGCGCGAGGAGGGCGGCGGCGAGCGCGAGGCGCACCGGGCCACGCTACCAGCGCGTCGCCGCCAGCGGGAGCGGCCGGAGATCGTCAGTGCGGGTTGCCGCCTCGACGCGTCAGCTGCGCCGCGGACGAACGGGCGCTGAAGGCCAGCGCGTCGTCGAGGGAGTCACCGCGCCCGAGCGCCAGCGTCAATGCTCCCATGAAGACGTCGCCCGCGCCGTAGGTGTCGACGATCGGACCGGGCGGCGGGACGGCGTCCCAGCTCCCGGTCGTGCCGTCGGCGAGCGTGTAGGTGCCGCCGCGCACGCCGGCCGTGCGGGCCACGATCCGCGGCTGCGCCCGCAGCCGAGCGAGGTCGAACTGCTCGTTGACGTCCGAGGACGAGCCGATCAGGACGTCGACCTCCACCCCGCTCTCCACCAGCGAATCGAAGCGGCGGGCCGTCACCACCACGACCTTCGCCTGGCGCGCGGCGTGCAGCGTGCGCGGGTCGTCGCCGGTGTAGAAGACGCCGTCGAAGGTGGCGAGGTCGTCCCAGGGCAGGTCGTCGTCCAGCGTCGGGTGGTCGTTCTCGCCCGCGGACGAAGATCGTGCGCTCGCCCGTCGGGTCGACCACGGTGTAGGCCCGGGTCTGGGGCCGGTCGCGACGGGCGACGCAGACCTCCACGCCGTCGGCGATCAGGATCTCCTCGGAGCGGCGGCGCGTTCTCGTCGTTGCCGAGCGCGGTGTAGAACCGGGTGTGCGAGGCGCCGAGGGCCGGCAGCGCGCGCACCGACACGCCCCCGCCGCCGCCCGGCTCGGCAGTACTCGGCCTCGATGTTGACGATGCCGCCGGGCACGAGCGGCTCCCGGCCCACGCCGAGCTCGAGCCACTCGACGTGGCCGATGACCGCGATCCGGGTCAGGTGCGGCTCGCGTCCTCGTCGAGCGACAGCACGGCCAGGAACGCCTCCTGCGGCACCTCGACCGAGCCGACCTGCTTCATCCGCTTCTTGCCCTTCTTCTGCTTCTCGAGCAGCTTGCGCTTGCGGGTCACGTCGCCGCCGTAGCACTTCGAGAGGACGTCCTTGCGCTTGGCCTTGATCGTCTCGCGGGCGATGATGCGCGACCCGATCGAGGCCTGCACCGGCACGTCGAACATCTGGCGCGGGATCAGCGCGCGCAGGCGCTCCACCAGCAGCTTGCCCGAGGCGTAGGCCTTGTCGCGATGCACGATCAGGCTGAGCGCGTCGACCGGCTCGCCGGCCAGGAGGATGTCGAGCTTGACCAGCTCGGAGGCCCGGTACTCGTCGAGCTCGTAGTCGAACGAGGCGTAGCCGCGGGTGCGGCTCTTGAGCTGGTCGTAGAAGTCGAGCACGATCTCCGACAGCGGCAGCTGGTAGATCAGCTGCACCCGCGTCTCGGACAGGTACTCCATGTGGTCGAACGTCCCGCGGCGCTCCTCGGCGAGCCCCATGATCGTGCCGACGAACTCCTTGGGCACGATCACGGTGGCCTTCACGTACGGCTCGAGCACCTCGGTGATGCCGTTCGCATCCGGCATCTGGGCCGGGTTGTGGACCTCGATCTCCTCGCCCCTGACGGTGTGCACCTCGTAGGCCACGTTCGGCGGCGTGACCAGCAGGTCGAGGTCGAACTCGCGCTCCAGCCGCTCGCGGACGACGTCCATGTGGAGCAGCCCGAGGAAGCCGCAGCGAAAGCCGAAGCCGAGCGCCTGGCTGGTCTCGGGCTCGTACATCAGCGAGCCGTCGTTCAGCTTCAGCCGCTCGAGCGCGTCGCGCAGCTCCTGGTACTGGTCGGCGTCCGTCGGGAAGAGGCCGGCGAAGACCATCGGCTTGACGTCGACGTAGCCCGGCAGCGGCTCGCTGGCGGGCCGCTCCTCGTTGGTCAGCGTGTCGCCGACGCGGATCTCGGAGACGTCCTTGATGCCGGTGACGACGTAGCCGACCTCGCCGGCGTCGAGCGACGGGACCGCGACCATGCGCGGCGAGAGCACGCCGATCTCGTCGATCTGCAGGCGGGTGGCGGTGGCCATCAGGCGCACCCGCTCGTTGGTGCGGAACGTCCCGTCCACCACCCGCACGAAGGCCACGACGCCGCGGTACTGGTCGTACGTCGAGTCGAACACCAGGGCTCGTGCCGGCGCCGCGCGGTCGCCCTCGGGCGGCGGGATCCGCTCGATGACCGCGTCCAGCACCGCCGGAATTCCCTGGCCGGTCTTGGCCGAGATCCGCAGGACGTCGTCGGGCTTGTCGCCGAGCAGCTCGGAGACGTCCTTGGCCACCTGGTCGGGGTCGGCGGCGGGCAGGTCGATCTTGTTCAGGACCGGGACGATCTCGAGGTTGTTCTCGATCGCCAGGTGGGCGTTCGCGAGCGTCTGGGCCTCGAGGCCCTGGGCCGCGTCGACGACCAGGATCGCGCCCTCGCAGGCGGCCAGGGACCGCGACACCTCGTAGGTGAAGTCCACGTGGCCCGGCGTGTCGATCAGGTTGAGCTCGTACTCCTCGCCCTCGTACGTCCAGAGGACGCGCACCGCCTGGGCCTTGATGGTGATGCCGCGTTCGCGCTCGAGCTCCATCGAGTCGAGCAGCTGCTCGCGCATCTCCCGCTGCGAGACCGTGTTGGTCATCTCGAGGATGCGGTCGGCGAGCGTCGACTTGCCGTGGTCGATGTGGGCGACGATCGAGAAGTTGCGGATGTGGTCGAGATCCATCTCTGCACTAAGGGTACGGCCTCCGCCGTGGCTCAGCGCGCGGCCGCCGCGCGGGGCCGCTGTCGCACGTCGATGGGATTGACTTCCGTCCGGGCGCCTGACATACAAACGGGCGCCGGGGAGTCCCGGCCCGAGAAGGGGAGTCGACACCATGCGACTCGTCCGGATGCGAACGGTCGTGGGCGGCTGCGTGCTTGCGGCCAGCCTGGCGGTCACGGGAGGGGCCAGCGCCGGCCCGAGCGCGAGGGCGAACGTCCAGTTGGGCGCGGCGGTCCACGCCTGGATGGCCGGCGCCGCGACCGTGACGAGCCCGAACGGGCTGTCGAACGAGCAGGTGAACATCGACACGAACCCACCGGAGGCCCAGAGCGACCCGACCGTCGCCGTGAGCCTGCGCGACCCGGACGTGGCCGTCGCGGCGTACTACGACCGCAGCTCCGTCGTCACCGGGGTCGCAAGGACCAGCGACGGCGGCCGGCACTGGAGCGCGCAGCGGATCACCCTGCGCGACCACGCCGACACCTCGCCGTGCTTCGCGTTCTATCCGCAGGTTGCGTACAGCCTGCGCGACGACGCGTTCTACCTCTTCGTCAACTGCGGCGAGCTGACGGGCCTGAACGAGACCCAGCTGCTCGCGTCGGTCGACGGCGGCCTGACGTGGACGTCACCGCTCGCCGGCTCGCTGGTCGACGCCAACCACGCGCCGGGCAGCACCACGGTGACCGACCCGTCGTCCTTCGAGCTGGGAGACGCTGGCGATCGACAACAATCCCTCGAGCTCCCACTACGGCCGGATCTACGCCGGCTACGCCCATTTCGAGAACGACGCCAGCGGCGTGCCGGTGAGCTGCGCGCCGCAGGTCGCCTACACCGACAGGGTTCCCGCGAGCGACCCGAGCGCCGCAGTCTGGACGCACACCCCGGTGACGGTGCCAGGCGCCGACGCCCAGACCGACGCCTCGGCCACGGCCGACCTGCGCCTGGTGGTGGACGACCAGGGCGGCGTCGACGTCCTGTACGCCAACGAGAGCTGCCTCACCGCCGCAGGACTTCGGCGTCCGCTTCACCCGCTCGACCGACGGCGGCGCGAGCTACCCGGCGCCGGCGGTGATCACCAGGCGGAGCTTCTGGCGCGACAACCGCAACGTCAACGACATCCTCCCGCACAAGGGCTCGGTCCCGATCGACACGGTGCTGGCCTTCAACCCGGTCACCCACACGCTGGCCGCGTCGTACCAGAACTTCCGCAACAAGCGCACCTCGCAGGCGGACGTCTCGTTCCAGCGCTCCACCGACTACGGCGCCACCTGGCAGCCCGCCACGCCGCTCGCGGTGCAGGCCGACGGCTCGCCGGCGCCCCAGGACCAGCTCCTCTCGTGGATCGCCGCCGACCCGGCCACGGGCGACTGGCATGCGATCTGGCTCGACGCGCGCAACGACCCGGGCAACCGGCTGCTCGAGACCTTCCAGGGCTTCTCGGCCGACGACGGGGTGACCTGGACGAACGTCGACATCTCGACCGCGCCCTGGGATCCGGCGAACTCCGATCCGCGCGGGCTGATCCTCGGCGACTACACCGCTCTGGCAGTGTTCCGGCAGCGCCTCTATCCGCTGTGGCCCGACGCCCGGAACCCGGGACCGATCGCCGCCGGCCACGGCGGGACGGACATCTACACCAACGTCGAGCCGCACGGGTCGCCGGCCCAGCCGTAGCGCCGCCGCGCGATCGCGGCCAATTGGCCACGCGAGCGGGCGTGGCCAATTGGCCGGGTGGCCATCTGGCCATTTGGCCACCTCAGCGGGAGCGGCGGCGGATCACGCCGGCGACGAGGTCGAGCTCGGCGATCCGCAGCACCCGCGCCGCCGCCACGAACGCCGCCGTTCCCGCTGTGAGCGCCGAGCAGCAGCGAGAACGCCTGGGCCACGAACGAGCGCCCGACGACGTCGTCGACGCCGCGCCACACCAGGTAGCTCACCGCGGCCAGCACCGCCGACGCGACGACGATCCGCACCAGCGTCTCGATGGTCGCCCGGCCGTCGAGGCTGCCGATGAGCTGGCGCAGGTAGTAGACCAGCGCGACGACGCCGATCACGTTCACCACCGAGGTGGCCAGCGGGATCCCCCACACCCCGAAGCCGAACGGCCCGTAGAACAGCCAGTCGAAGAACCCGTTCGCCACCAGCGTCCCCAGCGCGATGAGGGTCGGCGCCCAGGCCAGCTGCAGGCTGAAGAACGAGCGGTTCAGGAGCAGCATCACCCCGTTGAACGCGAGGCCGAGCGAGAACGCGATCAGGCAGTCGGCGACGAGCGAGGTCTGGGCCGCGGTGAACTCGCCCCGCTGGTACAGGAGCCGGACGATCGGCTCGGCGAGCACCGCGCAGATCGCCGACGCCGGGATCAGCAGGAAGCCGATCTGACGGATGCCGGCAGACACCGTCCCGCGGAACTGGGCGCCGTCGCGGGCCGCGGCGTAGCGCGACAGGGCGGGGAACAGCACGGCCGCGACGGCGACCGAGAACATGCCCTGGGGCAGCATGTAGATCGCGGAACGCCTTGTCGATCGACGCCGGGCCGACGTCGCCGCTGACGCGGGCCGCGAACCACGAGTCGATCAGGATGTTCACGTTGATCAGGCCGAGGCCCAGCGTCACCGGGATCATCAGCACGAAGACCCGGCGCACGGCCTCGTCCCCGATGTCGAGGTCGAACGTGATCCGGCCGCCGCGCCCGCGCAGCCACGGCAGCGGCAGCAGGAACTGGACGAGCGTGCCGAGCAGGATGCCGATCGCGTAGGCGTACAGCCGGTCGTCGAGGTTGTCGGTGAACGGCGTGACCGCGAACAGGACGCCGATGATCACGCCGTTCCAGGCGACCGGGGTGATCGCCGGGACGAAGAACTCCTCGAAGGCGTTCAGGATGGCCACGACGATGCCGTTCAGGCCGAGCAGCACGACGATCGGGAACAGGATCCGGGCCAGCGTCACGCCGACCTGTCCGTCGTAGCCGAAGAGCGACATGATCTCCGGCGCGAACACCATGAAGGCGGCGGTGATCACGCTGAGTCCGGCGAACGCGAGCCAGAAGACCGTCGACGCGACCCGCCAGGCCCGCTCGCGCTCGCCCTTCTGCAGGAGCTCGTTGAAGATCGGGACGAACGCCGCGCCGAGCGCCGCGTCGGCCACCAGGGCGCGGATCAGGTTCGGCACCTGGAAGGCGACGGTGAACGCGTTGATCCCCTCGCCGCGGATGCCGAACAGGTACGCCGCGATCATCTCCCGCACCAGGCCGGCGATGCGCGACAGACCGGTGGCGATCGAGTAGAGCGCGGTCGACACGGCCATCCGGCGGCGGCGGTCGAGCGGCGGGCCTTCGGGCGCCGCCGTCGCGGCCGGATCGGTCGCGGCGGGATCGGGCATCGGGGTCAGGGTAGTAAGCAGCCCCGGCGGTCCGACCCGGTGGGCGCCGGGCGGCGGGCTGCGGCACGGCTCGGCCGGCCCGCCCCGGGTTCGTGCGCTGCTATCCTCCCCTCCGGTCGCTGCCCGGCGAGTGGGCGGCGCTTGGTCAAAGCTCCCTCGAGGTCACGTGGCAAACATCAAGCAGCAGAAGAAGCGCGTCCACATCGCGGCCCGTCAGCGCCTCGAGAACCTGCGCTACAAGTCGACGATCAAGACGTACTTCCGCCGTCTGCGGACGTCCATCGACGCTGGCGAGTCCGCCGTCGTCGAGGCCGACCACGTCGCCCTGCAGAAGCTGATCGATCGCGCCGGGTCGAAGCGCGCGCTGCACCCGAACAACGCGGCCCGCAAGAAGGCCCGCGCTGCTCGCCTGGTCGCCGCCGGCCCGCGTGTCGAGGCGCCGAAGCGCCGCGCCCGCAAGCCGGCCACGCGCAAGTCCCGCTAGCAGCACCCGGCCCCGCCGGCTCTGCCTCGTCGCGAGCGGCGCGCTAGCGTGCCGTGCCGGCGAGCGCCTCGGAGACCGCGCGCTCGAGCGAGAACCGGTCCGGCAGCGGGCTGTCCCCGCGGGTGTCGCGCTCGGCCTGGGCCATGCGGGCGACGCCGAAGGCCAGGTCCTCGCGCGACCACAGCCCGGCCTGCTGGATCAGCTTGCGCGCAGGGAACGCGCTCCGCATCCCGAGGGCCTTCGCCACCGCGTCGGCGCCGGCGCCCTGGTCGACCATCGGCTTGGCCGCCGAGAGCTGGCGCAGGTGGCGCGCGAGCGCTGGCAGGATCCGCGCGACGTCGCCGTCCCGCCCGTCGAGGAACCGGCCGAGCATCGCCATCGTCTCCTCCTCCCGCCGGTACCCGAGCGCGTCGGTCAGGTCCCAGGGAGGCAGGTCGGGATCGAGCACGACGAGCGCGTCGACGTCCGCGGCGGTCACCGTGGCGCCGCCGGCCCAGAGCGCGAGCTTCTCGAGCTCGCTGGCCATCGCCAGGGCGTCGTCGCGGCCGAGCTCCTGCAGCCGCCGCAGCGCGTCGGGCTCGATGTCGAGGCCGGCCCGCTCGGCCTGCTTGCGGAGCCAGGCGGGCAGCGCCTTGCGCTCGGGCAGGTCGTAGGCGAGCACCCGCAGCTTCGCGCCGAGCGTCTTGATCGACCGGCGCGTCGGCCTTCAGCTCGTCGCCGACCAGCGCCAGGACGGTCTCGGGCGCGGGCGCGTCGAGGTACTCGGCGATCGCCACCGAGCGCAGCGGTGCTGGCCTTGTCCTTCCAGGCCTCGACGGCGGTGACGAGCACGAGCCGCTGCCCGCCGAAGAGGCCGAGCGCGTTGCACGAGTCGACGACGTCGGGCGGCGCGACCGCCTCGTCGCCGCCGGCGCTGAGCGCCTCGACCCCGCCGCCCGCCTCCTCGACCCGCGAGCGCAGCCGGCGGACGGCCAGCTCGACCTTCGGCCGGTCGCTGCCGTAGATCAGGTAGGCGGGGAGCAGCGTCTCGCGGGTGGACACGGGGAGATCGTAGTCACGCCGCCCGGCCTCGCGCCGCGCGCTAAAGAATCCTGCCTGCATCGGCCACTCTTGCGGTGTGGACGACGTCGCCCGCCGGCTCGAAGCGCTGTACCGCGAGCGCTATCCCCGCTACGTGCGGGCGATGGCGACGATCACCGGGAGCCACGAGTCCGGCCACGACGCCGTCCAGGAAGGCTTCGCCCGGGCGCTGCGCGGCCGGCGCGGCTACCGCGGTGGATCGCTCGAGACCTGGACGTGGCGGATCCTCCTGCGCGCCGCCCGCGACCAGCGCGTCCGGCCGTGGACCAGCCTCGACGAGATCGACCCGGTGGTGCTCGACCCGGAGGCGAACCCCGAGCTGACCGCCGCGGTCCGCCTGCTCCCGCCGCGCCGCCGGCTCGTGGTCTTCCTGCGCTTCTACGCCGACCTCTCCTACCGGGAGATCGCCGACCTGCTCGGCATCGACCCGGAACGGTCGCCGCCACGCTGGCCCAGTCGCGTGCGGCGCTCGAACGTGCCCTCCAGACCGACGAGGTGACCTCGTGAGCTCCGCGCCCGATCCGCTCGCCGCCGCGCTCGACACGCTGGCCGGCCCTGCCACGACCGGGCCGAGCTGGCCCGAGGTCGAGCGCCGCGCAGGCGTCGGCCGCGCGACCTCGCGCCGGCGTGCGCGACGCCGGTCGCTGCTGCTGGTGACCGCCACCACGCTGGCGCTCGCGGGCGCGTACGCCGCCGCGGCGGCCGAGCAGTACGTGCCGGCCCCGTGGCAGACCGACGAGCGGACGCCCGATCCCGTCGAGGAGCAGGCGCTCGCGCACATGGCGGTCTTCAAGGCGCCGGCCACGCCGCAGGACGCGCTGCCGCCGACCATCGCGCGGGAGGCCGAGACGCTCAACCCGGCGAGCGTCTCGCAGGCCCTCGTTCCCGGGTGCGCCGTCGCTGGCCGACGCGCGCTTGCTGTACGGCCAACCCGGAAAGACGGGCGTCTACGGGTTCCCGACGGCGAAGGGAAAGGTCTGCATCCTCGGCGGCAAGCTCGGGGCCGGCTGCAGCGGCGGCTTCAACCTCGCCACGCACCCCGTGAACGCGACCTTCGGACAAGGCCCGCGGACAGGCTGGACCGTGTCGGGACCCGCGCCCGACGAGGTCGTCGGCGTCGACGTCGTGCGTCCGGACGGGACCCGGCCGGCCGCGTTCGGCAGGAACTTCTTTGCGTATCACCAGCCTCCCGGCGACCCCCTCCCCACGTCGTTGCTCATCCACCTGGCCGACGGCAGCACCGTGACCATGCCGACCCTCACGGTCACCCCGACGTTGCCCGGGCCGGTCACGGGGCCGTAGAAGGACAGGCGAGGCTGACGTCGCCCTCGCGGTCGGTGCGCCGGATCCGAACCCCGGCACGCGTGAGGGTCTCGAGCGTCGACGCCGCGGGGTGCCCGTAGCTGTTGTCCTTGCCGACCGAGATCACCGCCTCCCGGGGGCGGACGCGGCGCAGCAGCGCCGCGAGCCCTGGATCCGCGGAGCCGTGGTGCGCGACCTCGAGCACCGTCGCCTGCGGCAGCTCGAGCGGCGAGGTGACGTCCGACTCGGCGTCGGCCGGGAGCAGGAAGCGGCACGCACCCTGGCGCACCTCGAGCACGATCGCGGCCCGGTTCGGATCTTCGCCTGGCACGACGTGACGCGGCCCCAGCACCCGTAGCTCGACCGGCCCCGCGCGCACCCGCAACCCACCGCGGGCGATCGTGACGGGCACGCCGCGCTCCCGCGCCCTGGCGAGGGCCGCCAGCTCGAACGGCTCGCTGCTCGGAAGGCCCGGGTCGAGCACCCGCCCGACGGTCACGCCGGCGAGCACGTCGGCAGCGCCGCCGACGTGGTCCGACTGCGGGTGGGACAGCACGAGCAGGTCGAGCCGGCGCACACTGAGCGTCCGCAGCGTGCGAGCGACGTTCGCCGCCGGCGGTCCTGCGTCGTCGAGCACCGTGAGGCCGGGAGCCTCGATCAGCGTGGCGTTGCCCTGGCCGACGTCGAGGAACGTGACCCGGAGCGAGGCGGGCGGCGCCCGCACAGGGTGAGCGACGAGGAGCGGCGCGCAGACGACCGCCAGCGCGATCACCGCGAGACCGGGTCCGATGCAGGCGATCGGGTGCCGCGTGCGCAGTGCCAGGGTGAGCGGCAGGCCGACGAGGGCGAGCACGATCGCTCCGCGCCCGTCGAGCCACGCCCCGAGCTGCGCCACCCGGATCAGCGTCTCGGCGAGGCCGTCGATGGCCACGTCCAGCGCGACGGTGACGACCGGCGCGATCGGGTAGGCGACCACGGCCAGCACGGCGAGCCACAGCGCCGGTGCGACCAGCGGCAGGGCCAGGAGGTTCGCCGGCACGCTCCCGACGAGCGATGCGCGGTCGAAGTGCCACCACGAGATCGGCGCGGTCGCGACGGTGCAGGCCACCGAGACCGCGATTGGCACGCGTAGGACTGCCGGGCACGGCCGCCCGTCGAGCCACGTCGAGAGGCGCGGAGCGAGCGCGTAGATCGCCGCAACGGCGACGAAGGAGAGCTGGAAGCCCGGCTCGACGACCGCCCAAGGGTCAAGGCCGATCACGATCGCCGCGCCGAGTGCGAGCACGTGCCAGCGGAGCACCGGCCGGTTGACGAGCCAGGCCGTCGAGACGGCGACACCGGCGACCGAGGCCCGCACGACCGATGCACCGGGCCCGACCACCAGCGCGTAGGCGATGAGCGTCGGGATGACGATCGCATGAGCCACGGCCCGCGACAGCCCGACGAGCCACGCGGTGGCCAGGACGATCCCCGCCAGCAGCGCGATGTTGGATCCCGAGACCGCCAAGATGTGTTGCAGCCCCGAGGCACGGAAGTCCTCCTGGGTCTCGAGCGAGAGCTCGCCGCTGCCGCCGAGGAGCAGCCCCTGGGCGACCTTCGCGGGCTCGCCGTCGCCGCCGGCGGCGAGTGCGTCGCGGGCGCGCCGCCGGATGCTGTCGACCGCTCCGAGCAGACCGCCGCGCCGGCCGATCGTCGCGGCTCGCTGGACGCGCAGCAGCTCGTGGATGCCCTGGTGGGCGAGCCAGGTGCGCTCGTCGAAGCCGTTGCTCGGGCCTCTGGGGCGGGCGAGCCGTCCGTGCACGGCGAGCACGTCTCCGGTCTGGATCTCGTGCGAGAGGACCAGCTCGACCGCGTCGCCGTCGAGCTCGGCCGCGACCTTCGTGCCGAACGGACCGGGTCGCGGCTGGCCGACGACCACGACGCGTCCGTCGACGACCTGTCCGATGCGCGGCGCGAGCGGGTCACGGTCGAGCAACGCGAGCCGGTGCAGCGACCAGGCCGCGCCGACGGCCGCCACGGCGGTGACGGTGGCCACGACGAGCAGGCCCGCCCCGAGCCGCAGCAGCAGGAGCGCCACGCCCAGGACCCCCAGGCCCACGACGATCCAGCCGACCGTGCCGCTGCGCAGTGCCGCCGGGAGGGCCAGACCGGCGGCGAGCGCCGGCACGACCGCCGTGATCGCGAGCTCACGGTGCGACGTGTCCACGCAGCGCCTCGAGCTTGACGGGGCCGATGCCCGGGACGTCTCCGAGCTCGTCGACGCTGTGAAAGCCGCCGTGCTGCTGGCGGTAGGCCACGATCCGAGCGGCGAGCGCCGGGCCGATGCCGTCGAGCTCGGCGAGCTGCTCGGCGGTCGCCGACGCGAGGTGCACGACCGCGCCGGGCGAGCCCGGCTGGGCCGCCGAGACCGTGACACCGCGGCCGGGGACGACGACCTGCTCGCCGTCGGCCAGCCGCTCGGCCAGGTTGATCTGCTGCAGGCGCGCCCCGGCCCGGGCGCCGCCGGCGCGGCGGATCGCGTCCCGCACCCGGCTGCCGCCGGCCAGCTTGTAGACCCCGGCGTGGCGCACCGCGCCGACGACGTGCACCAGCACCGGACCGCTGTCCTCCGACGCGCCTGCCGCCGGGAGCGAGAGCGTCGGCGCAGGCGAGGTCGAGACGGGATCGGCGGCCGGGCTCGACGGGGCGAGCACCTTGCCGAAGACCACGACGAGCGCGAGCCCCGCAGCGAGGACGAGGAGGACGAGTCGGCGATCGGTTGGCATGCCCCGATCGTTGCGCAGAGACCCGTTACGTGTCCGTTACCAATCGTGCCAATTGTGTGCCGGTGTGTCACACCTTCGTCACGGCCGTCAACGACAGTGGCACGAAGATCACGGAAGTGTCACGGGCGCGGCCATTGGCGGGCCTGCGCCCGCCGCTGGACCCCTCAGTGCAGGCTGCTCGCAGCGTCGCGAGGCACGCGGCCGATCCGGCCGATCCGCGTCGCGGGCCTGACGGAGAGACCGGCTCCGAGGGCCAGCAGGAACGGCGCCAGAAGGAGCGGCAAGAGGGTCGGCCCCACGGCGGCCAGGGCCGAGGCGGACGAGCCGAACGTGGCCGCGAAGCCGCACAGGAAGACGACGCCGATCACCACCAAGAGGACGCCCGCCGCGCCCAGCGTGAAGGCGGCGGCGGCGGCGCGTAACCGGTGATCGAGCGGGCGGGCTCCGGCGAGCAGGAGCAGCCTCGACTCGGCCCGCATCTCTGCCAGCACGAGCGCGGTGGCGACGCCGCCGAAGACCAGGGCCAGCGCGAGCTCGAGCGAGCCAAATCGGACACGCTCTGCCGGTCGATCCGGTTCACGTGCCCCGTGCCGAGCGCGTCGGCCGCGGTCGACACGGCGAGACCTTCGCGCTCGGCCGCGGCGCGCAGCGCCGATGCGCGTCCGCCATCGATCGGCGCGTACGAGGCCACGAGGTACGCCGACCGCCGTGCCGTCGACAGCCTGGCCTGCAGTGCGGTCGGCGCATCGACGAACAGGTGCGGGAGCGACGCCGGCCAATCCGGCACCGAACGTACAACCTGCAGCTCCAGCCGCCCGATCGTGACCGGGCCGATCGGGTCGAGCCGGCTGAGGGCCGCCGTCGGGGGCCTCGCCGAGATCCAGCAGCACCCCCTCTCTCGGCACGCCCGGCGGAACGCCGAGCCGGACGAGGTCGGCGCTGCGGGCGACGTAGAGCCGTCCGTCCTCGATGGAGCTGAACGCGTCGAAGCGGCTCGACCGACCCCAGGCCGCCTGGACGGCGACCACGCGGGCACCAGGGAGCGTCGCGGTGGCGGCCCGCGCAGCCGAGACCGGCGCCACCAGGCGGCCGCGCGCGTCGGTCAGCGTCGAGGCCCGGATCGCCGCCAGGTGGGCGTCGCCGCGAGCGCCGCCGAGACCAGGCTGGTCGCCCGATTGGAGCTGCCCGGCCGCATCCAGGATCGAGAACACCAGCAACACCGAGGCGATCGCGAAGGCGCTCGCGGCCGGGCCCGAGACCCAGCGCGCCCGCGCGGCGCCCTGCATCGCTGCTCGAAGCCCTGTCGGAAGCGGCAGGAACGCCGGCAAGACGACGATGGCCGTACCGAGCAGCGACAGCGAGAGCAGCGCGGCGACGGCACCGATCAGCGCACCGACAGCTGCCGGCAGCCCGCCGAGCCAGGCGCCGATCACTGCTGCCAGGAGCGCCACGGCGAGCAGTCCACCGCCGCGTGCGAGCTCGCGCTGCACGAGCGACCACGGCGGCAGCCCGGGCACGGACTGAATGGCCCCCAGGCGCACGCGCGCAGTCTGCGCCGACAGCGTCAGGGCCCACGCCGACGTGATCAGCGCGACGCTGCCGGGCACCAGGACGGCGCCGGCCGTCAGCTCGAGGTCGCGGCCGGCGGCCGCGGCAAACGCCGCCGCAAGGACGATGCCGACGACGGCACCGCCGGTTCCGATCAGCGCGCCGCGCAGCGCCTCCAGCGTCCGCAGCGCCCCGGGCCCGGCGCCGGCAAGCGCCAGCAGCGCCCGCTCGCGCACGCGCCGTTCGACGCCCATCGCGAGCACGGCTCCGACGATGAACAGCGGGATGATCAGCGCAGCAGCCTCGGCGAAGCCCGCAGCGACGCTCGCCTCCGGAGCGACGAGCCGGCGGATCGGCGTCGAGGCGTGCATGGGCCGAGAGGCCGCCGGCGTGCAGGCCGGGCGCGAGCAGGTTTGAGCGATCGGGAACACGCACGAGCCACTCGACCCAGCCGCCGCTCGCACCGGAGAGCGCGCCCGGCGCCAGGACGGCGTCTGCCGATCTGTCGGCCGCGAGCCGTACCGGTTGCTCGAGCAGGCCGACCACCCGGAGCCTCCGCCTTCCGTCCTGCACGGAGTCCCCGACTCCGACCCGGAGCCGGCGGGCAAGGTCGCCGTCGAGCGCCACCTCGCCGATCGACGCCGGCACGCGGCCAGCCGCGATCCGCACTCCCGCTGCCGCCGGACCGCCGCGCAGCGAGGCGTCGACCGCGGTGGCCTCGACCAGACGTCGGTTCCCGATCAGCGAGAGCGGCGCCGCGCCGAACGCGCTGACCCTGCTGCCACGGGGAACCGTCACGGCCGAGCCGTCGACCGCGCGCTCCTGCACGTCGAAGGCTGTGTGGGGTTGCTTGTCGATCTGCAGCTCGCGCCCGCCGCCGCGCAGGACGATCTGCCTCCGATCCCAGAACCGCACGGAGGGGCTGGCAAGTCGGGCGCCTGGGACGCGCTGCGCCTCGACTCGGAGGTTCGCGCTCGACCTGTGGGATACGGACGCCAGCGCCGTGACTCCGACGGCCACGGCCACCCCCACCAGCACCGCGCACAGCCCGAGCCGAGCGAGGTCGTGCCGCGCGTCGCGCAGCGCCAGTCGCAGCAGGATCCCTGGCCTGGTCACCGCGGCGCTCCCACCCGCTCCGGCTCGGCCACTGTCTCGCCCACGATTGCTCCGTCGCGTAGGAACACGACGCGGTCGGCGATCGCCGCGCGGGCCTGGTCGTGGGTCGCCACGATCGCGCCGACGCCGGCGTCGCAGCGGGCGCGCACGATCCGCATCAGCTCCTCTGCCGCCAGGCTGTCGAGGGCGCCGGTCGGCTCGTCGGCCAGCAGGATCCGCCGCCCGCCGATCAGCGCCCGGGCCACCGCGACCCGCTGCTGCTCGCCGCCCGAGAGCTCCGACGGGTAGACCTGGCCGTCGGCGTCCGCGCCGACCTGTCCCAGCGCCAGCCGGGCCGCGCGCAGGGCGTCGCGCCGGCGCGTCCCGCCGAGCTCGAGGGGCAGCGCCACGTTCTCGAGCGCCGTCAGGTTCGGGAGCAGGTTCAGCTCCTGGAAGACGAACCCGACCGCTTCCCGCAGGCGCCTGCCGCGTTCGGCGGGCGTGTAGCGGAGCGGCCGACCATCGAGCCGTACCTGGCCTTCGTCCGGCTCCTCGAGGCCTCCGGCCAGCGCCAGCAGCGTCGACTTGCCGCAGCCGCTCGGCCCCATCACGCACACGGCTCGCCCGGCGCGAGCGTCAGCGACACGCCATCGAGCGCCACGACCCGTCCGCGGCCGGCCCGGTAGCTCCGGGTCACGGCGTCGAGCTCCACGAGCAACGTCACGGCTCCTCCCTTCGCGGCGCGGGCCCGAGGCGGGCCTCGACGATGTCCAGCCAGCGCGCGTCCGCCTGCGCGCGGAGCATCAAGAGGTCGAGCAGGGCGACCTCGGCGGGGCTCTCGTCCTGCGGCACGGCCGCCTTGTCGCGGGCCAGCCGCTGCAACCGGGCCATGCAGGCCTCGCGCTGGCGCTGCACCAGCTCGGGGAACGACGCGCCCGAGGCCTCGTGCCCGACCAGGATGCGAATCGCCAGCTCGTCCCGCGGCGGGGCGTCGCCGGCCGCCCCGGAGGCCAGCCAGGTCGAGGCCAGCCGCCGGCCGTCCTCCGTCGCCCGGTACGGGCGGCGCTCGCCCCCGTCGGCGTCCACCTCCTCCACCAGCCCGTCGCGCTCGAGCCGCCGCAGCGCGTCGTACACCTGGCCGACGTTCAGTGGCCAGACGCCGCCGACGGAGCGCTCGAAGCGCAGCTTCAGCTGGTAGCCGTGCGCCGGCTCGTCAGCCAGCAGCGCGAGGAGCGCAAAGCGCACGGGTGTGCCCTGGGTGGCAGTCGAGACCGCCATGCATACATCCTATGCATAGGAGCTATGTACGGTCAAGACGTGCAGACGCGAGGCCTCGCCCCACGTCCCTGTGCCCTAGCGCACGACCAGGTTCACGAGCTTGCCCGGAACCACGATCTCCTTGACCAGCTGTCGGCCGTTCTCGATGTGCGGGCGGACGCTGTCGATGGCCTTCGCGCGCGCCAGCAACTCGGCCTCGTCCAGCCCGACGGGCACGTCCACGCGTCCGCGCAGCTTGCCGTTGACCTGCACCACCAGCGTGAAGGTGTCGCTCTGCAGGAAGCGCTGATCGGCCGTCGGCCAGGGCTCGCGCCACAGCTCGCGCGCCGCCCAGCGCCAGCCACAGCTCCTCGGCGACGTGCGGCGCGAACGGCTGCAGCAAGGACGTCAGCGTCGTCGCCGCGTAGCGCAGGCCCGGCCCGGCAGCCTGTCGTCGCCGGCCGCCTCGCGGGCCTCGTTGATGGTGTTCGAGAGCTCCATGCAGGCCGCGATCGCCGTGTTGAAGTGGAACCGGCGCTGGATGTCGTCAGAGACCTTCTCGATCGCCCAGCTCGCCTTGCGCACCGCGGGCAGGACGCTCTCGGGCACCTCGTCCGGCTCGACCGTCCGCACGACGCCGTCCCCGGGCCCCTCGGCGATGGCGTGCACCTGGCGCCAGGCGCGGTTCAGGAACTTCGAGGCGCCCGACACGCCGGAGTCGCTCCACTCGGCGTCGTCCTCGGGCGCGCCCAGGAACAGCGTGTACAGGCGGACGGTGTCGGCGCCGTAGCGCTCGATGTTCTCGTCCGGCGCGACCACGTTGCCCTTGGACTTGGACATCTTGGCGCCGCGGTAGTAGATCATCCCCTGGGTGAACAGCCGGGCGAACGGCTCCTGGAAGCCGACCAGCCCCGCGTCGAACAGCACCTTCGCGAAGAAGCGGGCGTACAGCAGGTGCAGGATCGCGTGCTCGACGCCGCCGATGTACTGGTCGACCGGCAGCCAGAAGTCGACGTCGTCCTGGTTCCAGGCGGCGTCGCCCAGCTCGGCGTCGACGTAGCGGATGAAGTACCAGGACGAGTCGACGAACGTGTCCATCGTGTCCGTCTCGCGGCGCGCCTCGCCGCCGCAGCCCGGGCAGGTGGTGCGGACCCAGTCCTCGGCCGCGGCCAGCGGCGAGCGGCCCTTCGGCCGGTAGTCGACGATGTCGGGCAGGAGCACCGGCAGCTGGTCGTCGGGCACGGGCACCAGCCCGCACGCCGCGCACTTGACGATCGGGATGGGGCAGCCCCAGTAGCGCTGGCGCGAGATCAGCCAGTCGCGCAGGCGGTAGGCCGTCGTCGCCGTGCCGCCGCCCTGCTCCTCCAGCATCGCCACGATCGCCGCGGCGCCCTCGCGGGAGCTCTGCCCGCTGAACTGCCCGGAGTTGACCAGCACCTCGTCGTCGCTGTGCGAGACGAAGGCCTGCCCTCCTCGACCTCGCCGGAGCGCGGGGCGACCACCTGGGTGATCGCCAGGCCGTGCTGCGAGGCGAACTCGAAGTCACGCTCGTCGTGCGCCGGCACGGCCATGATCGCACCGGTGCCGTAGGCCATCAGGACGTAGTCGGCGACCCAGATCGGGATCTCCTCGCCGGTCACCGGGTTGATGACGCTCCGCCCGGTGTCGACGCCCGACTTCTCCTTGTTCTGGGCCCGCTCCTCCTCCGACAGGGCGCCGGTGCGGCGGACGTAGTCCAGCACCTGCTCCTCGCGCTCGGTGCCGGCGACCAGCCGCGGGATCAACGGGTGCTCCGGCGCCAGCACGAAGAACGTCGCTCCGAACAGCGTGTCCGGCCGGGTCGTGAAGACGGTGATCGTCTCGTCCAGGTCGGGCTGGCGGAAGTCGACCTCGGCGCCCTCGGAGCGGCCGATCCAGTTGCGCTGCATGGTCAGCACGCGCTCGGGCCAGTCCTCCAGCAGGGCCATGTCCTCCAGCAGCCGGTCGGCGTAGTCGGTGATCTTGAAGTACCACTGCTCGAGGTTCTTGGCGATCACCTCGGAGCCGCAGCGCTCGCAGTGGCCGTCGATCACCTGCTCGTTGGCCAGCACCGTCTGGTCGACCGGGCACCACTTGACCGGCGACTCCTTCTTGTACGCCAGGCCGCGCTCGAACAGGCGCAGGAAGATCCACTGCGTCCAGCGGTAGTAGCGCGGGTCGGCGGTCGACAGCTCGCGCTTCCAGTCGATCGACCAGCCCATCCGCTGCATCTGGCGGCGGATCGCGGCGATGTTCCGCTCGGTCACCTCGCGCGGGTGGCCGCCCTCGCGGATCGCCGCGTTCTCGGCCGGCAGCCCGAACGCGTCGTAGCCCATCGGATGCAGCACCATCATCCCGTTGCGGCGACGGACGTGGCACAGCACGTCGCCCATCGTGTAGTTCTTGACGTGCCCCATGTGCAGCTCGCCCGACGGGTACGGCAGCATCTCGAGCACGTACGAGCTCGCGCATGCTCGCGCTCGGTGTGGCCGTTGCCGTTGGGGTTCGGGGTCTCGAACGCGGCCTCCCGCTCCCACACGGCCTGCCACTTGGGCTCGATCGTTGCCGGGTCGTAGCGCTCCATGGGTCTCTCGCTGTCTCTCGTCGGGTAGTACTCCAGAAACGAAAAAGCCTCTCCGAGGAGAGGCCAGCGGGCTGCTTCGTCGGCCGTGTCGGCCGCCGTCGAGCCCGCGCTAGGGAAGAAGCAGGGTGCTTCTCATGCGAGGCATCATAGCGAGCGGCTAGATGGAGCGGAGGATCTCGTCGGCCTCGTGCGGGGTGAACGCGCGCATCGTCTCGCTCGTGTAGTGCCCTTGCTCGGCGATCGACAGGATGATCCCCGTGGCGACCTCGTCGTCGGGCGCCTCGAACAGCAGGACGACGTCGCAGCGGCCGAGGGTCACGTAGCTCTCGAGCAGCTTGCCGCCGCGGCTCTCGATCAGCTGGGTCTGCTGGTGCACCCTGCGCGGCCAGTCGCGGGCCACGCCGGGGCCCTTGGTCCAGTTCAGGAGCGACACGTAGCGCGCCACGGGCGGAGCATACGAGAGCGGCCGGGCGCTACTCCAGCTCGTCGGCCGGCGCGCCTCGGGCCGGCGCTCGAGGTCGAAGCGCATCGCCACCGTGGTGCCGCGCAGGAACCCAGGGTAGGCCTCGAAGACGTCGGCCATCGAGGCGATCAGGTTCAACCCGATGCCGAGGCCCGGCGCCTGGGTCGGCTGGGTGATGCCGCGGCCGAAGTCGCGCACCCAGACGGCGAGCTGGCCCTCCTCGTAGCGGGCCTCGACCTCGAGGGTGCCGATCTGGCCGTCGTAGGCGTGCACGACGACGTTGCTGCAGGCCTCGGTCACGGCGATCTGGACGTTGCCCACCACCTGCGGATCGGCGTCGAGCGCCTCGGCGAACCCCCCGATGGCGTGGCGGACCCGGCGCAGCGCCTCGCCGGTAGCGGGCAGCGAGATGCGCACCTCTCCCCGCTGTCGGACCTGCGCAGTCACGAAGACAATCATTCACCGTTCGGCGCTCCAGTCAAACGCCCCCTACCCAACGGTCACCCCACGAGGGCCTCTCCTACGCGCGCGGGCGCGCGAGAACGGCCTGCTGGAGCAGGATCACGGTCTTGCCGTCGACGATCCGGCCGTCGGCGATCATCGCCACCGCCTCGTCCAGCGAGAGCTCCACGACCTCGAGGTCCTCGGCGTCATCGGCCCCGGCCGGGCCGGTCGCCTGGCCGCGCTGGTAGCTCGCCCGGAAGAACCCGATCCGCTCGGTGACCGAGCCCGGGCTCATGAAGAGCTCGAAGAGCTGCTCGGCGTCGCGCACCCGCACGCCGGTCTCCTCCTCGGCCTCCCGCAGGATCCCGGTCATCGCGTCCTCGTCGTCGAGCAGCCCGGCCGGCGCCTCGAGCAGGTAGCCGTCGGGATGGCCGTTGGCGTAGGCCGGGTAGCGGAACTGCCGCACCAGGAGCACCGTGTCGCGCTCGGGGTCGTGCAGCAGGATGGTGGCGCCGTTGCCGCGGTCGTAGGTCTCGCGGACCTGCTCGACCCAGCTGCCGTCGGGCCGGCGCAGCTCGATCCCGGTCCCCCTCAGCGTCCCCCAGGCCCTCGCCAGGACCTCGACGCCCCCGATCCGCACGTGATCTGCCATCTAGCGAATGCGAACGTGCATGTGGTCGTCGTGGTAGACGAGCGTCTGCACGACGCCAGGCGGACCGTGCAGGCCCGTGTGGGGCCCGACGAAGACGAACTGGGCGCCGGCCCTGACGAACCGGTCGACCAGGTCCTGGGCCAGCCTGTGGTCGATGTCCCCCACGCCGTGCGGTGGGCCCTTCCCCTTGCTCTTCTTGGGGTACAGGATGTCGACGTCGAGGCCGTTCTGGTGAGAGTCGTGGCCGAGGCTTCCCTTCTCGGCGCCGAACGGCCCGCCGTGCGGCTTGCTCATGTCGGCGATCCCGATCCGCGGCGCGTGCGGGTGGGCCTTCGCGTAGGCGGCGGTCACCGACAGGATCGTGCGGACGAGCTTCGCGGTGCCCCAGCGGCGCCAGCCGCGGCTCGGCGAGCGCTCCTTCGGGAAGTCCCAGGTGTAGTAGTGCTTCGCCAGGGAGGGCAGCTGGACGCCGTCCTCGAGGTGGCCGGCGTACGGCAGCCCGAGCGCGATCGAGTGGCGGTAGTGCGGGCGCGGGTAGACCGGCGGGTCGTGCGGCGGCGGCGTGTCCGCGGGCGCGCCGACGGCCTGGGAGACCGCCGACGACATCGCGTCCCGGATCCCGTCGAGCGCCGAGCTGCCGATGATTCCCTGGTGCGCCGGCGTCGGGGCCAGGAGCGGCGTCACGATCACCGCCGCGGCCAGCGCGACCGGGATGACCGCGCGGACGAGCACGGCCGAGCGCAGCGAGCGGCGCGGCGGGCGCCGCTCGCTCGTGAACAGGACGGAGGACTGCGGCGCGTAGCGCGGCCGGCGGCCCTGCCGTCGTCGTCGCTGCTGGACTGCGATGGGATCCTCTCCGGGGTCTCGGCCGAGACGTCGACCCGCCGTTCGACACCCTAGCGGTCGATCCTCCCGCCCGCTTGGCGCGTGCCCGCCTGCTGGTAGACTGCGCCGAGATCCCCGGGGCTATAGCTCAGCTGGGAGAGCGTCGCGCTGGCAGCGCGAAGGTCGTCGGTTCGAGCCCGACTAGCTCCACTTCCCCGGATGGACGATCCCGACGGCTACTTCGGTGAGCGCGTCGCCGCGCACTACGACGAGTCGACGCCGGAGATGTTCGATGCCTCGGCGATCGACCCCGTCGTCGACCTGCTCGCGAGGTTGGCCCGTGGCGGGCGGGCGCTCGAGCTCGGCATCGGCACCGGCCGCATCGCCCTGCCGCTGACGGCGCGCGGCGTCGAGGTGCACGGGATCGAGCTGTCGCAGGCGATGGTCGCGCGGCTGCGGGCGAAGCCCGGCGGCGAACGGATCCCGGTGACGATCGGCGACTTCTCGACGACCCGGGTCGAGGGCTCTTCCGGCTCGCCTACCTGGTCTTCAACACGATCAACAACCTGACGACCCAGGCCGCCCAGGTGGCCTGCTTCCGCCTGGTGGCGGCGCACCTCGAGCCGGGCGGCTGCTTCGTGATCGAGGTCGGCGTGCCCGACCTCCGGCGGCTTCCGCCCGGCGAGCGGTTCGTGGCCTTCGACGTCTCGGAGCGCCACTGGGGGATCGACGAGTACGACGTCGCGAACCAGGGGCTGATCTCGCACCACCTGTCGGTGGTCGATGGGGAGCTCGAGCGCGAGTCGGTGCCGTTTCGCTACGTGTGGCCGTCCGAGCTCGACCTGATGGCGGAGCTCGCCGGGATGCGGCTGCGCGAGCGCTACGAGGGCTGGCGGCGCGAGCCGTTCACCAGCGAGAGCAGGAGCCACGTGTCGGTCTGGGAGCGGCCCGCCTGACACACGTATTCGGGTGGCCTGAGGCACCCGTTGCGGCGGGCCCCCGAGGTCGATACGTTGCCGAGCATGAGAACGCGTCTCTCCCTCCTCGTGGCCGCGCTGGTGCTCTCCTGCGCGTCGCTCGCCTTCGGGGCGGGCCACCCCAGCTACAGCTGGAAACGAACCCGACCGGCTCGCAGCAGCAGTTCCGCGGGCTCTCGGCGGTCAACGCCTCCACGGCCTGGGTGAGCGGCACCAGCGGCACCGTGCTGCGCACCACGGACGGCGGCGCCAGCTGGGCCTCGGTCGGGCCTCCGGCACCTCCACGCTGCAGTTCCGGGACATCGAGGCGTTCGACGCGACCCACGCGGTGATCCTGTCGATCGGAAACGGCGGCGACTCCCGGGTCTACGTGACCAAGGACGGCGGCGCGAGCTGGACGCTCGGGTTCCAGAACGCGGACCCGGCGGCGTTCTACGACTGCATGACCTTCTTCGACAAGAAGCACGGCCTGGCGATGTCCGACCCGCCGGACGGCAAGTTCCGCATCATCGCCACCGAGGACGGCGGCCTCAGCTGGCACGTCGTCGACACCGACATGCCGCCCGCCCTGCCTGGCGAGGCCGGATTCGCGGCCAGCGGCCAGTGCCTCGTGCGCAACGGCCCGAACGACGTGTGGCTCGCAAGCGGCGGCGGCGCCGTGGCGCGCGTCTACCACTCGTCCGACCGCGGCGTGCACTGGACGTCGGCCGACACGCCGATCCCGAGCAGCGGCAGCGCCGGCATCTTCGCCCTGGCCTTCACCGACCCGATGCACGGCATCGCGGTCGGCGGCGACTTCCTGGCGCCGACGGCCTCCCCGAACTCGGTCGCCCTGACCGACGACGGCGGGGCCACCTGGCACCTGGCCGCCGGCCAGATCGGCGAGTACCGCTCGAGCGTGGCCTTCGTCCGGCCGATGCGCGCGATCGCTGTCGGGCCGAGCGGCAGCGACGTGAGCTACGACGGCGGCAACACCTGGTCGCCGATCAACGACAACTACTTCGACTCGGTCGACTGCGCCCACGGCGCCTGCTGGGCCTCGGGCAACCAGGGCCGGGTCGCGAAGCTGGTCTCGTCGCGTTAGGTCAGGCCCCGCGCACCGGCGCGTAGCGTCGGTGCAGCATGAGCGCGTTCCCGTCGGGGTCCGCGAAGAACGCCATGTGACAGACGCCGGTGTCGAAGATGTCCCCCTGGAACTCGACACCGGCGTCTTCCAGCGTCCGCCGGGCCGCGGCGACGTCCGGGACGCGGAGGACGACGGCGTTCGGGTTCGGGGCGAACGGCCGGCCGGCCTTCTCGGGCTGCCAGACGCCGAGCGTGACCTGTCCGGCGCGCACCTCGAAGCCGATCGGGTTGTCGCCCTCGTGGGGCAGTCCGAGGGTCTCGACGTAGAACCGCTTCGAGCGCTCCACGTCGCGGGTCGCGAGCGACACGAAGTCGACCCGCTCGACGGTGATGGGCATGCCGGCGAGTCTAGACCTGCAAGGCCGGGTGGAGCTCGCCGAGTTCCACCCGGACGCCGCCACGGCGCGCGCTCTCGACGGCGCCGAGCACCATCGCCAGGCTGCGGACGTTGTCGGCGGCGTCGGTCTCGGCCGGCCGGTCGAGACGGAGCGCGGCGAGCATCTCGTCCAGGCATCCGGCGTGGCCCGTCCGTCCCGGCCAGGTGCGCTGCCAGGCCTCGCGCCGCGTCGGGTGGAAGAGCGCCGGCTCCACGGGCCGCAGGACGACCTCGCCGACCGGGTCGCCCTCGCCGTCCCAGAGCGCGCTCCCACCGCTCCCCGTGACGCGCCAGCTGCCGTTCCAGTGCGTCGCGAACCCGGCCGCCACCCAGGAGCCGCGGAACGAGTAGACGCTCCCGTCCTCGAGCTCGAAGAGGCAGACCGCGGCCGCCGCCCCGGCGTACCAGGAGCCCGCCGGGTTGAACTCGTGGCAGGTCACCGCGACCGGCTCGAGACCCGTCAACAGGCGGGCCTGGTCGAACGGGTGGATGGCCATGTCGACCAGCAGCGGGCTGGACATGCGGTCGCGGTAGCCGCCGAAGTGCGGCGCCAGCAGGAGGTCGCAGGCCAGCATCGCCGGCCGGCCGATGCGGCCGTCGGCGATCCCGTCGCGCAGGGTGCGCACGCCGTGCTCGAAGCGACGGTTCTGCATCACCGAGAGCCAGCGTCCGGCCCCGCGCGCCGCGGAGACGAGCGCCTGGGCGTCCTCGAGGCTCATCGCCAGCGGCTTCTCGCTGAGGACGTGACAGCCGAGGGCCAGCGAGGCCTCGATGATCTGGCGGTGGATGCCCGGCGGCGTGAGGTTGACGACGACCTCGGGGCGGTCGAGGCGAACGCGGTGGCGAGGTCGTCGAAGATCGGCGCGTCGATCCCGTCGCGCTGCAGCGCCGCCCGCGCCGCGGCCCGGTCGAGCTCGACCAGCGAGACGACATCGGCGTCCGGATGGTCGCGGAGCAACGGGAGCCACTGCCCGGCGATGGAGCCCGTTCCGACGACGCAGATCCGGAAGGCCGGCATGTCAGGTGGCGTCGAACCAGCCCGTCGGCGAGTTCAGCGACTCGGAGACCTCGACGGGCGGCTGTTCGGTGGAGTGGGCCCAGCGGGCGGCGTTCGCCAGGATCCGCTGGATCTCGGGCTGGTGGTAGACGGGATACGTCTCGTGGCCCGGGCTGAGGTAGAAGATCCGCCCGCGGCCGCGCTTGAAGCAGCAGCCGCTGCGGAAGACCTCGCCACCGCTGAACGAGCTGATGAAGACCGAGCTCGTCGGGGACCGGGATGTCGAAGTACTCGCCGTACATCTCCTGCCGCGGGATGGAGAACACGGGCGGTAGTCCGCGTGCGATCGGGTGCGTCGGAGCGACACAGAACACGAGCTCGCGGTCATCTGACTCTCGCCAGCGAAGGTTACAGCTCGTGCCCATCAGCTTGACGAACGGGCGTGACAGATGCCCCGAGTGCAGCACGAGCAGGCCCATGCCGCGCTGCACGTTCCTCTGGATCGCCTCGGCCAGCAGGTCCGGCACCTCGTGGTGTCGGTGGTGCCCCCACCAGGCGAGGACGTCGGTCTGCTCGAGCAGGCCGTCGTCGAGGCCGTGCCCGGGGTCGTCGATGCTGGCGGTGCGTATCTCGAGGCCGTCGTCAGCCTTCAGGATGCCGGCCGCGATGGCCGGGCCCAGCCCGTCGGGGTAGACCGCCCGCACGGCGGGCGCGTCGGGCTCCTCGCACCAGATGGTGAGTCGCGTCACGGAGCGATCCTAGCGAGGCAGCTCGGGCGGCGGGTCGGCGCGCCGCCGGCGGGCGACCCAGATGGCGAGCAGGATGAGCGCGCCGCCGGCGACGTCGCGGGCCGAGGGCTCCTCTCCCAGCACCAGGAACGAGGCGATGACGCCGAGTGGCGGGAGTAGGTACAGCATGAGCGCGAGCGTCGTCGCCGAGACCCGTGCCAGGAGCCAGGCGAACAGGCCGTAGGCCAGACCGGTCGCGGGTCCCAGGTAGACGAGTGCGGCCACCTGCGCACTCCCGGCGTCGTGCAGGACGTCGCCCGAGACGACCTGGACGAGCGCGAACGGCAGGGTGAACAGCGTGGCGCCGAGCGAGGTGACCGCCGCGACCGCCTGGGGCTCGGTGCGCTGGCTGTGGCGGCGCACCTCGATGGTGAAGACCGAGAACAGCACCACCGTGAGCAGCAGGAAGGCAAATTGCCCGGGCCGGGATGCGATCGACCCCGACGGTAAGCGCGCCCGAGACGACGACGATGCCGGCGAGCCCGAGCAGCAGCCCGGCGACCTCCGGCGGCGTCGGCCGCTCGCGCAGGGCGACGGCACCGACGACGGCGATCCCGATCGGCTCGAGGCCGAGCGCCAGCGAGCCGAGCGTGCCGGTGCCCGCGTCGATGCCCGCAGTCATCGGGAGCGCCTGGCCGCCGAGGCCGATCGCCCCGATCAGGAGCAGCGGGCCCAGAGAGCCGCGCGCGGCTCCGAGCTGGCGCCGCCCGAGGAGCAGCAGGATGACGGTCGCGACGACGAAGCGGACGAACTCGTGCGGCGACGCCGACGCCGTCGGTGGCCGCCTTGTAGGCCGGGAAGCTCCCGGCGAAGAGCAGCAGCACGGCAGCGAACGGCAGGCCGAGGCCGACCGCGTCCCGGGGTGCCTCGACCGCCTCGGCCGCCATGCAGCGAGCCTAGACGGGGCCCGGGTGGCGCGGCGGCAGGCCGCGTCATCGGTGAGGTCGCCGGGCGGACCTGTCCAGCCGAACGCTCGGCTGGACATGCGTCCGCCCGCGCGCGCCTCAGCGCAGCCGACCGGCGGCCTCCGCGAAGCGCCGCAGGAGGCGGTCCAGCTGTCCTCCGAGCCGAAGACGACGAGCATCTGGTCGGCGCGGTCGCCGAAGCGCTCGAGCAGCCGGTGCTCGAGGTCGACGCGCGTGCGACCGGGCGCCTCCTCGGTGAACCGCACCTCGACCTCGCTCGCCTTCTCGGTGTCGGGGTCGAACGCCCACTCGGCGTCGAGCTCCAGTAGTAGGCGAAGCGGTTCGGCGGATCCCACACCGTGACCGTCCCCCACTGCGTCTCGGTGCCGTCGGCGGCGGCCACGTAGAACCGTCCGCCCTGGAACGGCTCGAAGCGCGCGCCCACGCGTCCTTCTCGGCGATGTGGTGCGTGTCGAGCGGCCACCAGTCGGCGAGCCGCTGGGTGAAGACCTCGAAGGCCCACTCGGGGGCCGTGTCGACGGTCACCGTCTTCTTGACGGCCATTCCGGTTGTCTGCTCCATCATGGCGCTCCCTCCTCCTTGCCAGGATTCTCGACCGCCTCCTTGAAGGCGGCCAGGGCGTGGGTCCAGAAGCGGTCGACGTAGATCCGCAGCGCGCCGAGCCCGCGCGGGTCGAGCCGGTACAGCCGGCGCGTGCCGTTCGCCTCGTCGATCACGAGGCCGGCCTCCTTGAGCACCTTCAGGTGCTGGGAGACCGCGGGCCGGCTGACGGGCAGGTCGCGGGCGAGCTCGCTCACGGCCTTCGGGCCGTCGGCGAGCCGCTCGAAGATCGCCCGGCGCGTCGGGTCGCCGAGGGCGTCGAAGCCGTTGCGCCTGCCGTCTACCTGGTAGGTACCCACTTACCATAAGCTAGCACTTACCCTTCGAGACGTCAAGCGCGACGTTTGGCCAATTGGCCAACGTCTCGTGGCCAATTGGCCACGAGACGAACGCGGCTCATCCAGAAGCACTGAGACGGCCCTTCGGCCGTCCTCGGGAGAGATCGTGTTCGGTTGGCGACGTCCCCGTGCTCGGCCTCCTTCGGCGCCGCCACACAGGCGACGCTCTCGGGCGGTGCGCGGGCCGGGCCGGTGTGGCCTAGTAACCCGCGCCGCAGCTCGCACAGCGCACGATGGAGAGGGTTCTCCCATCGGTGCGGCGGACGAGCGTGCTCAGCAGGCGGTGCCGGCCGAGCAGGACGCAGATGAAGCGGGGCATACCTGGTTAAACGTCGGCGGGCCGTGCTTGGTTCCATAGCCCTTTCTGTCGAGCGTCAGCGTCGCCACAGCAGGTGCAGGTCGCCGAACTCGTGCCAGCGGTAGTGGGCCTGCAGCGCCGCGTCGTACGACGCCTCGAGCAGCGGGCGACCGGCGATCGCCTCCAGCATCAAGAGGTGGGAGGCCCGCGGCTCGTGCCACCCCGTTATGAGGCCGTCCACGACCCGCGGCTCGGTGCCCGGCTGGACGACCAGCTCGGTGTAGCCGTCCACCGGACACACGGTGCTGTCCGAGCGGAGGCAGCTGCGGCGCTCGGCCGCCGTCTCGAGGGCGCGGACGACGGTGGTGCCGAGCGCGATCACCCGGCCGCCAGAGGCGCGCACCTGGTTCACCTGGCGCGCCGTCGCTGCGGGCACCCGGAAGCGCTCGGGGTACGGCGGCTCGTGATCCTCGAGCGAGGAGACCCGCAGTGCAGGACGATCGGCGCCACCCCGACACCCTTCGCCGCCAGGGCCGCCAGCAGCCGCCCGGAGAAGGGACGGGCCGCGCTCGGCATCTCCGAGGAGCCGGGCTCCGAGGCGAAGATCGTCTGGTAGGCCGACACCGGCCAGGGATGCCGGGTCGGTGCGTAGCGGATGGGCGCGCCGTGGCGGGCCAGGAACGGAGCAGCGGCAGCGGGAGCCGCAGCGCCGCGAGCCACAGCCGCGAGCCGCCGGACGCGTCGGCGTCGGGATACGGCGCGAGCAGCTCGGCGGAGCCCTCGGCGAGGGCCAGCCGCTCGCCGACCTCGGCCTCGCGGAACGGCTGCGTGCCGCCACCGGGCGCGGGCCGGCGCAGCTCCACGAGCCGCATGCCTCCGGGCAGGACGCCCGACAGGTGCAGCATCACCGGCTGGCCTCCTGTCCGAGCCGCGTGAAGCGCCGCCGGCAGCGTGGCCGACGTGTTGACGACCACGAGGTCGCCGGCTTCGAGCTGGCCGGGCAGGTCGCGCAGCGCGCGGTGGCGGACGCCGCTCGTCGGCGAGGCGACCATCAGGCGCACGTCGTCCCGTGCCCGGCCGTCGGCCTCGGGCGGATCGTGCGCTTCGAGCCCGGGCGGCAGCTCGAACTCGAGCGCGTCGGTGCGGACGACCTCGAGCGCGCTCACAGCGATCCCGCCTCGACGGGCGCGAGCGCCCGGGCCTCGTAGCGGCCGCTCGGCCAATCGCCCTCGACCAGCTGCAGGAGTCCCGGCACCGAGGTCTCGGGCGCAGGGCGGTCGGACACGTCCTCGCCCGGGAACGCCTCCTGCTGCAGCTGGGTGTTCATGTCGCCGGGGTCGACGGCGAAGATCCGCAGGTCGGGCTGCTCGGCGGCCAGGATCGCCGTCGCGTGGTCGAGCCCGGCCTTCGCCGCGCCGTAGCCGCCCCACCCCGGGTAGGCCTCGCGGGCCGCGTCCGAGCTCAGGTTGACGATCCGCCCCTGGCGCACCGCCAGCAGCGGCAGCGCCAGCTGCACCAGGCCGAGCGGGGCGACGAGGTTGACCCGCAGGACGTGCTCGAGCACGCCGAGCGGGTAGCGGTCGAGCGGCGGCTGGGGGCTCGGCCCGAGCACGCTCGCGTTGTTGACCAGGAGGTCGAGCCCGCCCAGCTCGCGCGCGGCGGCGACCAGCCGCTCGCGGTGCACGGGGTCGGCGACGTCGCCGGGGATCGCCCGCACCGTGGTCTGGGCGATGAGCTCCTCGGCGGCGTCGCCGAGGGCCACGGGGTCGCGGGCGTCGATCACCAGGCCGTAGCCGCGCACCGCCAGGGCACGCGCCAGGGCCAGACCGAGACCGCGGGAGGCGCCGGTGACGAGGGCGACCCTCGCAGGATTTCCGTTCGCAGTAGCCATGTCCCCACGCTACGAACGGCCCCGCTCGACCGCCTCGGCCGCGCGCCCGATCCTGGTCCAGGACCTTTGGCCTACTCGGCCAGCCCGTGCCGCACGGCGTACAGCGCCGCCTGCGTCCGGTCGACGAGGTGGAGCTTCGCCAGGATGTTCGACACGTGGGTCTTCACGGTCTTCTCCGAGACCACCAGCTCGGCGGCGATCTGCTTGCTCTGCAGGCCGCGCGCCAGGAGCCGCAGGACGTCCTGCTCGCGCTCCGTGAGCGCCTCCCCGCCGGGGCCCCTCGGCGCCTCCTGCACCTCCTGCAGCAGCCGCGCGGCCACCGCCGGGTGCAGCAGCGCCTCGCCCCGGCGCACCGCGTCGATCCCGGCCAGCAGGTCCTGCGGGGTCGCGTCCTTGAGGAGGTAGCCCGCTGCGCCCGCCTTGATCGCCGACAGGACTCGGTCGTCGTCGGCGTAGCTCGTGAGCACGATCACGCGGGTCGAGGGGCTTGCGGCCCGGATCCGGCGGATCGCCTCGACCCCGTCGACCCGCGGCATCACGAGATCCATCAGCACGACGTCGGGCACGACCGCTCGACCGCCCGCACCGCCTCCTCCCCGTCGGCCGCCTCCCCGACGATCTGCAGGCCAGGCTGCAGCTCGAGGAACGCCCGCAGGCCGCCGCGCACCACCGGGTGGTCGTCGACCAGGAGCAGCGTGGCAGGCTCGTCGCTCACCGGGCGAGCGGCACGTCCAGCCGCACCGTCGTTCCCTCGCCCGGCCCGGAGCGGACGGACAGCTGGCCACCGAGAGCCCTGGCCCGCTCGCGCAGGGACGTGAGGCCGAGCCGGCGCAGGCGCAGCTCCGGGGCCTGCGGATCGAAGCCGCGGCCGTCGTCCGAGACCTCGAGGTGCACGCCGTCGCCGTCGCTGCGGAGCCGATCGACACCCGCGAGGCGTCGGCGTGCCGCAGCGCGTTGCCGATCGCCTCCTGGGCCACCCGGAACACCTCGACCTGGGCGTCGGGCGACAGGCTCGGCTCGCACTCGATCCGAAGGTCGAGCGCCACCGGATGCACCCGGGCGAGCACCTCGACGTGCTTTCGCAGCGTCCCCGACAGCCCGTCGTGGGCCAGGTCGGCGGGTCGCAGCTCGAAGATCAGGTCGTGCAGCTCCCGGGTCGCGTCCCGGGCCAGCCGGCGCGCGTCGTCGAGCCGCCCCCGTGCCGTCGCCGTGTCCCGGTCGAGCAGCGTCGACGCCGCCTCCACCGTCATCACCAGCGAGAACAGGGTCTGGGAGACCGCGTCGTGCAGCTCGCGGGCGAGCCGGGTGCGCTCCTCGATCACCGACAGCTCCCGCGTGCGCTCGTGCAGCTCCGCGTTCTGCAGCGCCACCGCGGCGTGCGCGGCGAGCAGCTGGATCAGCTCCTGGTCGGCGTCCGAGAACACCGTGGCCCCGCGCTTGTTGGTGAGGTAGATCGCCCCCAGGATTCGGTCGCGCCCGACGATCGGGACGCCCAGGAAGGAGCGCATGTCGGGGTGCGCCTCGGGCCACCAGCGGTAGCGCGGGTCGGCCTTGATGTCCGGCGCGCGGTACGGCTCGGGCGACTCGAGCATCGCCGCCAGGAGCCCGTGCACCCGCGGCAGCGGCCCGAGCCGGGCGATCAGCTCGTCGCTCATCCCCGACGTGATGAAGCGGGCGAACCCGCCCCGCCCGTCGGGGACGCCGAGCGCGCCGTACTCGGCGTCGACCAGCTCCCGCGCGGACTCGACGAGCCGCTGCAGGATGGGCTCGACAGCGAGCTCGGCGGAGATCGCCAGCACCACGTCGCTCATGGCGCGCAGCGCCCGAGCGTGGACCGGGGCCGACGCGGGCGGCGCCGGCGACGCGCTCACGCCGAGGCGTACGCCCGGGACGGCACCTGACCCCACAGCTGCTCGAGGCGGTAGAACGCGCGCGCTTCGGGCGTGAACACGTGGACGACGACGTCCACGTAGTCGAGCAGGATCCAGTTGCCTTCCTGCCTGCCCTCTCCGCGGTGCGCGAGCCGCCCCTCGTCGTGCTTCAGCCGGTACTCGATCTCGTCACTGATGGCCTGCGTCTGGCGCGGCGTGTTGCCGCTGCAGATCAGGAAGTAGTCGGTGTACCCGACCACGGAGTCCATGTCGAGGATGACGATGTCCTGTGCGAGCTTGTCGTCGGCGATCCGGGCGATCAGCTCGACGAGCTCCGTGCTGTCCTTGGGCGTGATCCTGCCAGCGCTCCTGCCGTGATTTCCAGGGGGCTCGCGAATCGGAGACCCTGCGTCCAGCCTAGCACGCGGTCCGCCCACGTTTCAGCTGGTCAGCGGTACAGCCCTTCGGCCTCGATCAGCGCCCGCACGCCCTCGGGGACGAGGTGGCGGATCGGCCGTCCGGCGGCGACCCGCTGGCGGATGTCCGAGGAGGAGACCTCGAGGCGCGGCATGTCAATCCACTCCACCGCCGCCCGCTCCGCGCCGGCGAGGCGGGTGCCGGGACGCCGCGCCACGCCCAGCCGGGCGAGCTGCGGGATCTGCGCGGCCTCGTGCCAGGTGCCGAGCTGGGCCAGCTGGTCCTCGCCGATCAGGAGGACGAGATCCGTCCCGGGGTAGAGGTTCGCGAGCTGGCGCAGCGTGTCGACCATGAACGACGGGCCGTCGCGATCGACCTCGACCCGGGACACCGCCAGCCCGGGCGTCCCGGAGACCGCCGCCTGGGTGAGCCGGAGGCGCAGCTCGGCGCTCTCGACCGGCGCCGCCCGGTGCGACGGGAGCCCCGCGGGAACCAGGATCACGCGCTGCAGGCCGAGCTGCCAGAGCGCCTCCTGGCAGAGCACCACGTGGGCCAGGTGCGGCGGGTTGAACATGCTCCCGAAGACGCCGATGCGGGGGATCGCTGCGTTCACCAGACCAGCTCGTCGTCGTCTTCCTCGTCGAGCTCGGGCTCGGGCTGGGCCGGCGGCTCGTAGCTGAACTCCTCGTCGCCGACGACGATGTCGTCGCCGGACTTCGCGCCGGCCTTGCGCAGCGCCTCGATCAGGCCGACCTCGACGAGCCAGGCCTCGAGGTCGTGGTGACGGCCCGCGGCGGCGAGCTTGGCGACGGTCTCCTCGGCCTCGCGCCCGACGATCCGCAGGCGGCCGTCGTCGCGCAGGATCCGCCAGGCCCGGGCGGCCCGCGGGCGCGGGCGGTAGACCAGGAAGTCCGCGAGCTCCGGCTCGACCTCGACGCCGGCGGCGGGCCGCGGCGGAACCAGCGCGGCGACCACCCCGAACAGCGCCCGTCGCAGCACGGGCACGCCCTCGCCCGTCGCGCAGGACAGGCCGAACACCACGGGCTCGTCGTGCTCCGGCTCGCGCAGCACGCGCTGGTCGGCGGCGCCCTCGCCGCGGGCCACGGCGGCCCGGAAGCCGTCGACCACGGCCGCGGCGTCCTCCGGCGGGAGCAGGTCGATCTTGTTCAGCACGACGATCTGGGGCCGCTCGGCGAGGCCCGCGCCGTGCTCTGAGAGCTCGTGATGGATCGTGGCGAAGCGCTCCCGGGCGCCGGCCAGCACCTCGTCGGGCGCGCCGGGCTCGAGGGCGACGACGTGGATCAGCGCCCGGGCCCGCTCCAGATGGGCCAGGAACTCGTGGCCCAGCCCCACGCCCTGCGAGGCGCCCTCGAGCAGTCCCGGGACGTCGGCCACGGTCAGCTGGCTCCCGTCGTCGGAGTCGACGGTTCCGAGCGACGGGGCGAGCGTCGTGAAGGGGTAGTCGGCGACCTTCGGCTTGGCGTTCGAGATGCGGCGCAGGAGCGAGGACTTCCCCGCGTTCGGAAAGCCGAGCAGCGCGGCGTCGCAGACGATCTTGAGCCGCAGCTCGAGCTCCAGCTCGTCCCCATCGATCCCGACCTGGGCCATGCGCGGCGCCTGCCGGGTGGCGGTCGCGTAGGTGCGATTCCCGCGGCCGCCCGGGCCGCCGCGTGCGACGACCGCGCGGGCGCCCTCGTGGGCCAGGTCGGCGATCAGGATGCCATCGGGGCCACGCACCTGGGTGCCGACCGGCACGTCGAGGACCGCGTCCTCGCCCTTGCGGCCGGTGCGCTCGGAGCCCTCGCCGTGGCGGCCGCGCTCGGCGCGCAGGTGCTGGCGGTGGCGGAAATAGGCCAGGTCGCGGAGCTCGGGCGAGGCCACGAGCACGACGTCGCCGCCGTCGCCGCCGTCGCCGCCGTTCGGTCCGCCCTTCGGCACGAACTTCTCGCGGCGGAACGACACGCAGCCGTCGCCGCCGCGACCGCCGCGGACCTGGACCACGGCTCGATCCTGGAAGATGCTGGCTGTGCTCATCCGGCCCTCTGGCCGGGCAGGCTACGCCAGCGCGTTGGCGTCCGACGCGGCGACGGTCACGAACCGCTTCCCGCGCCGCCGCTCGAAGCCGACCACGCCGTCGACCAGGGCGAACACCGTGTGGTCGCGGCCGAGGCTCGCGCCGGAGCCCGGATGGAACTCGGTGCCCTTCTGGCGGACGACGATCGACCCTGCGGTGACCGTCTGGCCCGCGAACACCTTGACGCCGAGCCGCTTCGCGTTGGAGTCGCGGCCGTTCTTGGAGGAGCCGAGGCCCTTCTTGTGAGCCATCTACTTCTTCCCCTTGCCGACGGCGATGTCCTGGATCGTGATCTTGGTCAGCCGGCTGCGGTGGCCGCGCATCTTCTTGGTGCTCTGCTTCGGCTTGTAGGTGAAGACGCGGATCTTCGGGCCGAGCAGGTGCTCGTCCACGTGCGCGGTCACTGCCACGGACGCGAGGTCGCCGATGGTCTTCTCGCCGTCCTGTGCGAACAGCACGGGCGGGGAGAAGGTGGAGCCCTCGGTCTCGTCGAGGCGGTCGACGGTCAGGTACTCGCCCTTCTGGACGGTGTACTGCTTTCCGCCTAGCTTGATCACGGCAAACATCGTCTGCTTCGTTCGATCGTCTACGGCAAAAACGGCCCGTCGGGCGGGCCGCTCGGCGGATTGTATCCGAAACACCGGCCGCCGCGGTCGGTATGGTCTGCGGCAGCCTGCGACCTGGGGTGGTCTCAGCTGCGAGGACGTGCCCGACCAGTCGGGGTCAGCGTCGCCGTCGTCACGGCCGCACTGCTGCTGGTCCGGGTGGGTGGCGCGGCCGCAGCGCCGCCTGCGCCGGTGCTGCAGACCGACGCGCCCGTCACCTCCGACTCGCCCCACGTCTACTGGACCCCGGTGCCGGGCGCCGACAAGTACGAGGTCACCCGGCTCGCGGGGTGTACGAGCGGCACCCCGCTCGGTGCCTACTCGACCGCCAACACCTGGTTCGACGACGTCTTCATCGACCTGCGCCGTCCGGCGCGCCTCGGCTACGTGGTGCAGGCCCACGACGCGACCGGCTGGTCGGCGTCGTCGAGCTGCGTGCCGGTCACCTACGACCCCGCCCCGCCCCAGCTGTTCCTCGGCGCCGACGCCCAGCCGGACGGGTCGATCTCGCTGCACTGGACGGTCAACGACTTCAGCGACGTCACCCTCGTCCTGCGCCGTGGCGACCCCGGCGCCGGCCCGCCGGCGTCGGCCACGGAGGGAAGTCCGGTCTGCGCCACGCCGCCCGTCTCGACCGGCTGCATCGACGCCGCACCGGTCAGCGGCCAGCGCTACGACTACTCGCTGTTCGCCGTCGACGCCGCGGGCAATCCTGCCGCCACGACCGCGTCGGCGCTGGCGCTCGACACCGTGCCCCCGGCGTCGCCGACCGGCCTGCTGGCGACGCCGGGGGACGGACAGCTCTCGCTCGCCTGGACGGCACCGGCCGACCCCGGCGTCGCCGGCTACCGCGTGGTCTACAAGCCGGGCGGCGTGGCGCCCGGCACGGCCACCGACGGGACGACGGCCTGCGACGTCTCGCCCCGCGACCGTGAGCTGCAACGCGGGCGGCCTCGTCGACGGCACGGCGCTGACCCTGACCGTGTTCGCCCGCGACGAGGCCGGCAACTGGTCGATCCCCGCCGCCGGCTCCTCGGTGACGGCCACGCCGGTCGCACCGCCCCCGCCGCCTACGCCCCCCAGCTCCCCCAGACACCCGATCGCACCCCGCCGGGCCGGCCGACGCAGGTGCACGTGACGATCTCGGCGACCGGCGTCACGCTGCGCTGGACGAACCCACGGCCCGCGACCTGGCCCGCCTGGTCATCACGCGCAACGCCGGCCACCGCCCGCAGGGGCCCGGTGACGGCCAGCGCACGGTGCTCGGCAGGACGACCGAGGCGACGCTCGCGGCCGCGCGCGGAACGCGCTTCCACCTCGCCCTGTACGCCTACGACCGGGCCGGCAACGTGTCGCAGCCGACCGAGGTCGCGGTGGCGATCCCGAAGGTCTTCCCCTTGCCGGCAGCCGCCGTCGCCGGCCACAGGCCGCGGCTCTCGTGGGCGACGGTGGCGAAGGCCGCCTACTACAACGTGGTGATCACCAGGGACGGCAAGCGCGTGGCCACCGGCTGGCCGGCCGGCCCGAGCTGGACGCCGCCGGCGCTGAGGGCCGGCCTGTACCGCTGGTACGTGTGGCCCGGCTTCGGCTCGAAGGCCGCAGCGCGCTACGGGAAGCTGATCGGGAGCTCGAGCTTCCGCGTTCGCCTGTAACTCTGCCACGCTTGGCGACACAGGCTGAGCGAGGCGATGCAGGAGCGGCGACAACGACGCGCCCGGTTCGACGCCCTGTGGGCGGCGCACCACGACGCGGTCCGGCGCTACGCCCTGCGCCGCGAGCCCGCGCTGGCCGACGACGTCGTGGCCGAGACGTTCGCCGTGGCCTGGCGCCGGCTCGAGTCCGTCCCCGCAGAGCCGCTGCCCTGGCTGTACGGCGTGGCTCGCAAGACCCTGGCCAACCTCCGCCGCCGCGAGGCGCACCAGGTGGCGGTGGCCACCCGTGCCGGGGCCGAGCCGGTGCTGGCGGCGGCCCCGCTCGACGGGGAGCTGCTGGCAGCGCTCGCCCGCCTCGGCCCTCGCGACCGCGAGGCGCTCCTGCTCGCCGCCTGGGAAGGCCTGCAGGCGCCGAGCTGGCGGCGGCCCTCGGCTGCTCAGCCGCGGCCGCGAAGGTGCGGCTGCACCGGGCCCGCCGGCGCCTGGCCGCCGAGCTGGACGGCCCGAAGGTGCGGCCCCGATCGAGCGAGGTGATCTCGTGACCGACGACGTCCTCCACCGCCTGGCCCGAGCCAACCCGGTGTCGGCGAGCAGTCCGCCCGAGCACGCGACGCCGGCTGCGGTCGCGCGGCGGGACGCGATCGCGGCGAGCCCGCCGCCCCGCCTGCGGATGCGGCCGCACCGCGCCGTGCTCGTGGCGGTCGCCGCCTGGGCGGCGCTGATCGCCGGCCTCGCGCTCCTCGTGCCCCGCGGACACGAACCCGTCTCACCGGCGCAGGCGCTGCTGCAGAAGGCGGCGAGCACTGCGGGAATGACCGGGCCGCCCCGCCAGATCCCGGCGGGAACCTGGTGGTACCGGCACGCCATCACGATCTCGGGCCCGCAGATCCGCTGCGGCATCCCGGTCGAGATCGAGGCGGACGCCGAGCTCTGGCTGGCGCCGGACTCGACGCTGCACCAACGGGTGTCGAAGCGGGCGCTGCCGTACCGGCCGGCCGACGCGCCTCACCTCGTCGGCCACTGCTTCGGGTCGGACGACCGCGGCCTGAGCAACACCACCTACGGCCCGGCGATCAGCGACGGCACCCTCGGCGCGCTGGTGGCGATGGTGCGGGAGGACGGCATCGAGGTGCACGCCGCCGAGATCGCGGCGCTGCCGTCCGATCCCGACCAGCTCGAGCAGGTGTTCCGCCGCTGGAACCCGAGCTCGAGCCAGCCGTCGGGCATGGCCTCCCTGCTCAGCCTGCCGGAGCTCCCGGGGGACGTCGCGGCCGGGATCTACCAGCTGGTGGCCCGTTCGCCCGGCCTCGACGTGCGCCCCGGCGCCCATGACTGGCTCGGGCGCCCGGCGACGGCGATCGATCTGGGTGTGGGCCGGTTCGGCAGCGGCTGGTGGCTGTTCTTCGATCCCGAGTCGGCCAGCTCCTCAGCACGGAGGAGCGGACGATCGGACCGTACCGCGTGGGGGCGGGAGGCCGCACGGTGCCCGCGGGCAGCGTGCTGCAGGCGACCACGGTCATCTCCCAGGGCAGCGTGACCGCCGACGGCCCGCCCGTCCCCGATCCTGCGGGAGCCACGGATTCCTGCAGCGCCGGCCCGACCTACCGTCGTGGCATGTCCTCGTTCAGGCGGAACACCCCGCGCGGCTTCCGGAGCGCGCCCGTCCACAGCCTCCCGCTTCGCGGTCGTCGAGCTGCGCACCCCGCGGCTGCGCCTGCGCCAGTGGGTCGACGCCGACCTCGAGCCGTTCGCGGCGCTCAACGCCGACGGCGAGGTCATGCGCTACCTGCAGGGCGCTCTCGGCCGCAAGGAGAGCGACGCCTACGCCGCCGTCCGGCGGGCCGCGATCGCCGAGCACGGCCACGGGATGTGGGCCGTCGAGGTCGTCGACGGCGCGGCCTTCGCCGGCATGGTGGGGCTCACCGAGCCCGACTTCGAGGCGCGCTTCACCCCTGCGGTCACCGTCGGCTGGCGCTTCGCCCGCGAGCACTGGGGCCGCGGCTACGCCAGCGAGGCCGCCCGGGCGGCGGTCGCGTTCGGGTTCGAGTCGCTCGGCCTCGAGGAGATCCTCTCCTGGACGACCGTCGACAACGCGGCCTCGCGCCGGGTGATGGAGCGGATCGGGATGACCCGGGACGCCGCCGACGACTTCGACCACCCCCTGCGCTCGCCCAGCGACCCGACCCGCCCGCACGTGCTCTACCGGCTGCGCCGCCCGCACTGGCTGCGGGCCACGCCGGCGCCGGCGCGCCAGCGGCGCCGGCCCGCGCCGCGCCCGGCTCCCCGGGTCGCGGTGCCCCACCTGCGGCTGGTCGCCGACTGAGGGTCGGCCAGCTGGCGGACGTGCCTAGGGCTCGCGCCGCCCGAACAGGCGGCCGAGCAGCCCACCGCTCTTGGCCGGCTCCGGAGCGGGAGCCGGAGCCGGAGCCGGCGGCCTGGGTGCCGGTGCGGGCGCCTCGGAGGACTCGCGCGGCGTCGCCGGCCGGCGGTTCCGGGTACGCGGCGCTCCGTCCCGCCGCGGCAGACGGACCGGCTCGGCGGCCTCGACCGGCCGGGCCTCGCCGGTCGCGGGGGCGTCCCCGCACGCACCCTCGCCGGCCGTGCGGCGACGGCGCCGGCGCCGGCGCTTGGCCGCCGTCGACTCGCCCGTCGCGCCGTCGTCGTCCTCGTCCGCCGGGCCGCCGACGGCGACCGGCGTCTCGACGTCCTCGCTCGCGGCGTCCGTCTCGGCCGCGCCGTTCAGCGCCGGCTTGCGGCCCCGGCCGCGCCCGCCGCGACGGCGCCGCCGGCGCTTGGCCGCGGCGTCGGCGTCCTTGTCGGCGTCCTCGGCGTCCGACGCGCTGACCGGCACGCCGGTGAGCTCGTCGGGCTCGGGCAGGCTCGCCGCGACGGCCTCCTCGGTGACCGGCGGCTTCGCGCCGTTCGCGCCGGCCGTCTTGCGGCGGTCGGAACGCTGCCCGCCACCGCCACCGCCACCGCCGCCGCCACCGCCGCCGCCGCCGCCGCCGCGCCGGCGCTGGCGCCGCATCCGGCCCTCGACGTCGACCCGCTCGCCGATCTGGCGCTCGGGCTCGAGGATGTCCGACTCCTTGTCGACCGGCCCGTGGTCGGTGACCGGCGGCGCGTCGACCAGCGTCGCGTAGGCCGAGAACCGGGTCGCGCGCTCGATCCGCACCTTGTGGCGCTGTCCGACGTACGGCCCGGAGCCGGCCACGACCACGACGTACCCCGACTCGAGCCGTCCGACGGCGTCCGCCTCGACGTACATGTGCGGCTCGTCGATCAGCAGCTCGACCTCGTCGCCCTCCTGCACCGGGATCGCGGCCCGCTCGATCTCGTCGCGGGTGCCCTCGGCGCGCACCTCGCACAGCTCGAGCGGGGCGTTGTCGACGCCCTCGAAGGCGAAGAAGCGCCCGGTCTCCTCCTCGAACTCGCGCTGCCTCGACCCGCCGGGGCCGATCATGGCGGCCGCCACGGCGGGGTTCAGCGCGACGTGGAAGGCCTCGGCCTTCGACTCCTTGACGTGCCGCCGCAGCTCCCGCAGGTTGTCGATCGCCACGGTCTCCTCCGACAGCACCCGGCCCGTCCCGTCACAGCTCGGGCAGGTGTGGGTCATGATCTCGCGCACCCCGTCGGCGACGTTCTTGCGCGTCATCTCGACCAGGCCGAGCGGCGAGATCTCGACCACGTAGACCTTCGTCCGGTCCTTCTCGAGCTCCTTCTGCAGCGCCTTCAGCACGGCGTCCCGGTTCTTCTGGTTCGCCATGTCGATGAAGTCGACGACGATGATCCCGCCGACGTCGCGCAGCCGCAGCTGGCGCACCAGCTCGACCGCGGCCTCGAGGTTGTTGTGCAGGATCGTGTCCTCGAGCCGCTTCGACTTGCCCGTGAAGCGCCCGGTGTTGACGTCCACGATGGTGAACGCCTCGGCGTAGTCGAAGATCAGGTAGCCGCCCGACGGCAGGTCGACGCGGCGCCGCAGGGTCGAGCGGATCCCCTGCTCGATCTCGTAGCGCTGGAAGAGCGGCCGCTTGCCCTTGTACAGCTTGACCCGCTCGATCAGGTCGGGCGAGGTGCGCCGCACGTAGGACGCGATCCGGTGGTACTGGCGCTCGTCGTCGACCACGACCTCGGAGACGTCGCTGCGCAGGTCGTCGCGGATCATCTGCAGCGACAGGTCGGGCTCGACGTAGACCAGCGCCGGCGCCTCGGAGCGCTCGGCGTGGCCGCGCGTGGTCTCCCAGAGCTTCTCGAGCAGGCGGACGTCGCGCTCGAGCTCCTCGATCGACGCGCCCTCGGCGGCGGTGCGCACGATCATCCCGGCGTCGCGCTCGGTCTGCATCGACTTCACCAGGTCGCGCAGCCGGTCGCGCTCGGCGTCGCCCAGGCGGCGGGACACGCCCACGCCCTCCTGGCCGGGCTGCAGCACCATGAACCGCCCGGCGAGGGACACCTCCATCGTCAGGCGCGCGCCCTTCGTGCCCATCGGGTCCTTCACGACCTGGACGAGGAGCTCCTCGCCGGCCCTGATCAGGTCCTGGATGGGCTTGCGCCGGCGCTCGCGCTCGTCGAGGTCGGGCATGACGATCTCGTCGACGTACAGGAACCCGTTCTTCTCGAGCCCGATGTCGACGAACGCCGCCTCCATGCCCGGAAGCACGGCGTCCACGCGGCCTTTGTAGATGTTTCCTGCGATCGAGCGACGGCCGCGGCGCTCGATGTAGGCCTCAGAGAGCTTGCCGCCCTCGACGATCGCGACCCGCACCTCTTGCGGATCGCTGCTGATCAGAATTCTCTTCGTGTGGGTCATCGCATTCTCCCCGGCGCGCCGGCAGCGGCCGTCGGACGACGGCGGCGGCGAGCGCCGGTAGGGCAGTGATCCGGCGCCGGGCCAGTGGCCGCACAGCGCCGTCCTCCGAGTGGAGGGATTGACAGCCAGCGCCCCCACCGCGGAAGGCAGGGACGAGCAGCCCGGGGCCGTGGCGTCCATGCGCCACCCGCGAGCTGGCAAACCATGTGACCGAGAATCCGGGGGTCGGCGCGCAGGGCGGGGGTGTCCCCACCAGCCGCGCGGGCGCGACGGCGGGCCGCCGCGCTCCCAGGGACTCGGATCTCATTGACCGCAGCATAGCGAGGAGCCCCCCATTCGCCTGGTACTGCTAACCCCGACCGGTCCATGCTCGTCTCACCCGTGTGTGGGGGTCAGGGGTCCACTCGCGCTCGCCGTCGCGCTCGCGGCACTTGTCGTGCCCGCTTCGGCGAGCGCGGGCTGGACGCGTCTCGGAGAGCTTTCCGGGGCGCCCGGAGACACCCGCGCCGACGCGGCGATGTTCCCGCGTGGCGAACCTCGGCCTGGTCGACATCGAGCTCGTCGGGCAACGACAACCTGGTGCGGCTGCGCGAGGGGCGGATCAACGCGCTCGGCAACCTCGACCCGCTCGGGCCCGACCCGCTGGCCACGGGCCGTCCGGCGAGCAGCCCGCGGCTGCTGGTGGCGCGCGCCGGCCGGCTTCGCGGCGGCGGCCGCCTGGGCCGAGCGGGACGCCGACGGCGTCCACGAGCACCTGCGGGTCGTCCGGCTGGCGCGGCAACGCGGTCGACCTCGGGCCGGTCGACGCCGCTCGGCGACGAGCGAGACGTCGAGCCGCTGTCGCTCGCCGTGAGCCCGTCGGGTCGGATCGCCGTGACCTACCTGGCCCGGCTGGCCTCGGGCGAGCGCCACGTGCGGGCGGCCCTGTACGACGGAGCACCTGGTCGTCCCTCTCCACCGGCCCCTTCCTGAGCCGTCGGCGCCGACCCGGCGGACTCGGCGGCGGTGGCCTTCGACGGCGAGACGCTGATGGCCGCCGTCGGGGCGGGCGACCCGGCCTTCGTCACGGTCGAGCTCCGGGACGCGACCGACTGGACGCCGATCGCCGGCCGCATCGGGCCCGGGCTCTCGGCCGCAGGGCTCGACCCGGTCGTCGGCGGCGGCGTCGCAGCTCTACGCGACCAGCCCGTTCGGCGTGGTCTCCCAGCTCTGGAACGGGACCGGTCCACAGCAAGGGTTCATCGCCCTGCCCGCGAGCGGCGTCGGCCCCGCGCTGATGGCCCGCGCCGACGGGCCGTGTGCCCTGGTCCAGGGCGAGCCGGCCGCGATCCAGGGCGCGCCGGTGCTGCGGGCGTCCTGCCTCGGCCTGCAGTGGGACCTGCTCGGCCCGGCGATCCCCGCGAGCGGCCGGACCACGACGGCGCTGGCGCTCGGGACCGGATCCGGGGTCTACGCGATGACGAGCGCGCCCGACGCCGCCGGGCCGCACGTCGTCTCGTACCGGCTCGACGCCGACGTCGCCTCGACCGCCGCCGACGACCGGCACGACGACCGCGAGCCTCCTGGCCTCGGTCGACCCGAACGGCCGGCCGACGAGCGCCTGGTTCGAGTACGGCCCGACGACGGCCTACGGCGGCAAGACCACGCCGTCGAGCTTCGAGGGGAGCGACCAGCCGCTGCCGCTGAGCGCCGCGTTGACCGGCCTCAAGCCCGGCACGACCTACCACTACCGGGTCGTTGCCGACAACGGCGCGGGGCCGATCGGCTTCGGCGACCAGACGTTCACGGTGGGCAAGGACACGGCGCCGCCGGCGTTCGTCCTGACCCTGCCGGGCAGCGTGCACCAGGGCAAGAACTTCAACCTGCGGCTGCGGGCCAGCGAGGCCGGGACGCTCGCGTTCCAGCTCGCCGACGGCAAGCTGCGGGTCCTGCACCGCTGGACGCTGAAGCTGCCGCCGCCGGCGTCGACGACGACCACCCTCAAGCGCTACTTCCCGAAGATCAAGGGGCTGAAGCCGGGCCGCTACATCTGGCTGGCGCAGGTCAAGGACGCCGCCGGCAACACGGTCAACGCGAAGCCGCGCTCGGTGGTCGTCAACAAGCGTTAGGCCACCGCGCGCAGCCGCTCGAGCAGCCCGGCGAGCTGCGTCGCCTCGCGCTCGGCCTGACCCCGCGTGTGCAGGTAGATCACGATCTCGCTGAAGCCGCGCTGGACGACGGCCTCGACGTTCTGCAGCAGGGCCTCGTCGTCGCCCGAGTAGCGAACCTGCACCGAGCGGCGGATCTCGTCGGGGTCGCGGCCGACGTCGCCGCAGTGCCGGTCGAGCACCCCGGACAGCCGCGCGGCCTCGACGGGGTCGCCGCCGCCGACGTTCCAGACGTCCGCGTGCTCGGCGACCACCCGCAGCGTCTTGCGCTCGCCCGAGCCGCCGATCCAGATCGGGGGCCACGGCTTCTGGATGGGCTTCGGGTTCGCGATCGCGTCGGTGAGGGTGTAGTAGCGGCCCTCGAACGAGCTCCGCTCCTGGGTGAACAGGAGCTTCCAGATCTGGCAGGCCTCGTTCAGGCGGGCGATGCGCTGGCCGACCGTCCCGAACTCGAGGCCCAGCATCGTGTGCTCGAGCTCGGCCCAGGCGGCGCCGACGCCCAGCTCGAGGCGGCCGTTCGAGAGGTGGTCGACGGTCACCGCGATCTTGGCCAGCACCGCCGGGTGGCGGTAGGTGTTGCCGGTGACCATGCAGCCGATCCGGACGCGCGTCGTGGCCTCGGCCATGGCCCCGAGCAGCGTCCAGCCCTCGAGGGCGTCCTGCTCGGGCTCGCCGGTGATCGCCGCGAAGTGGTCGAAGTTCCAGACGTGGTCGAAGCCGGAGTCGTCGGCGACCCGCCAGACCGCGCGCAGCTCGTCGACGGTGGTGTCCTGGGGCGCGAGCTTGAGACCGAACCGGAGGGGGTGCATGGATCGAGACCCTAGCTGCGGCTAGGGTCTTGCCCGATGGTTCCCGAAGCCCGGCTCGAGCAGGTCGCGTCCGGCCTGGCCCCCCGCTCCGAGGGCTGGTTCGTGGTGTCCGTGCCCGACGCCGCCTGGCTGGTGCACGAGCACTTCGGCCACCGCTGCACCTTCGAGGCGGGGCCTCCGGCGCTGCGTGGCCGGCCCGACGAGTCCGACACCGTCACCTTCCCGCAGCTCGGGTTCACCCTGGCCCGGCTCGAGCCCGGGCGGCCCAGCGGGCTGTACCACGCCGAGTCGATGCAGGAGGACTTCCTCGTCCTGTCGGGGGAGTGCATCCTCCTGATCGAGGAGCAGGAACGGCGCCTGCGAGCGTTCGACTTCGTCCACTGCCCGCCGGGCACGCACCACGCGTTCGCCGGGGCCGGCGACGGGCCGTGCCTGCTGCTGATGGTCGGGGCGCGCAGCGCCGAGCGGACGATCGAGTACCCGGCCTCGGAGGTCGCCCGGCGGCACGGCGCCGAGGTCGCCGCGCCGACGACGTCCGCCCGCGAGGCCTACGCGCCGCTCGGGCACTGGAAGCCGGGACGGCCGGACTCGTTCGCCGGCCTCCCCTGGGCTTAGAGGGCCGCCAGGCGGGTGCGGACGTCGTCGTTCAGCGCCGGCGCGCCGACCGCCTCGTTGGCGGCGATCGCCGCCTCGTAGTGCCGGCGCGCGGCCACCGGGTCGCCGGCCAGGGCCGCCAGCATCCCCAGGCAGCCGTCGACGGCGCCGAACACCATGACCGCCCGGGCGCCGAGGATCTGGCGGCCGGCCTTCGGCTCGAGCAGCGCCGTGAGCTCGGCGCCGAGCTCGCGATCGCCGAGCAGGCAGGCCGCGTGGCTCAGCTCGAACAGCATGCTCATCCAGTTCGCGTCGCGTGACGCGGTGGACGGCGACCCGACCAGCGCGAGCTCGGCCCGGGCCTCGTCGTGCCGGCCCCGGTCGGCCAGGTACCAGGAGTAGCACGAGCGGTAGGCGCGGGACACGTGCGGCCGGCCCATCCCGCCGCGCAGGACGCCGAGCTCGGTCTCGCCCCAGGACGCGAAGCCGTCGACGGCGAGGTGCTCGTAGGCCTCGTGCATCGTGATCGCGAAGGCCACGTTGGCGTCGCCCGCCCGCTCTCCGATCCGCCGGGCCTCGGCGCGCAGCGCCGCCGCACGCTGGTGGTCGCCGCGCAGCGTCTCGCGCAGCCCCCGCCAGAACACCGCGTACCAGCGGTGCTGGGGCAGCCGGGCCTCGTCGGCCAGGCGGGCGTAGTCCTCGAGGTCCTGCTGCAGCGCGCTCCCCACTCCCTGCTCGAGCCGGTCGACGATGAGCCAGTTGCGGCCCTGCAGCTCGCCCTCGCGGTGCCTGCCCCGCCGGCCCACGGCCACGAGCTCGGCGCTGGTGGCCAGGCGGCTCTCGAGCTCGTCGGGACTCCACAGGGCGACCCGCTCGGCGTTCAGCACCTCGGCCAGGACGCGGTCGTCGCCCACCGTGCGGGCGGCCGCGGCGGCCGCGGCGGCGAGATCCACGCGCCGCCGGGCGTCCGGGGCGTAGTACACGGCGATCGCGAGCTTCGCGAGCACCCGGGCCCTGAGCCGCTCGTCGGCGTCGCCGAGCACGGCGAGCGCCCGCTCCAGGAGGCGCACGAGGTCGGCGTCGACCCCGAAGATCACCACCCCCACGCCGGCCCGGCCGAGCGCCGCCTCGGCCAGCACCGCGCCGTCGCCGCGGCGCTCGGCGATGGCCGCCGCCTCGTCGAACGCGGCCAGCGCCCGCGGGTGCTCCCCGGCGCGCTGCAGCGCCTGGCCGAGCCGCACCAGGATCCGGGCGCGCTGGCCCTCCTCGGCGGCCGGGAGCGCCTGCAGGGCCCGCTCGTACTGGCCGGCGGCCACCTCGTAGGCCAGCGCCCGCATGGCCTCGGCGGCGGCCTCCTCGGCGGCGGCGATCGCCGCCTCGGGGTCGTCCGGCGCGGCCTCGAAGCGGTGCCGGGAGATCTCGGCGAGGTCGGGCGACGGCCGCCGCTCGAGCGCCCGCGCCGCCGCCTCGTGGAGCCGCACCCGGCGGATCGTCGAGAGCTCGGCGTACAGCGTCTCGCGCACCAGCGCGTGGGCGAACGCCACCCGCCGGCCGCCCTCCTCGCGCAGAAGCCCGGCGTGCAGGGCCTCCTCGAGCGGCGCCAGCGGGTCGCGGGCGAGGAGCTCTGCGAGCAGCGCCTCGTCGAAGCTCGGCCCGAGCACCGCGGCCACCGCCAGCAGCTCGTTGGCCCCGTCGGACAGCCTGCTGGCCCGGGCGCCGATCACCTCCTGCACGCCCTCGGGCAGGCCGCCACCGCCGCTCTCGGCCAGGTGGCGCAGGAGCTCGCGGGCGAAGAACGCGTTGCCGCCGCTGCGCTCCTCGACGTCGTCGACGACCCCCGCGTCGGCCCGCCCGAGCGCGTGGGCGGCGAGCAGCGAGAGGGCCTCGCGGTCGAGGCCCGCGAGCCGGATGCGCTCGACCTGGGCCTCCCGGCGCAGGTCGCCGAGCGTCCGCGCCAGGGGATGCGTCCGGGTCAGCTCGCTCTCGCGGTAGGTGGCGACGACCAGCAGCGCGACCGGGTCCGGCGCCCGCAGCAGGTGGCGCAGCAGGAGCAGGCTCGGCTCGTCGGCCCAGTGCAGGTCGTCGACCAGGAGCAGCACCGGCCGCTCGCGGGCCAGCCGCGAGAGCGTCGTCGCGACGGCCTCGAACAGCCGGTAGCGGGCGCCTTCGCCGTCGCCGTCGCCGTCGACGCCCGCGGCGAACAGGTCGCCGAGCCCGGCGAGGGCCTCGGCGAACGGCCCGAACGGGACGAGCGCGTCCTCGTTGGCCCGGCCCGCCAGCACGGCGGTGCCGGCGCCGTGGACCTGGCGGGCGAGCTCGGCCGCGAGCCGGGTCTTGCCGATCCCCGGCTCTCCGGCCAGGAGCAGCAGCCGCGGCCCGTCGCGGGCGGCGGAGGCCAGGGCCGCCAGGCACACTGCGAGCTCGGCCTCCCGCCCGGCCAGCGGTTCGCGGGCCAGCCGCTCGATCAGCGCCGGCAGCGGGAGGAGCGGCGCCGGCGCGGCGTCCTCCTTCCGGCGCAGCTCGTCGACCAGGGCCCGGGTCTCGGGCGACGGAGCGACGCCGCGGCTCTCGCGCAGCCGGTCGCGCAGCCGGTCATAGGCCGTCGAGCGCGCCGTCGCGGTCGCCGGCGGCCCACAGCAGCCGCACCAGCTCGCGCACCGCCGGCTCGGCCAGCGGGTCGAGCGCGGCCCGCCGGCGGGCGTGTGCGGCGGCCGCGGTCAGGTCGCCGCCGGCCTCGGCCTCGGCCGCCAGCGCCGCGAGCGCCCGTCCGACACGGCCGCGGTAGCGCTCGCGGGCGTCCGACACCCAGTCCTCGTCGAGCTCCGGCGCCAGCTCCCCCATCGCCACGGTCACCGCCTCGACCCGCCGCCCCTCGGCGAGCAGGGCGTCGAAGCGGCGGACGTCGACCTCGACCCCGTCGGCCAGGGCCACCGACTCGCGGTCGGCGACCACGCCGTCGGCGCCCGAGGCTGCGGCGCAGCGCGCTCAGCGCCGCCCGGAGCGAGACCCGGGCGCTCTCCTCGAGCACGCCCGGCCACAGCCGGGCCGCGACCAGCGTCCGCGGCTGGGGCCCGCGGTGCAGCGCGAGCCAGCACAGCAGCGCCCGCGCCGGGCGGCCGTCGACCGGCGCGGCCGGCGCCCCGTCGCGTGCCACCCGCACGCCGCCGAAGAGCAGCACCTCCACCATCTGTGGCGGCGATGGTACTCCGCGATCAGTCGGGCGAGCTGGCCCGGGCGTAGCGCAGGAAGGCGGCGCGGCCCAGGGCCTGGGTGCCGCCCGCGGCGGCCAGGGCGCGGGCCGTACGGGAGCTGCCGGCGCGAGCGGCGAGCTGGCGCAGCTGGTCGCCGGCCGCCGCCCCGACGAGCAGCTCGGGCAGCCGCGACTGGTCGACCTTCAGGCCGTTGGCCGCCGCGATCTGCAGGATCAGGTTCGCCTCGAGCGGCACCAGCGCCGCGCCGGCGGCCTCGTGGTCGGCGGCCCGCAACCCGGCGAGCGCCGCCGCGCGCGACGTGCGGGCGATGCTCTGTGAGACGAACGGGCCCTGCACGGCGGGCAGCTGCGAGACCAGTGCCGCCGCCTCGGGCGGCAGCAGCGAGGCCACCAGCGCCGGCAGGTCCCCGGCCCGGGTCACCGCCCCGCTCAGCCCGGGGACGCGCCACGCGTCGAGCTCGAGCGCCTCGGGCACCAGGGCCGCCAGCAGCCGCGGCCGGGCGGCGCGCACCGCCTCGGCGAGCGCCGCGAGGTCGCCTCCCGCGTAGACGTGCAGTCCGGCCTCGGCAGCGGTCGGCGCCTCCACCGGCCCGCGAGCGCCCGCGCCGAGCTCGGCCCGCGCCGCGGCCAGCGCCGCCGGCTCCCCGGTCAGCCAGAGCCCGCCCGCCGGCCCCGCCTTCGAGGCGGCGCGCAGCGTGCGGAAGAGGTCACGTACCGGTAACGAGACGCCCTTCGGCATCGCGCTCCGGCATCCGGCCGCGCAGCTGCACTGCCTGCACGATTCCAACGGCGTACAGCGCGACGAGGATCGCCGAGCCGCCGTACGACATGAACGGCAACGGGATGCCGGTCACGGGCGCGAGCCCGATGGTCATCCCGATGTTGATGAAGATCGAGAACAGGAACCAGGTCGCGATCCCGGCGCAGACCAGGCTCCCGAACAGGGTCGCCGCGACGGTCGTCGCCCTGAGGATGCGCCACAGCAGGACGAGGTACAGCGCCAGCAGCAGCGCCGAGCCCAGGAACCCCTTGTGCTCGCCGAGCGAGGCGAAGACGAAGTCGGTGTGGTGCTCGGGCAGGAAGTCCTGCGCCGGGCGGCCGGTCGGCGTCACCGCGTGCCGGGTCGCGCGCCCGTCGAGGCCGCCGGAGCCGACCGCGATCTTGGCCTGGTACAGGTTCCACCCCGTGCTGTCGAGGTTCTTCTCGGGATGCAGGAACTGGGTCAGGCGGTCCATCTGGTACCCCTTGACCACCTGCACGCCCGACGCCGGCAGCACCGACAGCACCAGGAACGCGCCGGCGGCCACGACGCAGACGAGGGCTGCGAAGTGCGTCCATGGCGTCCCCGCGACGAACAGCACCCCGAGCGTGGCCGCGAAGAACACGAGCGACGTGCCGAGGTCGGGCTCGACGTACACCAGGCCCGCCGCGGCGCCGGCGTAGAGGAGCGCGAGCGGCGTGAGCCACCAGCGACCGATCTGCTCGCGATGGTTCGCGAGCAACGCCGCGACGCCGATCACCAGCACCAGCTTGCCGACGTCCGACGGCTGGAAGTTGAACGAGCCGACGGTGATCCAGCGCCGCGCCCCGCGGACCTCGTCGCCGGCCACCAGCACGAGGCACAGCATCGCGACGGTCACGGCGGCGAGCGGCCAGGCCAGCCGGCGGTACAGCGACGGGTTGATGAACGTCGCGACGAGCATCCCGACGCCGCCGACGATGAAGTTCAGCCGCTGCGCGTCGACGTAGTACGTCGGGTTCCCGGCGAGGTCGTCCTTGGTGCCGGCGGCGATCGTCTCGAGCGACAGCAGCGCGAGCCCCAGCACCGCGGCGTACAGCAGCCAGTCGACCCGCCGCAGGTAGGTGGCCAGCGACGGCTGGGCCGCCTTCTTGAGCTCGGCCCTGGTGCGGATCGCCTCGTTGGGGAGGTACAGGCTGGACATCAGTTCGAGAGGTCGTTCACGGCGCCGGTCTTGGGGATCACGGCGCCGAAGTAGTCGGCGTAGAAGCGCATCACCGCGGGTGCCGCGACGGAGCCGCCGTGGCCGCCGCCGTTGATGATCGCGACGACCGCGATCTTCGGGTTGTCCGCGGGAGCGTACGAGGCGAACAGCGCGGTCGACGGCAGCTCGTGGCCGTCAGGCGCGAACACCTGGGCGGTGCCGGTCTTGCCGGCGACGTTGACGGCGAAGTTGCCGAACACCTGGTAGGCGGTGCCGTCGACGTCGTGGGTCACGCCGTCGAGCCCCTGGCGGATCGCCGCCAGCACGCCCGGGTCGAGCCCCGGCACCGGATGCGTCGGGTGGGCGAAAGTGATCGGCGTGCGGCCCGGCCGCTCGACGTCCTGGACGACGTGCGGCGTGACGATCGTGCCGCCGTTGGCGATCGCCGCGTAGGCCACCGCCAGCTGCAGCGGGGTGACCTGCAGATCGCCCTGACCGATCGACAGGTTGATCTGGTCGCCGGGGTGCCAGATCTGGTCGGCGCGCCAGGTCGGGTCGCTCTTTCGCACCCAGCCGTGCTTGTAGTAGGCGAGCTTGGTCTCCTGGTCGGGCAGCAGGCCCGGGATCTCGAAGGGCAGGTCGATGCCCGTCTTCGTGCCGAACCCGAAGCGGCCGGCCCAGCGCTGCGCGGGTGCCCGTAGGCCCCCTTCAGGTTGTAGATCTTGTCGCCCAGTTGGTAGAAGTAGGTGTCGCACGACTTCGTGAGGGCGGTCGCCAGGTTCATCCACTCGTTGGCGTACTTGTCCCAGTTGTTGAACCGGTGGTGCGCGTAGATCTCGTAGCCGTTGCACGCGCAGGGCTCGCCGGACGAGATCAGGTGCTCCTGCATGCGCCGCCACCGCGGTGAACGGCTTGAACGTCGAGCCGGCGGCGTACGGCCACATGAGTGCCCGGTTGAACTGCGGCTTGAGACCGCTGTTCTGGACGTACTTGAGGTGGCCGGCGACGGCCTTCGTGCGCCGGCTGGTGAACCAGTTCGGGTTGAAGTTCGGGTACGAGGCCATCGCCACGATGGCGCCGGTGTGGACGTCGATCGCCACCAGCGCGCCGGAGTCCGCCGTGCCGACCTGGTCGATGCCCCAGCGCAGCGCCTTCTCGGCGGCCCGCTGGGTCTTGGTGTCGATGGTCAACCTGAGGTTGAACCCGTTCACCGGCGCCGGCTTCTGCAGCGGCGGCCCGACCGGGCGCGAGCCGGCGTCGACCGGGATCTCGACCGTCCCGTCGGTGCCGCGCAGCCAGCGGTCGTAGACCTCCTCGAGCCCGGTCTGGCCGATCTGGTCGCCGGACTTCAGGCCGCGGTAGCGCGGCTCCTTCAGCTCCTGCTGGTTGATCTCGTAGATCTGGCCGTAGAGGTGCGCCGCCAGCCGGCCCTGCGGGTACTCGCGCACGACGTCGCGGGCCACGGTGACGCCCTTGAAGCTCCACGAGTGCTCGGCCAGGTACTGGCGCACCCACAGCGGCACGTCGTTGGCGATGGTCACCGGGCTCAGCGACCCCTGCCGTCGGACGGCGGTGTCGACCTTGGTCAGGCCCTGCTTGACGGTGACCTGGATGAGCGGCTGCAGGAGCTTCAGCGTGCGCCTGATCTGGTCGCGCGTCCGCAGAACGTTCAGGTCCAGCTTGACGTCGAGACTTATGCGGTTGCGGACCAGCGGGACGCCGTTGCGATCGACGATCCAGCCGCGGGTCGCCGGGATCCGCACCTTGCGGACCTGGTTCTTCTGGGCCAGCGTCTCGTAGCGGGTCGAGGCCAGCACCTGCAGGGCCCAGAGCCGGAACAGGAGGACGCCGAAGACCCCGAGCGCGAGCATGCCGAGCGCGGCCACGCGCAGCGCGAGGCGCGGCGTGAGCGGCCGTTCCTCGGGCTTCTTGGTGTCAGATGAGCGCGGGAGGAGCATTCTCGGGCGGGGTCGTGGGGGCGATCGTCGTCGGCACGGGCAGCGGGGCGCGCAGGGTGCGGCGGACGAGCGGGTAGACCGGGATCGCGATGAGGACGTCGAAGGCCGCGGTCGGCACGATGGCGATCGAGACGATCTGGGACGCGGTGACGTCCGACCCAATGAGAACGCCGAGCAGCAGCATTCCGATCCGGGTCACGACCGAGAGCACCGCCACCACCGCGAGCGGACGGACGGCGGCGCGCTCGGGCACCCGGTCGCCGAAGCGCCCGGCGGCGAAGCCGACGGCGGTCAGGACGAAGCACGAGAGGCCCATCGGCTGGCCGGTCAGGGCGTCGAGCAGGAAGCCGGCGAAGAACCCGGTCAGGGCCCCGACCTCGGCGCCGCGCAGGAGCGCGACCGCCACGACGACGACCGCGACGACGTCCGGCGCTCCGCCGAGCAGCTCGAAGTCGACCGCCACGGTGACCTGCAGCAGCACGGCGACGACCACCAGCGCGGCGACCACGGCGACGTCCCGCAGGACGCGCGCGACCCTCACCCGACGGGCCTCTTCGGGTCGAGCACCAGGACGCTGTGAGAACGACGACAGGTCGGCGTACGGGGTCACCTGGATGACCTGGTCCTCGGCGGTCTCGGAGACCGCGACGTTCGTGACCTGGCCGATCACCAGGCCGCGCGGGAAGATCGACTTGTAGACGTCGTCCGGAGCGCTTCCAGCCCTGGGTGGTGACGATGTCGAACTTGCGCACCTCGCGCGACTTGGGCACGTTCGTGAGCAGCAGCACGTTGCGGTCGCCGGAGGACGGCTGGACGAGGCCGCGGGCGCCGCGGGTGGGGATCCAGGCGCCCTCGCCGGCGCTGCCGTCGTTGATCAGCGTCACCCAGGCCGAGCCGGCCGAGACGTCGGTGATCTGGCCGACGAGCCAGCCCTTGCCGGTGATCACCGGGTCGTGCTTGTGCACGCCGTCGGCGGTGCCGACGTCGATCTGCACCTTCGAGTTGTAGACCGTCGGGCGCGCGCACGGTGACCCGGGCGGGGACGTAGCGCCAGTCGGCCTGCAGCGAGCCGAAGCGCGGGTCGTTCTTGAACTGCAGCAGCTGCTCGGCGTCGGCGTTGACCGCGGCGGCCTGGCGCAGCTGGGCGATCTGCAGGCGGTAGGCGGCGTTCTCCTTCGCCAGCTTGTCGCGCTCGCCCTTCGCCTTGACCAGGTCGCGGGACCACGACCAGGCGTCGCGGAACGGCTGGGCGACGCGCTGGACGGCGCCCTCGACGGGCGACGCGGCGTCCGACATCGAGCTCTGGACGCCGTGCAGCTGGCCGCCGTTCTGCTCCCGGAAGTACACGGTGAGCAGCGCGAGCGAGGCCGCGAGCAGGAGCCCCAGGACAAGGCGGCGACGGGTGACACGATCGAGGAAGGCCATCGGGCTGATGCCGGCGCCCGGGACGACGGCACCTCGAGGATTCGGAGCGGGGCGCCTCTGCGGTCCCGCAGGCGGTCGGAATGGCCAGTGTATCGACTGGGTCGGCTCGTGACGTCAGGGTCGGAAGGTCAGACGGCGGACGTCCGGGAGCGCCAGCAGGCCGAGCAGGCACCCGACGAGCAGCACGGCCGCTCCCCACAGGGCTTCCTCGACGCCGAAGGCCACGGCAACCGGACCGGCGACCGCTGCACCCAGGGGCGCCAGGACGAGCGAGAAGAGCCCGTCGTAGGAGCTGACGCGGGACACGGCGTGCTGCGGCACCCGCTGCTGGAAGACGGTGAACCACAGCGCCAGGTGGATCGCCAGGCCGATTCCGGCCAGGAACGCCACGGCGCAGAGCACGGCGACCGACGGGTGGAGGGCGAAGGCCGCGAGCTGCAGCGGCAGGCCGGCGGTCGCCAGCACCGACACCAGCAGCGGCCGCCCGGGCCGGAAGCGCAGCCCGATCAGGCCGCCGAGCACCGAGCCGGCGCCCGTCGCGGTGAGGACGGCGGCCCAGGCGCTCGAGCCGCTCAGGTACTGCTCGGCGACCAGCGGCCCGAGCACCGCGAAGCCGGCCCACAGGAAGTTCAGGACGCCGAACACCAGCACGCTCGTCCACAGCCAGCGCTGGGCGGTGAACTCACCGAAGCCCTCGCGCAGCTCGGCCAGGAAGCTCTGCCTGGGCGTGCGCTCGGCGTCCCGTGGCCGCATGGCCAGGAGCAGCGCCGCGGCGGCCGCGAAGCTCACGGCGTCGGCGGCCAGGGCCAGCGCGGGGCTGCCCGCAGCGAGCAGGATCCCGCCCGCCGCCGGGCCGAGGATCGTGGTCGCGTTGGTGCTCAGGTGGAGCAGCGCGTTGCCCTGCTGCAGGAGCTCGCGGCGAACCGTCTGGGGCACGACGCCGACCGTGGCCGGCAGCACGAAGCCGTCGGCAGCGCCGTACACCGCCTGCAGCAGCGCCAGGATCAGCACCGTCGCGTCGCCGCCCGCGAGCAGGGCGGCGCAGCCCGCCTGGACGCCGCCCTGGACGAGCGCGGCACCGACCAGCACCCGCTCGCGCGGCAGCCGGTCGGCCCACACGCCGCCGGCCAGGACGGCGACGGCGTTGGCCAGCTGCCGCGCCGCGATGACCGCTCCGAGGGCGCTCGCCGAGTCGGTGATCTCGAAGACCGCGAACGCCAGCGCCACCCGCGCGACCCCGTCGCCGAGGCCCGAGACGGTGGTGCTCGCGAGCAGCACCCGGAAGGGGCGCTCGCCGAGCGGGCCGGCAGCGAGGGAGCGTCGCACGGCCGGTAGTGTCCCCGGCCATGGCAGTGGAGCAGCTGGGCCCCCAGGAGGCGAAGGACGCGATCGAGGCCGGCGCGACGATCCTCGACGTCCGCGAGCAGGACGAGTGGGATGCCGGGCACCTGGCCGGCTCGGTGCACCTGCCGCTGAGCGAGCTCCGCGAGCGGCTCGACGAGGTGCCGGCGGCAGACTCGCTGCTGGTGGTCTGCCGCTCGGGCGCGCGCTCGGACATGGTCGCGAGCCACCTCGACCGCGGCGGCCGCGACGGCCTCGCGAACCTCGCCGGCGGGCTGCAGGCCTGGGCGGCGGCCGGGCTCCCGCTCGAGCCCGACGGCCGCGGCCAGGTGGCCTGAGCCGCCGTTTGCGTGGCTGGCGGCGCGGGGACCACCGCTCATGTCCCGGCTGCTCACCCGCCTCGTCACCCTGCTCGCAGCGGTCTCGGTGGTCCGCCGGGTGGCGCGTCGTGACGATGGTGGGACCGTGACGGTGGCCGGCGGCCGCCCCGTGACCCCGCCCGTCGCGCGGCCGGCGCCGAAGACGCCTCCGCCCTCCGGCGAGTCCGCCGAGACCCCGCGAGCGTCCACGAAGACGCTGCTGAAGCGCACCGCCAAGCGCTTCCAGCAGGAGCGGGTGACCGACAACGCTGCGGCCCTCACGTACTACGCGGTGATGGCCCTCGTGCCCTCCGCGCTGGTCGTGGTCTCGCTGGTCGGGATCTTCGTCGACGACCCGGAGAAGGCGTTCGTCGACACCGCGAGCCTGCTCGGCATCGACCAGAACAGCCAGATCGGCCAGAACCTGCAGCAGTTCCTGAAGATCGCCACGGGGAGTGGCTCCGGCGCCGGCCTGGCCCTGATCTTCGGCCTGGCCGTGGCGCTGTGGTCGTTCGCCGGTGCGATGGGCGCGGTGATGGCGGCGATCAACCGCATCTGGGATCGCGACGAGACGCGGGGCTTCGCCCTGCGCAAGCTCCTCGCGATCGGCATGTCGATCGTGACCGCGATCGTGGTCCTGGTCGGGATCTTCGCGATCGCCCTGTCGGCCGGCTTCGGCGATCGGCTGATCGACCACTACGGCCTGTCGTCGAGCCTGCGGCCGGTGTTCCGCTACGTGCCGTACCTCGTGCTGGTCGTGCTGATGTCGCTCTACCTCGCGGCGATCTACTGGATCTCGCCCGACAAGGGAGAGCACCGCGTCTGGCGCTGGATCACGGTCGGCGCCGTCGTCGGGACGACGGTCTGGCTGCTGGCGACGATCGGCTTCGCGGTCTACGTCGGGACGGTGGCCTCCTACAGCAAGGTGTACGGCAAGCTCGCGGCCATCCCGATCGGCCTGTTCTGGATCTACCTGTCGAGCGTGGCGATCCTGTTCGGGGCGGCGCTCGACGCCGAGATCGAGCGGGCCACGCCCGCCGCGCACGAGCCGTCCTAGGAGGCCGCCGCCAGCGCGCCGTCGAGGGTGACGGCGCCGGTCAGCAGGGCCTTGCCGATGACGATCGCGTCGCAGCCGACGTCGGCGGCGCGGCGGACGTCCTCGGCCGAGCCGACGCCGCCCGAGGCGATCAGGGTGCCGCCGGTGACCGCGCGGACGGCGGTCAGCAGCTCGAGGTCGGGGCCCTCCCCCGTGCCGTCGCGGTCGATCGCGGTGACCAGGAAGCAGCGCACCCCGGCCGCGTCGTAGCGGCGGACGAGCTCGACGGTCGGCTCGCCGGAGTCCTCGAGCCAGCCGGCGATGCGGGTGCTGCCGGCCAGGGTGTCGGCGGTGAGGCAGATCCGCTCGCCGTGCCGCTCGACGAGCGCGGTGAAGGCCTCGGGCTCGCGCAGCGCGAGCGTGCCGACCAGGACCCGGTCGACGCCCGAGGCGAGCGCCCGGTCGACCTGGTCGGGCCGCCGGAACCCGCCGCCGACCTGCAGCCGGCCGTGCTTTCGGGCGGCCAGGCGGGCCAGCAGGGCCGCGTCGTTGGGGTCGCGCTCGCCGCTGCGGGCGGCGTCGAGGTCGATGACGTGCAGCCACTGCGCCCCGCCCGCGGCGTAGCGGTCGGCCAGCTCCTCGGGGTCGTCGGGAAACTCGGTGACGGCGTCGAAGTCGCCCCTGAGCAGCCGCACCACGCGCCCGCCGGAGAGGTCGATGCCGGGAATGACGTCCACGGCCGGGGAGCCTAGCGGTCGGCCGTTGGCCAATTGGCCACGCGGCGTCTGGCCAATTGGCCACGCGGCCTCTGGCCAATTGGCCACGGCACCGCGGCGTGTCCCGCGCACCATCACCACGTAGTAGCGTGGTAGCATGGTGCCTGGTAGTGATCCCGGCCCCCGCCCAGTCCGGAAAAGGTGTCCATGCTCCACGACCGCACGCATCCGCACCACCCAGCACCGTCCCACGAGCTCGACTGGGAGCCCGAGCGCGCCACGCGCCGGCGCTCCGGTGAGGGCGACGCCGGGCGGGCCCGGGTGGCAGCCCGCGGCGGGAGCTCGAACGAGGACCTGCAGCAGCTCGCGACCGCGTTCCTCTCGCTGAAGAGCGCCGACGAGGTGGCGGCGTTCCTGCGCGACCTGTGCACCCCGGCCGAGATCGAGGCCCTGAGCCACCGCCTGCAGGTCGCCCGCCTGCTGGCCCAGGGACTGCCGTACGCGACCGTCGCCGAGCGCGTCGGCGCGTCGACCACCACCGTCACCCGGGTGGCCCAGTGGCTCCGCCGCGGCGAGGGCGGGTACGGGATCGTGCTCGAGCGAACCGGGTCGCTGCCGGCCCACCGCACCGGGTGAGCGGCCCCGTCCTGCGCATGGCGCTCCCGTCGAAGGGGCGCCTGGCCGATCCTGCGGCGCGCCTCCTGCACGAGGCCGGCGTCGGCTTCGAGCCGAACGGGCGCACCCTCTTCGCGCACTGCCAGCACGTCGACCTCGAGCTGCTGTTCGCCCGCTCCGACGACATCCCGGTCTGGACGGCCGACGGCGCGGTCGACCTCGCGATCGCCGGCGAGAACCAGATCACCGAGTCCGGGCTCGAGCTCGAGGTGCTCCTGCGGCTCGGGTTCGGGGAGTGCCGGCTCGCGCTGGCCGTCCCCCAGGAGTCGCCGGTGCGCGACGCGCGCCAGCTCGCCGGCAGGCGCATCGCGACCTCCTACCCGCGCTCGGCCGGCGCGTACTTCCAGCAGCTCGGCATCCCCGTGACCTTCGTGGAGCTCGGCGGCTCGGTCGAGCTCGCCCCCCGGCTCGGCGCCGCCGAGGGCGTCGTCGACCTGGTCTCGACGGGCGAGACCCTGCGCCGCAACGGCCTGCGCGAGCTGCAGACGATCCTGCGCTCCGAGGCCGTCCTGCTGACCCGGCCCGAGCTCGAGCCCGAGCGCCGCGCGGCGGTCGACGAGCTGGCCCTGGTGCTCGGCTCGGTGCTGGCCGCCCGGCCGAAGCGCTACCTGATGCTGAACGCGCCGGACGGCCACCTCGAGGAGGTCCTGTCCCTGCTCCCCGGCCTGGACGCGCCGACGGTGCTGCCGCTGAGCCGCACCGGGATGCACGCGGTGCACGCGGTGATCGACGCCGACGACGTCGTCCGGCTGCTCGGCCCGCTCAAGGCCGCCGGCGCCTCGTCCCTGCTGGTGATCCCGATCGAGCACCTGATCCCGTGACCGACCTCGCCCTGCACATCCGGCCCGAGCTGGCCCGCCCGTCGCCCTACCGCTGGCAGGAGGGCATCCCCGACGGCCCGGTCGACCGCTTCGACATGAACACCGGGCCGGACGCCCCGGCCTGGTACGCGGCTGCGCTGGCCCGGCTGGCGGCGATCCCGCCGCAGGACTATCCCGACGCCTCCTACGCGCCGGCCAAGCGGGCCGTCGCCGGCTACGCGGGCCTCGACCCCGAGCAGGTCGTCGTCGGCGCCGGCTGCGACGAGATCCTGATCCTGTGCGCCCAGCTCGCGCTGAGCCGCGGCGACGTCGCGGTCGTGGCCCGGCCGACGTACCAGCTGTACGCCGTCGCGACCCGAAACGCCGGCGGCGAGGTCGAGGCCGTTGCGCCGCGCCCGGGCACGCTGGAGCTCGACTGGGACGCGGTCGAGGAGGCCGCGCCGCGGGCCCGGGTCGTCTGGCTCTGCAGCCCGAACAACCCGACCGGCGAGGAGGCCGACCCCGAGCGGGTCGCCGCGATCTGCCGCGCCTGTCCGGGGATCGTGGTCGTCGACCAGGCCTACGGCGAGTACGACGCCCGGGACCTCAAGCCGCTCATCGCCGAGCACGACGAACCTGGTCGTCACCGGCACGTTCTCGAAGGCCTTCGCCCTGGCCTCGGCCCGCATCGGCTACGCCCTGGCCCAGCCGGCGCTCGCGGGCGCGCTCGACGCGCTGCGGCCGCCGGGATCGCTGTCCTCCATCTCGGTCGCGCTGTGCGAGCTCGCCTGCTCCGAGCTCGACGAGATGCGCACCCGGGTCGCGGGGACGATCGCCGCGCGTGGCCAATTGGCCAGCGGGCTCCAGCGGGCCGGCGTCGAGGTGCTGGCCCAGGCCGGGAACTTCCTGCTGGCGCGGGCGCCCGTCGACGACGTCTTTGGCCAATTGGCCACGCGACGCCTGGTCGTGCGGACGTTCGGCCACGAGCCGCTGCTGTCCGACGCGTTCCGGATCACCGTCCAGGACCCCGAGGCCAACGACCGCCTGCTGCGGGCCCTGGCCGAGCTCGCCGGCGGCGCCGGCGCCGGACCCCCTGCCGCCGCCGGGCGGCCGTCGCGTGACCCACCGGCGGGCCACGAAGGAGACCGCGATCGCGCATCGACCTGGCGCTCGACGGCAGCGGCCGCAGCCGCGTCCGGACCGGCCTCGGGTTCCTCGACCACATGCTCACGGCGCTGGCGTTCTGGGGAATGCTCGACCTCGACCTGAGCTGTAGGGGTGACCTCTGGGTGGACGAGCACCACACCGTCGAGGACTGCGCCATCGCCATCGGCGAGGCCATCGACGAGGCGCTCGGCGACCGCGCCGGCCTGCGCCGCTTCGCCGACGCCAGCGCCCCGCTCGACGAGGCCCTGGCGCACGCCACCCTCGACCTCTCGGGCCGCGGCGTGGCCCGCATCGAGCTCGTGCTCGGCGACGACCGGATCGGCCAGGTGCCGGCGAGCCTCTTCCCCCACTTCTTCGACACCCTGGCCCGGCGCGGCCGGCTCGGCCTGCACCTGCGGGCCGAGGGCGAGGACGACCACCACGTCGTCGAGGCCGCCTTCAAGGCCACGGCGCTGGCCCTGCGCAGCGCGGTCACCCGCGACCCCGAGCGCGCCGGCGTGGCCAGCACGAAGGGCGTCCTGTGACCTCGGTCGCCCTGCTCGACTACGGCGCCGGCAACCTGCGCTCGCTGCGGGCGGCGTTCGAGCGGGCCACCGACCGGGTCGCGGTCGCCGAGCGCCCGCACCAGGTCGCCGGGGCCGACCTGGTCGTGATCCCCGGGGTGGGCGCCGCGCCGCCGGCGATGCGCCAGCTCGAGTCCCAGGGGCTGACCACCGCGGTGCACGACGCGCTGCGCGACGGCGTCGGCGGTGCTCGGCGTGTGCCTCGGCCTGCAGCTGCTGTTCCAGCGCTCCGACGAGGGCGACGTCGGCTGCCTCGGCCTGCTCCCGGGGACCGTCTCGCTGCTGCGCGGCGCGCGCCGGCTCCCGCACATGGGCTGGAACGACGTCGAGCCCGAGCGCGAGCACCCGCTGGCCGAGCCGCTGCCGGCGGTCTGCTACTTCGCCCACTCCTACGCCGTGCAGGACGCGCCGGCCGAGGTCGTGATCGCCTCGACGCCGGTCGAGGGCGGGCGCTTCGCGAGCATCGTCGGCCGCGACCGGATCCTCGGCGCCCAGTTCCACCCGGAGCGCTCCGCCGACGGCGGCCGGGCGCTGCTCCGGGCCGCCCTGTCCTTCGCCGCGGGGGCCGTGAGCGATGCTGCGTAGGCGGATCCTCCCGTGCCTCGACGTCTCGGGCGGCCGCGTCGTGAAGGGCGTGAACTTCGTCAACCTGCGCGACTGCGGCGACCCCGTCGAGGCGGCCGTGCGCTACGCCGACCAGGGCGCCGACGAGATCGTCTGGCTCAACATCACCTCGTGGGCCGAGGACTGGCCCGCGCTGCTCGACGCGGTCGAGCGGGCCGCCGAGCAGGTCGACGTGCCGGTCACCGTCGGCGGCGGCATCCGCGACGAGCGGCACGTCCGCGAGCTGCTGCTGGCCGGCGCCGACAAGGCGTCGATCAACAGCGCCGCGCTGCGCCGCCCGCAGCTCCTGTCCGAGGCCGCCGACCGCTTCGGCAGCCAGTGCGTGGTCTGCGCCATCGACGCCCGCCGGGCGAACGGCGGCTGGGAGGTGTTCGTCGACGGCGGGCGCACCCCGACCGGCCGGGACGCCATGGCCTGGGCCGAGGAGGCCGTCGCGCTCGGCGCCGGTGAGCTGCTGGTGACCTCGATGGACCGCGACGGCACGCAGGACGGCTACGACCTCGAGCTGCTGCGCGAGCTGGTCGCCCGGGTGCCCGTCCCGGTGATCGCCTCGGGCGGCGCCGGCTCCCCCGAGCACCTGGCCGAGGCGCTCGAAGCCGGCGCCGAGGGCGCGCTGGCGGCCTCGATCTTCCACGACGGCACGTTCTCGCTGCAGGAGGTGAAGGCGGTCTGCCGCTGCGCGCGGGCTGCCCGTCCGCTGAGCGCGCCGGCCCTCGACCTGGACGCGCTGCGCTACGACGGGCAGGGCCTGGTCGCCTGCGTCTGCCAGGACGCCGACGACCGGCGACGTGCTGATGCTCGCCTGGGCCAACCGCGAGGCCCTCGAGCGGACGCTCGAGACGGGCCGGGCGACGTTCTTCAGCCGCTCCCGCGGCGAGCTCTGGGAGAAGGGCGCGACCTCGGGCAACACGCTGGACGTCGTCGAGCTCGCCGCCGACTGCGACGGCGACGCGGTCCTGGTTCGCTGCCACCCGCGCGGCCCGGCCTGCCACACCGGCGCCGAGACCTGCTTCGGTGCGCGCCGCAGCTTCCCCGCCCGGCTCGCGGCGGTCATCGCCGAGCGCCGCGAGGCCGACCCGCAGGACTCCTACGTCGCCCGCCTGCTCGGCGCGCCGCGCTCGCACGTGGCCCGCAAGGTGGGCGAGGAGGCCGTCGAGGTGATCGTCGAGGAGCCGGGCAGCCCGGCGCTGATCTCGGAGGTCGCCGACCTCTGGTTCCACTCGATGCTGCTGCTGGCCCGGGACGGGCTCGACCCGCTGGCGCCGCTCGCAGAGCTCGAGCGACGGCACTCGACGTCCGGCTAACGCCTACGGCCGCTCGAGCGCCGCCAGCAGGGCCACGGTGGCGTCGGCCACGCGGCCCGCGTCGGCGAACTCGACCCCGACCAGCACGCGGCCGTCGCGCGGCTCGCGGAAGGCCACCCGCACCGCCACCCCGGGAATCAGGGCCTCGCCCGCGTCGTGCAGCAGGAGCTCCCCGACGGTGCCCGGCTCCGGGCCCGGCGCGGGCAGCGTGAGGCCGCAGCCGAGCACCGAGACGTCCTGCGAGCGCCCGGCGAACTCGGCGTCGCCGACCACCAGCAGGGCCTCTGCGACCACCGGGAAGCGGTCGACGCCGCGCCGCTCGTCGGCCCGCTGGGCCGGCGCGCCCCAGGCGAGCGAGACGTCCTGGCCGTCCGGCTCGCAGGCCAGCACCCGGCCCTCGAGCTCGACGATCCGCCCTCCCATGCTCCACGACACCGACAGGGCCTCGGCCGGCAGGTAGCCGGCAATGCCCGAGTGGTGCAGGACGACGGTGTCGCCGTCGATCCCGGCGACCAGCGCGGGCCGCGCCGGAGCGCCGGCACGGCGGACCGCCACGAGGGCGCCCAGCGCCAGCTCGTGCGACGGCTGGCGATCGCTGCCCTCGTCCATCACGGCGCGCACACTACGGGGATCGAGAGGCCGCCGCCAGTTGCACGGATCGCCCGGGCCGCCGTCGCCGGCGGCGCGGCGATCGGCGCCGTCTACGCGCTCGCCCGGCGGGCCGGGCTCACCCGGGTCGACCTGGCGGCGCGGATCGCCCCGGACCGGCCGCTGGCCGGACGCCTGGCCCAGCTCGGCGCGGGCACGGCCGCCTGCCTGCCGTCCGCCATCGTGGCCCGGCCCGTTCCCGGCGCCGTGCTCGGGCTCGCCGCCGGCGCCGTCGCGGGCCGGGCGCATCCGGGTCGGCGCGACCGGCTCGTGGCGCTCGCCGCCCACGCCGCCGGGGGCGCGGCGGCGGCCATCTGGGCGCGGCGTCCTCCCTCGACCGGGTGATCCCGGCGACGAACGCCTCATCCGCGGGGTCAGACCTTCCGACACTCCGAGGAGAGCTTCGCCTCGCCCGCCCCAGTCAGCCCCATCGAGGTCCTACGTGACGTTCCTCCGCACCATCGCCGTCCGCTGGAAGATCATGCTGCTCGCAGCGAGCATGACGCTCGGCATCGCGGCCCTCAGCGCGCTCGCCATCACCGGCCTGAGCTCCGTGTCGTCGACCGCCGACGGGATCGCCGGCAACGTGCCGGAGCTCGAGCACCTCGGCACGATCGACGCCGCGAAGGCCGAGTACCGCGGCGCGGCGCTGCAGATCCTGCTGGCCCCGGGCGACGCCGCGGTGGTCAAGGACTCGCGCGGCGAGATGGCCGACGCGAAGGACGAGATGGACGAGTCGATCGCGTCGTGGAAGGCCGACGGAGAGGCGCCGGAGCTGCAGGCCGCGGTCGCGGGGCAGTGGGCGTCGATCCAGGCCCGGACGGGCGCGACCGTGCAGCAGGCGCTGCGCGGTGACGTCGCGCAGGCAATCGCGGCCGACCATGCCCGCGTGGCCCCGCTGTTCGAGGCGCTCACCGGGAACATCGACCGCTCGATCGAGATCGTCGACGCCGCGACGCAGCACGAGACCGCCGGCGTCCACTCGACGGTGCGCCAGTCGAAGCTGCTGCTGATCGCCGGGGCGCTGGTCATCGCGATCCTCGGGATCCTGTTCGCCCTGCTGATCGAGCGCCTGATCGTGCCGCCGCTGCGCCGCGTCGCCGATGCGGCCCGCCGCGCCGCGGAGGGCGACCTCACGGTGCGGGTCGGCTACGAGGCGCGCGACGAGATCGGGCAGGCCGCCCGCGGCTTCGACGACATGGTCGACAACCTGTGCGGCCTCCTGGGCCGCGTCCAGGCGACCGCCGACGACGTGCAGGACGCGTCGCGCCACATGGCGGCGACCAGCGAGGAGTCGGGCCGTGCAGTGCTCGAGATCGCGACCTCGATCGCCTCGATCGCCGAGGGCAGCGAGCGCCAGCAGGAGCAGGTCGACGTCGCCCAGCGGGCCCAGGACAACCTGCGCGCCGCCGACGCCCGCACCCAGGACGGCATCGAGGCGGCGGTCGACGCCTCGACCCGCGCGAGCGCGCTGTCGGCCGAGGGCCGGGACGTGTCGGATGCCGCCGCGGCCTCGACCGAGGCGCTGCGCGCCGCGATCAACGAGGCCGCCGAGGTCATCCAGGGCCTCGGAGAGCGCAGCCAGCAGATCGACACGATCGTCGCCACGATCTCCGGCATCGCCGGCCAGACCAACCTCCTGGCGCTGAACGCGGCCATCGAGGCCGCCCGCGCCGGCGAGCAGGGCCGGGGCTTCGCCGTCGTCGCCGACGAGGTGCGCAAGCTCGCCGAGGAGTCGGAGCGGGCCGCCGCCACGATCGGCGGGCTGATCCGCGAGATCCAGACCGAGACCGGCCGGGCCGTCGAGACGATGGGCGACGGCGTCCAGACCGCCGAGCAGTCCGCCGCCACCGTGCTGCGGGCCCGCGAGGCGTTCGCCGAGATCTCGTCGGCGATCGACGAGGTGGCCCACGACGTCGAGCTGATCCGCACCGCCCGCGGCGAGGCCGGCACCGCGCTGGCCGAGGTCGACGAGGCGTTCGGCCTGGTCGCCGCGGTCAGCTCCGACAACGGGTCGGCGACCGAGGAGTGCTCGGCCGTCACCGAGGAGACGTCGGCCGCGGCGCTCGAGATCTCGAACAGCGCGTCGTCGCTGGCGTCGGCCGCCGAGCGGCTGCGCGAGCTGGTCGCCGGCTTCGAGCTCGGCGACCGGGCGAGCTAGCCCGCCGGGTCGAGCTTCGTCCGGGCCGCGGCCAGGCGCGCGAGCGTCTCGTCGCGGCCCAGGAGCTCGGCGCTCTCGAACAGTCCCGGCGCCACGGTGCGACCGGTCAGCGCGATCCGGACCGGCCCGAAGGCCACCCGCGGCTTCAGCTCGAGCCGCTCGCAGACGCCGCGCAGCGCGCCCTCGAGCGCCTCGGCCGTCCAGCCGTCCAGCGCGCCGAGGGCCTCGCTGGTGGCGTCGAGGATGCCGGCCGAGCGCTGCGTCGCCGGCCAGCCGTTCCCAGGCCGCCTCGTCGTACTCGACGTCCCCGAACAGGAACGCGCAGTACGGCTCGAACTCGGCCAGCGTCTTGATCTTCTCCTGCACCAGCGGGGTCGCCTGGCGCACCACGTCGGGCTGCGAGGCGAGCGCCGAGCCGCGCTCCTCGAGGTAGCCCTGGATCCGCTGGGCCAGCTCGTCCACCGAGAGCGCCCGGATGTGCAGGCCGTTCAGGTGCTCGAGCTTCTGGTGGTCGAACACGCCCGGCGCCGGGTTGACCCGCTCGATGCTGAAGTGCTCGACGAGCTCGGCCCGGCTGAAGAGCTCGTGGCTGTCGTCGAGCGACCAGCCCACCAGCGCGAGGCCGTTGATCACCGCCTCGGGCAGGTAGCCGGCGTCGCGGAACTCCTCGACGCTGGTCGCCCCGTGGCGCTTGCTCAGCCGCTTGCGGTCGGCGCCGAGCACCATCGGCAGGTGGCCGAAGCGCGGGATGGGCGCGCCGATCGCCTGGTAGAGGTGGATCTGGCGCGGCGTCGACGGCAGCAGGTCCTCGCCCCGGATGACGGTGTTGATCTCCATCGCCGCGTCGTCCAGCGGGTTCACGAAGTTGTAGGTCGGGATGCCGTCGGAGCGCACCACGATGTGGTCGCCGACCGTCGCGTTCAGGATCCGGATCTCGCCCCGGACCAGGTCCTCCCAGACCGTGTCGCCGTGCTCCGGCGCCCGCAGCCGCAGCGCCGGCCTTGCGGCCCTCGGCCTCGAGGGCGGCGCGCTGCTCGTCGTCGAGCTCGCGGCAGCGGCCCGAGTAGATCACGGGCCGGCCGGCGGCCTGGGCCGCCTCGCGGTCGCGGGCCAGCTCCTCCGAGGTGCAGTAGCAGCGGTACAGGTGGCCTTCGGCGAGCAGCTTCTCGGCGGCCGCCTGGTGCTCGGCCCGCCGCTCGCTCTGGATGTACGGCCCGTGCGGGCCGCCGACGCCGACGCCCTCGTCCCAGTCGATCCCGACCCAGCGCAGCGAGCGCTGGATCTGCTCGACGGCGTCCTCGATGTGCCGGCTCTCGTCGGTGTCCTCGATGCGGAACACGAACGCGCCGCCGTTGTGGCGGGCGTACAGCCAGTTGAAGAGCGCCGTTCGCACCGAGCCGACGTGCAGGTAGCCGGTCGGCGACGGGGGGAACCGGACGCGGATGTTGCTGTCGGTCACGCGCCGGATCCTACAAACGCCGGGTCGAGGGCCTCGCGCCGGGCCCGCACGTAGAGCACGATCGCCGGCGTGAGCAGCAGCGCCGAGACGACGAAGCTCGCCCGCAGCGAGACCGCCGTCGCCACGAGGCCGATCAGCGGACCGCCGGCCAATTGGCCGAACGCGTCGGCCTGGGACTGCAGCGAGAACACGGTGGCCCGCACCGACGGCTCGAGCTCGCGGTTCAGGAGGCCCGTGACCACCGGGCCGCGAACGCCGCGGGCGGTGCTGACGGCGAGGTACGCGGCCAGCGCGAGCCACACGTTCACGGCGAGGCCGAAGACCAGGAGCGCCGCGATCAGGAACCCGTCGACGACGATCAGGCCGCGCAGGACGCGCGGCTCGTCGGCCTGCGCGAGCCGGCGGCGGGCGACCTCGAGCGCGCCCATCCCGAGCAGCAGCGAGGCCACGTTCAGCAGGGCGAACCAGCCGACCACCCCCACCCCGCCGAGCGCCGGCAGGCTGAAGTCGCGCAGCAGGTGCGGCGTGTACAGGCGGTCGAAGCCCTCGGAGGCCAGGCCGGCGAAGACGCTCGCCACGACCAGCGCCCTGGCCAGACGGCGGCGCCGGACGAGGCCGACCCCGGCGCGGACGGTGCGCAGGGCCGCTCGGTGCGTCCGCTCGCCCTCCTCGCGCGGCGCCGGAGTGAACCCGTGCTCGGGCAGGAGGCACCACAGGACGCCGCCGAAGAGCGCCATGACGACCCCGCCGACGAGGACGGGCAGGCGCGGGCCGCCGACGGCCGCGAGGGCGACGCTGGCGCCGATCCCGACGAGGCTCGTCGCCTGGGAGAGCTGGGCGGCGCGCAGGTAGGCGCCCGACGCGGCCTGTCTCGGAGGTCTCGTCGGACAGCCAGGCCTCGAGCGCGCCCGACACGAAGGTCGCGCCGATCCCCCACACGACCTGGGCGCCGAGCACCGCCCAGAGCGAGACGATGCCGGCCTCGAGCGTGAACCCGAGGCCGATCAGGACGATCCCGATGACCACCGACAGTCGGCGGCTGTACAGGTCGGCGACGACGCCGGTCGGCACCTCGGCGACGAGGCAGACGCCTTCGAGCAGGGTGCCGACGAGGACGAGCTCGAGCGGGGAGAGGCCGACGACCAGCGCCTGGTAGACCAGGTTCGCCGTGACCATCGTCGACCAGACGAGGCCGTAGAACGCCTCGATCCCGAGGTACAGGGGCAGGGGCGCGACGAGCGCCCGCGTTCGGTGCAGCATGCGGCTGGCCCTCCGGGGCCGGATCAGGCTGGAACCGGATCTAGGCAGCCGCGACGGGCGCCCCGCGGGAGATTCCCCGCCGGACGCGGTCGCACGAGATGCTGCCTAGTGGAGGGCTGGCACTGAGACGAAGGTAGCGGACGGCGGCGGCGCCGTCCAGGGGTGGTCGGCTCGGCTAGGCTGGCGCCCCGATGCGGATCGGCGCCCACGTCACCGGCGGGGTCAAGGACGGCCTCGACCACGCGGTCGAGCTGCGCTGCGACGCGGCCCAGATCTTCTCCCAGAGCCCGCGCATGTGGCGGCCGACGGACCACAAGCCGGCGGTGCTCGAGGGGTTCGCCGAGCGCCGCCAGAAGCTCGACATCCCGGTCGTCATCCACGCGATGTACCTGATCAACCTGGCGAGCCCCGACAAGGAGCAGGTGGACAAGTCGGTCACCGCCCTGTCGGCGTCCTGCAAGGTGGCCGCGGAGATCGGCGCCGAGTCGGTCATCTTCCACGTCGGCTCCCACATGGGCGACGGCTTCGCGAAGGGGATGCAGCGGATCGAGCCCGCGCTGAACGAGGTGCTCGAGGTGCTGGACGACGACGTCTGGCTGCTGCTCGAGAACACCGCCGGCGCGGGCGGGACGATCGGCCGAACGCTCGAGGAGCTCGCCGAGATCCGCGACGCCTGCGACCATCCGCGGCTCGGGATCTGCCTCGACAGCTGCCACCTCTACGCCACCGGGCACCGACGTGTCGCGATCCCGACGCGATGGACGCCTACGTGGCCGAGGTCGACGCGACGGTCGGGCTGTCACGGCTGCGGGCGCTGCACGTGAACGACTCCGAGACGCCGCTCGGCTCGAACCGCGACCGCCACGCGAACGTCGGCGAGGGGTTGATCGGCGACGGGCTCTCGGCGTTCCTCGGACAGCCGAAGCTGCAGAAGCTCCCCTGCATCCTCGAGACCCTCCCGCACGACGACCTGCGCAAGCAGCGGCGCTACCTGAACGCGCTGCGCAAGCTGCACGGCGCCGGGCTCGAGGCGCGCGGGCTGGAGCCTCAGACGCCGGTGCGCAGCTCGACCCGGAAGGGCTCCTCGACGGGCTCGAAGAACTCCGGGTTGAGGCAGGCGAGCAGGTCGAAGCGGCCCTCGTAGGCCTGCTCGACCCCGATCTGGCAGATCTCCGTCGGGCTCCCCGAGACCCGCAGCGCGCCGAACGCCTGGCGCCGGCCCGGCCCGATGAGCACGTCGAGGGCGATCTCGGAGCGGAACACGCGCTGCAGGCAGCCGACGAAGCGCCGGCCCTCGCGGTCGTCGTACGCGTACAGGTTCGGGCACTGGCGCTCGATGCACCCCGCCGGGTAGACGACCCGGTCGCAGAAGGCCTCGCAGGCGCGACACGAGTTCGCGTCGGAGGTGGCGAGGCAGGCGGGAACGGGTACTGGCTCGGGCTCGTTGTTCATGTGCGGACTGCTACGCGCGGTTCTCGAATGATGCCTCAGCGCCGACGGTCGGGCGGCACCCGTATCGTGCCACCATGACCCGCGAGCTGGAGCGTGCGATCGCCTCGCAGCCGGACGTCCTGCGCCGCGCGCTGCAGGTCGACATCGACGCCGCGGTCGAGCGGCTGCGCGGCTGCGAGCGGGTCCTGCTGATCGGGACCGGGACGAGCCACCACGCGGCCCAGCTCGGCGCGCTGGCGCTGGCCCGGGCCGGCGTCGACGCGCGCTCCTTCGCCGCGGCGGCGTACGCCCACTGGCCCGTGGATCCGCGTCCGAGCGACGGGCTGGTCGTGATCTCGCACACCGGCGAGACGTCGTTCGCCCTGGCCGCGCGGGAGCGGGCGCGGGCTGCCGGCGCGCCCGTCGTGGCCCTGACGGCGCAGGGCGCCGGCTGGGACGGCGCGCTCGAGGTGGCGCCCAGGGAGGCGGCCGAGACCTACACCCAGAGCTACCTGGCGAGCCTGCTGACGCTGTTCCGCCTGGCAGCCGCGCTCGGCGCGTCCGGATCTCGCCGGCCAGCTGGAGGAGCGTCCCGACCGGGTCGCGGGAGCGCTGCCGACCCGCAGCCGGACGCCGTGCTCCTCCCGGCCCGGCTGCTGGTGCTGGTCGGCGCCGGCCCGTGCGCGGTGACCGCGGCCGAGGGCGCGCTGAAGCTGCGCGAGGGCGCGCGGCTGCCGGCGGAGGGCTACAGCGCGGAGCTCCTGCTGCACGGCTCGGCGGTGCCGCTCGACGAGCGCGACGCGCTGGTGCTGGTGGGCCCCGAGCTCGACCCGCACGGGATCGTGGCGCTGGTCGGCGAGGCCGCCCGGCGCGAGGGCATCGCGCGTGCACCGGCTCGCGACCCGCGAGGGGCTCGACCCGCTCCTGTCCCAGCTCCCGTTGACGGTGCTGGTGCAGCGGCTCGCGCTGCGGCTGGCGCAGGAGCGCGGCTGCGACGCCGACACGGTGATCACCGGCGCCTGGGCCGAGCCCGCCCTGTGGGCCGCCGGCGCCCCGCCGGGCTGACGGTGCGCGTCCTCGTCGTCGACCCGCAGGCGTTCACGCCGCCGTACGACCACGAGCTGTGCGCGTCGCTCGGCGCGCGCGGGCACGACGTCGAGCTCCTGACGACGCGCTTCTCGCACGGCGAGGTGCCGGCGCCGTCGGGCTACCGGCGGCGCGAGGCGTTCGTCCCGCCCGCCGCCGGCCTGGTGCTGCGCTGGCCGTCGTCGCCGCTGCGGGTTCCGCTGAAGCTGGCCGGCCACCTGCGCGGGCTGGCGACGCTGGCGCGCGAGGCCCGGCGCGAGCGGGCCGACATCGTCCACTGGCAGTGGGCGCCGCTGCCGAAGCTCGACCTGCGCGCGCTGCGCCGGATCGACCGGCGCGCCGGGGCGACGGTGTTCACGGCGCACGACGTGCTGCCGCGCCGGAGCGCGGGCCAGGTCGAGCTGTGGCGGGCGCTGTACGGCTCGTGTGACCGGGTCATCGTGCACTCGGAGCGCGGCCGCGAGCGGCTGGAGCGCGAGGTCGGGGTCGATCCCGCGCGGATCGCGGTCGTGCCGCACGCGCTGTTCGCGTCGTTGGCCAATTGGCCAACCGCGCGCGGCGACGGCCCGCCGACGATCCTGCACTTCGGGCTGCTGCGGCCGGACAAGGGGCTCGACACGCTGGTGGAGGCGCTGCCGGCGGTGGCCGCAGCGGTGCCCGAGGTGCGCCTCGAGGTGGTCGGCTCGCCGCGGATGCCGCTCGGCCCGCTGAAGGAGCGCGCGGCGGCGCTCGGGGTGGCCGACCGGATCCGCTGGGACGAGCGGTTCGTGTCCGACGCCGAGCTCGCCGCGGCGTTCGGCCGCGCGAGCGTGGTGGCGCTGCCGTACCGGGTGATCGAGAGCTCCGGCGTCCTGGCGACGACGCTGGCGTTCGGGGTGCCGCCGGTGCTGACGGACGTCGGCGCCTTCCCCGAGCTGTGCGCCGCCTACGACCTGGGCGCCCCGGTGCCGCCCGACGCGCCCGACGCGCTGGCGCTCGCCCTGATCGCGGCGCTGACCGACGAGTCCCGGCGCGCGGCGGCGATCGCCGGGATGGCCCGCGCGCGCGCCGAGCTGACCTGGGAGCGGATCGCCGCGCAGACCGAGCAGGTCTACCGCGACGCCCTCGGCGCCTGACGGACCTGCGCGGCCCGCCGCCCGCGTAGTCACGGCGTGTTCGCACCCTCGCTCGCCCCTCCCCCGGCCTGCGTTCGCGGCCTGCCGGCGCGGGCGTGGCCAATTGGCCACGCGGCGTCTGGCCAATTGGCCAACCCCGCGCGCCTGCCCGCTCCGGTGGCCCTGGACGCCGGCTGCGCCCTCGTGGCCGTCTGGCCCGATGGCCGCGTCGGCCTGCTCCCGCACCCGCCGCAGCCGACGTACGCGCCGGGCTACCAGCTCGCGCCCCACGTCGGCATGACGGTCCGGCGCGGCCGGGTCGTCGTCTTCGACCACGGCGTGGTGCGCTGGCGCTCGCGTGGCCAATTGGCCACGGGCCTGACGAACCCGACGTCGGCCGCCGCCGGGCCGGGCGGGCTGGCGTTCGTGCTCGACGACGCGCTGTACCTCGCGCCGCGGCCAATTGGCCAGACGGCGACGTGGCCAATTGGCCACGAGCGCCTCGCGGCCTACGGCGTGACCCTGCTCGGCGTGACCGCGGCCGGCGCCGTCACCCTGGCCTGGCACGGCCACACGCTCGTCGTGCGGCGCTACGGCTTCGACGGGCGGCAGTCCACGCCGCGGCGGTTCGTCGACGCGAGCGCGTCCTGGGACGGCTCGCGCGTGCTCGTCGCGGCCGCCGGGCGGCTCGTCGCGACCGACGGCGACCGGCTCACCGTGCTCGCCCGCCACGTGCCGGCTCGCGCCCAGGTCACGCCGCAGGACGACGGCCGCATCCTCGTCACGACGCGCGCGCCAGGTGCTCGTCCTGAGCCGGCAGGGACGGCTGCTCTCCTCCGGCGCGCTCCCGCGCGGCCAGGTGCTCGACGCGGTCATCGCCACGCAGCGGCGCCCGCGCGGCGTTCGCCTCGGCACCAGCGCCGGCGGCGGCAGCACGGTACGCACCCTGTGGACGCTCCGCCCGGGCGCCCGGCAGGCGACGCGGCTCGGCACCTTCGTGCGCCCTCCGACCTGCGCCGGCTACGGGCCGGGCGGGTTCAGCGGACGCTTCCTGCTGCTGCAGGTGCCGACCGGAACGGTCCGGGTCTTCGACACCGCGCGGCCGGGCCGATCGGTGGATCTCACCCCGCTGTCGCGGGCCCTCGAACGGCGCCACCGCACGGGAATCGCCGGCTGGCTCGCACGCTGGCGCCGCGCCTGACCGCGCCGGGGTGTACGGTGCGGCGCTCGGATGGCCGACGTCCCCGTGACCCGCTTCGTGGAGCTCGTCGGGCCTGCCGACGCGAACCACCACGGCACGCTGTTCGGCGGTGCGGCGCTCGCACTCCTCGCCACGGCGGGCGCGATCGCGGCCTCGCGGCACAGCAGGCGCCAGGTGATGGTCGTCCGCTCCGACCGGGTGAGCTTCCGCGCGCCCGTCCCCGTCGGCTCGCTGGTCGACCTCGCGGCCCGGGTCGTCGCGACCCGCCAGCGCACGATGCAGGTCGAGGTCGAGATGGTCGTCGAGGACGCGCTGACCGGCTCGCGCCGCCGTGCGACCACCGGCACGCTCGGCTTCATCGGGCTGACCGAGGACGGCCGGCCCGCCGAGGTCGAGCCCGTCGAGGAGCCCGACGACGTCGAGGACGAGCCGGCCACCGCCGCCTGCACCATCGTCTTCCCCCGGCACGTCGACGAGAGCGGCACCCTCGACCTTCCCGCGGCCGAGCACCTGGTGCGGAGCACCTCCATGGCCGCGGCGCTGCGGGCCCACCGCCGCCCGCTCGGTGTCGAGCTCGACGACCTCGAGGAGCTCGACGACCCTCCGAGACCCGGCGAGCTCGCCGAGGCCACGGCCCGGCTGCTCGACGGCGACAGCATCGTCGCCGAGCTCTGGGCCGAGGAGATGCAGCGAGGCGAGCGCCGCCGCATCGGCGGCGCCCGCCTCGACATCGTCTTCTACGGGCTGACTAGGCCGGCGAGGGCTCTCCCAGCGCCTGCCGCACCACCGGGTTCTTCGCGGCGCGCACCTCGTCGAGCCGCTTGACCCGGGTCACGTGCGGGGCCTCCCGGACGAGCTCGGGCTGCTCGGCGGCCTCCTTCGCGATCTGCAGCATCGCGTCGGCGAACGCGTCGAGCGTCTCCTTGTTCTCGGTCTCGGTCGGCTCGATCATCAGCGCCTCGGGCACCAGCAGCGGGAAGTAGATCGTCGGCGGGTGGAACCCGAAGTCCATCAGCCGCTTGGCCACGTCCAGCGCCTTCACGTCGTGCTCGCGCTTCAGCTTGCGCGCCGACAGCACGAACTCGTGCTTGCACAGCCGGTCGAACGGGCAGGTCGTAGGCGTGCTTCAGCCGGGCCAGCAGGTAGTTCGCGTTCAGCACCGCCGTCTCGGCGGCGTCGCGGATCCCGTCGGCGCCGTTCGAGCGGATGTAGGTGTACGCCCGCACCAGCACGCCGGTGTTGCCGACGTAGGACTTCAGCTTGCCGATCGAGTCGGGCCGGTCGCCCTCGAGCCACAGCGTCCCGTCGTCGCGCCGGCGCAGCACCGGCTTCGGCAGGAACCGCTCGAGCGCCTCGGTCACCGCCACCGGGCCGGCGCCGGGCCCGCCGCCGCCGTGCGGCGTCGAGAACGACTTGTGGGTGTTGAAGTGGACGATGTCGAAGCCCATGTCGCCGGGCCGCGACACGCCCATCACCGCGTTCAGGTTCGCCCCGTCGTAGTACAGGAGCGCGCCGACGTCGTGGAAGACCTTCGCGATCTCGGCGATGTTCTCGTCGAACAGGCCCGTCGTCGACGGGTTCGTGAGCATCAGCCCGGCGACGTTCTCGTCGACCTTCGAGCGCAGGTCGTCGAGGTCCACGCCGCCGCGCGCGTCGGTCTTCACCTTGACCGTGTCGTAGCCGGCCATCGTCACCGACGCCGGGTTCGTGCCGTGCGCCGTGTCGGGGATGACCACCGTCCGCCGCGGGTCGTTGCGCGACTCGTGGTAGGCCCGCATCAGCAGCAGCCCGCACAGCTCGCCCTGGGCGCCGGCGGCCGGCTGCAGCGTGACGTGCGGCAGGCCCGCGATGGACGACAGGAAGCCCTGCAGGCGCCACAGCACCTCGAGCGTCCCCTGGGCCGCCTCGTCCTCCTGCAGCGGGTGCAGGTGGGCGAAGCCGGGCAGCGCCGCGACCCGCTCGTTGATCTTCGGGTTGTGCTTCATGGTGCACGACCCGAGCGGGTAGAAGCCGGTGTCGATCGAGAAGTTCAGCTCGGACAGCCGCACGTAGTGGCGCACCAGGTCGGGCTCCGAGACCTCCGGCAGCCGCGGCGCGGCGCCGCGCAGGAGCTCCGCCGGCAGCACGCGAGGCGGGATCGACCTCCGGCACGTCGAGCGTCGGCAGCTGCGCCGCCCGCCGGCCCTGCTCGGAGCGGTCGTAGATCGTGTGCAGCGGGCCCTGCTCGCCGAGGACGGTCACGAGAGCACCTCCTCGAGGGTCCGGGCGAGCCGGTCGCAGTCCTCGCGGGTGCGCCGCTCGGTGACGGCCACCAGCAGGACGTCGTCCATCCCGTCGTAGTCGCGTCCCAGGCAGTGGCCCGGGTGGACGCCGCGCTCGCGGCAGGCCCGGATCACCTCCTGCCCGTCGCGGCCGACGCGGATCGCGAACTCCTTGAAGGTCGGGTGCGCGAACGCGAGCTCGACGCCGGGCACGTCCAGCACCCGGGCCTTCGCGTACTCGGCCCGGCTGAGGCACTGCCGCGCCAGCTCGCCGATACCCCGCGCGGCCCGAGCCACGACAGGTAGACGATGCCGGCGAGCGCGTTCAGCGCCTGGTTCGTGCAGATGTTCGAGGTCGCCTTCTCGCGGCGGATGTGCTGCTCGCGGGTCTGCAGGGTGAGGACGAACGCGCGCCGCCCCTCCTTGTCGAGCGTCTCGCCGACGATGCGGCCGGGCATCGCCCGCATCAGGTCGTCGGTGCAGGCCATGAAGCCGAACGTCGGGCCGCCGTAGGCCTGGTAGTTGCCGAGCGCCTGGCCGTTGCCGACGGCGACGTCCACGCCGAGCTCCGCCGGAGCGGCCAGCAGCCCGAGCGAGACCGGGTCGACCGAGGCCAGCGCCAGCGCGCCGGCGTCGTGGGCCGCCTCGACCAGCGCCGGCAGGTCGTCCACCGCGCCCAGGAACCCGGGCTGCTGCACGAGCAGCGCGGCCGCCCCGTCGAGCGCGCCGCGGATCGCGTCGAGGTCGCTCGCGCCGCCGCTGTGCGGCACGACGACCACCTCGATCCCCTGGCCCTCGGCGTAGGTCGCGACGACCGCGCGGGTCTCGGGGTTCACGGTCTCGGAGACCACGATCCTGGCCCGTCCGGTCCGGCGCACCGCGAGGCCCATCGCCTCGGCGGCGGCCGTCGCGCCGTCGTACACCGAGGCGTTCGACACCGACAGCCCGGTCAGCTCGCAGATCGCGGTCTGGAACTCGAAGATCGCCGTGAGCGTCCCCTGCGAGACCTCCGGCTGGTACGGCGTGTAGGCGGTCTGGAACTGCGGCAGCCCGGTGACCAGGTCGACGCAGGCCGGCACGTAGTGGTCGTACGTCCCGCCGCCCAGGAACTGCAGCTCGCGAGGTCGCGTCGGCGTTGCGGGAGCTGAGCTCGGCGAGCTCGCGGTGGAGCTCGGCCTCGCCGATCCCCTGCGGGATGTCGAGGCTGCCCGAGAAGCGCAGCGCCGGCGGGATGTCCGCGAACAGGTCGTCGACCGACTGCACTCCGATGGCAGCGAGCATCGCCGAGCGGTCCTGCTCGGTCGTCGGCGTGTAGCGCACGTCTCCCCTTCGATGAGGTTGCAAGAGGCCGGCCAGGCGCGGGCCCGAGCGGCGCGGATGAAGCCTTGCACATGGGGCTGTCGATTCCGTCCGGCCCGGTCGTCGTGTCGGTGGAGAGCCCGCGCACCGTGTGCGGGCCCGACGCTCGGAAGGGAGCACCCATGCCGAACCCCGTCGTGCACTTCGAGATCACCGGCCCCGACGGCGGCGCGCTGCAGCAGTTCTACGCCAACCTCTTCGGATGGAAGGTCGACGCCTCGAACCCCATGAACTACGGGATGGTGGACACCGGCGAGGGCAACCCCGGCGGCGGCATCACCCAGGGGCAGAACGGCGACGCCGGCGTCACGTTCTACATCCGGGTCGACGACCTGCAGGGCGCCCTCGACCGCGTCGAGAAGGCCGGCGGCCGCACCGTGCGTGCCGGTCACCGAGATCCCGGACATGGTGACGTTCGCCCAGTTCGCCGACCCCGCCGGCAACGTGGTCGGGCTCGTCAAGTAGCTGGACGGCGTCACGGCGTGCGCACCTGCGGCAACGTAGGGGCGTGGAGCGCGCCGACAGCTACGCGGTTGCGCCCGGCCGGCGCGCCGCCGCCGACCGGGCGGCGGCGTCGCCGGAGGCGCTGTTCGCCGCGGTCGAGCCCCGGCTGGGGCGCTTCCTGGCCCAGCTCGTGCCCGACCGCGCGCTGGCCGACGACCTGCTCGGAGACGTCTTCGAGACGGCCGTGCGGCGGCGTGACGAGCTCGCGCGCGCCGACGATCCGGCCGCCTGGCTGTTCGGGGTCGCCCGGCGAAAGGCGCTCGCGGCGCACCGGCGGCGCTTCCGGGCGCGGGTGGCGCTCGAGCGGCTGGTGCACCTGCGCCCGCCGGCCGCCGAGCAGGCAGACGCCGACACCGTGCTCGCGGTGCGCGAGATCCTGGCCCGGACGGTCTCGCCCGACGACCGCGCGCTCCTGATCCTGCGCTACGTGCACGGCTTCGACGCGCCCGCCCTGGCGCGCATCACGGGCCGCTCGCCCGAGGCCGTGCGCCAGCGGCTGGCGCGGGCGTCGCGGCGCGTCCGCGAGGCCTGGACCGAGGAGGTGGACCGTTGACCGTCGCCGAGGACGAGCGCGCGCTCGAACGGATCCTGGCGCCCGCTCGCGAGCGTGCCGCCGGCGCGGCGGGCGCTCCGCCGGCGGCGGCCTGCCCGCTGGCTCGTGCCGATCGCGCTGGCGGCCGTCGTGGCGGTGTTCGTCGCGCTGCAGCCGCGGGCCGAGCGGCGGTCGGTCGAGGGCGAGTGCGGTGGCGCCGGCCGCGCCGTCGGACGACGTTGGCCAATTGGCCGCGGCCGCCGCGCAGTCGGTTCTCGGCGTCCCGTACGTGTCGGGCGGCGCCGGTTCGGCGGGCTTCGACACCTCCGGACTGGTCGTGTGGGCCTTTGGCCAGGCGGGCCGGCCGGGGCTGCCGCACTACGTCGGCTCGCTGTGGGGCGCGGGCCCGCGGGTGCCGCTGAAGGACCTGCGCGTCGGCGACCTCGTCTTCTTCCTCGGCCTGAGCCACGTCGGGATCTCCCTGGGCGGCGACCGCTTCGTGCACGCCTCGCCGCCGCTGGGCGTGACCGTCGACTCGCTCAGCGGCTACTGGGCGAAGCACTACGACGGCGCTGTCCGGGTCTTGGTCGACCCGGAGCGCTGGGCCATCGAGCACGTCATGGTCGGGACGCAGCAGCAGCTCTCGACGGTGCAGGGCAACACCGTCCGCACGGCCGGCCCGGCCACCTACCGCGTGTTCGTGGCGAACGACAGCAGCCAGCCGCACGTCGCCCGCCGCGTCCACTTCAGCCTCGGCGGCCACGCCCAGAGCCGGTTCGTCCTGCTCGGCCCGCACACCGTGACCCCGCTTCGGTTCGTCGACCGGTCGCCGAGGTTCGGCATGCCGCTCGTGCTCGCGCGTGTGGTCTCGACGACGGCGACAAGCCAGCAGGTGATCCGCCTCCGCTACCGGCGCCCTTGACCTTCCCCCCGGGGCAAGGCGTACCGTCCTGCCCGTGGACCTCTGGCCAATTGGCCGCTTCGCCCGCCTGACCGGCCTCTCGCCGAAGGCCCTGCGCCTGTACGACGAGCAGGGCCTTCTCCGGCCGGCCGCGGTCGACCCCGAGACCGGGTACCGGCTGTACGGGCCCGACCAGCTCGAGCGGGCCGCCGCCATCCGGCGGCTGCGGGCGGTCGAGCTGCCGCTGGCCGAGATCGCCGCGGTGCTCGACGAGGACGACCCGGACCGCCGGCACGCGCTGCTCGCGGCCCACCGCCGGCGGCTCGCGATCCGGGCCGCCGACCTGCAGATCGCACGGCAGCGGCTCGAGCCGCTGCTCCAGGGAAAGGAGCCCATCGTGGGCGACCAGCACGTTGGCCAACTGACCGCGGAGGCCGAGCGCCAGCTCGCCGCCGACCTCTTCAACTCGACCTGGACGCTCATCGAAGCCGCGGAGCGCACCCCGGCGCAGGACGACGAGATGCTGCACATGGCCCACGCCTCCCGCCACCACTGGGGCCGCGTCGGCACGGCCGCCAACCTGGCCCGCGGCGAGTGGCAGTGCTCCCGGGTCTACGCCATCCTCGGCCGGGCCGAGCCGGCGCTGCACCACGCGCAGCGCTGCCTCGACCTGTGCCTCGCGAACCCCGAGGACCTGGCCGACTTCGACCGGCCGTTCGCCCACGAGGCGCTCGCCCGGGCCTACGCCGTCGCCGGCGACGAGCAGCACGCGCGCCACCACCTGTCCCGGGCGCGCGAGCTGGCCGCCTCGATCGAGGATCCCGACGACCGCGACCTGGTGCTGAGCGACCTGGCCAGCGTGGACGCTGCCGGCCGGGTCTGAGCTACAGCTCGTCGAGCAGCTTGCGGTACTCGTCGACCGGCATCAGGTCACCCTTCGACTCCGGGTCGTCGAGCCGCACCTTGCACAGCCAGCCCTCGCGGTAGGGGTCGTCGTTCACCGTCTCGGGCGAGTCCACGACCGCCTGGTTGATCTCGGTGACCTCGCCCGTCAGCGGCGCGATGATCGGCGAGACCGCCTTGACCGACTCGAGCTCGCCGTACTCGTCGCCCGCCGTGACCCTCGCCCCGACCTCGGGCGGCAGGTACACGACGATGTCGCCGAGCGAGTCCTGCGCGTACCAGGTGATCCCGAAGGTCGCGATGTCGCCGTCGATCCGCGCCCAGTCGTGCTCGCGGTGGTACAGCAGGTCGTCGGGGTAGCTCTCGTCGGCGGGCATCGGCCGGTCACGCCTCCTTGTGGTACAGCGGCTTCCTGGCGACCTCGGCGGTGCGGACACGGCCGCGCACGTCGATCCGCAGCGGCGTGCCGGCCGACGCGAGCGCCGACGGCACGTATCCCATCCCGATCCCGATGCCGAGCGTCGGCGAGTGCGTCCCGCTCGTCACCTCGCCGATCGGCTCGCCCCCGTCGTCGACGATCGGGAGCCCCTGGCGCGGCACCGCCTTCTCGGTCATCCGGAACGCGACGAGGCGGCGCTTCGGGCCCTCCTCCTTCGTGCGGCGGAGGACGTCGACGCCGGTGAACTCCTTCTGCAGCGCGCAGGTCCAGCCGAGGCCGGCCTCGATGGCGTTGGTGTCGGGGGTGATGTCGTTGCCGTGCAGCGGGTAGCAGACCTCGAGCCGCAGGGTGTCCCGGGCTCCGAGGCCGCACGGCTCGGCGCCGCTGTCGAGCAGCCCCCGCCAGACGGTCGCGGCGTCGTCCGGGGAGCAGAACAGCTCGACGCCGGGCTCGCCGGTGTAGCCCGTGCGGGCCACCCGGCACTCGACGCCGGCGACGTGGATGCGGCCGTAGGTGAACGGCCGCATCGACGGCGGCGAGTTGACGGCGCCCTCGCCCTCGGTGGGCTCGAACGCCCGGCCGAGGACCTCGAAGGACAGCGGGCCCTGCAGCGCGATCATCGCGAAGTCGTCGGAGCGGTTCTCGAGCGTCACGTCGCCCGGGACCCGGTCGCGCAGGTGCTCGTAGGCCGCCTTCGTGTTGCCGGCGTTGACCACCAGCAGGTACGAGTCGTCGGGCTGGCGGTAGGCGATCAGGTCGTCGACGATGCCGCCGCGCTCGTTGGTGAGCAGCGTGTACTGGGCCTGGTAGGCGCCGATGCGGTCGAGGTCGTTCGACAGCACGCCCTGCAGGAACGCGTGGGCCCCGCTCCCGTCGACCGTCAGCTCGCCCATGTGCGAGACGTCGAAGATCCCGGCGCGCTCGCGCACCGCGCGGTGCTCCTCGATCACCCCGGCGTACTGCACCGGCATCTCCCAGCCGGCGAACGGGACGAGGCGCGCGCCGAGCGACCGGTGCTCCTCGTAGAGCGGCGTGCGGCGCAGCGTCGCGGACACGGCGCAGAGCATAGACACTCGACGGGTCAGCGCAGGTCGTGCCAGCCGGCGGGCAGCTCCGGCGGCGGCCCACCATCCGGAGCCCAGCCGCTGAAGGAGGGATCCCACCAGCGCTCGCCGCGGGCGACCTGCGCGTAGACCCGGTTGCCCTCGGCGTGGATCGAGGCCTGCTCGGCCTGGCTGTAGCGGCCCTGGCGGACGCGTTCTGCGAGCAGGTCGACGTCCTTCCACTCCGGCTCGCCGTCGACCGGGAGCCACAGGTCGAGCTCCTGGTCCTGGGTGTCGAAGCCGAACTCGCGGCGGCGGAACGGCTCCTGGAAGTTCACGTACCAGCCGAGGAAGCGCCGCTCCTCGCCCTCCCAGAAGTGCCAGATGGCGTAGGCCTCCCCCGGCCGTTGCAGCATCAGCACGCCGGGGCCGTGGAACCGGTCGTTGCGGCTCCAGGGGTGGGCGCCGAGCGGATGGTCGCGGTGGAACCCGAAGGGCGCACCATCCGGCAGGTGCAGGACGAGCAGGTCGGGCGCGTCGTCGACGACCTCGACCGGGATCGAGAGCCACGGCACGCCGCGCCACACCTGCCGGAAGAGCACGTGCGAGCCCGGCGCGAACGTCATGCGAGGTCGGTGACCCGCCGGCGGCTGTGGCGCGGGCCGCCGCGCGTCCGCTCCTCCTCGATGGTGGCGACGAGCGCCTCGACGGCCTCGGGGTCGTAGCGCACCGGCGCGCCCGAGCGCAGCTCGTCGAGCGCCTCCTCGGACGAGCGCCGGCGGCGGAACGGCCGCTCCCAGGTCATCGCGCTGTAGGCGTCGGCCACCGCGACCACCCGGGCCTCGAACGGGATCTCGTCGTCGCGCAGACCGTCGGGATAGCCGCTGCCGTCCAGGCGCTCGTGGTGGTGGCGGACGCCGAGCGCCGCGTCGGCCAGCGCGGACACGCTGGCCACCATCTCCTGCCCGCTGAGCGGGTGGCTCCGCACGAGGGCCCACTCGGCGGCGTCGAGCGGCGACGGGCTTGGCCAGGATCTCGCCGGGCACCGCGATCGTGCCGATGTCGTGCAGCCAGCCGGCGAGCCGGCAGCGCAGCACCTCCGCGGGCGAGGCGCCGAGACGCTCGGCGATCCGGCCGGCGAGGGCCGCGACCTGCTCGGGGTGGCGGGCCGACATGCCCTCGTGCGCGGCGGTCATGATCGCCAGCATGTGGGCCAGGCGCACGACCTCGGGCTCGGCGACCAGGAGGTCGTCCTCGCGCAGCTCGCTCGACAGCACGACCTGGTTGCGCCCCCGGTGCTTGGCCGCGTAGAGCGCCCGGTCGGCGGCCTGCAGGAGCTGGTTCGGCGAGGAGGAGAGCGGGCGGGCGCTGGCCGCGCCGACCGACACCGTCACCAGGACCGGGCCGGCGTCGGTGAGCAGCACCTCCTCGGACAGGGCGCTGCGGATCCCCTCGCCGAGCGCCCGCAGGGCCCGCTCCTCGATCGGCCCGCGCACCAGCACGGCGAACTCCTCCCCGCCCCAGCGGGCGAGCTCGTCGGCGCTGCGGATGGCGCCCCGGATGCGGGCGCAGACCTGCTGCAGGACGTCGTCGCCGGCGGCGTGGCCGTAGGCGTCGTTGACCTGCTTGAAGTGGTCGACGTCGACCAGCAGCACGGCGGCGTCCTCGTGGCCGCTGGCCGCCGCCGCCAGCAGCTCCGAGAAGTGGCGGCGGTTCGACGACGCCGGTCACCGGGTCGACCCTGGAGCGCCGCTCGGCCTCGTCGCGGGCCCGCTCGAGCTGGGCGTTCAGGCGGCGCATCTCGCTGATCGTGGCGTGCAGCTCCTCCTGCAGCCCGCGCAGCTCGGTGACGTTCGAGACGATCCCGTCGTACAGGATCCGCTCGCCGTCGCGGCGGAGCCTGGCCCGGTCCCAGACCCAGCGGGTGACGCCGTCCGCACCGACGACCCGGTACTCGACGTCGACCCGGCCGCCGCGCAGGGCCGTCTCCTGGGCGGCGGCGAACATCGCCTTGTCGTCGGGGTGGACGTGCTCCTCCCAGCCGTGCGCCCCGTTCTCCTCGCCGGTCGAGAGGCCCAGCAGCCGCTCGCGGCCCGGGCTCTGGAAGACCGAGATGACCCGCCCGTCGGGCAGCACCTCGTCGACGTACAGGTACTCGTCGATCGAGTGGACGATCCGGGTCAGCGCGGCGTGGGCCTCGACGGCGTCGTCGCCCGCGTGCGCGCGCGAGACGTCGAGCGCGATGCCGTCGAGCAGCACCCGGCCGCTGGGCTCGAGCCGCGGGAGCGCCTGGAAGCGCAGCCAGCGCTGGCGGCCGTCGAAGCCGACGACGCGCAGGTCGACGTCGAGCGGGTCGCCGCCGCGGGCGGCGTCGAGCGCCTTGACGGCGCGATCGCGGTCGTCGGGATGCAGCAGCGAGCAGAGCTCGTCGTCGACGCTCGAGCCGGCCGGCGGCTCGCCGCCGAGCAGGAGGCCGGGCGGCGGTGTGACGTGACGGATGCGCAGCGCCGGGCCGAACAGCTCGACCGTGAAGCGATGGCCGCCGTCGTCGCGGCCCCCGCCGTGACTCACCGGCGGGCTCCACGGCAGCAGCGTCGACGCCACGGCTCGTCGCGGCGTCGACCGGGAGACCACCACCCAGGATCGGTTCCAGCCAACACACCTCCACTGGCACCGCCGACGGGTGCCACTGGCGCCAGGCTACTGCCGTGTGCGCGGTTTTGGCAAGGCGAGGATGGCAAGTGGACGCAGGCGATCCGACGGCATGCCAATGTTCACATTTTGTACGCGGACGTTTCGACGAATTGACAACAACTTTCAGGACTTGACACCGGTATGAGCACCCGCGATGAGATCCTCGAGGCCGCCGAGGCGCGTGCAGGCGCCCTGGCCGCGGCCGATGCGCCGGCCCTGCGGGCGCTGCACCACCCCGAGCTGCGCTGGACGAGCTTCCGCGGCGACGTGTTCGACCGTGACGCGTACGTCGACCGCAACACGAGCGGCCTGGCTGCGCTGGCGCGCGCAGCGGCTCGAGCAGGTCGAGGTGCGTGTCCGCCGGCGGCGCGGCGGTGCTGGTGGCGGTGGTCGTCGACGAGGTCGAGCAGGACGGCGTGGTCGAGCGCTTCCGGCTGCGGCTGACGCAGACCTGGGTGCGCCACGAGGGGCGCTGGGTGGTGCTGGCGGCCCACGCCGGGCCGCGACTCGACGTCAGCTGACGGCGCCGACCGGCGGACGGGCGAACGACGAGGCGTGGGCCAGAGCGTTCGCCGCGCTGGCCTCCTCGGCGGTCAGCGCACCGATGCGGCAGAGGAAGGCGAACTCGTCGCGCAGGTGGGTGCGCATCATCTCCGGCCCGTCCGTCGAGACGGTGACCCGGACGCCGGCGTCGAGGAACGTGCGGAAGGTCTCGCGCACCGCATCGACGTCCGCCAGGGCCTTCGTGAGCAGGTTCGAGGTCGGGCAGATCTCGAGGACCGTGCCGCGCGCGGCCAGCAGCGCGGTGAGCTCGGGGTCGCGCGCCGCCAGCACGCCGTGGCCGATGCGGTCGGGCTGCAGCGTCTCGACGACCTCGGCGATCTCCTCGGCGAACCCCTCCTCGCCCACGTGGACGGTGACGCCGAGGCCGGCGTCGCGCGCCGCCTGCACCAGCGGGGCGAGGTCGCGGTACGGGTACGGGCCCGGCTCGAGCCGCGGGCCGGCGATGTCGACGCCGACGATGCCGCGGCTCGCGTAGCGGATGGCCTTCTCGACGATGATCGCGTTCTGCCGCTCGTCGAAGGTGCGGTCCATCATCAGGAGGATCCCGGCGCGCACCTGCGGGTACTCGAGCGAGGCCCGGTCGAGGCCGCGGACGGCGGCCATGATGATGTGGTCGAGGTCGCGCTCGCCGCCCCGGTTGCGCTTCATCGGGTTGAAGCGGATCTCGGCGGTGGTGATGCGCTGCGAGCGGTAGCCGCCGCCGATCATCCCGTGCACCGAGCGCTCGACGGCGAGCGGGCTCGACTGGATGAGCTCGGTCAGGTGGTAGATCTGGTCGAGCCCGTCGAGACCGTCCACGCCGCGCGGGTCGGAGACGGAGGTCATCCGCTCGAACTCCCAGTAGTCTCGCGTCGGGAGCGCGATGCCCTGGACGTGGGCGAGCTCCCACATCACGTAGGCGGGCACGGAGCCGCCGAGGTGGGCGTGGAGCTCGGCGAGCGGCTCGTCCTCGGCGAACGGACAGTCGACGGACGGCACGGCGTGGAGTGTATGGCCGTCCGGGGCGAGGAGGTGCGGGTTGGACGTCCAGACCGAAGGGATCAGCGCCGAGGAGCTGCAGCTCGCGGCCCGGAACCACGGCATGCCGCTCGAGGCGCTGCGGCTCGACCTCTCGCCGCCCGGGCTGCACTACGTGCTGGTGCACTACGACGTGCCGTTCCTGGACGCCGCGGCGCACCGGCTGTCGGTGCACGGGCAGGTGCGCCGGCCGCTCGAGCTGTCCGTCGACGAGCTGCGGGAGCGCGCGTCGGTGGACGTGACGGTGACGATGGAGTGCGCCGGCAACGGCCGGGCGCTGCTCGAGCCGCGGCCGCGGAGCCAGCCGTGGCTGATCGAGGCGATCGGCACGGCGCGCTGGACGGGCGTGCGGGTGCGCGACCTGCTGGACGAGGCGGGCGTCGAGGCCGGCGCCTGCGAGGTGGTGTTCGGCGGCGCCGACCGCGGGCTCGAGGGCGGAGAGCCGCAGCGCTACCAGCGCGCGCTGACGCTCGAGGAGCTGATGGCCGGCGAGGCGATCGTGGCCTACGCGATGAACGGCGGGCCGCTCCTGGCCCAGCACGGCCACCCGCTGCGGCTGGTCGTCCCCGGCTGGTACGGCATGACGAACGTGAAGTGGCTCACCGACCTCGAGGTCGTCGACACGCCGTTCCAGGGCTACCAGAACCGGGCGGCGTACCGGATGCGCCAGGACGCCGACGACCCCGGCACCCCGGTGACCCGCATCGCGCCGCGCGCGCTGCTGGTGCCGCCCGGCATCCCGGACTTCTTCACCCGGCGGCGCGTCGTGCCCGTCGGCCCCACGCTCCTCGAGGGACGCGCCTGGTCCGGGATGGCGGAGATCGTCCGGGTCGAGGTGAGCGTGGACGGCGGCGCGAGCTACGCGGACGCGGCGCTCGACGCCGGCGCCGGCCGCTACGCCTGGCGGCGCTTCACGCTGCCGTGGCGACCGGCCGCTCCGGGCGAGCACGAGCTGTGTGCCAGGGCCACCGACGCGGCCGGCAACGTCCAGCCCGCGGAACCGCCGTGGAACGTCGGCGGGTACATGAACAACGCGGTCCAGCGGGTCGCCGTGACCGTCGTCGACGACGATGGCCAGCCGGCCACGCCGGCGTGATGGCCGAGAGCGGCGGCGACGTCTGGTCCGACTGGCTCGGCCGGCGCCGCGACGGCGGCTCGCCCGCCCGGCGCCTGCGGACGCTCGACCGGCTCGCGCCGATCCGCGACCAGGTGCTCGCGGCCGCGGCCATCGCGCCGGGCGACGTCGTCGTCGACGTCGGCTGCGGCGACGGGATGCTCGGACTCGCGGCGCTCGCCCGGGTCGGCGAGTCCGGGCGCGTGGTGTTCCTCGACGTCTCCGCCGCGCTGCTCGACCGCTGCCAGGCCGGCGCGGCGGAGCTCGGCCTGCAGCGCCGCGCGGCGTTCGTCCTCGCCGAGGCCGCCGACCTGGCCCCGCTCGGCCGCGCCTGCGCCGACGTCGTGATGACGCGCTCGGTGCTGATCTACGTCGCCGACAAGGCCCGGGCCTTCGCCGAGTTCCGGCGCATCCTGCGGCCCGGCGGCCGGCTCTCGATCTGGGAGCCGATCAACGCCCACGGGTTCCCCGAGCCCGCCGGCCGGCTCGCCGGCTACGACGTCGGCCCGCTGTCGACGTCCGCCGAGAAGGTCCGGGAGGTGTTCGACCGCCGCCAGCCGCGGGCCACCTCGCCGATGCTCGACTTCGACGAGCGCGACCTCCTCCGCCTCGCCGGCGAGGCGGGCTTCGAGGGCCTCCACCTGACGCTCGAGCTCCAGGACCGCGCGCCGGAGCCGGTCGACGACTTCGACGTGTTCCTCGACAGCTCGCCGAACCCGCTGGCGCCGACGCTGCGCGAGGCCATCGACGAGGCCCTGACGCCCGCCGAGGCGGCCGCGTTCGTGGGCCACCTGCGGCCGCTGGTCGAGGCCGGCGCCGGGCGCTACCGCAGCGCGGTCGCGCACCTGGTCGCGCAGGCGCCCTGAATCTCAGCTCTCGAGCTCAGGACTGGCCGATGGCCACGCCGACGGCCACCACCAGCACGCCGCCGGCGACGACCTGCACCAGCGAGCGGGTGAGCGGCACGCGCAGGAACCGGCGCCGCAGCCACGAGATGGCCAGGAGCTCGCAGGCCACCACCCCGAGGGCCAGCGGGACGGCCACGCTCAGCGTCGGGATGAGGAACGGCAGCGAGTGCAGCGTGCCGCCGAGCGCCGTCGCGCTGCCGGTGATCGTGCCGCGCCTGGCCGCGGTGCCGCGGCCGGTCAGGGTGCCGTCGTCGGACAGCGCCTCGGACAGGCCCATGCTGATCCCGGCGCCGAAGGAGGCCGCCAGACCGACGAAGAACGCCGCGTGCGCGCCGGCCAGGAACGCGGTCGCGAAGATCGGCGCGAGCGTCGAGACGGTGCCGTCGATCAGCCCGATCAGCGCCGGCTGCACGACCTGCAGCAGCCACGCGCGGTCGTCCACCACCTGGAACCGACGCCAGACCAGATCCATGAGCTTGTTATAGCAAAGAACTTAAGATAAGGTGCGCCTAACATGGCTCGCTCCGATGATCCGCTGGCCCTCGAGCTGCGCACGCGCGGCCTCCGGGCCACGCCGCAGCGGCTCGTCATCGCCCGGCTCCTGCGCGACGAGCCGCGCCACGTGACGGCCGAGGAGCTGTTCGACGAGGCCCGCGCCCTGCTCCCGGGCGTCTCGCTGCCGACGGTCTACGCGACGCTCGACCTCCTGGCCGAGGTCGGCGCGGTGCGCCAGGTGCCGCTGCCGGGCGGCGCGGCGGTCTACGACTCCCGGGTCGATCCGCACCACCACGTGCGCTGCCGGCGCTGCGGTGCCGTGCAGGACCTCGACGTCGCCCTCGACGACGGGCCCGCCCGGGTCTCGGCCGAGCGGCACGGCTTCTCGGACGTCGACGCCTCGCTGGTGCTGAGCGGCGTCTGTGCCGTTTGCCGCAGCCTCGACTAGCGTTCGGGGTGTGCGCGAGCACAACGGCAGGTGGGCCCACCCACCGGTACGGATGCCGTCCACGCTGCGCGTGGCGTCGGTGAACCTGTGGGGCCTCTTCGGCGACTGGGAGGCCCGCCGTGCGCTGCTGCTCGAGGGCTGGTCTCGGATCGACGCGGACGTCGTCGTGCTGCAGGAGGCGCGGCTGCACGGCGCCGGCGATCAGGCACGCGACCTGCAGCTCGCGTTCGACCTGGACTACGCGGCCCGCGATCCGCGCGCCGCGGCCGGCGAGGAGCACGAGGGCGTCGCGATCCTGTCGCGCTGCCCGCTGCGGCACGTCGAGTCGTTCGCCCTCCCCCACCACCACCCGCCGCGGCTCGCGGTGCGGGCCGACATCGCGATCGGCGGCCGCTTCGTGCCGATGGTCGCGGCCCACACCTCCGTCGAGCCGGCGCACGTGCTGGACGCCCAGCTCCGGCTCCTGTTCGGGCTCGAGTCCGAGGAGCTGGTGCTGGTCGGCGACCTGAACGCCGAGCCCGACCTGGTGCGGCCGCTGGCCGAGCGCGCCGGACTCGACGACGCGCTGGGCTTCGCCGACATGCCGACGTGGCCCGTCGACATCCAGCACTTCCGCGAGGGCTGGACGGCGCTGCTCGGCGAGGAGCCGTCGTTCCCGCTGCGGCCCCGCCGGCTCGACTACGTGCTGTCGCGCGGCGTGACGGTGGTGTCAGCGGGGATCAGCGTGCTGGGCGACCCGGAGCGCGGGTACGCCTCGGATCACGCCATCGTCTGGGCCGACCTGGACGCCTCGGCCGCGCGCTGAGCGTCTGCGTGGCCGTTCGTCGGGCCGTTCTGGCGGCGCTGGCGCAGCGCCTCGGCGAGCCGCTGGCGCTCCTGCAGGTACTCGTCGCCGATCCGCTCCGTGGTCTGCATGTCGGCGATGACCTGGACGGTGCTCGGCTCCTCGCCCTGCGCAGGCGCGATGCCGAGCACCTCGGCCATCGTGAAGAACGCGCGGGCGTAGGGCGAGTGGGCGGTGTCGCGGCGTACGACGGCCCAGTCCACCTGCTCGCGGATGGCCCGGGCGGTGGCCACCACGGAGGTGTAGTCGAGGTGCTGCTCGCGCAGCGAGAGCAGCTTGTTGACGATCGAGTCGGTCGCCGACAGCACCGGCATCCACTGGGCCAGCACCTGCAGGAGATCGGCCCGGGCGAGCACCTCGTCGGTGATCGGCATGCCGGACGGCGCGTAGATGAGGTCGACGAGCGTCGCCTCGTCCGTGTTCGGAGGCCCGCCGTCCCAGGCCTTGATGAGCCAGTCCTCGGGCGGGATCTCGATCGTCAGGCCGGCCGACTCGAGCGCCTCGGCGGCGTGGATCATGTCCGCCGCCCGGATGCCGAAGTCGAGGTCGTGCGACGACTCGAGCCCGCCGCGCACCCAGGCCGCCAGCGATCCGATGACCACGTACGGGATGCCGGCGTCGCGCAGCGCGGCACTGCTCTTCTTGAGCGTTCCTTCGATCATGCGCTCGAAGGACTCGTTGCGGAATGCGGGCGTTCGTCTGCTGGTCATCTCGACAGGGCCGAATTTCCCCGGTAGCCCGGCCCCAGAAACGCGTCGAGCCGCTCGAGGGCCTCCGGCATGTTGGCCCGGCCGTAGCCGACCCGGACGTGCTCGGGCTGGCCGTAGACCGATCCCGGCAGCAGCAGGACCTCGGCCTCGGAGGCGACCCGCGCGCACAGCTCGTCGACGTCGCCGAGGCCGTGCACCCGCGGGAAGCCGATCGGGCTCGCGACCGGGCGCGCCCACTCGAAGTGGTCGGCGTGCCGGGCGACGAAGTCGTCGAGCAGCGGCAGGTTGCGGCTGACGATGCCGTGGCTCCGCTCGACCAGCGTCTGGCGATGGCGCAGCGCGACCGCGGTGAGGAGCTCGCTCGGGGCGCTGGCGCAGATCGTGGTGTAGTGCTTGAGGTCGATCAGCCGCTCGCGCAGCCCGGCGTCGCGGGTGGCGATCCAGCCGATGCGAAGGCCCGGCAGGCCGTAGGTCTTCGAGATGCTGCCGAGCGAGACGGCGCGCGCGTCGGCATCGCAGGCCGCCGGGAGCCGGATCGCCGGATCGTGCTCGAGCTCGCGGTAGACCTCGTCGCAGAACAGCGTCAGCCCGTGCTCCTGGGCGAGCGCGACGACCTGGTCGAACGTCTCCCGCGGCATCAGCGTGCCGGTCGGGTTGTGCGGCTGGTTCAGGTAGAGGACGCGGGTGTTCGGCCGGATGAGCCCGGCGAGGGCGTCGAGGTCGAATGGCCAATTGGCCAGAAAGCGCCGCTTCCACTCCGAGACCTCGGCGCCCGTGCTGCGGGCGAGCTCGAGCGCGGACTGGTAGCAGGGGGTCTCGACGATGGCGTGGTCGTCCGTCCCGAGCAGCGCGTGGTAGAGCAGGAAGATGCCCTCCTCGGCGCAGCTCGCGACCACGACGTCGTCCGGCGTGATGGTCTCGTAGATGGAGGCGATCGCCTCGCGCAGCTCCGGCGAGCCGGGCGACTCGGTGTAGCCGCACCACTGCTCGAGCAGGCGCTCGTGCGAGCCGGGCTCGAGCGCGAGGACGTCGGCGATGGTGCGCGACTCGCAGTCGCTGCTCGAGAGCATGAAGCGCGTGCTGAACTCGTAGCGCGCGTAGTAGCGCTCGATCTGGAACGGGCGGAGCTGCATCGCGCTGAGCCTATCCTCGTGATCGTGCCGCCCGACGAGCGCTACGCCCCCGGCTACGGCCCGCGCGTTCGGGCGATGCTCGACGGTCGGAGCGCCGCGACCAGCGCGGCGTTCCTGCTGCCGCTGCTCACACCCGAGATGCGGCTGCTCGACGTCGGCTGCGGCGCCGGCGCGATCAGCGTCGGCCTGGCAGGCGCGGTGCGCGAGGTCGTCGGCGTCGACGCCTCGGAGGCCGAGCTCGAGCGCGCCCGCGCTGGCTCGGCCGTGACGTTCGTCCAGGCCAGCGCCTACGCGCTGCCGTTCCCCGACGCGAGCTTCGACGCGGCGCTGGCGCACGCGCTGCTCGAGCACCTCGCGGATCCCGCCGCCGCGCTCGCCGAGCTCGGCCGAGTCCTGCGGCCTGGCGGCGTCCTGGGCGTCGCGAGCTCGGACTGGAGCGCGCGCGCTCGTCGAGCCGCGGACAGCGGACGTGGACGCCGCGCTCGCGGCCCACGCCGGGGCGCGCCGTCGCGCCGGCGGCGATCCACACCTCGGTGGCCAATTGGCCACGCTGGTCGCGGCGGCCGGCTTCACCGAGCTCATCGAGACCCGCGAGCGCCGCCCGGACCTCGAGTACCGGGCGCTCGGCGCCTACGTCGCCGACGGGCTCGAAGCGATCGGCGACCCGGCGGCCGAGGCCGCCCGCCGCTGGGCGGCAGGCGGCCCGGGCCGCTTCGAGCAGTGCTGGGTCTGCGTCAGCGCCCGCCGCTGAGGAAGCCGCGCACGGCCGCGAGGTACGGCTCCGGCTCCTCGATGAACGGGAAGTGGCCGACGCGGTCGAGCGTGGCCAATTGGCCATTCGGCGCGAGCTCGGCCACCTGGCGCGTCGCCTCGGGCACGATGGAGCGGTCGTGCTCGCCGGCGATCGCCAGGACCGGCGTCGTCGACGAGGCGAGCGCGTCGCGCAGGTCGACGCCGCCGCCGTAGTCGTGGTTCATCGGGGCGACGCTGTGCCGCGCTCGGGCCAGCGTGGCCCGCAGCTCGGCGACCGCCGGGCCCGTCATGTCACCGCAGAAGAACGGCGCCTGGCCGAGCCAGGCATCGCGGGCGTCCTCCGGCGTGTGCAGGTCTTCCTCGTCCTCGAAGGCCTGGTTGATGGCGTCTCGCAGCTCGGGCGGCTCGATCGCCATGACCCGGGCCTCGAGATCGCCCCGGTCGACGCCGGGGCAGGTGCTGCAGCTCACGATCACCCGCTCGGCCGTTCCGGGGTGGTTCGCCGCGACCGCGCAGGCGATGAAGCCGCCGAACGAGTGGCCGAGCAGCGACCAGCGGTCGAGCCCGCGGGCGCGGGCGTACTCGACGACCGTCGTGGCCAGTTGGCCAAACGTCCACGTGGCCGGGTCGCCGTCGTCGGAGCGGCCGTGGCCGGGCAGGTCGAGGGCGACCAGCCGGTGCTCGTCCGCGAGCGGCTCGAGCCAGGGGTAGAAGATGCTGCCGTCGACGCCAGGGCCGCAGGGCAGGAGGATCAGGGCGTGCTCGCCCTGGCCGCGCTCGTGCGACCAGAGGCGCACGTCGCCAACGTGCGTGTACGTGAGAGGCTCCTCGAGTTAGGGAGTTCGGTGGGCCTAGAGGGCCCGCGGAGACCGCGGGCAGCGGATCGTCTCGTCGTGCATCACGGCCTCCTCTCTCACGTCGAACGGCGGAACGAGCCGAGTCTAGCCCCGACCTCGCCGCTCGTGAACCCTCAGGCGGCGAGGCGCTCGTCGGCGTCGGTCGAGACGCCGACCTGCACGCCGATCCCGCGCCGCGTCATCTCGCCCCAGTGGCGGCGCCGGCGCAGCACGTCCCACAGCCCGACGACGCGGACGACGCCGATGATCTGGCGGTAGCCGATCGCCTCGAGGAACGCGAACTGCACCATCCGCAGGACGTCGCGGTTGCGCGGGTGGCGGCGGAAGCTGAACTCCTCGAGCGCGAGCGCCGAGACCGACAGCAGCGCGCCGAGCAGGATCGCCATGATGGTGAACGCGATCAGGAACCAGGGCGCGAGCGCCCCCAGGATGACCGCGATCGGGATCATCAGGTAGCCGAACACCTCGATCACCGGGCCGAGCAGCTCGAACAGCAGGAAGTACGGCACCGCGAAGATGCCGAGCTTCCCGTAGCGCGGGTTGAAGGCCATCCGCTTGTGCTTCCACAGCGTCTCGGCGAGCCCGCGCTGCCAGCGGCGCCGCTGGCGCGTGAGCGTCCGCCAGCTCTCGGGCGCCTCGGTCCAGCAGACCGGGTCCGGGATGAACGCGATCCGGTACTGCTCGCCGCGTTCCCGCAGGAGGCGGTGCAGCCGCACGACGAGCTCCATGTCCTCGCCGACGGTGGTGGTGTCGTAGCCGCCGACCTCCTCGACGAGCGAGCGGCGGAACAGGCCGAACGCGCCGGAGATGATCAGCAGCGAGCTGAACCGGCTCCAGCCGACGCGGCCGACCAGGAACGCGCGGAAGTACTCGACGACCTGCAGCGCAGCGAGGCGGTTCTTCGGCAGCCGGATCGACTCGACCCGGCCGTCGCGGATGGTGCAGCCGTTGGCGATGCGGACGATGCCGCCGGTCGCGGCGACCAGCTCGGGGTCGTCCAGCATCGGCTTGGCGACCCGCAGGAGCGCGTCCTCCTCGACCATCGCGTCGGCGTCGATGTTCAGGAGGTAGGGATGGCTGGCCGCGTTGACGCCCGCGTTCAGCGCGTCGGCCTTGCCGCCGTTCTGCTTGCGCAGCACCCACAGGCCGGGATGCGCCCGGCGACGCGTAGGCGTGCTCGACCGGCTGGCACGGGACGGTGCCGCGCAGCGCCTTCGGCGCCTCGACGAGGCCGAACGCGCGGGCCAGGACCTCGAGCGTGCCGTCGGTCGAGCCGTCGTCGACGACGATCACCTCGAAGCGCGGGTAGCGCAGCCGCAGCAGCGAGCGAACGCTCTCGACGATGCCGGCAGCCTCGTTGTAGGCCGGCAGGACGATCGTCACGCCCGGCGTGAGCGGCGACGAGAAGACCTCGTCGAGCCCGGTGTACGAGCGCTCTCGCAGGTGGCCGGTGATCGCCCGCCAGGCGACGCCCGGTGAAGGCCAGGTAGAGGCCGTTCAGCGCGCCGTAGTAGGCGAGGACGACGATCCCCGAGACCACCAGGAAGGTCTGGCCGCTCATGCCGCTCCGAGGGCCAGCTGGCCGTTCGCCTCGTGCAGGTGCGGCGCGTCCGGGTAGCCGTGGGCCGCCTCGCGCAGCCGCTGCGGCGCGACGTGGGCCAGGGCGTTCGCCGCGGCCCGGGCCGTCTCGAAGTCGTCGCTGCGAGCCGCGTCGAGCAGCGCCGGGACGGCCTGCACGTCGCCGATCTCGCGCAGCGCGCTGGCGCAGGCCACGCGCACCCGGGAGTCGGGGTCGCGCAGCGTCTGGGCGAGGTCCAGCGCGTCGTCCTCGTCGCCGAGCCGCCCGAGGGCGAACGCGGCCGCGGCGCGCACCGCGGGATGCGGGTGCGCCAGCAGGTCGTGCAGCCAGGTGGCCTCGCCGGCGTCGCCGATCAGGGCGACGAGCTCGACCGCGCTGGCGACCAGCACGGGATCGTCCTCGGTGGACAGCTCGCGGAGCGACGGCACGGCCTCGGCCCCGATGGCCAGGAGGGCCTGGGCGCCGACGGCGGCGGGAACCCGGCGGCCGGCGAGGGCGCGCACCAGCGGCGGAGCGGCTTCGGGGCTGGCGATGCGCCCGAGGCTGCGGGCGGCGGCGGCGCGCACGTCGCGCTCCGGGTCGGACAGCGCGTCGATCAGGGCGCTCACGGCGGCGGTCGATCCCATGTCGCCGAGCGAGTGCGCGGCGGCGGCTCGGCGGTGGGCACGGCGGTCACCCAGGGCGCGCATGGCCCGGCCGACCTCGCCGTGCTGCTCGAACCACTCGGCGAGCGCCTGGCGCGAGGTGCCGCTCAGCCACTGGGCGTAGCGCGCGAGCAGGCTGGCCAGCATCGGGCCGTCGCCGCGGCGAAGCGTGCCCGGCAGGTCGGTGTCGCCGTCCGTGATCGCGAGCGCCAGCGGACGCAGGCGCTCCTCCGACGCGAGCCGGCGATCCTCCTCGCGCTGCAGACGGACGCGGCGTCCGAGGAGAAGGAGGACGAAGACGACGTCAAAGAAGGCGAACGCCAGCGCGGCAATGAGCAGAGATCGCTGCAAGGACGCCTACGCGGCGGCCCGGCGAGCGAGAACCGCCTGGACGCGAGCGCGCAGCTCCTGCGGGGAGAAGGGCTTGCGCAGGTAGTCGTCGGCGCCGGCGGCGAAGCCGCGCGCGATGTCGTCCTCCTGGGCCCTGGCGGTGAGCATGATGATGGGGAGCGTGGTGGTCGTCGGCTGGGCGCGAAGGCGACGGGCGGTCTCGTAGCCGTCCATCTTCGGCATCATCACGTCGAGGATGGCGAGATCCGGCGTGTGCTCGAGCGCGAGCGCGAGGCCGATCTCCCCGTCCGGGGCGGTGATGACGCGGTAGCCGGTGCGCTCGAGGCGGTACCGGACGAGATCGCGGATGTCAGCGTCGTCTTCGACGACGAGCACGAGCGGCTGGAGCTGATCGGCGGGCATCGAGAGAGTCCTGGTCGTGGGGTTCCACGCTGGCTATCGGCATCCCCCAGTCGGGGCATGAGGTCCAGTTTGGAACTGGGTGGTGATGCGCCACCCAGCGCCCTCCTCAAACCCCCGGCATGCAGCGACGAATGGGCAACCGGCCGGCCCGTGGCGTACGCTCGTTGCCGTGGCGAGCGCGCCGACACCAGCCTCCGAGCGGCCGATCTACCGTCTGCTCGGCCCGCTCGAGGTGGTCGTGGACGGCCGCCCGGTGCCGCTCGGCGGTCCCAAGCAGCGGGCCCTGCTGGCCATGCTGCTCCTGCACCGCGGCCGAGCGGTGTCGACCGACTCGCTGATCGACGCGATCTGGGAGGAGCGCCCGCCGCCGAGCGCGCAGCACCTGATCCAGGTCTACGTCTCGCAGCTGCGCAAGGCGCTCGGCACCGAGACCGTCCTTCGCCGGCCCCCGGGCTACGCGCTCGACGTCGAGGACGAGCAGCTCGACGTCGTGCAGTTCGAGCGGCTGCTCGAGCAGGCTCGCGAGGAGCTGCGCGCCAGCAGGCCGCGCGACGCCGCGGCGACCCTCGCGACGGCCCGGCGGCTGTGGCGCGGCGCGCCGCTGGCCGAGTTCGCGTTCGAGGCGTTCGCCCAGAGCGACGCCGCCCGGCTCGAGGAGCTGCGCCTGCTGTCCGACGAGGAGCGGCTCGAGGCCGAGCTCGCGCTCGGGCGTCACGAGCAGGCGGTCGGCGAGCTCGAGGCGCTGATCGCCGAGCACCCGCTGCGCGAGCGGCTGCGCGGCCAGCTGATGCTGGCGCTGTACCGCGCGTCGCGCCAGGCCGAGTCGCTGGCCGTCTACCAGGACACGCGCCGGGCGCTGGTGGACGAGCTCGGGATCGACCCGAGCCCGGGGCTGCAGCGGCTCGAGCGGCAGATCCTGCAGCAGGCGCCGGAGCTCGACCTGCCCGAGGCTGCGCCGGCTCCCGGCGCCCGCACCGCCGCCCGCCGCTGCGGTGGCCTCGGCCGAGCGCACGGTCATGCTGGTGCCCCAGGACGCGCGGCGGGTCGACGGGCTGGTGGCCCTGGCCGAGCCGCTCGGACGGGCCGCGCCGCCGCACGAGCTGGTGCTGACGCGGGCGCTCGGCCCCGCGGACGCGGGCCGGCTGGCCGAGGCGACGAGCGAGCTGCACCGGCTGCGGAGCGAGCTGCTCTCGCGCGGAGCGCCGACCCGGGCGGCGGCGTTCACCTCGGAGCAGCCGGTCGCCGACGTCGCCGCGATGGCGCTCGAGACCGACGCGGGCCTCGTCCTGGTCGACGCCGCCCGCCGCCCGCTGACCCACACCGGGATGCTGATCGCGCTGCTGGCCCAGGTGAGCTGCGACGTCGGGATCCTGTTCGGCGGCGCGCCCGGCAGCGAGGGCCCGATCGTGGTGCCGTTCGGCGGCGCGGCGCACGACTGGTCGGCGCTCGAGGTGGCCGCCTGGCTGGCCCAGGCGCACGGTGCGCCGCTGAAGCTGCTGGGCACGGTCTCGGACGCCGAGCACGACCGCCGCGACGCGAGCCGCCTGCTGGCGACGGCGTCGTTCCTCGTCCAGCGCCTGGCCGGGGTGGCCGCCGAGCCGGTGCTGGTCGAGCCCGGCGCCGACGCGGTGATCGCCGAGGCCGAGTCCTCGCGGCTGCTCGTCGTCGGCCTGTCCGAGCGCTGGCACCGTGAGGGCTTCGGCCGGGAGCGCGAGGCGATCCTCGAGGGCTCGACGGCGCCGGTGCTGCTGGTGCGGCGCGGCGAGCGCGAGGGCGGGCTCTCCCCGCGCCAGGCGGTCACGCGGCACGCCTGGTCGCGCGTGGTGAGCCAGGCGGCTGGCGTCGCGCGGGTTGAGGCGGTAGAGCGGGGTACCAGAGTGGCGTGCACCTGCCGACGGGGGTTGGTGAACCGAGCGCCGTCGTGGCCACTGGCCGCGGCGGCGTTCGTGCTTTCAGCGCGGCTGCAGACCGGCGCGGCGGGCGACGCCCGGCTCGTCGACGACGCTGACCTTGCCGCGGCTCAGCTGCACCGCGCCGCGCGCCTCCTCGGCGCGCAGCACGCGGTTGACGGTGGCCCGCGACGTCCCGGCGAGCTCGGCCAGGTCCTCCTGGCGCAGCGAGACCTCGCCCTCGAAGATGTGGACGAGCTCCAGCAGCCGCCGGCGGACGCGCCGGTCGGCCGGCACCCAGTAGGCCTCGAGCAGGAGCTCGTTGGTGCGGCGGAGGTCCTCGGCCAGCAGCCCGAGAAGCGCCTCGCCGACGGCTGGCCGGCGGCGGCGCAGACGGTCGAAGTCCTCGCGGTAGACCGCGCGGGTCTCGCCTTCCTCGAGCGCCGAGACGCGCGCGGCGCGGCGGCGCGGCCCGCCGAACAGGGCGAGCTCGCCGAAGGCCTGCCCCGGGCCGCGCACCGCGAGCATGACCATGCTGCCGAGCGGCGCGTGGCGGCGGACGGCGAAGCGTCCGCGGACGACGAGGTGGACGCAGTCGGCGGGGTCGTCCTCGTGGAACACGACCTCCTCGCGCTCGAATCGTCGCCGGCGCGCGGTCCGGAGGAGCTCCTCACGCTCGTCCTCCGGCACGTCCTGCAGGGCCCTCCACTCCACCGCGCCGCACTCTAGCGGGCGAGTGTGACGAGCGTCACAGAGCCTGTGCGCCGACTAGCCCAGGAAGTAGTCGCTGCCGAGCGGCTCGTGGTCGTACTCCGCCTCGGGCTCGTCGTCCGGGTGTGCCGGACGCGAGAGCCGGAACGGCCCCGGCGGGGGGTCGAGCGCGTGGTGGGCGTGCGCCTCGCGGCGCTCCCTCAAGGCCTCTCGCAGCGACGTCAGGCTGCCTACTGGAGCGGTGTCCTGCATGGCCGCATTGTTGCGCGCCCTCCGCGGCCGTGCAGGCGAGCAGCACGCGAATGAATCCTTCGTACCAGGATTGACTGGCTCCGTCGTCCCGGCTATCCTGAAGGTGTGAGCGCTGACGCGAACCGTTGCCTGCTGGCCGCCCGTGTGGCCGGCGTCGGCGTGGTCTCGCATCGCCCGCTGCCTGTGCGCCTGCCTCGGGTGTAGTCGCCGCCTGCGGGCGGCCTCCGGGGCAGGCAGTCGAGCACTGGCACCCCGACACGAGGGACTCACCGTGGCGACACGCACGCTCACCCGCCAGCGCGACTCGTTCGCGCAGTGGTACTCCGACATCGTCGAGCAGGCCGACCTGGCCGAGCACGGCGACGTCCGCGGCTCGATGATCATCAAGCCGTACGGCTTCGCGATCTGGGAGCTGCTCCGAGGCGAGCTCGACCTGCGCATCCGGCGCACCGGGCACGACAACTGCGCCTTCCCGCTGCTGATGCCGTACTCGCTGCTCGAGCGCGAGGCCGAGCTGGTCGAGGGCTTTGCGCCGGAGGTCGCGGTCGTGACCCACGCCGGCGGCAAGGAGCTGGCCGAGCCGCTGGCCATCCGCCCGACCTCCGAGGCGATGATCTGGAACGCCTACGCGCGCTGGATCCAGAGCTGGCGCGACCTGCCGCTGAAGCTCAACCAGTGGGCCAACGTGGTGCGCTGGGAGCTGCGGCCGCGGCTCTTCCTGCGCTCGACCGAGTTCTTCTGGCAGGAGGGTCACACCGCGCACGAGACCGCGCAGCAGGCGCGCGAGGAGGTCCTGCTCATCCTGCGCGAGGTGTACGCGGCGACGGCCAGCGACGCGCTCGCCCTCCCGCCGCTGCTCGGCCGCAAGACCGCGTCGGAGCGCTTCCCGGGCGCGGAGGAGACCTTCACGATGGAGCTGCTGCTGCGGGACGGCCGGGCGCTGCAGTCGGCGACCTCGCACGACCTCGGCCAGAAGTTCGCGCGCACCTACGGCGTGACCTACCTCGACCGCGGCAACGAGCTGGCGCACCCGTTCGGCACGTCGTGGGGCGCGTCGGCCCGGCTGCTCGGCGCGGTCGTCCTGGGGCACGGCGACGACGAGGGCCTGCGGCTCCCGCCGGCGATCGCCCCGCACCAGGTGGTCATCGTGCCGCTCGGCGCCGCCGACCAGCGCGGGCGCATGCTCGCGGCGGCCGGCACGCTGCGCGACGAGCTCGAGGCTCTCGGCGTGCGGGTGAAGGTCGACGACCGCGAGCACGTGCGGTCCGGGGCGAAGTTCCACGAGTGGCGCCGAAAGGGAGCGCCGCTGGTGGTCGACCTCGGCCCGCGCGACCTCGACGCCGGCCAGCTGACCGTGACCCTGCGCACCGCCCAGTCGGCCGAGACGATCGGCCGTTCCGGCGCCGCGGCGACGCTCGCGGACCTGCTCGACCGCGTCCATCGGGACCTGTTCGCCGAGGCCGAGCGGTTCCGCGACGAGCGGACCCGGAGCGTTGCCACCCGCGAGGAGCTCGAGCAGGCGATCGCCGACGGCGGGCTGGTGCACGCAGGCTGGTGCGGCCAGCCGGAGTGCGAGGCCGAGGTGAAGGCGGCGACGTCCGCGACGATCCGCTGCCTGCCGCTGGCGCTCGACGCGTCCGTGAAGGAGGACTGCGCCGGCTGCGGCCTCGCGGCAGCCGAGCAGGCCGTCTGGGCCCGGGCCTACTGAGGGGCGGGGATCGTCACCGGCGGCACGTGCCGGTGGCGATCCCGGCCGGCTCGAGCGGCTCGTTTACCATCCGGTCCGCGGCGCCCATCGGGCGCCGTGAGCCTGCATCCCACCCAGCCGCCGGTTCCGTGTCTGGCGGTGCCGAAGGAGCACGATGGCCGCCGACGACGAGCCCACACGCCAGCCCTCGGCGGGCCGCACACCCGCACGCGCGCGCCGGCGCGCGCCGGACCCGGCGCCCGCCGAGGGCGGCGCGACCGCGCTGGCCGAGCCGTCCTCCCACAACGGCGTGCCCACCGAGCAGTCGCTCGACCAGCTCCTGGGCGCGCTCCACGCCGTCCGGGACGGGGACTTCTCGGTGCGGCTCCCGGCCCGGCGCGGCGGGCTCATGGGCGAGCTCGCCCTGGCCTACAACGAGGTCGCCGAGACCAACGAGCGGCTCGTGCGCGAGCTGCAGCGCGTGTCGCGGGTGATCGGCCGCGAAGGGCGGATGTCCGAGCGCGCGGGCCTGCTCGAGCCGCGCGGCAGCTGGGCCACCGGCGTCGACTCGGTCAACGCGCTGATCGACGACCTCGTCCGGCCGACGACCGAGGTCGCGCGCGTCATCCAGGCCGTCGCCCGCGGCGACCTCTCGCAGTCGATGGCCCTCGAGATCGAGGGCCAGCCGGTCAAGGGCGAGTTCCTGCGGATCGGCACCACCGTGAACGCGATGGTGGAGCGCCTCTCGGCGTTCTCGGCCGAGGTCACCCGGGTGGCGCGCGAGGTGGGCACCGAGGGCCTGCTCGGCGGCGAGGCCCAGGTGTCGGGCGTCTCCGGCACCTGGAAGGACCTCACCGACACGGTCAACCTGATGGCCGGGAACCTGACCAGCCAGGTGCGCAACATCGCCCTGGTGACGACGGCCGTGGCCAACGGCGACCTGTCCCAGAAGATCTCCGTCGACGCCCGCGGCGAGACCCTCGAGCTGAAGCGGACGATCAACACGATGGTCGACCAGCTCTCGTCGTTCGCCAGCGAGGTCACCCGCGTGGCCCGCGAGGTCGGCACCGAGGGCAAGCTCGGCGGACAGGCCGCCGTGCCCGGCGTGTCGGGCACCTGGAAGGACCTGACCGACAACGTGAACCTGATGGCCGGGAACCTGACCGGCCAGGTGCGCACGATCGCCGACGTCACGACGGCGGTGGCCAACGGCGACCTGTCGCGCAAGATCTCGGTGGAGGCGAAGGGCGAGGTCGCGGCCCTGGCCGACACCATCAACCGCATGGTCGACCAGCTGCGGTCGTTCGCCGCCGAGGTCACCCGCGTGGCCCGCGAGGTCGGCACCGAGGGCATCCTCGGCGGCCAGGCGGACGTGCCCGGCGTGTCCGGCACCTGGAAGGACCTCACCGACTCGGTGAACGTCATGGCGAACAACCTGACGAGCCAGGTGCGGAGCATCGCGCTGGTCTCGAAGGCCATCGCCGAGGGCGACCTGTCCCGGCGCATCACGGTCGAGGCGAAGGGCGAGGTCGCGGCCCTCTCGGACACCATCAACGCGACGACCGACACGCTCAGGGTGTTCGCCGAGCAGGTGACCCAGGTGGCCCGCGACGTGGGCACCGAGGGCATCCTCGGCGGCCAGGCCGCGGTGCCCGACGTGGCCGGCACCTGGAAGGACCTCACCGACTCGGTGAACTCGATGGCCAACCGCCTGACCGACCAGGTGCGCAACATCGCCCAGGTCACGACCGCGGTGGCCAACGGCGACCTGTCCCAGAAGATCACCGTCGACGCGAAGGGCGAGATCCTCGAGCTGAAGCGGACGATCAACACGATGGTCGACCAGCTCTCGTCGTTCGCCAGCGAGGTCACCCGCGTGGCCCGCGACGTGGGCACCGAGGGCAAGCTCGGCGGCCAGGCCGAGGTGCGCGGCGTCTCGGGCACCTGGAAGGACCTGACCGACAACGTGAACCTGATGGCCGGGAACCTGACCGGCCAGGTGCGCAGCATCGCCGACGTCACCACCGCGGTCGCGATGGGCGACCTGTCGCGCAAGATCCGGGTCGACGCGAAGGGCGAGGTCGCGGCCCTGGCGGACACCATCAACACGATGGTCGACCAGCTGCGGTCGTTCGCCGCCGAGGTCACCCGCGTGGCCCGCGAGGTCGGCACCGAGGGCAAGCTCGGCGGCCAGGCCGCGCCGAGCGACGTGTCCGGCACCTGGAAGGACCTGACCGACAACGTCAACTCGATGGCGCACAACCTGACCAGCCAGGTGCGCAACATCGCCCAGGTCGCCACCGCCGTCGCCCAGGGCGACCTCACCCAGAAGATCACCGTCGACGCGCGCGGCGAGATCCAGGAGCTGAAGAACACCATCAACACGATGGTCGACCAGCTCTCCTCGTTCGCCGCCGAGGTCACCCGCGTGGCCAAGGAGGTCGGCACCGAGGGCCGGCTGGGCGGCCAGGCCGAGGTGCCCGGCGTCTCCGGCACCTGGCGCGGGCTCACCGACAACGTGAACCAGCTCGCCGGCAACCTCACGAGCCAGGTGCGCGAGATCGCCGAGGTGACCACCGCGGTGGCCAACGGCGACCTCTCGAAGAAGATCGCCGTCGAGGCCAAGGGCGAGGTCGCGGCGCTGGCCGACACCATCAACACGATGGTCGACCAGCTGCGCTCGTTCGCCGCCGAGGTCACCCGCGTGGCCAAGGAGGTCGGCACCGAGGGGATCCTGGGCGGCCAGGCCGAGGTGCAGGGCGTGTCGGGCACCTGGAAGGACCTGACCGACAACGTCAACTCGATGGCCAACAACCTGACGAGCCAGGTGCGCAACATCGCCCAGGTGGCCACCGCGGTGGCCCGGGGCGACCTCACCCAGGAGATCACCGTCGACGCCCGCGGCGAGATCCTCGAGCTCAAGGAGACCATCAACACGATGGTCGACCAGCTCTCGTCGTTCGCCGCCGAGGTCACCCGCGTGGCCAAGGAGGTCGGCACCGAGGGCAAGCTCGGCGGCCAGGCCGAGGTCTCGGGCGTGTCCGGCACCTGGAAGGGCCTCACCGACAACGTGAACCAGCTCGCCGGGAACCTCACCACGCAGGTGCGGGCCATCGGCGAGGTCACCACCGCGGTGGCCAGCGGCGACCTCGGCAAGGCGATCACCGTCGATGCGCCCGGCGAGGTCGGCGACCTCAAGGACAACATCAACCAGATGATCGCCAACCTGCGCGAGACGACCAGGAAGAACGCCGAGCAGGACTGGCTCAAGACCAACCTCGCCCGGATCTCCGGCCTGATGCAGGGGCAGCGCGACCTCGGCGCGATCTCGCGGCTGATCATGTCCGAGATCACGCCGACCGTCGACGCCCAGCACGGCGCGTTCTTCCTGGCCGAGAGCAACGGCAGCGACGAGAGCGAGCTGCGGCTGATCGCGAGCTACGGCCACACCCAGCGCAAGGGCCTCGCGAACCACTTCAAGGTCGGCGAGGGGCTGGTTGGCCAGGCAGCGCTCGAGAAGACGTCGATCCTGTTCGACGCGCCCGGCGACTACGTCAAGGTCACGTCCGGCCTCGGCCAGCACGACGCCGTGAACGTGATGGTCCTCCCCGTGCTGTTCGAGGACGAGCTGCTGGCGATCGTCGAGCTCGCCGCGCTCAAGCCGTTCACCGAGAACAGCCGGACGTTCCTCGACCAGCTGATGGAGACGTTCGGCGTCGTCCTGAACTCGATCATCGCCACGATGCGGACCGAGGAGCTGCTGTCCGAGTCGCAGCGCCTGGCCTCCGAGCTGCAGTCCGGTCAGGAGGAGCTGCGCCGCTCGAACGTGGAGCTCGAGGAGCAGGCGAAGTCGCTCAAGGCCTCCGAGGAGCTGCTGCAGGCCCAGCAGGAGGAGCTGCAGCAGACGAACGAGGAGCTCGAGGAGAAGGCGAACCTGCTCGAGCAGCAGAAGCGCGACATCGAGGCCAAGAACCAGGCCATCGAGGGCGCCCGCCTGTCGCTCCAGGAGAAGGCCGAGCAGCTCGCCATCAGCTCCCGCTACAAGAGCGAGTTCCTGGCCAACATGTCGCACGAGCTGCGCACGCCGCTGAACAGCCTGCTGGTGCTGGCGCGCCTCCTGGCCGAGAACTCGACCGGGAACCTGAGCGGCAAGCAGGTCGAGTTCGCGACGACGATGATCGACGCCGGCACCGACCTGCTCGACCTGATCGACGACGTGCTCGACCTGTCGAAGGTCGAGGCCGGCAAGATGGACGTCGAGCCCACGAAGGTGACGCTGGCCCGGGTCTGCGACTTCGTCGAGCGCACCTTCGAGCCGCTGGCGGCCGAGAAGGGCCTCGCCCTGAGCGCCGTGCTGGTCGAGGAGGAGGGGCTGCCCGAGTCGATCGTGACCGACGAGCAGCGGCTGCAGCAGATCCTCAAGAACCTGCTCTCGAACGCGATCAAGTTCACCGCCGAGGGCACGGTCTCGCTGCGCATCGGCCTCGCTCCGGCGGGGCTGCGCTACGCGAACGACGCGCTCGGCCTCGCGGACACGGTGATCGCGTTCGCGGTGACCGACACCGGGATCGGCATCGAGCACGACAAGCGGATGCTGATCTTCGAGGCGTTCCAGCAGGCCGACGGCACCACCAGCCGCAAGTACGGCGGCACCGGGCTCGGCCTGTCGATCAGCCGCGAGATCGGGTTCCTGCTCGGCGGCGAGATCCGGGTCGAGTCCGAGGTCGGCGTCGGCAGCACGTTCACGCTGTACCTGCCGATCGACCACCCGTCGCTCCTGGCGCGGCCCGAAGGCGACGCCGTCGCGCCGGAGCCCGGGGCGTTCGCGCCGGGCACGTGGCCAATTGGCCAGACCGGCGTGGCCAATTGGCCACAGGCGAGCCGAGCCCACCCCGCCGCCGCTGCCCGCCGCGGTCGTCGAGGCGAACGACCTCGACGACGACCGCGACGCGATCACCGCCGGCGACCGGGTCGTGCTGATCGTCGACGGCGACGAGGAGCGCGCCCGCAGCGGCTGCGAGGTCGCCCGCGAGAAGGGCCTGCGCGTGCTCGGCGCGCTGCGCGGCGACGCCGGCGTGACGCTCGCCCACCAGTACCGCCCGGACGCGATGGTCGTCGACGTCGGCCTCACCGTCGGCGACGGCCTGCCGGCGCTCGAGCACCTCAAGCAGCACCCGGACACGCGGCACATCCCGGTGCTCGCGCTCGGCGCCGACACCCGGCGCAGCGAGGCCATGGCCGCCGGCGCGATGGCCTTCCTGGCCCATCCGGTCGGCGACCGAGGCGCTCGCCGAGGCGCTGGACGACCTGGCCACCTTCGTCGAGCGCCCGGTGCGCGGCCTGCTCATCGTCGACGACGACGAGGGCGAACGCCTGTCGCTGTCGGAGCTGCTCGGCGGCGAGGACGTGCACGTCGACGCCGTCGGCACCGGCGAGGACGCCCTGCAGGTGCTCGAGAAGGGCCACGTCGACTGCCTCGTCCTCGACCTGCGGCTGCCCGACGGCAGCGGGTTCGACCTGCTCGAGCGGCTCAAGGCCGACCGAGCGCTTCCGCGACCTGCCGGTCATCGTCCACACCGGCAAGGCGCTCACCCGGCGCGACGAGACCCGCCTGCGCCGCTACGCCGAGACGATCGTCGTCAAGGACGCCGCCTCGCCCGAGCGGCTGCTGTTCGAGACGGCGCTGCACCTGCACCGCCAGGAGGCCCGGCTGCCCGCCGACAAGCGCAAGATGCTCGCGCGGGTGCAGTCCGCCGACGTCCTGTTCCCGCAGCGGACGGCGCTGCTGGTCGACGACGACGTGCGCAACCTGTTCGCCATCGGCAGCGTGCTCGAGGCCCGCGGGATGGGCGTGCTCTTCGCCGAGAACGGGCGCGAGGCGCTCACGATGCTCGACGACCACCCCGACGTCGACGTCGTCCTGCTCGACGTGATGATGCCGGAGATGGACGGCTACGAGACCATGCACGCCATCCGCGCCCAGGAGCGCTTCGCCCGCCTGCCGGTCATCGCCGTCACGGCGAAGGCCATGAAGGGCGACCGCGAGCGGAGCATCGCCTCGGGCGCGTCGGACTACATCACGAAGCCGCTCGACGTCGACCAGCTGGTGTCCCTGCTCAAGGTCTGGGTGCATGGCTGAGCCCGCCGCCGCGCTCGGCGCCGACGGCGATCCGACCCCGCTCCTGCGCGACTCGGCGCTCGAGCGGATCGAGCTCGAGCTGCTGCTCGAGGGGATCTACCGCCAGTACGGCTACGACTTCCGCGAGTACGCGCTCGGCTCGCTGCGCCGCCGGCTGTGGCGGCGCGCGCACGCCGAGGGCGCGCGGACGCTGTCGGCCCTGCAGGAGCGGGTGCTGCACGACCCGGCCTGCATGAGCCGGCTGCTCGCCGACCTCTCGATCAACGTCACCGCGCTCTTTCGCGACCCGACGTTCTTCGCGGCGTTCCGCGAGAAGGCCGTGCCCCTGCTCCGCACCTACCCGTTCATCCGGATCTGGACCGCCGGCTGCGCCTCCGGTGAGGAGGCGTACTCGCTGGCGATCCTGCTGCTCGAGGAGGGGCTCTACGAGCGCACCCGGATCTACGCGACCGACACCAACGAGACGCGTGCTGACCCGCGCCCGGGCCGGCCGCTTCGCCGCCGATCGGCTGGCCGAGTACGGACGGAACCACGAGCGCGCCGGCGGCACCCGGTCGCTGGCCGACTACGTCCGGGTGGACGACGGCGCCGCGGTGTTCGTGCCCGGAGGTGTCGGAGCACATCGTGTTCGCCGAGCACGACCTGGTCACCGACCGCTCGTTCAACGAGTTCCACATCATCTTCTGCCGCAACGTCATGATCTACTTCAGCCGGGCGTTGCAGGACGACGTGCACCGCCTGTTCTACGACAGCCTGGCGCGGTTCGGCGTCCTCGCCCTGGGGCGGCGGGAGACGCTGCGCTTCACGCCGTTCGAAGATGCCTACGAGACCCTCGACGTGAGCGAGAAGCTCTACCGGAAGGTCGCCTGACGGGCGCGATGGAGCGCGTCGTGGTCATCGGTGCCTCGTGGGGCGGGCTGGACGCGCTGGGCGTCGTCCTCGGCGCGCTGCCCGAGCGGTTCGACGCGCCGGTGGCGATCGTCCAGCACCGCAGCGCGCTGTCCGGCGACGACGGCCTCGCCGCGACGATCGACCGCAGCTCGGCGCTGCGGGTCGTCGACGCCGACGACAAGGACGTCCTCGAGCCGGGCACCGCGTACCTGGCGCCGGCCGACTACCACCTGCTCGTCGAGCGCCCGGGCCAGCTCGCCCTGTCGGTCGACGAGCGCGTCAACCAGGCGCGTCCGTCGATCGACGTGCTCTTCGAGTCGGCCGCGGCGGCCTATGGTGGAGGGGTGATCGGTGTCCTTCTGACCGGCGCCAACGAGGACGGCGCCGCGGGGCTCTGCGCGATCCAGGCGCGGGGCGGGCTGTGCGTCGTGCAGGATCCGGCGACCGCCGCGCGGCCGCGGATGCCGCAGTCGGCGATCGACGCCGGCGCCGCCGACGTCGTGGCACCGCTGCCGGCGATCGCCGCCCTGCTGACGGAGCGCTGCGCCGGGGCGGCGCCGGGCAGCTGAGCCGTGGCCAGTGACCGCGAGCATCCTCCTGGTCGACGACCGGCCCGAGAACCTGCTGGCGCTCGAGGCGGTGCTCGAGCCGATCGGCCGCCCGCTGATGCGCGCCCTGTCCGGCGACGAGGCGCTCAAGAAGCTGCTCACCGACGACGTCGCCGTGATCCTGCTCGACGTCCAGATGCCGGGGATGGACGGGTTCGAGACCGCCGACTACATCAAGCGCCTCGAGCGGACGAAGCACATCCCGATCATCTTCCTGACGGCGCTCAGCACCGACACCGAGCACGTCTTCCGGGGCTATGCGTCCGGCGCGGTCGACTACCTGACGAAGCCGTTCGACCCGGCGGTGCTGCGCTCGAAGGTCTCGGTGTTCGTCGACCTGCACGAGAAGGACGCCGCCCTGCGCGACAGCGAGGAGCGGTTCCGCGCGGCGTTCGAGGACGCGCCGCTCGGGATCGGCATCGTCGACGCCGCCGGGCGGCTGTCGGCGGCCAACCGCTCGCTCGCGCGCCTGAGCGGCCAGCCGGCCAGCGCGCTCGTCGGCTGGCCAATTGGCCAGCTGCTCGAGCTCGGCGAGCACCGCGAGCTGTCCGAGCTGCTCGGCGGCGGCGCCGGGCCGATCGAGGCCTGCGTGCGCCACGCCGACGGCAGCCCGCGCTTCGTGCTGGCCTCCGCGTCGCCGCTGCACGTCGGCTCCGCGCCGCCGCAGGCGCTGGTGATGATCGAGGACGTCACCGCGCGCCGCGAGGCCGAGGCCCGGGCCACGGCGATGGCCGCCGAGCGGTCGGCCCAGTACGAGGTCGCAGAGCTCCACGCGCGGCTCGAGGCGAACCTGCTGCCGTCGCTCGAGCTCACCGATCCCCGCCTGCTGGTGGCGACCCGCTACCGGGCCGGCGAGGACCGGCTCCTGCTCGGCGGCGACTTCCTCGACGCCATCGAGGTGCCCGACGGCCGCGTCGCCCTGCTGATCGGCGACGTCTCGGGCCACGGCCCGGAGGCCGCCGCGATCGGCGCCACGCCTGCGCTCCGCCTGGCGCGGGCTGGTGCTCGGCGGGATGCCGGACGACCGCGTCCTCCCGACCCTCGACGAGGTGCTGGTGCGCGAGCGCTCCTCGGCCGAGAGCTTCGTCACCGTCTGCGCCGCCTGGATCGAGTCCGACCGCCGCACGCTCACCTGCTCGCTCGCCGGCCACCCGGCGCCGCTGCTCCTGGCCGACGGCGTCGCCAGCCTGGTCGTGCCGATCGGGGCGCCGCTCGGCATGCTGCCCGAGCCGACCTGGGACGCCGGCGCGATCGCGCTGCCCGAGGAGTGGTCGCTGCTCCTGTACACCGACGGCCTCGTCGAGGGTCTCGACGGGCCGTCGAGCTCGCAGCGCTTCGGCGCCCGGCGACTGGCCAACGAGCTCTCCTCGCTCGCGCCCGTGCCCGCGCGCATCACCGACCGCGCGCTCGACGTCCTGCTCGAGCGCGTGAAGCAGGCCAACGGCGGCGACCTCGCAGACGACGTCGGGATGCTGTTCGTGCGCTGCGTCACCGCGCCGACCGGCGACCGCCGAGGACGCCCACCAGGACCTCTCGATGTCGCTTCGGCTGCCGGTCGAGCGGGCCAGCGTGCGGACTGCGCGGCACGCCGTCGAGGAGCTGTGCGGCCGGCTGCACGTCCCGCTGCACGTGCGCGCGAACCTGCGCCTGGCGGTGACCGAGGCCTGCGCCAACGTCGTCCTGCACGCCTACCCGACGCCCCAGGCCGGCGAGTTCGAGGTCGAGGCCCGCGCCGTGCCCGGCGAGTCGGTCGAGGTCATCGTCCGCGACTACGGCGGCGGCATGGGCCGCGAGTCCGAGAGCCCCGGCGCGGGTCTCGGGCTGTCGCTCATCGGCACGCTCACGACGCACCACGAGATCCGCCCGGCAGCCCAGGCCGGCGGCACCGAGGTCGTGATGACGTTCTCCCTCACCGACCGAGCACGACGCGGCCCGCCGGCGCCCGACGGCGCCCACCCGATAGTCCGCAGCGCACGACGGTCCATCGCGTACCGTCCCATCCGCCGTGTCCGACCGCCGGAGACGCTAGAGTCGCGCCGGCACACAACGTCCTCCAGTCGACGGAGACCCCCCGTCTTCCCTGCAGCGCTGCACTGCACGCCGCGGCTCGCTGTCTGCGGCACTGATCGATGTCGTCCGAGATCCGGCGGTTCTCATGGACCGCAGCGGCGCCGTGGTGCACGCCAACGCAGCCTTCTGCGAGCTGACCGGCTTCGACGAGCCCGAGCTCCTGCAGAGCGGCGACAGCTGGCCGTGGATCCCCGACGAGGAGCGCGGGCGCGCCGACGCGGTCGGCGCAGACGTGATGGCCGTCGGCCGCGGCCGGCATCCGCTGCTCTACCGCCACCGCGACGGCGAGCGGTTCCCGGTCATCGTCGACTCGCAGCTCGTGCTCGACGACGACGTCGTCATGGGCGTCGTCTTCACCGCGCGGCGCATCGACTCCGAGGACGAGCAGGCAGATCTCGACGCGGTCCTCGGCCGCGTCGGCGCGGCCGTCGCCCGGCGCCGGCCCCCCAGCGAGGTCTTCGACCTGGTGGTGCGCGAGACGATGCGGCTGTGCGCCGCCGACGCCGGCGCGGTGCTCCGGCTCGAAGGGCCGGCCGAGGCGACGTTCATGAGCGCCATCGGCCAGGGCAGCGAGCTGCTCGGCCGGCGGATCGTGCTCCCGCCCGTCGGCAGCAGCGTCAAGGCCGCGGCCAGCGGCAAGCCCGCCCACGTCTCGACCTACACGGTCGTCGACGAGCGCGAGGACGGCCCGCCGCTGGCGGTGCTCGAGTCGATCGCCCTGCCGATCGTCGTCGGCCCGCGCACCTGGGGCATGCTGGTCGTCGCCCGGACCCACGACGAGCCGCTGCGGCCGCCGCCGCTGGCGTCGCTCGAGCGGATCGCCCAGCTCGTGGCGGGCGCCGTGCCCGACCCGCGCCAGCGCACGCCCGAGCGCGTCGACCGGGCCCGGGCCGTCGGAGCGCTCGGCCGGCTCGTCCGCCTGGTCGACGAACGCCAGCCGTTCACCGAGGGCCACGCTCGCCGGGTCGCCCGGCTCGCGACGTCGATCGCCCGCCGCCTCGGCTGGCCGGCGACCGCGATCCTGCAGCTCGAGGAGGCGGCGCTGCTGCACGACGTCGGCATGCTCCGGGTGTCCGACGCGCTCCTGTGCAAGCCGTCGGCGTTCACCGACGTCGAGCGGGCCACGATGCAGGAGCACGTCGTCGTCGGCGCCGAGCTCGTCGCCGACGTCCTCCCCGCCGATCAGGCGCGCTGGATCCGGCACCACCACGAGCGCTACGACGGCGCCGGCTACCCCGACGGGCTCGCCGGCGCGTCGATTCCCGACGGCGCGGCGATCCTGGCGGCCGCCGAGGTGTGGGACGCGATCAGCCGGCCGCGGCCGTACCGCACGGCGCTCGACCGCGACTCGGCCCGCGCCGAGATCCGGCGGGCGGCAGGCTCCCAGCTCGCGCCGGCCGTCGTCGAGGCGCTGCTCGCCGCCGATCCCGCAGCCTCCCCGGGCGGCACGGCGATCACCTGGCCGGCCGGGACCGCGCTGACCGTCCGCCAGGTCGAGATCCTGCGGCTGCTCGACGCCGGCGTCAGCACCGACGAGATCGCGGCCCGCCTGCACCTCACCCGCACCACCGTCCGAAACCACGTGGCCCGGCTCCTGCACCGGCTCGACTCGCACTCGCGGCTCGAGGCGCTGGCCCGGGCGCGCGGCCTCGGCATCCTCTCCTGAGCGCAGGGGAGGCGGGCCGGAGCCCACTCACCTCGCGGTGACGTCACCACCTGGTCACCGGATCTGCGCCGTGCCGTCACCCTTGACCGCCGGCGCTCTCCCGTCCGCCCCGTCGAGGACGGAGTGAGCACGGGTCATCGCGCTGGCGCTGGTTGCGGGGGGCCTCGCGGCGTCGGCCGCCGCGGCGAGCAGCTCGCCGGCTCGAGGCGCGGTCGGCGCCGACCGCCACGCCGATCAAGCACGTGGTCGTGATCTTCGACGAGAACGCGCTCGTTCGACCACTATTCGGCACCTACCCGGTTGCCCGCAACCTGCCGGGCGAGCCGCCGTTCACGGCGCTGCGGGAACGCCGGCGGTCAACGGCCGCGCCGGTGCTCCTCGACGACCGAATCGACCCCGAGCGCTGGGCAGCCGCTACTGCACTTCGGCTCGACCAGGACCACGAGTACACGGACGAGCAGAAAGCGTTCCACGGCGGCCTGATGGACCCGTTCGTCGCAGTTCACGGGCACGCGCTCGAGCCTGCCAGGCGACCTCGTCATGGGGTACTACGACGGAAACACGGTCACTGGCCTCTGGAACTACGCGCAGAACTTCGTGCTCAACGACAACTCGTTCGGGACCAACTTCGGACCGTCGACGCCGGGCGCGCATCAACCTCATCTCGGGCCAGACGCACGGCGTCAATCATCTTCAACCAGCCGCTCGAGGCGACGAGTCGTCAACGGACGATGATCGGCGATCCCCAGCCGCTCTACGACGACTGCGACAACCGAGAACGGTCGGGATGAGCGGCACGAACGTCGGCGACCTCTTGAACGCCAAGGGCGTGACCTGGGGCTGGTTCCAGGGCGGCTTCGCTCCGACGCGGCCACACGGCCGCGGGCTCGCCATCTGCGGCGCCACCCACGTCGAACGTCGGCGGCCCGAAGGCGCGACTACATCCAGCACCACGAGCCCTTCCAGTTCTACGCGTCGACGTCCAACCCCCACCACCTGCCTCCGACCTCTTTCACCATGATCGGACAGACCGACCAGGCGAACCATCAATACGACCTCGCCGACTTCTGGACCGCCGCTTCGGGCCGGAAAACTGCCGAGCGTGACCTTCCTGAAGGCGGCCGGTATCAGGACGGCCATGCCGGCTACTCGGATCCCCTCGCGAGCAGCCTGCTCGTCGTTGGCCTGATCAACCGAGCTCCAGCAGCTACGCGTCTGGCACGTCGACCGCCATGATCATCTCCGTGGGACGACTCCGACGGCTGGTACGACCATGCGGCCCCGACGATCGTCAGCAAGTCCAACGACCCCGGCCGACGCCTACTCGGGCCCTGGCCGCTGCGGCGGCACGCCGGGAGCCGGGGCGTACCTGGATCGCTGCGGCTACGGCCCGCGGCTGCCGCTCCTGATCGTTTCGCCCTTCGCGAAGAAGAACTTCGTCGACCACACGCTGACCGACCAGTCGTCGATCCTCCGCTTCATCGAGGACAACTGGAATCTCGGCCGATCGGCGACCAGTGCTCTGACGCGGTCGCCGGCTCGCTCGAGAACCTGTTCTCGTTCAGCGGCCCGAAGGCCAGGAGGCTGTACCTCGACCCGACCACCGGCGAGCGGCTGGCCGCACCGCCGCCGAGGTCGTGACGGGCCCGGGAAAGCGGGCGTGGCAGGACTCGAACCTGCGACCAACGGCTTAGAAGGCCGCCGCTCTCTCCACTGAGCTACACGCCCGTCTGGGCGGAGTCTACCCCTCGGGCCACTCGATCGCCGTTTTCCGGCCATGCTGGACGTTCGTGCTGGCAGAACCGATCGATGGTCGAGTTTCGTCAGGCGACCCTGGTACGTCCGCCGGAATCGTCGTAGCGTGGTTTCGGAGGCGGACTGCGGTCTGCCTTGCAGCGGGGGGCGTACGACACCGGTCGGGGCAGGCCGTGGCCTGCTCCGACCACCATCAACCGGTCAGGCCGTGCGCTCGAACGTACGCGCCGAACCCCTGCGGCTCGATGCCGAAGACGTCGCGGATCGTGTTGGGCTCGGCGACGTTGTCCGCCGCGAACAGCTCGAGGGCTGCCGGGGTCACCGGCGGGCGCGGCAGCACCTGCAGGAGCCGGGCCTGGGCGCCGACGAGGCCGGTCGGGACGTGCAGCTTGCGCACCTTCTCCTTGCCGAGCGCCTGACCGACGACGTCGAGCACCTCGTCGTAGGTCAGGATCTCGGCGCCACCGATCGGGTAGGCGCGGCCGGCGAGCGACTCGGCCGTGGCCAGCTGGACGAGACACGCGCAGACGTCGTCGACGTGGATCAGGTTCAGGCGGACCCGGCCGTCCCCGGGCACGGGAACGACGGGCGCGAGGCGCACGAGGTCGCGCATCGCCTTCACGAACGCGGCGTCCTCGCCGCCGAACATGATCGACGGCTGCAGCAGCGCCCACGGGACGCCGCTGTCGCGGATCGCCGCCTCGCCCCGCCGGCGGCCGGCCAGGTACGGCCCGGGCGTGCCGCTGCCGGTGTCGATGCCGCCCATGTGCACGAGGCCCTGCACGCCCGCGGCCGCCGCGGCGCGTGCCAGGGCAGCGGTGCCGTCGGCGTTGACGGCGTCGTAGCCGCCAGGCGGCGCCTTCCGGTCCGCCGTGACCGCCGCGAGGTGCACCACGACGGCGACGCCCTCGAGCGCCGGCGGCAGCGAGCCGGGCTCGGTGATGTCGCCGCGGACCGCGTCGACGCCGTCCGGCAACCGGGCCGCGCCGGGGTCGCGCGCCAGCGCGCGAACGCGCACGCCCGCGCCGAGAAGGAGCGGGAGGAGCCGGCGCCCGACGTAGCCGGTCGCGCCGGTGACCAGGACCAGCCGCGGCTGGTCGGCTTCCTCGGCGGTGCTCACCCGGCCGCGACGAGCAGCCGCTCGAGCCGGACCCAGTCGTCGGGCGCGAGCGCCACGACCTCGCCGGCGACCTCGCCGTCCGGCCCGGCCCGCACGACCTTCAACCGCAGGGCGACGTCGCCACCGTCGGCCGACACGCGGACGTCGAGCGTCTCGTCCATGCGCGCGCTCTCGGGGAGCACGAGCCGGGCGCCGAGCGGCGAGACGTCGCACAGGCGCGCCTCGTGCTCGCGGCCGTCCGACCGCCGCACCCGGACCGTCGCGCTGTACGGCACCCGCTCCATCCAGCGCTCGCTGCGCACCGGGAGCGACGCGGCCACCGTCAGCCGGGCGACGGAGTCCGCCACCGAGAGCACCACGAGCTGCAGGAACCACACCAGCTGCCCGTCGGACAGGCGCGCGGTGAGGATGTCACCAGCCTCGAGGCCGCGAGCCTCGGCCGCGATGGTCTCGTCCTCCACGCGGAGGACGTCCAGCACGACCCCGTTCCCGGATGCGTCCAACGCCGGGACGGACGCCCCGCTGGTCAGCACACCGGATAGCGCGTCGAGCGCGTTCGACTGCCCCAAAGCCTGCTCCTCCGAGACGCTCCCCCACCCCGCCTGCGCTACCGTCCAGTGGCGCTGCGGGCGTAGCTCAATGGTAGAGCATCGGCCTTCCAAGCCGATGATGTCGGTTCGATCCCGATCGCCCGCTTGGGCCGCTCTCACGCGGTTTTCTGGTTTGGTTGAGCGGATCTTAGGTCGTCGGCTGGACGACCGGCAAGCCGCACGAGGCCGCAGGAAACCGCACGTTCCGCGGTCCGGTGTTCCCCGGGGAACGCGCCCGCACTCTTGACGAGCGCGCGCATGGCCAGGAAGCTCGCTTCGGGCGACGGCGTCTCGAAACGAGTCCCGGCCGGGCCACCTCCGCGGAAGTAGCGATCAAGGTTCCGCCGTCCGAGCCCGCCCGTGAGCCGACTCTCGGGCATCTGGAGCATCTGCCTTGGCCTCTTCATTGCCGGCGGCTTTTTCTCTGTCGGTGATTGGCTTCTCGCGCTGATCTGCCTGATCGGCCTCGGCGGATACGGCTGGTTCCTCTTGTCTGGACGCCGCAGCGAGGACGTCGGCCGCGCCATTGGCAGGAAGCTGCGGCGCTGAGTTGCTACTCCATGCCGGCGCGCCGACGGCGCACTGGCCAGCATGGCCACACGTGAGCGCGTGGCGCGGCCGAGCGTGCTTACGGGACTCGTGACGCGTTCGAAGTAGCCGTGGGCGAGCCGCCACGGCGACGGTGAGCCGAAGTCGCGTCGGGCTGGCCGACGTCGTCCGCGCCGGACCGAGCGCTGGGCCAGCGCCCACCTCAGACGTCGCGGGTCACCCAGCGGGAGCGTCTCACTCGCTCCGCCACGATCCAGGCGGCGAGCTCATCCGCCACATCCTCCACCGGTATCGCCGACGTGTCGACCACGTGCACGCGCCAGCGAGGGTCGCCGGCACGCCAGTCGCTCCAATTCGACCAGACCATCTCGGCGTCCGAGGCTGGATGCCGAATGACTTCCGGCCGGTGTGCGGGGTCGGCGGCGTGCCCGCGCATCCATGCGGCCCAGCCGATGTAGCTCGAGAGCTCCGCGCCGGTTCGCTCGAGCCACTCCGGGCCACGTGCCTGCAAACGCGCCAAGCGAGTCTCGTCATCGCAGTCGAGCAGGCAGGCGGCGACGCCGTCGAGCGCGGGAGCCGACGGCGCCGCGAGCAGCTCTCCAAGCGGCGTCTGACCTGCCAACAGCAAGTCGGTGCCATCGGCCTGCAGGCGCAGCGCCCGTTGCACCCAGCGCTCATTGGTTCGGTGACGCCAGGCGATGTCGGCGCCACGCGGCACGCCAATCTCGTCGAAGTCGTGCAGCTCGACACCGTCCACGCGCCCGCGCAGCTCGTTCAACACGACTGTCTTGCCGGCGCCGCTGGACCCGAAGACCAGGAAGAGCACCCACCGAAGGTACCCGACCACCAACCCGGGCTCGCTGAGCATTCGATGGGAGCTGTCGCACCGCCTGCCCCGCACGCACAGATGGTTCGGTATGGCTGGCGGCCGTCACGACACTTCGGAGTCGGCGATCCTCCGTCCTCACGCAGGCGGTGCGGTGGCGTCGGTGCGGCGCGTTCCGAGCCTGCCAGGCAGGCCGAGCGCTGCGACGAGCCCGATGAGCCCGAACACGGCGAGCGAGGCCATCGCCCAGCCGTAGGCCCGGTTGCCGTGCGTGACGACCGAGATGAGGATCGTGCCGGCGATCGCCGTGCCCAGCGACGACCCGAGGTTCGAGACGCTGCGCGACAGGCCCGAGATCTCGCCCTGCTGCGCCTCGGGGAACGCGGACTGGACGAGGTTGACCGAGGGCGTCAGCATCCCGCCCAGACCGAAGCCGGTCAGGAACAGGCCCGGGACGAACGCCCACACGCTCGTCGACTCCTCGACGAGCGCGATCAGGATCACGATCCCCACGATCGTGACCACGAAGCCCGCGACGATCAGGAGCTTCTGCGAGCGCCGCGTGGCGAAGCGCTCGGCGGCCAGCGAGGCCAACAGCAGCCCGAGCGTCGCGGCGGTGAAGACGACGCCGGTCTTGATCGAGCTGTAGCCGCGCACCGTCTGCAGGTAGACGGACACCGTGAACGACGTGCCCATGAGCATGAGCCACTGCACGTTCTGGGTCACGAGGGCGAGGTTCGAGGTCTTGTTGCGGAAGAGCCCCGTCGAGAGCAGCGCCTCCTTGCCGGCCCGCTCGCGCGAGCGGATCCAGAGGAAGAAGGCGACGAGGAAGCCGGCACCCACGACCACGAGCAGCACGAGGAGGGAGTTGTTGGTGCCGGCCTGCAGGATGCCGAGCACGAGGCAGAACAGCCCGACGCCCGACAGGATGGCGCCGACGGAGTCGAAGTATCGACCCGGGTCGGCCGGCAGCGGGTCCTCGAGCCGCCGGCTCAGCAGGACGATCACGGCGACGATCACCGCCTGGAAGACGAACGCGGCCCGCCAGCTGATGACGGTGGCGATCACGCCGCCGATGAGCGGGCCTGCAGCGGCGCCGATGCCGCCGAGCCCGCTGATCACGCCGAACGCCCAGGCGCGCCGGGTGAGGTCCGTGAACCACAGCGTCGCCAGGATGTAGACGGGCGGGATGAGGAGGGCCGTCCCGACGCCCTCGAGCACCGAGTTGCCCAGGATCAGCACGCCGAGGTTGGGCGAGATCGCGCTCACGAGCGCGCCGACGCCGTACAGCGCCAGGCCGATCAGGAAGCACCGCTTGCGGCCCCAGCGGTCGGTGAGCTTGCTGCACGGGATCATGAGGATGGCCATGATCAGCAGGAAGAGCGTGATGGCCGTCTGGACACCCTTGACCGTCGTGTCCAGGTCCTGGCTGATGTCGTTGATCATCACGTTCATGTTCGAGCCGGCGAAGCTGCAGATGAACTGCGCGAGCGCGAGCGGCGCGATCAGCCGCCGGGCGGAGGCGACGGGGCTCTCGGGCAGGGCGATGCCCGCCCCGGATGCGGCGCTCTCGGTCATGCCAGCACCATCACGGCTGGCCCGTTCCGCTCTCGTCACCCGATCGAGGTGAACCGGCTACGGCTTCACCAGCCGGTCACCGGTAACGAGTTAGGGCGGTCGGGATGCCGGCGGGGCGAGGCGCTGGTGGCCCGCCCCGCCGGCTCCTGACTACGGCCTCGGGACGCTCGAGACGGTGAACGGCAGCGTCGGCGAGCCGCCACCGCCGCTGAAGATCAGGTTCAGCTGCGAGTTCAGGACGAGCATGCGCCTGCCAGTGATGATCGCCGAGGTCGGGAACAGCCACGACGCATCGCTGGTCCGCGACAGCACGACGGCCTTGCCGGCGTTCGGGCCGAGCGCCAGGCGCACGATCTCGTTGTTGGCGTTGCGCACCACGTAGAGATCCCTGGAGTGCAGGTCCATGCCGTCGGCGTTGGTGAGGTCGGCCCCGCCGGTGTCGATCTGCAGGACGCTCTTGTCGGCGACGCCGACCCGGAAGAGCTTGCCCGAGCTCAGCGAGTTGACGACCAGGTAGCGCCCGCTCGGGGCGGCGACGATGCCGTCGGCCTCGGGCGCGCCCGGCGTGTACTGGAACGCGGTGCCCGTGAAGTCCAGCCACTCCGTGATCTGCAGCGCGCCCGTGGAGTCCGGGGCGATGCGCCACAGGATCGGCTGCAGCGTGTCGGTCACGAATGCCGTGCCGTCGGGCAGGAAGGCGAAGTCGTTGAGCAGGCCGTCGGTGCGGCCGTCCCACAGCGTGGCCTTCAGCGCGCCCGTGGCCTCGTCGTAGATCCACACCTTGCCCGAGGCGCCGCCGGCGACGTAGACCATGCCGTGGTCGGCGCGCACGCCGAGCGTCTGGGTGCGGCCGTCCGACCCGCCGGCCGAGAAGACCGAGGCCGACGCGGCGTCGTTCACGTTGAAGCTGACCACCGAGCCGTCGGTGAGCCCGCCCACGAAGACGTTGCCAGTCGAGGCGTCCCAGCCGAAGCCTTCAGGAAACAGGGTGGCGCCTGGGAGCGGATAGCTGGTGATCGGCGCCGCCTGCACCGGGGCCGCGGCAACAGAGAGGGCCGCGGCGCCGAGGAGGACAGCGGCGAAGCGGAGTGCGCGTCGTCTGGTCATGGGACGTGAGAGTACTGCCTCTCGGTTTCTCGATCACCCACAGCGTCAGGCGCGTTCGCGCTCGGCGCGGAACCGCCGCAACAGGTCGCGCACAGTTGGGAGCTCGTAGCCGATCGTCTCGGCCGTTCGCTCGGCGCGCAGCGACGTGTCGTACGGGATCGGCGCCGGTGGGATCCCGGCCGGATCGGGCGGGCCGTCGCGCAGGAGCCCGGGGTCGAGCTCGAACACCTCGGCGGCCGCGCGGGCGAGCTCCATCCTGGTCGTCGCCTCGCCGCCGCAGCAGTGGAACGTCCCGGTGTGATCGCCCTCGACGAGGGCGACCAGCATGGCCGCAGACTCGCTCGCCAGGCTCGGCGTGGCCCGCATGTTGATCGCGTCGCTCGTCCAGACCACGAACGGCTCGCCGGCCGAGAGGGCGTCCACCAGCGAGGCGACGAAGTAGCCGAAGCCTGCGTCCTGGGAGCGCGGCATCGCGCGCTGGGTGCGGTGCGTCCCCATCACGCCGGCCACCCGCGCGACGAGGCCGCGCTCGGCCCGCTCGTGCACCACCAGCTCGCTGAACGCCTTGAGCGCCCCGTACAGGTTGATCGGGTTCGGCGGCGTCCGCTCGTCGGCGCCGCCCTGGGTGCCGTCGAAGACCCAGTCGGTCGACACGTACGCGAGCGCCGCGCCGCCGTCGTTGGCCGCGTCCGCGAGCGCGCGGGTGCTGCCGACGTACGCCTCCCAGCCGGCCCGGCGGTCGGCGTAGATCGCCGTCATGTCGTTGAGGATCGCGGCGTGCACCACCACGTCCGGGGTCGCGTCCTGCACGCAGGCGCTGGTCGCGTCGGCGTCGGTCAGGTCTGCCGTCACGTACTCGCAGCGGGGGTCGGGGATCGACGGCAGCGAGCGACCGACGCACACCACCGCGTGGCCCCGATCGGCCGCGACGCGCGCCACGTTGCTCCCGACGAAGCCGGAACCGCCGGTGACGAGAAGGCGCACCCTCGCCCCTAGCCGATCTCGGAGACCCGGACCACGCGTCCCTCGCGCAGCGACCGCCAGGCGGCCAGGCCGATCGCCAGCGGAGCGCGCGCGTCGGCGCCGCTGACCGGCGACGGGCCGCCCTCGCGCACCGCGCTGACGAACGCCTGCCACTCGCCCAGGTAGCTCGGGACGTAGCGCTCGAGGAAGAACGTGGGCAGCCTGGCCAATTGGCCACCGGCCGCGTTGCGCAGCAGCCCGGCGTGCGCAGCCGCGTTCTCGGAGCTCGCCGCGCCGAGCGAGCCGAACGCCTCCACCCGCTGGTCGAAGCCGTAGACCGCCCTGCGGCTGTTGTCGATCAGCGTGAGCGCGCCGTCGGCGTGGCGCAGCGTCACCACCGCCGTGTCGACGTCGCCGGCCTCGCCGAACGCCGGGTCGATCGCGCACCTCGCCGCGCGCGTACACCTCCTCGACCTCGCTCCCGGTCACGAACCGGGCCATGTCGAAGTCGTGGATCGTCATGTCCAGGAAGATCCCGCCGGACACCCGCACGTAGGCCAGCGGCGGCGGATCGGGGTCGCGGCTCGTGATCCGCAGGACGTGGACGTCGCCGACGGCGCCCGAGGCCACCGCCTCGCGCACCGACGCGTGCGCCGGGTCGAAGCGGCGGTTGAAGCCGACCATCAGGAGGACGCCCGCCTGCTCGACCGCCGCCAGGGCGCGGTCGACGTCGGCGAGCTCGAGCGAGATCGGCTTCTCGCAGAACATCGGCTTGCCCGCCGCCGCGACGGCCGCGATCAGGTCGGCGTGGGTGTCGGTGGACGAGCAGATGGCCACGGCATCGACGTCGTCGGCCCCGAGCAGGGCGTCGATGCTCGGCGCGACCCTCGCGCCGCCGGCCCGCAGGGCGATCGCCGCAGCCCGCGCCGCGTCGGCGTCGTGGATGCAGCTCACCACGGCGCCGGGGACCTGGAACGCCAGCAGATCGGCGTGCATCGAGCCGATCCGGCCGACCCCGATGATCCCGACCCGGAGCGTCACGCGGGCAAGCCTACGAGACGCGTGCCTCCTCGCGCGTGACGACGTGGCAGGCCGCGCGAGCCCCGCTCGGCGCGTCCCGCAGCTCGGGCCGGAGCTCCTCGCAGACCGCCTCGCGCAGCGGACACGACGCCCGGTAGCTGCAGCCGCCGGCCGGGAGCGACGCGCCCTCCCCCGCGTCGACCGTTGCGATCGCCACCCCTCGCTCCGCCCGGGCGACGCGCACGAGCTCGCGCGTGTACGGGTGCTGCGGGTCATCCCAGACCGTGGCCGCATCGCCCTGCTCGACCACTCGGCCGGCGTACATCACGGCCACCACGTCGCTGACGTGCCGGACGACGTGCAGGTCGTGCGAGATGAACACGTAGGCCACGTTGGTGCGCTGCTGGACGGCGTGCAGCAGGTTCAGGATCTGTGCCTGCACCGACACGTCGAGCGCCGACGTCACCTCGTCGCAGACCACCAGCTCCGGCTCGAGCGCGAGCGCCCGGCCGATCGCGATGCGCTGCAGCTGGCCGCCGGACAGCTGGCCAGGGCGCGTCCGCAGCAGGTCGGCGGGCAGGCCGACGCTGGCCAGGATCTCCTCGGCGCGGGCGGTGCGGGCCCGCCGCTCGAGCATCCCGTGGGCGATCGGGGCCTCGGTCACGATCGTCTCGATCGTGTCCTTCCGGTTCATCGACGAGAACGGGTTCTGGGAGACGACCTGCAGGCGGCGGCGCAGCTCGCGCCGGCGCCGCCCTCGCGGCCTGCCCGCGGCCTGGCCGTCGATCCGCACCTCCCCGGCGCTCGGCTCGAGCAGCGACAGGATGATCCGGCCGAGCGTCGACTTCCCCGAGCCGCTCTCCCCCACCAGCCCGAGCGTCGTGCCGGCGCCGAGCGCCAGGCTCACGTCGTCGACGGCCCGGACCGTGAACGAGCGGCCGCCGCGCTTCACCGCGAACGTCCGCGAGACCCCGAGGCACTCAACGATGGGCGTGGACATCGACCTCGTCGCCGGCGGACACGTACGGGTGGTGGCAGCGAACGACCGAGTGGCCAACTGGCCGCGGTGCCGGCACGGCCATCCGGCACGACTCGTCCGCGCGCGGACAGCGCGGCCAGAACGGGCAGCCGTCGAGGCGCTGGCTCAGCCCGGGCGGCGCGCCGGGAACGCCCTCGAGCGTGCCGCGCTCGCGCTCCAGGTCGAGCGAGGCGATCAGCGCGCGGGTGTACGGGTGGCGCGGCTGCTCGAACACCGCCTGGCGGTCTCCGATCTCGCCGATCAGCCCGGCGTACATCACCGCGATCCGGTCGGCGGCGAGCTCGACCACGTGCATGTCGTGGGTGATCAGGAGCACCGACAGCGAGAGCTCGGTCTGCAGCTGCTTCAGCAGCGCCAGCAGGTGGGCGCCGGTCGTCGCGTCGAGCGCGCTGGTCGGCTCGTCGGCGATCAGCACCCGCGGCCGCAGCACCAGCGACATCGCCAGCGCGGCCCGCTGGCGCTGCCCGCCGCTCAGCTCGTGCGGGTAGGAGCGGGCGATCCGCTCGGGGTCGGGCACCCGCACCTGGGCGAGCTGCTCGACCGTCCGCCGCCACGCCTCCTTGCGGGACACGTCCTCGTGCGCCCGCACCGTCTCGGCGATCTGGTTGCCGACCGTCCACAGCGGGCTGAACGCGGCCAGCGCGTCCTGGTAGACGAACCCGAGCTCGCGCCCGCGCAGCGACCGCAGCTCCCGGTGCCCCAGCGTCAGCAGGTCGCGGCCGTCGAGCCGGATGCTGCCGTGGACGTCGGTCCCCTCGGCCAGCAGGCGCAGACAGGCCAGCGCGAGGGTGCTCTTGCCGGAGCCCGACTCGCCGACCACGCACAGGATCTCGCCCTCGTGCAGCTCGAGATCCACGCCGGCCACGGCCGGCCTGACGGTGCCGGGGTAGCTGCACCTCGAGCCCCTCGACCTCGAGGATCGCGCTCACCGCGGGGCCCTCGACGCGAACCAGTCGCCAAGGATCGAGAGCGAGATCGCCGTCAGCGTCACCGCGAGCCCGGGGAACGCCATGTACCACCAGGCGATGTAGAAGTAGTCCGCCGACGAGCGGATCAGCAGGCCCCACTCGGGCGTCGGCGACTGGGCGCCCAGGCCGAGGAACGAGAGGGCGGTCACCGCCATCAGCGCGTACCCCACGTCGGCCGTGGCCCGCACGTTGAGGTCGCGCCACACGAAGCGCAGCACGTGCCGGCGGATGATCCTGCTCCGCGGCAGCCCGAGCGCCTCGGCCGCCTCGACGTGCCCGGCGTGCTTGAGCCCGAGCACCGCCCCGCGCACCAGCCGCGCGTAGCCCGGCCACCAGACCAGCGCCAGGGCGATCGTGACGCTGCGCAGGCCCGGCTGCAGCGCTGCCGCCAGGGCCATCGCCAGCACGAACGCCGGAAACGCCAGGAACAGGTCGACGATCCGCATCAGCAACCCGTCGATCCGCCCCCCGCACCAGCCGGCGAGCGTGCCGACCAGGAGCCCGATCAGCACCGCCACGATCACCACGAGCAGCGACACCCCGATCGAGTTCCGGGCCCCGAAGGCCACCCGCGAGAGGAGGTCGCGGCCCAGCTCGTCGGTGCCCAGGAGGTGGGCCGAGCTCGGGGGCTTCAGCCGGTTGACGATGTCGATCGCGGTCGGGTTCTTCGGCGAGAACAGGCCCGGGAACGCCACGACCAGCGCCAGCAGCGAGCAGGAACGCCGACGCGATGCCCGCCAGCACCCCCGAGACCGTCGGCCGGGCGTACAGCCGCCGGGTGCTCTCCGAGGTCCTGGCGACGACGCTCACGACAGCTCGATCCGCGGGTCGACGAGGTGGTAGATCACGTCCGAGACCAGCGAGATCAGCACGAACCCGGCCGCCGCGACCAGCGTCACGCCGATGATCGGGGCGTAGTCGTTGATCTGGATCGACTGGTCGAGGTAGTAGCCCATGCCGGGCCAGGTGAACACGACCTCGACCAGGATCGTGTACGTGATCAGGTAGCCGAACTGCACCCCGGTCACGGTCACGAACGGGTTGATCACCGCCCGCAGGACGTGCTTGAGCAGGATCTTGCGCTCGGGCAGCCCCTTGCCCCGGGCCGTCCGCACGTAGGCCTTGTCGAGCTCCTCCTCGACGGCCCCGATCATCAGCCGGGTGCCGACGGCGAGCAGGCCGAGCACCACCGCGGTCATCGGCAGGACGAGGTGCTGCACCGAGTCCCAGAACGTCCCGGCGTTCAGCGTCAGGATCGAGTCGAGCCAGTCGACCCGGGTGATCGTCTCGGGCCCGGAGCCGGTCACCGAGTGCTGGCCGCCGCTCGGCAGCCAGTGCCACTTGTAGTAGAAGAAGAACTGCAGCACCAGCGCGATCCAGTAGACCGGAGCCGCGCTGGCGATCATCGTCACCAGCCCGACGAACAGGTTGCGGGCCTTGCCCCGGCCGAGCGCCGCGGCGAACCCGAGGCACGTGGCCAGCACGACGTACACCGTGAACGCCGGGATGATCAGCCCGAGGGTCACCGGCAGCGTCCGGGCGATGTCCGAGAACACCGGCCGCTTGGTGAACAGCGAGGTGCCGAGGTCGCCCTGCAGCAGGCTCTGCATGTACTTGCCGTACTGCACCCAGACCGGCCGGTCGAGCCCGAACTGCTCGCGGATGTGGCTGACCGTCTCGGTCGTGGCGTTCGGCCCCGCCAGGTACACGGCCGGGTCGGACGGCACGTAGTGGCTGAGGAAGAACGTGATCGTGGCGATCGCCAGCAGCACGACGAGACCCCAGCCGAGGCGGCGCAGGAGGAGCCGCGCCCACAGCTCGGCACCGCCGGGCGCGCGCGCTCCGGCGGCGCGGTCGAGCTCGCCGGCGGCCTCAGCCGCCGTGCTGCACCTCCGGCATGTGGAACAGCCCCGACGGGTCCGCTCGCAGGTTCGGGTCGGGCTGGTAGCGGCCGTTCGGCGGCGCCGCGTGCACCTCGAACAGCTCGCTCACGGCGGTGTAGTCGAGGTACCCGAGCCGGGCCAGCGGCCGGATCCCGGCCACGTCGACGCGCCCGTCCTCGGTCAGGGCGTCGTCGCGGATGTGGATGCCGACGACGTGCGCGATGACCATCGTGGCCGGCCCTCGGGGATCGAGCTCGGGATGTCGATCGACTCGCGCACCCGGCACTCGAAGTGCACCGGCGAGGCCGCGACCCGCCGCGCCTTGACGATGTTCGACGGCAGCGTCGTCGATGTCCAGCACGTCGAACTCGTCGACGTCCGGCGGGAACGTCGCCGCCGACCCGGCGACCTTCTCGCGCAGGTCGTAGGTGGCCATGTTCCAGACGAACTCGCCGGTCTCGAGGGCGTTCACCAGCGTGTCCTTGCGCGGCCAGCCGCAGTGCGAGAAGAGCACCGTCGGCGGCTCGAAGGTCACGTTCTGGAACTGCGCGAAGGGCGCCAGGTTGTGGACGCCGGCCGTGCTCACGGTCGAGATCCAGCCAATTGGCCGCGGCACGCAGCACGCGGTGAACGGGTTGTGGGGCAGGCCCGAGGTCTGCGTCGCCGGCTCGTAGAACATGCGGGTCGCTCAGCTCCCTGGGATCGTGGGGGTGGCCGCGTAGACGGCGCGTTCGAAGGCCAGCGCGAGCTCCACGATCGGCGCGTCGTAGAACGGCACCGTGGCGGTGTACAGCGCCGCCGTCAGCCGGCTCGCGGGGTCGATCCAGTAGAAGCTGTTGAAGCCGCCCATCCAGGAGCCGCTGCCGGGCGCCCGCCCGCCGTGGACGCCGTCGGGCTCGACCATGATGCCGAGGCCCCACTTGCGCTCGCCGAGCGGCACGTCGCGGCTCTCGTCGAGGTGCGCGGCCACGATCGTGCCGAGGCCGAGCTCGCCGATCTGGTTCCGGAACATGGCCTCGACCGTCTCGGGCTGCAGGTAGCGGCGGCCGTCGAGCTCGCCGCCGCGCAGCACCATGCGCTGCAGGCGCAGGTAGTCGTGGGCCGTGGAGTAGAGGCAGTGCCCGCCGGCGTACAGCTCGGGGTCGCGGGCGAAGTCGATCGCCGTCGGCACCCAGGCGCCGTCCGCGTCCTGCACGTGCACCGGGGCCATGCGGGCCCGCTGCGCCTCGCTCGGCGCCGGCGTCGTGTCCGGCAAGCCCAGCGGATCGCACAGCTCTTCCTGCCAGTAGCGCTCGAGCGGCCGGCCGTCGAGGTGCTCCACCAGCAGCCCGACCCAGTCCATGCTCGTGCCGTAGCTGAAGCGCGTGCCGGGGTCCGAGACCAGGGGCATGGCGAAGGAGGCCCGGCTTCCGGTCTGCAGGCGGGGGATGCTGCCGACGTCGTGGTAGCGGTCGACGTCGTCGTTCCAGATGTCGTAGGCCAGCCCCGACGTGTGGGTGAGGAGCTGGCGCAGCGTGGCGCGCCCGCGCGCCGGGCGGATCCGCGGCTCGTCGCCGTCGAACCCCTCGAGCACCGGAAGCTCGTCGAACGCCGGCAGGACGTCGCCCACGGGCGTGTCGAGCCCGATCCGCCCCTGCTCGACCAGCTGCAGGATGCTGATCGCCGTGAGCAGCTTGGTCTGGGAGGCGATCCGGAAGACCGTGTCCAGCGCCACCGGATCGCCCTCCGCCGTGTCGCGCACCCCGAGGGCCTGCTCGTAGCGCAGGCCCTCGGGGCCGGCAACGACCGCGACGAGCCCCGGAACCACGGCCTCGTCAACGGCCGTCGCGAGGACGTCGGTGACGGTGCCTGTCAGGGGCTCAACCACGGGTCACGGCGTGTAGCTGAGATCGGAGATGTCGACGTTGATCAGGTTGAACGGGTCGACCTTGTAGCCCTGCACGCTGTTGGGCATCGGGATGACGTTCTTCGGGCTGACGGTCCACAGGTCCATGTGGGTGTCGGCGACCATCTTGGACATCTGCCGCAGCAGGATCTTCTGCCTCACCGGGCTGGTCGCCGCGCTGTACCTCGCCATCAGCGCGAGGAGCTGCGGGCTCTTGTAGTTGTAGAGGTTCGCGAACGAGCCCGGGATGTAGCGTGCCGAGAAGAACGGGATCGGGTCGGGGCTGTTGCTCGCCTCGCCGTACACCGCGCACGGCGCCTTGTTGGTCTTCATGAGCTCGGGGATCTGGGCCACCGGCACCGTCCTCAGCTTCACGGTGACGCCGATCTGGGCCGCGGAGGCCTGCAGCACCTGGCCCACGAACGGGTAGTCGGGCGAGCCGGTCGGGATGAGGCACTCGAACGAGGTCTTCGACATGCCGGACTGCTTCAGCAGCGACTTGGCCTTGTTCAGGTCCTGCTGGATCTTCGGCAGCGAGGCGTTCGGCGAGCCCGGCACCCAGCCCGGGATCGGGCCGTTCGAGGTCGAGGCGTAGCCCTTGTAGTACGCCACCATCGCCTTGTAGTCGAACGCCGCCACCAGCGCCGCCCGGAAGTCGGCGTTCTTCGTCGGCTCCTGGGTGAGCGAGAAGTTCAGGTTCGGATAGGCCCACAGGTTGTTGCCCACGGCCAGATGGAACTTCTTCTTGTCGAGGCTCAGCGCGTTGTCGGTCGAGATGAACGCCGCGAGCTGGTAGTCGCCGCCCTTCAGCCCGATGAAGCGCTGCGTGCCGTCGACCACGAAGCGGTCGATGAACGTCTCCACCGGGTGAGCCGAGAACTTCCCGAACCAGCCCTTGTTGCGCGCCAGCACGAGCTGCGTCCCCGGTGTGTTGGACTGCACCTTGTAGGCGCCGGTGCCGTTCTCGTGATCCTTGAACCAGCCCTGGGCGAGGTCGCCGCCCGTGGCGTGGCTCTTGATGTCCGCCGCGCTGACGATGCCGACCTTCACGAGGTTGGCGGGCAGCCACGGATTGGCCGTCTTGGCGGTGATCTTCACGGTCGTCGGGTTGACGACCGCGACGCTCTTGACGTTGTAGAGCAGGTAGGCGAGGCCCTGGCCGATCTTCATCATGCGGTCGATCGAGGCCTTGACGTCGGTCGCCGAGAACGCCGCGCCGTTGTGGAACTTCACGCCCGTGCGGAGCTTGAACGTCCACACCGTGCCCTTGCGCGTCCAGGAGGTCGCGAGCGAGGGCAGGATGTTGGTCGCCGCGGACTCGTCGTAGCGCGTCAGCGCGTCGTACGTGTTCTGGGTGACGAGCATGTCCGGGTTCAGGCCCGCCGTCGCCGGATCCATCGTGCTGAACGAGAACGCCTCGGCGTACACGAAGGGCTTCGGGGCTGCGAGCCCCGTGCCCGCAGCAGACCCCAGCCCGACGGCGGCCGTGACGGCGAGAGCCAGCGGCCCCACTACACGGCCGTAACGCAACATCTTCCGCATGACCCATCCCCCTCGGAGACGCCCGCCGGCCACGTTGCCGGACGGGGCGCGAGCCGAGAACATAACGCCGAGATGTGCGAATCGTCAACCCGAATACGAATCTGATTTCGAATGCGAATCTCGATCGCTCTTTCGTAGACAGTATGATCGAGTGCATGCGCAAGCAGACGCGGGCCGCTGCCGTGACCGCGCAGATGCGCGAGGACATCCTCGACGGCCGCCTGCAGCCCGGGGAGCGGCTGATGTTTCCGGAGCTCAGCCGTCGCTACCAGGCCAGCGTCGGCGTCACCCGGGAGGCGCTCGCCGCGCTCGCCGCCCAGGGCCTCGTGCGGGCCCAGGCCCACCAGGGCTACGTGGTGAGCCCGCTGTCCCGCGAGAACCTGTCCGAGCTCACCGCCGCCCGCCTGATGATCGAGCCGCCGATCCTGCGCCAGGCGCTGGTCGACGGCGACCTCGACTGGGAGAGCCGGGTCGTGGCCGCACACCACCGGCTGGCCCGCACGCCGCGCGGCGACGGCGCCTACACGACCAGCGAGTGGGCCTCGGCGCATGCCGCGTTCCACGCCGCGCTGCTCGGCGGCTGCGGCAACGGCCGGCTGCGGCAGCTGGCACGCTCGCTCGGCGAGGAGGCGAGCCTGTACCGGCGCTGGTCGGCGCCGCTCGAGCGCGACCGGGACGTGGCCGCCGAGCACGCGGGGCTGCTCGAGGCCGCGCTCGCCCGCGACGGCGACCTGGCCGCCGAGCGGCTGGCCGCCCACATCGGCCTGACGGCCCGGCTGCTGCTCGACCACGCCGAGGAGCTGACGGCCGCGATCAGCCTCTGACGCGAGCCGTCAACGCCGGCCCGCGCGGCTGGCGGCGCGGCGGCAGCGGGGCGAAGTGCGGCGCCCGGTGCTCGACGAAGCTCGCGACGCCCTCGCGGAAGTCCCGGCTGCCGAGCGTCCCCTGCACGAGCCGCGCGGACTCTTCGAGCGCCGCAGCGAGCTCGCCGCCGGGGTGGCGGTGCACCTGGTCCTTGATCGCGGCCATCGCCGCCGGCGAGCAGTGCTCGGCGAGCATCGCCGCGTAGGCCACCGCCTCGCCGACGACCGCGTCGGCCGGGTACACGCCGTTGACCAGGCCGAGCGCGAGCGCCTCCTCGGCCAGCACGACCCGAGCCGAGAGCAGCAGGTCCAGCGCCCGCGCCGGCCCGACGAGCCGCGGCAGGAGCCAGGACGTGCCGTCCTCGGCGACCAGGCCACGCCGGGCGTAGGCCGTCGTGAGCTTGGCTCCCTCGGCGGCGAAGCGCAGGTCGCAGGCCAGCGCCTGCGCCAGCCCGAACCCGGCGCACGGCCCGTTGATCGCGGCGATCACGGGCTTTCGGAAGGCGTAGGTGCGGACGACCGCCCGGCTCTGCAGCTCCTCGAGCGGACGGGTGCCGGCGACGCCGACGTCCTGCAGCTCGGCCACGTCGGTGCCGGCGCTGTACCCACGGCCGGCTCCGGTCACGACCACCGCCCGCACGGCCGGGTCGTCGTCGAGCCGGTCGAGCAGCGCCAGGTAGCGCGCCTCGAGCGCCGCCGTCCAGGCGTTCAGCCGGTCGGGACGGTTCAGCGTGAGCACCGCGACCGCGCCGTCGGTGCGCAGGAGGACGAGCTCGTCGCCGCTCATCCCTCACGCTCGAACCACTCGATGGCGCCCTTCAGGCCGAGCTCGCGCACCTTCGCGCTGATCGCGGCCATGCCCTCGGAGTCGTGGGCGATCGCGTCCCACTCGGCGCCGAAGGTCACGGTCTCGGAGAAGCCCTGCACGTCGAGCACCCGGTTGAGCGCGTGCTTCTTGAGCCGCAGGAGGTCGGGCGGCGTCCTGGCCACCCGCTCGGCCAGGGCCGTCGCCCGCGCCACCACCTCGTCGGCAGGCACCGCGTGGTTGGCCCAGCCAAGCGCTGCGGCCTCCGCCCCGCTCAGCCGCGAGCCCGCGATGTAGGAGAGCTCCTTCGCCTTCTTGACCCCGATGAGCCACAGGCTCACCGGCGAGAGCAGGCCGCCGCCGAGCGGCAGGCTCGGCCAGCCGATGACGGCGTCCTCGGCGACCACCGTCAGGTCGCAGCAGACCGCGAGCTGGGTGGCCAGGCCCATGCAGTAGCCGTGCACCACGGCGATCACCGGCTTCGGCGCCCGCCAGACGTCGAGCCAGCGGTCGACGATCGCCCGCAGCTCGATCCAGTCGTCGAGCGCGTGCACCCGCCCGCCTCGCTCCTTCACGTAGTCGGCGCCGCGGTCGACGTCGAAGCCGACCGAGAAGGCGCGTCCCTCGCCGCGGATCAGGATGCAGCGCACCCGGTCGTCGGCCAGATGCGCGGCGAGTGCCGCGCTGAAGCCGTCGAACAGCTCGGGGTTGATCGCGTTGAGCTTCTCGGGCCGGTTCAGGACGATCCAGCCGAGCCGGCCGTCGACGCTGGTCTCGACGAGTGCCACGGTGTCTCCTACCTGATCGCGATCGCGTTGCCGGGGGAGCCGACGGCTCCTGGGAGGTGGAGCGGCACGGCGACGAACAGGCAGGTGGCCCGGCCGTCGGCGGCGCTCGCGGCGGCGAGCTCCTCGAGGTCGAACAGCTCGCCGAGCACGAACCCGAGCAGCGGGATCAGCCGGCGGTGCAGCGAGCCGGCCTCGCGGCTGCCGGGGACGACCTCGACCGCCGGGTTGTCGGCGGCGATCGCCACGACGCCCGCGTCCCACAGGAACTCGGCCATCCCCTCGCCCGCGTGCAGGCCGGGGCAGTCGCGCTGGACGGCGAAGTCCGCCCGCTCCTCCCGCTCCGCTGCCAGGTAGGCGCCGAGGTACCCCGTCCGCAGGAGCAGGACGTCGCCGGCCCGCAGCTCGACCCCGGCCGCGGCCAGGGTCTCCTGCAGGAGCTCGACGGTGATCGGCGTTCCGGCGCGGGCGTCGAGCGGCTGCCCGCTCGCGGCGCAGTGGCGGGCCACGTCGGCGAGCACTCCGCGGCCGACCATCCCGTGGCGCACCCAGTGCTCCATGCCGAGCTCGCCGGCGTCGATCCGCTCTTGCTGGCGCCCGCCGTAGAACCCGAGCTCGCGGGCCCGCACGTGGCGCAGGCCGTCCCACTGGGTCGAGGCCTGCAGGTAGAAGCCCTCGAGCCGGTCGTCGAGCGTGTTGCGGTCGACCGCGAACACCTCGTGCCGGAGCCGGGTCCGGCCCGGCTCCCACGGCGGGTCGGGAAGCGTGAGCGGCAGGCACAGGTTGTGGACGGCGCCGGTACGGGCCTCGCGGCAGGCCGCCCGCACCCGCTCCGGCGTCAGGAGGTTCACGCGCCCGAGCTGGTCGTCGGCGCCGAACACGCCCCAGGCGTGGCGCGCCGCGATCGGGTCGGCCGACGGCAGGTCGCGGTAGGCGGGGAGCACGCTCACCGCACGAGCAGGACGTCGGCGGCGACCGCGGCGTCGCCGGTGAGGATGACCGGGTTGAGCTCGACCGTCCCGTAGGCCTCGAGCGGGCCGGCGGTGACCGCCTCGGCGAGCGACGACAGGAGCCTGCCGAGGGCCGCGGCGCGGGCGGCGCCGAGCAGCGGCGCAAGACCCCAGCGCTCGATCAGCGCGCCGGCCTGGCCGCTGGCGAGCGGCAGGGCCACGGTGCCGAAGGAGCGTCCCGACTCGGCGGCCCAGCCGCCGAACCCCACGGTGAGCGTCGGGCCGGCGACCGGGTCGCGGATCGCGCCGACCAGGAGCTCGGGGCCGAATGCCATCTCGCAGACCAGCACCGGGACGGCCGCGCCGTCCTCCGCCAGCCCCGCAGCGATCGCGCCGGCGGCCACGGCCCGGCAGGCGGCGCGCACGGCCTTCTCCCCCACCACCCCGACCTGGACGCCCCCGACCCGGCCCTTGTGGCCCACGCCCGGCAGCGCCAGCTTGACCACCAGCGGCGCCGTGAGGGTCGCGGCCACGGCGACGGCGTCGTCCTCGCTCGCGGCCAATTGGCCACGCGGCAGCGTGAAGCCGGCGTCGCCCAGGATCGCGCGGCTCTCGGCCTCGCCCAACACCGTCTGGCCGGCCGGCGCGGCGCCGTTGCGGCGGGCGGCGGCCTCGGGCAGCGCCGTCCCGTGGGCCGTGAAGAGCTTGCCGAGCGCGGCCATCGTCAGCTCGAGGCCGGCGCTCAGGCCCACCCGCGGGTGCGCGCCGAACTCCACCGCCCAGTCGCTGAGCTGCTGCTCGAACACGCTCACCACGAGCAGCGGCAGGTCGCGGGCGGCGCCGGCGTCGACGACCCGCTCGAGCGCGTCGCGGTGCCAGCGGTTGGCCTCCTGGTGGGTGGGCCAGGGCAGGACGTACGGCTCGACCAGCAGGCCGACCGACGGCTCGCGGCAGACGACGTCGTAGACCGGACGCACGCCACCCGGGCCGTTGCCGGCGGTGACGTCGAGCGGGTTGCCGATGTACGGGCCCGGCGGGATCAGCTCGCGCACCGCCTCGGTGGCCCCGGGCGAGAGCCGCGCCAGCGGGACGCCGTGGCGCTCGGCGGCGTCGGCCGTGAGCGCCGCGCCGCCACCGGAAGCCGTGATGACGAACACCCCTCGCGCCGGGTCTGGCCTGCCGACGACCCGCAGGAGCGCGGCCATCCGGGCCTGCTCCTTGGTGTCGGCGGCGACGAGCACCCCGAGCCGCTCGAGGTACGCGCCGAGCAGTCGCTGCTCGCCGATCGTCGCGCCGGTGTGGGAGGCCGCCGCCTGGTGCCCCTGGCGGGAGGTGCCCAGGGTGACGAGGATGATCTCCTTGCCCGCCGAGCGGGCTGCGGCGACGCTGCGTTCGAAGCGCTCCGGGTCGCGGATCGACTCGACGATCCCGCACACGGTGCGCGTGGTCTCGCGCGAGACGGCCCACTCGAGGGCCTGCTCGACGCCGAAGCAGACGCCGTTCCCGATCGAGTAGCAGAGGTCGATCCCGAGTCCCTCGGAGGCCAGCGCGCCGAGCACCCCGCCGGACAGGCCGCCGCTCTGGCTGATCACCGAGACGTCACCCGCGCGGACGTTGGCGGGCACCGGCTGGGCGATGGCGCAGAGCCGCTCGTGGAAGCGGGCGAAGCCGATGCAGTTCGGCCCGATCACCCGGGTCGACGAGCCGGCGCAGGTCGCGCGGAGCTCGGCCTCGCGGGCCCTCCCCTCGGCCGTGCCGGTCTCGCCGAAGCCGTTGGCGATGACCACGACCTCCTCGACGCCGAGCTCCAGCAGCCCCTCGAGCTGGGCCAGCGACTGGGTCGCCGAGATGCACAGCAGGACGACCGACGGGCGCTCGGGGAGCGCGGCGACGCTCGGATGGCACGGCCGGCCGAGCACCTCCTGGTAGCGCGGGTTGACCAGGAAGACCGGCTCGGGGTAGCCGAACTGGTCGAGGGTGCGCGTCAGCCACTCGGTCCAGATCGTGCGCTCGGACGCGCCGACGATCGCAAGTCCGCTCATTGCGCGAGAATCTACCGTGTTTTCGAATCAGTATTGAGATTCGAATGTGACGCGGCTCCGCCGGCGGCCGAGGATGGCCGCCGGGTTGACCACCAGCATCTGGCTGACGTCCGCCTCGGAGACGCCCCGCTCGAGCATCGCCGGGACCGCGTGCTCGAGCAGGTACGTGTAGCGCCAGTCGGGCAGCTTCTCGTCGCGCGCGCGCCGGTCGTAGTTCATCGAGAAGCAGCTCGTGTCGTGCGACAGCACCATCCGTTCGGCGTAGCCCCGGCGCACCAGCTCGACCACGGTGTCGAGGCGCTCGGGCGTCGCCAGGAAGAGGTCGAGCCCGAACCGGTCCATCCCGATGTACGAGCCCGCCTCCATCAGCTCCACCAGGTACGGCAGCTCGGTCGTGTCGCCGCAGTGCCCGATCACGACCCGCGAGAGATCGACGCCCTCCTCGCGGAACACCCGCTGCTGGTCGCGGCCGCGGTGGCTCGCGGCGTGGGTGTGGGTGCTGATCGGGACACCGGTCTCGTGGTGGACGTGGGCCACCGCCCGCAGCACCCGCTCGACGTCGTGGGTCAGCCCCGGCGCGTCGGTGGCGCACTTGAGGATGCCGGCGCGGATCCCGGTGTCGGCGATCCCCTCCCGGATGTCGCGCAGGAACAGCTCCTCGAGGATCTCGCCGCCGCCGTTGAACGTGCCCGGACCCCGGTTCTGGAGGACGAACGGGAGCTGGTCGAAGGTGTACGTCCCGGTGGCCACGACGACGTTCAGTCCGGTCGGCGCGGCGATGCGACGCACGAGCTCGACGTCGCGGCCGAGCCCGAGCACGGTGAGGTCGACGATCGTGTCCACGCCCTGGGCCTTCAGCGCCGCGAGACGACGGGTGGCCGCCGGCAGCTCGGCGTCCTCGTCGAAGAACCCGCGGTAGTTGCGCAGCACCTCGTGGTTCAGCAGCAGCACGTGCTCGTGCATCAGGGTGACCCCGAGCGCTCCGGCCTCGACCGGGCCGAGCAGGGTCTCTACCACGGCGCGTCGCCGCGCTGCGGCCGCTCCAGGCGGTAGGCCTCCGTGACGGTGGTGTAGAGGCTCGCCCCCAGGCGGGCGACCGGCGCGAGCAGCGTCGGATCGACCCGTCCGTCACGGATCACGTCGTCCACGACGTGGACGTGCACCACCCGGCCGAACGCCGCGGTCGAGCCATCGATCCGGTGGGTGCCGTGCAGCTGACACTCGAGCGCCGCGAGGGCGCCGGCGAGGCGCGGCGGGGCGACCCGGGTCGACGGGGTGGTCTCGAGTCCGAGGGTGGCGGCCTCGTCGACGTCGAGCTCGGCGTCGGCCGACGACTGCACCATCGGCCCGCGCAGCCCGTCGCTCACCACGTTGATCACGAACTCCCCGGTCTCGAGCAGGTTGTCGAGGGTGTGCTTCGCGCCCTTCGGGCTGAACGAGACCATCACCACCGGCGGGGTGCCGCCGTGGATCACGTTGAAGTAGCTGAACGGGGCGAGGTTGCCGCAGCCGTCGGCGCCGAGCGAGCTGACCCAGGCGATCGGCCGCGGGACGACCAGGCTGTTGATCAGCCGCTCGTTGTCGAGCGGCTGGAGGGTGCGGGTGTCGACGTCCACCGGGCCGCCATCCTTCCAGGTCCGGCGGTGTGTGCGCCGTGCGATCATCCGCCCATGCTGGCCGCGCACCTGCCGCCCGAGCCGGCGGCGATCGCGTTCTGGACGCCGCAGCGGGGGCTGCTGGCCATCGGCGGCCGGGTGGAGGTGACGCGGGACGGCGGACGCTCGTTCCGGCTGGCGCTGCGCGCCGGGACGCAGGTCGACGGGCTACAGACCGATGGCCCGGGCGTCGCCATCGCGTCGCTCGCTGATGGATCGGCGCGGCGCACGCTGGACGGTGGCCGAACCTGGCACCCGTTCGGCGTCGAGCAGCGGGTGCAGGCGTTCCCGTCGAGCCCGTGCCCGAGGCAGGTCTCCGACGGCCAGCTGACCGCGAAGCCGACACCGCAGCTCGGCTGGGTGGTGTGCCTCGGCGGGGCGTCGGCCGGCCAGCAGGAGCGAGCGCTGTACCGCACGCGCGACGGCGGGCACACCTGGCACACGCTGCAGCGGCCGCACGGCGCGGGTGGCTACCCGGCCGCCCTGTCCGTCGCGGCCGACGGCTTCGGCCTGCTGGACGAGGAGCGCGGCACCCTCCTGCTCACCCACGACGGCGGCGTGCGCTGGCATGCAGCGCGCCTGGTGGCCGAGCCCGAGGTCGACTTCGGGATCGCGACGGCGGCCTTCACCCGCGGCCGCGGCCTCTTCCTCGTCCGGGGCGAGCTGGGCGTCCTGCTCTGGGCCACCGCCGACGGCGGCCGCAGCTGGGAGCTCAGGAACCGCTGGCGCCGGTAGCGGCGCGGGCCGCCTGCAGCTCGGGCAGGTGCTGCATCGCCCACTGGCAGATCGCCACCAGGGGCTCCTTCAGGGTCTCGCCGAGCGGCGTGAGGGCGTACTCGACGTGCGGCGGGATCACGTCGATCACGGTTCGCCGGACGAGGCCGTCGGCCTCCATGCTGCGCAGCGTCTGGGTGAGCATCTTCTGGGAGATGCCCTGGATCGCCCGGCGCAGCTCGCCGTGCCGGCGCGGGCCGTCGACCAGCGCGTAGACCACCAGGCACGTCCACTTGTCGGCGATGCGGTCGAGCGCCTGGCGCGACTCGCACTGCTGGTCGAGGACGTTCGGTCGGGCGGTGAGGTCGTCGCGCATCGCCACAGGTTCTAGCAGTGCCCATGGGCACCTTCAAGTACCTACTTGTCGATTGGTTCCCGCCGGGCTAGCGTCGGCGCATGCCTGCGATCCTCGTCCACCGGTTCGGCGCCACGGGCGCCGGCACCCCGGTCAACGCGTACGTCCTGCAGAGCCCCGACGGGGCCGTCGTCGTCGATGCCACCCTCACCGTGTCGGACGGCCGCGCGCTGCGCGCCCGCGTCGACGCGCTCGGCGTGCCGCTGCGCGGCGTCGTCCTCACCCACGCCCACCCGGACCACTACGGCGGGCTCGTCGAGCTCGTCCGCGGCCTCGACGTCCCGGTCTTCGCGGTTCGCGGGGTCACCGAGGCGATCATCCGCGACGACCCGGCGAAGGAGGCCATCCTGCGCCCCATGTTCGGCGACGAGTGGGCCCGCGAGCGGGCGTTCCCGAGCCGCGTCGTGGCCGACGGCGAGGTCGTCACGCTCGGCGGGATCGCGCTGCGGGTGACCGACCTCGGCCCCGGCGAGTCGCCGCACGACAGCCTGTGGAGCCTGGTCGGCGAGCCGCGCACCGTGTTCTCCGGCGACGTGGCCTACGACCGGCGGCACTGCTACCTCGCCGACGGCCAGTACGAGGGCTGGCTGCGCACCATCGCCCGCGTGCGGGCCGAGCTGCCCGCCGGCGCGACCCTGCATCCGGGGCACGGCGAGCCGTGCGGGCTCGAGGTCCTCGACTGGCAGGAGGGCTACATCGCCGCGTTCCTCGAGGCGGTTGGCCAATTGGCCACGCCCGACGCGGTCGTCGCCCGGATGCTCGAGTACCTGCCCTCGGACGAGCTGCGCTTCCTGATGGAGCTCAGCGTCGAGCCGCTCGCGGCGGCGCTCGCGGCCTAGCCTGGCGCGCCGACCTCGCGGGCCGCGAGCATCCGGTCGAGGAACCGGGCCGCGGCGCGCGCCGACTCCTCGCGCCAGACCCGGACCGGGTCGGACACCGGCGCCTCTTCGCCGTCGAGGAGGGCCGCGAAGACCGGCGCGAGCGCCTCGCGCTGGGCCTGCAGCAGCGCGCGCGGGTCGATGCCGTTCAGGTCGCACAGCACCAGCTTCAGGAGGAGCTCCGAGCGCAGGTCGCGGATGTGCTCCACCGGGAGCGACAGCCACTCGTCCAGACGGCGCTGCCCCTCGTCGGTCAGCCGCAGGATCGTGCGGTGCGGGCCGGCGCCCGGCTCGCTGCGCAGCGGCTCGATCAGCCCCTGAGCCTGCAGGATGTCGAGCGCCCGGTAGGCCAGCGGCCGCGACACGGACCAGATCCGCCCCACGTCGCCCGACGGGACCAGGCGCCGGCCGATGGCGAAGCCGTGCGCCGGGCCGCCGGCCAGGATGCCGAGGACCGCCCACTCGCCGGTCAGCAACCGCTCGCCGCGGCCCCGAGGCATGGCGTCGACCGTCGTCAGCCGGCCAGGCCGACCATGACGTCGGAGGCCTTGATGACCGCCAGGACCTCACTGCCCTCCTGCAGGCCGAGCTCGTTCACGGCCTCGACGGTGATCGACGCGACGAGGGGCGTGCCGGCGGCGTCCAGATGGACGTTGGCGATGGCCTCACCACGGGTGATCGACGTCACCCTGGCCGGAATCTGGTTGCGTGCGCTGAGCTTCATGTGCAGGACGGTAGCGAGGGTCCTGGTGACCGGCTTCACGGGATCGTGGCTAGTTTGTGGTTGACTACAGCCGAGTCACTGACCCGAGGAGATGGGATGCAAGAGCTGAGTCGGGGCAGGTTCCTCCGGCGAGTTGGCGGAGGGGCCGTGGTGGCAGTGGTCGGCGTGGCCCTGCCCGCAAGCGCCCTGGCCGACGACGACCAGGATCGGGCCAACGTGCGGCTGGTTGCAGCCAGCAAGCGCCTGACGCCTCACCTGGTACACGACCTGGCTCGCAGCCGGGTCGGCGCATGAAGGCAACACCAGGACCCTGGCGGCCAAGCTGAAGGAGCAGGAGCAGAAGCACTACGACCTGCTCGCTCCGATCCTCGGCGACACGGCCCCGGTCGACGACGACTTCGAGTTCACGCTGCCGAAGGACGCGACCGCCAGCCCGAAGGCGGCGATCGACTTCAGCCTCACCCTCGAGCGCCTGCTCACGGGCATCGGCATCATGGCCGCCGGGACGACCACCAACCCGGGGGTGTCCCAGGCCCTGGCCCGGGTCGCCACCGCGGACTCGGTGCACGTCGGGGCCCTCACGGGCCTCAACGGCTCCGTCCTCGGACCGTCCCTGCCGAAGCCGATCGACGTCGCGACGGCGTCGGACGAGCTGGCCAAGTACCTGCACTGATCGACATCCGGGGGAACCACACGATGCGTCTCGCACTCCGTCCACACCGCAGCGCCCGGCTCGCCCTGGCGCTCGTCGCGGCAGTTGGCGTCACCGCCACCGCGACCGCCTCCGGCGCCACCCAGAAGGCCCCGAAGGCCGATCCGCTCACCGTCTTCGCGGCGGCGTCGCTGACCGACGTCTTCCCGTACCTGGACAGCAGCCAGAAGTACAGCTTCGCCGGCTCGGACACCCTGGCCGCGCAGATCCGGCTCGGTGCGCCGGCCGACGTCTTCGCCGCCGCGAGCCCCGACGCGCCGCAGGCGCTGTTCAAGGCCGGGATCGTCACGAAGCCGGTCACGTTCGCCACGAACAAGCTCGTGATCATCGTCCCGAAGGGCAACCCGGCCGGGATCAAGAGCGTCTTCGACCTGCGCAGGCCGGGCCTGAAGCTGGTCGTCGGCACCCCGACGGTGCCGATCGGCGCCTACACCCGCCAGGTGCTGTCGAACATCGGCATCTCGAAGGCCGTGCTCGCGAACGTCGTCTCGCAGGAGCGCGACGTGAAGACGATCGTGGCCAAGCTGGCGCTCGGCGTCGGCGACGCGGGCTTCGCCTACGTGACCGATCAGCGGGCCGCCTCCGGCCAGGTCACCGCGATCCCGATCCCGGCCTGGTCCCAGCCGCCCGTCCGCTACCAGATCGCCCTCGTCCAGAAGAGCGGCAACCAGGCCGCCGGCCAGGCGTTCATCAAGAAGCTCCTCGGCACCACCGGCCGAAAGGCGCTCCTGAAGTACGGGTTCGGCGTGCCGAAGCTGCCCACCTCGGGCACGTGAGCGCGCGCAGGCTGGCCTTCCAGGGCCTGCTCCTGCTCACCACGTTCCTGTCGCTGGCGTTCCTGGTCCTGCCGCTGCTGGCGATCTTCCTGCGCGTCCCCCTGCGCCACCTGCTCGACCAGCTGTCGAGCCCGGTGGCGCGGGACGCGGTGCGGCTGACCCTCGAGACGAACGTCATCTCGCTGGGCATCCTGCTGCTGGTCGGCACGCCGGCGGCGTACTTCCTCGGACGCCACCGCTTCCCGGGGCGGTCGGTCGTCCTGACGGCCATCGAGCTGCCGCTGGTGCTGCCCCCGTCGGTGGCCGGCATCGGCCTGCTGGCGGCGTTCAACGGGCGGATCGGGCTGATCCCGAACCCGCTCGCCTGGGCCGGGTTCAGCCTGGACTTCTCGACCTCCGCGGTCACCCTGGCGGTGCTGTTCGTGTCGAGCCCGTTCTACCTGCGCGCGGCGGTCTCGGCGTTCGAGACCGTCGACCCCGACGTCATCGACGCGTCGCGCACCCTCGGCGCCGGCCCTGGCCGGACGTTCCTGCGGGTCGCCCTGCCGCTGGCCGGGGGCGGGCTCGGAGCCGGTGCGGCCCTGGCGTTCGCCCGCGGCATCGGCGAGTTCGGAGCGACGATCATGTTCGCCGGGAACTTCCAGGGCACCACCCAGACCCTGCCGCTCGCGATCTACCAGGTGTTCGAGTCCGACTTCGACACGGCCCTGGCCCTCAGCGCGCTGCTGGTGGTGTTCAGCGCCGCCCTCCTCCTCACCGTCAAGCTGCTCACCGCGTGGACCCGCTCCATCTCGACGTCGACATCCCGCTCCGCGACTTTGCCGTTCGCGCCGACCTCCGCGTAGAGGCGGGGGACACGCTGGCGCTGGTCGGGCCGTCGGGCTCGGGCAAGACGACGATCCTGCGCGCCGTCGCGGGCCTCATCCGCCCGCAGCGCGGCCGGATCACGCTCGGCGACCAGGTCTGGTGCGACACCGAGCGGCGCCTGTTCCTCGAGCCCGAGGAGCGCTCGGTGGGCTACGTGTTCCAGCAGTACGCGCTCTTCCCGCACCTGTCGGTGGAGAAGAACGTGGCCTTCGGGACGCGCGAGCCGGTCGGCGAGCTGCTCGACCGCTTCCGGCTGCGCCACGTGGCGAAGGCCAGGCCGCGGGACATCTCGGGCGGCGAGCGCCAGCGCGCCGCGCTGGCCCGGGCGCTGGCCCGGCGGCCGCGGGTCCTGCTGCTGGACGAGCCGCTCTCGGCGCTCGACCCGCACACCCGGGCGAGCGTGCGCGACGAGCTGCGGATCCTGCTCGACGAGCTCGACCTCCCCACGCTGCTCGTGACCCACGACTTCCACGACGCCGCCGCGCTGTCCGAGCACGTCGGGGTGCTGCAGGCCGGTCGGATCCTGCAGCTCGACAGCCCGGCCGCGCTGACGACGCGCCCGGCCGACGCGTTCGTGGCCGAGTTCGCCGGCGCCAACGTCCTGTCCGGCGAGGCCCGGCCCGCCGGCGACGGCCTCACGGGGGTGCAGCTCGACGACGGGCGCGAGCTGCGGTCGATCGACCAGGCCTCGGGCCGGGTCACGGTGGTGATCCAGCCGTGGCAGATCACGCTCGGCCCGGCGGCCGACGGCGCGAACGAGCTGCGCGGCGAGGTCTCGGCGGTCACGGTCGTCGGCGGCCGCGTGCACCTGCGGGTCGGCCAGCTGGTCGTCGAGCTCCCGCTGGCCGGGCCGCCGCCGACGGTCGGCGAGACCGCGGTCGCCCGCTTCGCGCCGCAGGACACGCGCCTGCTGCGCGCGCCGTGACAGCCGGCCTGCCTGCGCCGGCGGCGCCGGTCCTGGTGTACACCTGCGGCGAGTTCCTGCTCGCGCTGGTCAAGGAGTGAACGGCTCGTGGCTCGCATCAAGCTCGTGTACGTCGGCGGCGGCTCGACCCGGGCAGCCGGGACGATGGCCTCGCTCATCTCCCAGGGCTCCGACTTCTCGGGCTCCGAGGTCGTGCTGGTCGACCTGAACCCCGAACGCCTCGCCCTGATCCGCACGCTCGCCGTGAAGATGGCGAAGGCCGAGGGCGTCGACCTCGACATCACCACCACGACCGACCGCCGGGCAGCGCTGAAGGATGCCGACGCGGTGCTCTCGAGCTTCCGTCCCGGCGGCTTCGAGGCCCGGGCCCTCGACGAGCGGATCCCGCTCAAGCACGGGGTGCTCGGCCAGGAGACCCAGGGGCCGGGCGGGTTCTTCATGGCCCTGCGGGCGATCGCCGTGGTGCGCGAGCTGTGCGCCGAGATGGAGGAGGTCTGTCCCGGCGCCTGGATCTTCAACTACACGAACCCGGTGAACCTGGTCGCCGAGGCGGTGACGCACCACTCGCCGCTGAAGATCGTGTCGCTGTGCGAGGGGCCGCTCGACTACCCGGCCGCGATCGCGCGGCTGGCCGAGCTCGATCCCGAGCGGCTGACGGCGACGATGGTCGGGCTGAACCACGCCTGCTGGAGCGTCGAGGCGAGCTACGACGGCCGGGACGCGATCCCGCTGATCCAGGCCGCCTGGGAGCGGCGGCGCGACGACGAGGCGCTGTCGACGAACGGACGACGCATCCTGCGGCTCGCGGCGACGATGGGCTCGATCCCCGCCGAGCTACTTCAAGTACTACTACTACCGCGACGCGATCGCCGCCGAGCTGGCGGCCAGGCCGACGACCCGGGCCGAGGACATCATGGGCTGGTCGGGCGGCTACTGGCGCCACTACGAGGAGCAGGCCGAGAAGGAGCGCCCGCACCTCGACCCGGCGCGCTCGCGCGGCGGCATCCAGGAGCTCGAGCTGGCGATCGACGTGATGGACGCGATCTTCAACGACAAGGACGAGGTGCACCCGGTCAACGTCCCGAACGCCGGCGGCGTCCTGCCCGGGTTCCCCGAGGACCTGGTCGTCGAGGTGCAGGGCCGCTGCAACGCCAGGGGCATCGAGCCGCTGGCGTCGAAGCCGCTGCCGCGGCACGTCGCGGGGCTCGTGAAGATGCTCGGCGAGTACCAGGCGGTGGCCGCCGAGGCAGCCTGGAGCGGCTCGCGCAGGGACGCGGTGCGGGCGCTCTGCGCGAACCCGCTGGTGATGCGGCTGCCGCTGGCCGAGCGGCTGTACGACGAGCTGGCCGCGGCCCACCGCCGCTACCTGCCGGAGCGGCTCGCGGCGTGAGCGCGCCGGCGCTGCTGCTGGGAGTCGACGGCGGCAACTCGAAGACGGTGGCGCTGGTCACCCGGCTCGACGGCACGATCGTCGGCGCCGGCCGCAGCGGTACCACCGACATCTACAACGCGCCGTCGGTCGACGCCGCGCTGGCCGAGCTGGTGCGGGCGGTGGAGGCCGCCCTGGCCGCGGCCGGCGCGACCGCCGCCGACCTGCGGGCGTCGGCGTTCTCGCAGGCCGGCGTGGACTGGCCGGAGGACTTCGAGCTGTTCCGCCGCGAGCTTCCCCGGCGGCTCGGGCTGGGACACGTGCCGGTGGTGGTGAACGACGCGATCGGCGCGCTGCGCTGCGCCACCGACGACGCCGTCGGCGTGGCCGTGGTCTGCGGCACGGGCGGCGCGATCGGGGCCCGCAACGAGCGCGGCGAGACGTTCCACGTCGGCTTCTGGCCCGACCCGATGGGCGGCAACGAGCTGGCCCGCGCCGGGCTGGCCGCGGTCTACCGGGCAGGGCTCGGCCTCGGCCCGCCGACGGCGCTGGTGGAGCGGGCGCTGCGCCGCTACGGGGGCGATGACCCGCTCGGCGTGCTGCACAACCTGACCCGGCGCGACGGGCCGCGGCTCTCGGTGCCCCCGTTCATCACCGACGTCTTCGACGCCGCGGACGAGGGCGATCCCGTCGCCCGCGAGATCGTGCTCACGAACGGCCACCGGCTCGGTGAAGCGGCCCGGATCGCGGGAGCCCGGGTCGGCGTCGAGGGGGAGCACGCGCTGGTCCTGGCCGGCGGCGTGCTGCGCCACGGCTCGCCGCTGATGGTCGACGCGATCTGCTCGCGCCTGCCGCGGGCGACGCCGCTGCGAGCGCAGCGCGAGCCGGCGGTGGCGGCGCTGCTGTGGGCGTTCGACGCCGCGGGTGTCTCGCCCGACCTGGCGCGCCTGCACGACACGGTGCCGGACGCTGCGACGTTCGCCACGGACGAGTGACCGACGCACGGATGTGCTGTATCGCCCGGACGGGGTAGGAAGATCTCGACTTTCCGGCACGTGCTGCCGATGAAGACCGAGACATGGCTTCCGCACAGCAGATGACCGAGACGTTCACGCTCCCCGCGACGGCGAGCCCCGTCGAGCAGGCGAAGATCCCGACGATCCGGGACTCCGTCCCGATCACCATGCTGGCAGCGCCGTTCGTCGGCGGCATCGTGCAGATCGAGGCACCGATGCGGACGATCCAGCAGGGCGTCGTGTTCAGCGCCCGCTACCTCGCCGCCGAGGGCGCCCGCCGCGTGCTGATGCACTGCGTCGCCGTCGAGCGCGGCGTGCGCGAGAAGATCCTGGCCCGCTGCCTCAGCGAGCCGACCGGCGCCGGCGAGCGCAACGACCAGCGCTCGAGCGTCCGGCTCGAGGGCACGTCCCGGATGCTCCGCTCGACTGCTGGGGCGTCGACCGGCCGCGCCGTCCCCGTGGTCATCACCGACGTCTCGCTGACCGGCGCGGGCATCGAGACGCGCCTCGAGATGGCGCCCGGCGACGTCGTCGCGCTGAAGCGCGGCGACAACCAGGAGATCGCCTTCCTGGTCGTCCGCCGCGACCTGCAGAACCGCGACCGCTACGGCCTGAAGGCCCTCGACCCGAGCCAGGGCGCGACGTTCTGCTCGGAGATCGTCGGCGACGCCGCCGAGATCCGGAACGCCCAGCGCGAGGAGCAGCTGAAGCAGGCCCGCAAGGAGCAGGCCCGCGACGCCGCCGCCAACGCCCCGAAGAAGGTCGAGAGCGAAGGCTTCAAGGGCATGTGGACCCGCATCGAGGACGAGGACGACTGACCCGTCGTGGGGTCGTGGCCAATTGGCCACGGGCCGTTTGGCCAATTGGCCAGGCCGCGCCGGCATCCGGCCAGACCGCATGGTTGAGCCGTTTTTCGGCCGTCGAGCGACCGTGGCCATTGCAGACCCGCGTGGCCAATTGGCCAGAACGCCGCGTGGCCAATTGGCCAAGCGCCGCGCGGCCAATTGGCCGAACGCCGTGAAGGCCCTCGCTAGGCCGTCGCGACGTCCGGGCGGATCGCCGCGAGGCGGTCGCGCAGGCGCTGCGACTCGATCTCCTCGAGGGTCCCGCAGAGCTCCAGGCGGAGCAGGACGCAGTCGGCGTCCGCGAGCAGCGCGTCGGCGCCCTCGGCGTCGAACAGCAGTCCCTCGGCGGCGACCAGCAGGCGCTCGAGGTCGTCGTCGCCCAGCGCCGGCGCGGTCAGCCGGAGGCGGCGGAGGTAGCGGCCGAAGGTGGCGGTGGAGGCGACACGAGTCACCTCATCCCTATCGGCACTCCGCGGGGGGCGGCTTTAGTTGTACATCGCGGCCAGCGGCGCCGCGTGCTGCGGCGCCTCGACCTCGAGGTGCGCGAGCACCGTGCGCAGGAGCTCGACCCGCACCAGGCGGCGCAGCTCGTCAGACGTGCAGGCGCGCTGCAGGATCGGCTCGCGGTACAGCAGCAGGCGCCAGCGGGCCGGGCGACGACCCAGCGGGCGCGGGCGGGGCTCGACGCGCACCACGACGTCGCCGAGCAGCTCGAGAACCCACAGGGGCAGCTCGTCGAACGCCTCGCCGACGGCCTCGTCGAAATCCTCTGCTGTCAGGAAACCGGACACGGCGCGAGGGTACACGCCGCCACGCGGATCGCGCCAGACATTCACCGTTCGGGGGTGCGACTTCTCGGCGGACACGACGATCGCGCACAGGATCCCGAAGGTCTTGCAAGTGAGCACCGGGCTGACGCATGCCTGCGCCTTCCCGGTGCCAGATCGGGGCGGGCCGATTCGAACGGCCGGCCGCTGCGACCCAAACGCAGTGCTCTACCAGGCTGAGCTACGCCCCGGACCTCACAAACGATACTACCGATTTCTGCCGACGAAACGGCAGCCCCGCCAGATCATCCGATCGGCGAGGAGCCGGCTGGTGGTGCCGACCCGCCGGCGTACAGCTGGTCGAGCGTCACGATGCGGAGCCCGCGGGCCCGCAGACCGCGGACGATCAGCGGCAGCGCCTTCAGCGTCTGGGTGCGGTCGCCACCGGCGTCGTGGAACGCGATCACCGACCCGGCAGGGGCGTGCACCGCGGTGCGCACGATCGCCTCGACGCCGGGCTTCGTGTAGTCCTGGGTGTCGACGCTGAAGAGCACCGTGACCATCCCGAGCTGGGCGGCCTCGCGGGCCGTCGTCGCGTTCCACATCCACATCGGGGGACGGAAGAAGCGCGGCGCCGTACCGATCACCTTCGCGATCGCCTTCGACGTCTGGTTCAGCTGCCAGCGCTGGGTGCTCGCCGGCAGGGTCGACATGCCGGGATGGGTGTAGGTGTGGTTGGCGACGACCATGCCGGCCGCGCGCTCGTCCCGGACGATGTCGGGACGCAGCTTCACCATGCTGCCGAGGACGAAGAACGTCGAGGGCGCGCGCAGCGCGACCAGCTCCTGGAGGATCCGCTCGGTCATCGGCCCGGGCCCGTCGTCGAACGTCAGGGCCACGGCACCGGCGCCGTGCGGGGCGTCCTCGCGGTGGATCGTCGTGCCGGAGACGGTCACGAACGGGCCGGCGCCGACGGTCTTCGTGGGCAGCGGGACGTGGCCCTTCGGCCGGGCCGCCGCGAGCTGCGGCTCGACCTTCGACACCGGCGTGGTCTTCGCCAGGTGCATGATCGGCCCGGACTCGACGGGCTTCGGCGACGAGCGGCCGAACGCCAGGTAGCCCGGGACGGCGACGATGACGACCACGAGGCCGATCGCCACCAGCCGCCGGCGGGCGTAGACGTTCACGAGGCCGCCACCGAGGTCGCGCCGGCCGGCACCCGCGCGGTGCGCGGCCGCCCGGCGAGCTCGACGCCGGCGAAGATCAGCACCAGCCCCAGGAGCTGGGCCACGTACACGTCGGCGTAGCTGCCGACGCGGGTCATCGTCCCGCTCAGCGCCACGGCCAGCACGCCGCCCAGGATCAGCGCGTTCGAGGTCACGCGCACCCGCTTGACGAGGGAGCGCAGCGAGCCGCCGACCAGGAGCAGCGTCCCGGCGGAGTTCAGGAACACGGCCCACAGGAAGGCGAGGCCCAGGAGCGCGTCGTTCGGCGGAGGCCGCAGGCGGGCCACGCCGAGCGCCGACTGGTCGACCGACGCGGCGAGCACGGTGATCGCCGCCGCCGGCACGCAGGCGGCGACGGCACCCGTCAGCACCAGCGACCAGGAGCGCGGCAGGTGGAGCCAGGCCGAGCCGAGCCCGAGCAGGGCCACGGCGAGCACCCCGCCGAGCAGGTAGTAGAGCCGGAACGCGACCTCGCTCCAGCCGTAGCTGGCGCCGTACGCCTCGGCCGCCGAGCCGCCGGCGAACAGGGCGAAGCCGAGCGCCCAGGCGATGCGGTGGCCGGCAGGCCGGGCGAGGGCTGCGCCGCCGAGCCGGGCAGCGAACAGCATCGCCACGATCGCCGAGCAGACCGGGACGGTCGTGGCGGTCAGCGCGGCGACAGGCAGCATCGGTGAACTATCGCGCACGCGGCGGCCGGCAGGTTCCGGCGCACGCTTGCGCCTCGTCTCCAGAAGGCTTCGGCGGATTCGGGCCACCCCGCACCCGAATGGGGGTACGGCCTCGGCGCGACGCGACCGAGGTCAGGGGTGTGACCCGCCGCCGTGTTCTCTCCGTGCTGCTCGCCGTCGCCGCCGTCCTGCTCGTCGCGGCGCCGACGTCGCTGATCGCCGCTCCGGCCGCTCCCGCCAGCGCGGGCGTGACCACGCAGGCGCTGCTCGACAAGATCAACGACGTGCGCGCCGAGCACGGCCTGCGGCCGGTGGAGTTCGACGCGCACCTCGCCCGGGCCGCGAAGGCCCACTCGAGCGACATGATCGCGCGCGACTACTTCCTGCACGAGTCCGGTCCGGGCGGCGAAGGCTTCGACCGGCGGATCGGCCACTTCTGGCACCCCGTCGGGAACGTCGCGATCGGCGAGATCCTGGCCTGGGGCTCCGGCACCTACGCGAGCCCGGCAGCTGCCGTCCGGCAGTGGCTGAACAGCCCGCCGCACCGCGCCATCCTGCTCTCCTCGCGCTTCACGCTGATCGGCATCGGCGTGGCCTACGGCCACTTCCTCGGCCACTCGGGCGCGGCGGTCTACACCGCCGACTTCGGCCGAGCCTAGCCGCGCGGCGTCCTGCCGCCAGGAGCCGTAGCGAGCGCTGCGTTCGCCGTATCCCCCTTTCGTGGGATGACGGTCAGCAGATTTCGGCGGTTACGATGGCGACTCCGCAGCGTGCCCCTACCACGCTGAACAGCCGCAAGCAACTCGCGGCTTCGGACTGCGCCGTCGGCAACCCGCGCGCTGCGCGCCCCCCGCGTAGCGCCCGGCACGCCCCGGCCAGGCGGGCGCGTCGGTGCACGAATGGCCGGCGCGCCCATCCGCCTGCCCGCGCGTCATCCGACCACCTCGTCGCGGATCCCAACCTCGCCGCGACGAGGTGGTCGAGACCTCGGCGGGCCTAGCCGCCCGACCCCTGGGCCCGGCGCACCACGCCGGCCAGGTCGAGCGGGTTGAACGGCTTCGTCAGGAACCCGACCGCGCCGCTGCGGCGCAGCCGCTCGCCGGCGTCGAGGTCGGCGCGCGCCGTCAGGAAGATGATCGGCACCCTGGCCAGGTCGGGGTCGGCGTGCAGGCGATCGGCGATCGCGAACCCGTCGTCGCCCGGCAGCATCACGTCCAGCAGGATCGCGTCCGGCCGGTTGCGGTGCGCGGCCGCGATGCCGCTGTCACCGTCCCCCGCCTCGTCGACCGAGAAGCCCTCGGCCTCCAGGTTCACCCTGCACAGGAGCCGGATCGCTGGCTCGTCGTCGATGATCAGCACGCGCAGTCCGGTCACGCCGCCTGGCCTTCCTGTCCTTCACGCGCGACCGGCGCGTGGTCGGTGACCGGGAGCTCGAAGATGAACGTCGAGCCCTTGCCCTCCTCGGACTCGACCCAGATCCGGCCGCCCATCGCCGCCACGAACCCGCGCACCAGATAGAGCCCGAGCCCGATGCCGCGGATCCCGCGCGACATCTCGGCGTCGACCCGGAAGAACTTGCGGAACAGGTTGCGCTGGTCGCGCTCCGAGATGCCGATGCCCTCGTCCTGCACCCGCACCTCGACGACCCGGCCGCGGCGCCGCGCGCGCACCGCCACGCTGCCGCCGCCGGGCGAGTACTTGATGGCGTTGTCGACCAGGTTCAGCAGGACCTGCTTGACCCGGTCGGCGTCCGCGGTGACCAGCAGCGGCTCGGGCGGGAGCACCAGATCGACCTTGTGCTGGGTCGAACGGCCCGAGGCCCAGGTCGCGACCTCGCGGGAGGCGGCGGCGACGTCGACCGGCTCGAGCGCCAGCTGCACCGCGCCGGCCTCGAGGCGGGTGGCGCTGAGCAGGCCCTCGACGAGCCGTGTCAGGCGCTCGGCCTCGGTGGCGATGTAGCGCAGGAACGTCTGGCGGTCGTCCTCACCGAACTGGACGTCGGCCCGCAGCAGCGTCTCGGCGAAGCCGTAGATCGAGGTGAGCGGCGTGCGCAGCTCGTGCGACACCGTGGCCACGAAGTCCGACTTGAGCTGGTCGAGCATGCGCTCGGCGGACACGTCGCGCATCGCGAACACCACGCCGGGCCGCTCCTGGCCGGGCTCGAGCAGCGGCGCCGCGGCCACCGACAGCCAGATCTCGCGACCGCCGCGCACCAGGCGCACCTCGGTCGGCGAGGCCTGCTGCTGGGCCTCGCGCAGCGTCGTGAGGGCGTTGCCGTCGCCGTCGCCGAACTCGCTGCGCAGGAGCTCGCCGAGGGCCCGGCCGAGCGCCCGGCGGGCCGAGAGCACGGTGATCGCCTCGGCGGCGGCGTTCCACATCGTCACCCGGCCGGTGGCGTCGACCGCCACGATGCCGTCGGCCACCTGGCCGAGCACGGCCTCGCCCTTGGCCTTCTCCTGGGCCACCCGCTCGTACAGCAGGGCGTTTCGGAGCGCGACCGCCGCCGAGTTGGCGAACGCTGCCAGGGCGTCGATCTCGTCGCTGCGCCAGTCCCGCTCGCGCCGGTCGTAGACCGCCAGCACGCCGCGCACGTCGCCGTCGGCGCTCTGCACGGGCGCGCCCAGGAAGCCGGCGAACCCGGCGGCTCGCAGCGGATCGTCGGCCGGCAGCCGGCCGTCGCCGAGCAGGTCGGGCACGGCCACCGGATCGGCGGACGCCAGCACCTGGGTCGAGATCGGGTCGTCGGCCGGCAGGCGCCGGGCGGCCAGGATGTCGGCGGCCTCGCCGTGCACCGCGCGGGCGATGAGGCGATCGCCCTCGAGCAGCAGCAGGGCGCAGGCGTCGGCGCCGAGCAGGGCCATGGCCTCGGCCACGATCTGCCGCAGCACGGTCTGGGCGTCGAGGTCCGCGGCGATCAGTGCGCCGACCCGCTGCAGCTCGCGGGCCATGACGTTGGCCCGGCGCTCGGCCTCCTCGAGCTCGGCGCGCTCGAGCGCGGCCACCGCCGTCTGGCGCAGGCGCTCGGACAGCGCCAGCTCCTCGTCGGCGAACGTCCGGGCCGAGTTCCACACGAGCGTCACCACGCCCAGGCTCCCGCGCGCGCCCGGTCGCGCGAGGGGGACGCAGAGCAGGGCGCCGCGGCCACCGAGGGCATCGCGCTCGTTGCGGGACAGGCGGGAGTCCTCGGCGACGTCGCCGGCGGCGACGACGCGACGCTCCCGGGCCGACAGGCGCTCCACCGCGAGGGCGTCGAACGGCGGCACACCGCCCGCGCGGGCGGCCACCCCGAACTCGTCGCCCAGCCGCATCAGCGAGCCGTCGGCCCCGAACGCCGCCTGGGCCACGCGGGCGATCGCCCCGCGTACCCGCTCGGGCCGGCGCTCGCCGGCGAGGTCGGCGGCGATCTGCGAGGCGGCCCGCTCGAGCCGGGCCTGGCGGCGCCGGCGCTCCACGGTCTCGGCGCTCTCGAGGGCCAGCGAGACCAGCCGGCCGAGGGCGGCGCCGAGCTCGATCGCCGCCGCGCCGAACGCCGGCTGGGCAGCGAACGAGACGAGCGAGAGCGCGCCGCGCCCACGGCTGCCGAAGGTCACCGGGACGGCCAGCTCGCGTCGCACCGAGCTGAGGCCGCCGTGGTTCAGGCCCGGCTCCTCGTGGGCGTGCACTGCAGGAACGCCGCGGGTGACCGCCTGGGCCGCCGCGCCGGCGTCGGCCGGAAAGGCAGCGCCGAGCAGCGTCCGCGGGAGGCCGAAGACCGCGGCGACCTCGATCTCGGGACGGTCGCGGCCGGTGAGCCAGAGGACGGCGCCGTCCACCCCGAGCCGCGACGGCAGGGCGGTGACGATGCGGCCGAGCAGGCGCTCGCTGTCGAGCTCTGCGGCCACGGCCTCGGCGACCGCCAGCAGCGCGGCCTGGGCCTCGCCGAGCGCGTCGCTCTGCTCTCGCAGGCGGGCCACGCCGAGCGCGGTGGCACCGCTGGCCACGATGTGCTCGGCGAGCGCGCTCTGGCGCGCGGCGATCGGCTGGGAAGCGACGAGGGCGACGACCCCGAGCCGGCTCCCGCCGAAGGTCAGCGGGTGCTGCTCGACGACGGTCGGCTCGTCGGCCGGGGACGCCGGGTACCAGCGCTCGCGCTCGCCCTCGAAGGCGACGCCAACCGCCTGGGCGCCGACGTGCTCCCGGAGCTCCGCGGCCAGGGCGCCGGCGACGCGCTCGAGCCCGTCCTGGGCCAGCAGCCGGCGGGCGATCGCCGAGACGAGCTCGGCGTCGGCGGCGGCGGTGGCGGAGCGGTTGCGCGACTCGAAGCTCGCCAGGGCGCCGCGCGCGGCCTCCGCCAGGGCCTCGAGCGCGAGGCGCTCCTGCGGGCCGCGGTGGACGGTGATGGCCACCAGCGCCGTCGCCGGCCGGGTCTCGAGCGGGACGGCCAGGAACGGCTGCTCGCCGAGCCCCTGCAGCGCCAGTGACCGCTGGATGGCCGGCTGGTTGCCGGCGGAGCCCGGCACGACGCGGACGGGGACGCCGCCGAGCGCATCCGCCGCCTCGGCCGCGAGCTGGGCGAAGATCTGGTCGCGGGTGTCGGCCCGAACGCCGACCGACGCGACCCGCGGGGCGGCGCGCAGCGCGCGCGTGACGGTCGACCCCGTGTCCGTCCCGACCGGCTCCACGACGCGCCCCGCGCGGCGCCGACCGAGCAGGAATGCGGGCACGAGGAGCACCGCCGCGATGGCAGCGACGACGAGGAAGACGACCTCCACCGCCGCAGAACGTACCATCGCTTCCCGATCCGAGCGCAGCGAGTACCCTGGCATCGATGCCGACCCGCCTCATCCTGGCCCGCCCCCGCGGCTACTGCGCGGGCGTCGAGCGTGCCGTCGACACGGTCGAGCGGATGCTCGAGCTGCACGGCCCGCCGATCTACGTGCGCAAGCAGATCGTCCACAACCTGCACGTCGTGCGGCGCCTCGAGGAGCGCGGCGCGGTGTTCGTGGAGAGCGAGGAGGACGTGCCCGCGGGCGCGCGCGTGGTGCTGTCGGCCCACGGCGTCGCGCCGACGGTGTACGCGAACGCGTCGGCACGCCGGCTCGAGGTCGTGGACGCGACCTGCCCGCTGGTCACGAAGGTGCACAAGGAGGCGCGTCGCTTCGCCGAGCGCGGCTACCGGGTGTTCCTGGTCGGCCACGAGGGCCACGAGGAGGTCGTCGGCACGATGGGCGAGGCGCCCGACGCGATCCGGCTCGTGCAGAGCGTCGCCGACGTGGACCGGCTCGAGGCGCCGGATCCCGAGCACGTCGCCTACGTCACCCAGACGACCCTGTCGGTGGACGAGACGGCCGAGATCGTGGCCGCCCTGCGCGCTCGCTTCCCGGCGATCATCGGGCCGCCGCGCGAGGACATCTGCTACGCGACGACCAACCGCCAGCTCGCGGTGAAGTCGCTCGCGCGGGACGTCGACCTGATGCTGGTGATCGGCTCGGCGAACTCCTCGAACTCCCAGCGCCTGGTCGACGTGACCCGCGCGATCGGCGTCGCCGCGCACCTGATCGACGACGAGACCGACATCGATCTCGGCCTGGCTCGAGGGCGTCGAGACCGTCGGCGTGACGTCGGGTGCCTCGGCCCCCGAGTGGCTCGTCGAGCGGCTGGTCGACTGGTTCCTGGCGCGCGGCGTGCAGGAGGTCGACGAGCACGATCTCATCTCCGAGAACGTGCACTTCGCGCTCCCGCGCGGCGTCTCGGCCTAGCCGGCCCCTGGCTCAGCCGACCCTCGAGGCGGCCCGGATCATCGTCTGGTTGCCTGCCGGGTCGCGGGCCACCAGCGTGAGCCGGTAGCGGCCCGTTAGCGTCTCGCGCGCCGGCTCGCTCAGCGTCAGCTGCAGCACGCCGCGACGCACGATGGGCGGGGCGGTGTGGTCGGCGGTCGACGTCTCGACGGGCGGCGCCGCCGGGGTCGGAGGCGTCGACGCGGGCGGCGTCGGCTGGGCCGGCGGTGCGGGCGGAGCCGGTGCGGGCGGCGCGGCCGGTGCGGCCGGCGCCTGGGCCCGGTTCACGTCGGCGGGGCCCCAGCCGGCGTCGGTCCCGCCGGGCACGAGCAGGGTGTTCGCGATCGCCGCGCAGGCGTCGGGGTCGGCGGACAGCCGGTAGAGGTGCACGCCGTCCTGCTGGACGACGGTGAACGCGTCACCCTGCGGCGACCAGCTGATCCCGCGGTAGCGCTGGCTGCCGTCGCCGCGCAGCTCGCAGTGCAGGGTCGGCTCCGCCGGCTTCGGACGGAACGGGTCGTAGGGATCCCACGGCGGGCCGTCGGCGGTCCAGGCCGGGCCGTTGGTCGTGAAGGTGAGGAGGACGTCGCCGCCCTGGCCATCGGTGTCCCACCCGCCGATCGCGGCGACCTGCCGGGTGTCGCGGCTGCGCACGGCCTCGTCGACGCCCTCGTCGACGTACTGGAACCAGAACTGGCTGAAGCCGTCACCGGCGTTCCCGCCGAGCAGCCAGCTCGCGGCGTCGGGCAGCCCGGAGACGCCGATCAGCAGGTGGTCGTCGTCGAGCCACGAGGGCTTCTGGGAGCCGATCGCGTAGCCGACCTCGCTCGGATCCGTGAAGTGGTCGCTGTAGCTCCACGCCGAGTAGCTCTCGACGTGCCACAGCCAGCAGCTGCAGCTCGAGGAGAGGTACTGCGTGTACTGGCCGAACCAGTAGGCGACGCGCGTGCCGTCCGGAGAGACGCGGGCGTCGTACGGCCCGTAGAACGCGTCGCCGCCGGGCGTCTGGGTCGAGCCCATCGCCGGCACCGGCTGGCCGATCGGCCGCCCGCTGCGGTCGAGACGGACGAGCTCGGCGTTGCGGATGGCGACGATGGTGCCGTCGTCGGCCTGGGACGCCGAGCTGTAGCCGCCGTCGAAGGTGACGCGGTAGCCGGTCGCGCCGTCGGGGGAGGTGAGGTAGACGTCGCCCTCCTTGACGAAGGCGATGCTGCTTGCGTGAGCCGTGCGGCCAGGGCGAGCCCGGCTGCCACGGCGGCGAGCGCCAGGGCCAGCCGCAGGCGGCCGCTCGTGCGCTGGATGGGGTTCGAGTGCATGGCACCGAGCCTTGACCCGCCCGCGCCCTCCGGCATGAGGGCACCGTCACGACTCGTTCCAGGCCAGCGTCCCGGGCCGCTCGGGACTTTTCGGGGCGGATCATCTCGTTCCGTCGCACGAACGAGCCGGACCGCAGCTATGTCTGCATGGGATGCAGCGGTTTCAGATGGGTGATCAAGTGCGCAGGCAACCTGCCGATACCTCGTGACGTGAACATCGATCGCGAACATCTCGGACACGACCTGCAGCTCGTCGGCGCGGCCCTCGGCCCGCTCGGCCTGTTGCTCGGCATCGCCGGGCACGACATGCTGACCGTCGTCGTCGCCGCGGCGATCGGCATCTTCAGCGCGGTGCGCCTCACCCGGGCGACCCGCACCGACCGCGCCCGCCTGGCCGTGACCGGTCTGGCCGCCTACGCCGGCGGCGCCGTGGCGATCGTCCTGGCCGCGCTCTTCGGCCAGCTCATCGCCGCAGCCCCCGCGTTCGCGATGGCCGAGGCCGGCGTCGCGGTGCTCTCGCTCCCGGCCCTGTTCCTGCAGGCTGCCTCCGGCAGCGTCTACGGCAACCAGTAGCCGAGCAGGTCGGCGGCCAGCCGCCGCACCAGTCCCTCCCCGAGATCCCGCGGCACCGCGTAGCGCGTGCGCCCGCCGTCGCGCTGCACCTCGACGAAGCCGGCGTCCCGCAGCTTCTGGATGTGGTTCGAGATCGCCGGCTGTGAGACGTCGAACGCCGCCGTCAGCTCGCCGATCGTGAGCGGCTCGCGGGCCAGGTGGGCCAGGATCGCGAGCCGGGTCGGATCGGCCAGGACGCGCAGCTCGCGCGCCAGCGGCTCGGCCCGCTCGCGCGCACGCCCCACCCAGGTGGTCAGCGGGATGCGGCTGCCGACGATCAGCGTGCCGTGCGGCAGCGCCGAGACGAGGTAGAGCCAGTCGGCGAAGTACAGCGGCACGAGCAGCAGCTGCCCGTCGGCCAGCGCCGCGTCGATCAGCGGCGCGTGCCGTTCCCAGCGCCCCACGTGTCCGGTCGGCAGCGCCTCGCGCAGGTCCTCGACCGTGGCCAGCTGGCCACCGGCCGACGCGAGCTCGATACGCCAGGCCTCGCTCGCGGCCCGCGTCGCCGGCCCGCCGGCGCTCGTCCACTCGACGTCGAGCACGCCCCAGGCCCGGTGCATCAGCGCCCGCCAGCGCTCGCGCAGCTCCGGCTCGTCGGCCAGCCGCCGGAGACGATGCACGCGTGACGGCGCGCTCGGCCACCGTCTCCGTCGCCAGGCCCGGGTCGTGCATCGGCTCGGCCGCCGACATGGCAGCTGCGTCGTCGATCAGCGCGACGGGATCCTCGTCTCCGAGCCGCTCGAGCGCGCGTCGCCAGCACGAGCAGCTCGTTGAACTCGAGCCCGCCGTCCTCCCAGAATCGCGCGAGCTCGCGAGCCAGGTCGGGATCCGCGGCGAGCAGCCGCGACCGCTTCCCACCGGTGGGCAGGCCAGGCGCCGTCGTCGACAGCAGCGAGTACAGCTCGACGGCCGTCGAGGGGGTGACGGTGACTGCGTCCAGAGCGCTCTCCAGGCGGCGCAGATCCACTGCCCGCCCCGAGGAGCGTACCGTCCGCAGCGGTCCCCGCTGCCACCAGCTTGCGTCTATCACTATATAAGCATATGGTTATTTCACGATGACGACAAGCGCCGACGTCGGCGCCGCTTCACCAGGAGGAACGGACGTGCAGGCACGCTCGGGAAGGGATGCTCGGTCAGCCCGCAGGACGGCGTCGGCCCGGCGGCAGCGTCGTGGCACGACGGCGACGGGTCCGCCTCCGTGCCGCGCGGCATCGCCCCGGAGGGCTGCCCGGCGAGCGGCGCTGCGGCAGGCGGCCGACCAAGAAATGAGCCTTTTGCAGGGAGTTTCGGTTGGGTCTGTCGCGTGGCCAATTGGCCACGACGCGTCGTGGCCAATTGGCCAAGCCGCGCGGCGGCCATCGCAGCGCTCACCGCGCTGACCGCCGTCGCGGCGTTCGCCTCCCCGGCGCGGGCAACGCGACGGACACCGCGAGCCTCACGGCGACCCCGCTGGCCGCGGCTCCGATCAGCGCTGCGGGCGCGGCTGCGAGCCGGCTCGCGCGCACCGACAGCCTCCCTTCTCGGACGGCTCTCGTCGGCGCCGGTGAACGTCGTCGTGAAGCTCGACTACGACGCGCTGGCCACCTACGCCGGCGGCGTTCCGGGGCTCGCCGCGACGAGTCCAGCCGCGACGGGCCGCCGCCTCGACCTGGCCTCCCCTGCGGCGCCAGGCCTACCGGGGCTACGCGGCCGGCGTCGAAGACCGCTTCCTCTCGGCGCTCGCGGCCTCGGTCCCGGACGCCCAGATCGGGCGCGCGCCTGCGCATCGCCTACGGCGGCGTCGCCCTTCACGCTGCCCGCAGAACCGGGTCGACGACCTGCTCCGGCTGCCCGGCGTGCTCGCCGTCCAGCGCGACGGGCTCCAGCAGCCGCTGGCCGCCTCGAACGCGCGTGGCCAATTGGCCACGCGTCGTCTGGCCAATTGGCCACGACCGCCCCACCGGCCGCCGCGCTCCCCGGGAACGGCGGGCGCGGCGTGATCGTGGCCGACATCGACACCGGCGTCTGGCCCGAGCATCCGATGCTCGCCGACGATGGGCACCTGTCCACCCCGCCCCCGACCGCCGACGGGCACGCGCGCCCGTGCGCCTTCGGCAACGACGTCACGAAGCCCGGCCGGCCGCACTTCACCTGCAACGACAAGCTGATCGGCGGGCGCGCGTTCATGGACGCCTACGACGCGCTCATCGGCGGCGGAGCGGTTCCAGGGCACCGCCCGCGACGCGATCGGCCACGGCACCCACACCGCGACCACGGCGGCGGGGAACCGGGTCGCCTCGCGCGCCGCTCTTCGGCATCGACCGCGGGCCCGTCTCCGGCATCGCGCCGGACGCCTACGTCCTGGCCTACAAGGTGTGCGGCGCCGCGGGGTGCATCCACGTCCGACAGCGTCGCCGCCATCGGGCAGGCGATCGCCGACGGCGCCGACGTCATCAACTACTCCATCTCGGGCGGCGTGGATCCCGTACACCGACCCGGTCGAGCTCGCCTTCCTCGACGCCTACGCAGCCGGCGTCGTCGTCTCGGCCTCGGTCGGGCAACGCAGGGCCGCACCAGGGCACGGCGAACCACCTCTCCCCCTGGGTCACCGCCGTCGGCGCGGTCAGCCCCGACACCGGCTACCGCTCCACCGTGACGCTGCAGGGCGGCGGCGAGACGCTCGTCGCTGCACGGCGCCTCGATCGGCGTCGGCGTCGACCATCCCGTCGCCGGTCATCGTCGCCGGCGACGATCCGCAGTACGGCCTCTACACCTGCGCCGCGCCCCTCCCGCGCCGGATCGCCGAGGGGAAGATCGTCGCGTGCCTGCGTGGCGGCGTGTCCCGGGCCTACGCCGGCTGGGCCGTCTCGCGCGGCGGCGCGGCCGGGATGCTCCTGTTCAACCAGTTCTCAGGGCGACGTCGAGACCGACAACCACTTCGCTCCCGACCGTCCACCTCGACGCGCCCGTCGGTCTGCAGCTCGTCGACTTCGTCCGCCGCCATCCCGACGCCACGGCCAGCTTCACCGCCCGGCACCCAGGGGCCACGAGCGGCCCGACGTGCTCGCCCTCTTCTCGTCCCTCGGGCCGGCGGGCGACTGGGTCAAGCCCGACCTCGTCGCGCCGGGCATCGAGATCCTGGCCGGCGACACGCCGTCCCCGGAGGTGCTCGAGGCCGGGCCGGCCGGCCAGCTCTACCAGGCCATCGCGGGCACCTCGATGGCCGCGCCGCAGGTCACCGGCGACGCCGCCCTGCTGCTCGCCGCCCACCCCGACTGGACGCCCGGCCAGGTGCGCTCCGCGCTGATGACGAGCGCCGTCGACCAGGTCGTCATGCCGGACGGCAGCACCCCGGCCGGCTCGCTCGAGGCCGGCGCGGGCCGCGCCGACGTCGTCGCCGCCGCCGATCCGGGGCTCACCTTCGACGAGACCGCCGAGCGCTACGCCGCCGCCGCGACGCGACGGCCTGCACCGCGTCGACCTCAACACCCCGTCGATCGACGCGCCGCTCATGCCGGGCGTCCTCACGACCACCCGCACCGCCCGCAACGTCAGCGGCCAGACGCTCGAGTTCACCGCCAGCGGCAGCCGCCGACAAGGGCGCGACCGTCGACGTCCAGCCGCGGCACTTCCGGGTCGCGCCCGGGCGAGAGCGTCACGCTCACGATCACGATCGACGGCAGCCACGACGAGCAGGACCAGCACGAGGGCCGCGATCGACCTGCGCTCGAGCGACGGCCGGCACGACGTCCACCTGCCGCTGGCGTTCGCCGACCAGCAGGGCGACGTCACCGTCTCCACCACCTGCGACCCCGAGCAGGTCGCCCAGGGCGCGGCCGCGACCTGCACCGTCGACACCCAGAACAACGCCACGGTCGACGCTCCGGTGCAGCTGCGCAGCGACGTCCAGCACCTCGTCCTCGCCGGCCGTCAGCGGCGCCGACCGCAGCGGCCACCACGGCGCGACCGCTGTCCAGCCGTGCTCTCGGCCCGCCAGCCGGCAACGCCGCAGCTCGACGCGGCCCCGGCCGACCGGGCCGAGCTTCGTGCCGCTCGACGCGCCCGGCCTCGACGTCACCCCGACGCCCGTCGGCGACGAGGACGCCCTGCTCCTCGACCTGCCGGTCTGGGTGCACTACGGCGGCCAGCTGTTCGCGAGCCTCGCCGTCACCTCCGACGGCTACGCCGTGCTCGGCGGCCTCAACAGCGAGGCCGGACATCACCCCGCAGCCCCAGACGCTGCCCGACCCGGCCGGCCCGAACGAGGTCGTCGCGCCGTACTGGACCGATCTCGACGGCACGGGCGCGCCCGGCATCTACTCCGCCACCCTCGGCCGACGACCGACGACCGGTCAGTCCTGGGTCGTGGTCGAGTGGCGGCTGCACCTCAAGGGGACCGACCAGGTGCGGGACTTCGAGCTCTGGATCGACCAGTCCGGCACCGACCAGATGACGTTCGCCTACGCCCCGGCCACGCTCGGCGCCGACGCGGCGGGCCTGCCGCTGGCGATCGGGGCCGAGAACTTCGACGGGACGCTCGGCGCACACCTCGACGGCCCGCCGGCCGGCGACCTCCTTGTCACGACCCGGCCCGAGGTGCCAGGCGGGAACGTCTCCTACAGCCTCACCGTGCGCGGCCGGCGCGAAGGCCTCGGCACGGTCACCAGCTGGCTCTCGTCTCCGGCCCTGCCCGGCGTCGCGACGAGCCAGGCCGGCGTGGTGGTCACGCCTCGCCGCTGACCACGGCGGCCGCCGCCGCCCGCAGCTCGCGCGCGGCCGCGGCCAGCGCCTGGCCAATTGGCCGCGCGTCGTCGTGGCCAATTGGCCAGACGCCCCGCGCGCCCGCCGCGAGCAGCGCCTCGCGGCCCTCGGGCTCGACCCGGCCGGCCAGCACCACGCAGGCCACGCCCGCGCCGGCGCAGCGGCTGGGCGACCGCCGCGACCGCCTTGCCGCGGCCCGAGGAGCGGTCGACCTTGCCCTCGGCGGTGAGGCAGAGATCGGCGTCGGCCAGCGTCTCGCGCAGGCCGACGAGGTCGAGCACCGCGTCGGCGCCGGCCCGCTCCGTGGCGCCCAGCGCGTAGAGCGCGACCCCGAGCCCGCCGGCCGCGCCGGCGCCTGGCCAGTTGGCCACGCCGTCCGGCAGCAGCGCGCCGAGCCGGCGGAGGCCCTCGTCGACCCGTTCGAGCTCGGGCGAGCGCAGGCCCTTCTGCGGCCCGAACAGGAGCGCCGCGCCGTCCGGCCCCGACAGCGGGACGTCGACGTCGCGCAGCACCTCGATGGTCACTCCTCGCACGCGCTCGCGCGCACCCGCGAGGTCGATGGCCAATTGGCCGACGAGCGCCTCGCCGGTGGTGCCCGAGACCGAGGCGCCGAGCGCCTCGAGCATCCCCAGGCCGCCGTCGACCGTCGCCGTCCCGCCGATCGCCACCACCACCCGGCGCGCACCGCGCTCGAGCGCCGCCGCGATCAGGTCGCCGGCGCCGCCGGAGGACAGCCGCAGCGGGTCGCGCTCGTCGTCGGACAGCCGGACGTGCCCGAGCGCCTCGGCGGACTCCACCAGGAACGCGCCGTCGCCGAGCACCCCGAGCCGGGCCGTGACCTCGCGGCCGAGCGGGTCGCGGACGCGCACCTCCTCGGCCCGCGCGACGCCCGCGGCGACGAGGACGTCGAGGGTCCCCTCCCCGCCGTCGGCCACGGGCAGCAGCACCGGCTCGCCGCCGGCATCCCGCACGCCCGCGGCCAGCGCCTCGGCCGCCTCGCGCGCGTCGAGCGCGCCGCGCAGCTTGTCGGGCGCGCACACGACCCTCATGGCCAGCTGGCCGCTACTCGGTGTCGGTGTCGATCAGGCCGCCGACGACCCGCCAGTCGTACTCCGGCTCGCGGCGGCGCAGCCCGAGCCGGCTGCGCAGGTGCAGGCCGTGGCGCTGCTGCGCCGCGGCCAGCTGGCCGCGCAACGCCGCGTTCTCCTGCAGCAGCGCGTCGCGCTCGGTGGCCAGCCTCGCGACCTGGCGCTCGGCCGCTTCGGCGCGGCGAGCCACCGCACCGACCTCGTCGTGCAGCGTGAGGCCCGCGGCCTCGAGATCCGTGATGCGGATCCGCCAGGTGCGACCGTCCTTGACCGCGACGAGCTCGCCGCGCTCGATCCGGCGGCGCAGGTCGCGCTCGTCGATCCCGGCGCGCAGCGCTGCCTGCCTCGCCGACAGCATGCCTCGGTCGTCCGTGACGGGCGTGGTCATCGTATGCGAGAGGGTACCTCTCAGGAGGCTCTGATGCTCCTCTCACCTTTCCCTGTTGAGATTGGGGCGTAGTCCGTGTGAACGACGAGAGGAGGAGCATGCGGAGAAGGCTCACGCGCGGCACCATCGTGGCCACCGTCGTGGTCGGCGCAGCCATCGCCGGCGGCGCCGCCCTGGCGGGTGGGGTGTTCGACCGCAAGGCCGAGCGCACCGCGTTCCTGAACGACGCGGCGCAGCAGCTCAACGTGTCGCCCGACAAGCTCGAGCAGGCGCTGCTGCAGGCCTACGACAACCGCGTCGACGCGTGGGTGGCGGCCGGCCAGCTCACGAAGGAGCAGGGCCAGGCGCTCAAGGACAGGGCAGCGAAGGGCGGCGTGCCGCTCAACGTCTCGCCACGCGTCGGCGGCCGCGAAGGCGGCGGACCCGGCGGAATCCCCGGCCTCGGCCCCTGGGCCGGCGGCGCGATCGGGGACGTGGCGAAGGCCGTGTCCGACTACCTCGGCATCTCCCAGGACACCCTGATGTCCGAGCTCCAGTCGGGCAAGTCCCTGGCCGACGTCGCCACCGCGCACGGCAAGACCAAGGACGGCGTCAAGCAGGCCATCCACGACGCCTCGAAGTCCGCCCTCGACCAGGCCGTCAAGGACGGCAAGCTGACCCAGACGGTCGCCGACAGCCTCCTCTCGAAGCTGGACAACCAGCTCGAGACGGTGGTGACGACCGACGGCAGCTTCGCCTTCAGGTTCGGCGGCCACGGCCGCGGCGGCGGGTTCGGCGGCGGGTTCGGCATGCGAGCCGGCGTCGACGGCATGGACGCCGCAGCGACCTACATCGGGATCAGCGAGGACCAGCTCCGCACGGAGCTGCAGTCCGGCAAGACGCTGGCCGAGGTCGCGACCGCGCACGGCAAGACCAAGGACGGCCTCAAGCAGGCCATCCACGACGCCACCAAGACGTCTCTCGACCAGTCGGTCAAGGACGGCAAGGTGACGCAGACGGTGGCCGACCAGATCCTCTCGCGGCTCGACTCGAGCCTCGAGAACCTGGTCACCTCCACCAGGCCGGCCGGCGGGCCCCACTTCCGGGGTCACGGCTTCGGCGGCGGCATGCCGCCCATGCCGCCGGCAAGCGCGCCCGACGGGAGCGGGTCCCTGCCCGCCCCCACCGAGGCACCGGTCGGGTCTGCGTGACGACGCGCGAGGGCGTCCGCCAACCCACGGGCGGACGCCCTTCGGCGTGCGGGAGAATGCCGACATGGCTGAGACGATCGCCACCAGGGTGCTGGTCGTCGAGGACGAGGACGCGGTCCGCGACGCGATCGAGCGCGCCCTCACCCTCGAGGGCTACGCCGTCGAGACGGCGCCCACCGGCGAGCGCGCGCTGTACACCCTCGAGGAGGGCGGCTCGGTCGATGCCGTGGTGCTCGACGTCCTCCTTCCCGGCCTGAGCGGGCTCGACGTCGTCCGCCGCCTGCGCGAGGAGGGCCAGCGCGTGCCCGTGCTCGATGCTGACGGCCCGCGGCGCGGTCGACGACCGCGTGGCCGGGCTCGACGCCGGCGCCGACGACTACCTCGTCAAGCCGTTCGCCCTCAAGGAGCTGCTCGCCCGCCTCCGGGCGCTGCTGCGCCGGCGGGCCGCCGACGGAGCCCAGCCGCTGGCGTTCGGCGACCTCGAGCTCGACGTCGGCAGCCGCGAGGTCACCCGCGGCGGCCGCCGCATCGAGCTCACCCGCACCGAGTTCAACCTGCTCGAGCTGTTCCTGCGGAACCCCCGCCAGGTGCTGCGCCGCCCGGTGATCTACGACCGGGTCTGGGGCTACGACCTCGACGCCGACACCCACGCGCTCGAGGTGTACATCGGGTACCTGCGGCGCAAGCTCGAGCAGGACGGAGAGCCGCGGCTCCTCCACACCGTGCGCGGCGTGGGGTACGCCCTGCGCGAGTCGTGAGCTTCCGCACCCGGATCTCGCTGCTCGTCGGCGCCTGCGTGGCGCTGGCGGTCGCGGTGTCCGCGGTGGTGGCCTACGGCGCGGTCCGGGAGAAGCTGCGGGGCCAGGTCGACAGTGCGCTGCGCGACAGCCTGGGCCTCGACCAGAGCGACTACCCTCCGTACGGGCGGGGGCCGTTCCGGCTGCGCGGCCGCTCCCCGTTCAGCGCCGACATCTTCGCGCAGCTGGTCGACACCCAGGGCAACGTGCTGCGCCGCCAGCCGGCCGACGCGCCCGCCCTGCCGGTGCCGAAGTTCGCCTCCCAGCTCGTGTCGTCGGCGAGCGTCCCGCGCTACTTCGACGCGCGGGCCGACGGGCAGCCGGTGCGGGTCATCGCGGTCGGCACCCAGGACGGCCTGATCGTCGAGGCGGCGCGCTCGGTGGCCGAGGTCAACCAGGTGCTCGACTGGCTGCAGGTCGTGTTCTTCCTCATCGCCGCCGCCGGCGTGGCGGTCGCGGCGTTCCTCGGCCTCCTCGTCGGACGCACCGCCCTGCGGCCGGTCCAGCGGCTCACCGACGAGGCCGAGGAGGTGCGGGCCACCGGCGACCTCTCCCGGCGGGTCGACCCGAGCGGCGGCCGCGAGTTCGAGCGGCTCGGCACCACCTTCAACGCCATGCTCGGCGCGCTCGAGGTGTCCCGCAACGAGCAGCGCCAGCTCGTCGCCGACGCCTCCCACGAGCTGCGCACCCCGCTCACCAGCCTCCGCACCAACATGGAGGTCATCGACCGCATGGGCGAGCTCTCGCCCGACAGCCGGGCGCGCCTGGTGCACGACCTCCACAGCGAGCTCGACGAGCTCACCGCGCTCGTGTCCGACCTGGTCGAGCTGGCCGGCGAGGGCTCCCGCCAGGCAGACCCCGAGCCGGTGCAGCTCGACCTCCTGGTCGAGGACATCGTCGCCCGGGTGCGCCGCCGCTCTCCCCAGATCGTCGTGGCCACCGCCCTGCAGCCGACGCTGGTGCGCGGCGTGCCGGCCCAGCTCGAGCGGGCCATCGGCAACCTGATCGACAACGCGGTCAAGTGGAGCCCGCCGAACGGCACCGTCGACGTCCGGGTGGCCGACGGCGAGGTGACGGTGCGGGACCACGGGCCGGGGATCGCCGACGACGACCTCCCCCACGTCTTCGACCGCTTCTGGCGAGCGCCCGGAGCCCGCGGCCTGCCCGGCTCGGGCCTCGGGCTGGCGATCGTCCGCAAGATCGCCGACGAGCACGGCGCCACGATCGTGCCCGCGAAGGCGGATGGCGGCGGCACCGTCATGCGGCTCACGCTGCCCGTCCTCGCGGACGAGTCTTCGACGGTTCTTTCACCGCTCTAACCCTGCTCTCATGTGGCCGGGCGACGGTGTGGGCATGTCCACCAGCCCCCGCCGCACCACGGGACGCCCCCGCCCGCCCTTCAAGGCGGTCGCCGTCGGCTCGCTGGCCGCCTTCGCGGTGATCCTCGGCGGCGAGACCCTGCGCCTGCACCAGGGCCACGACCCCGCGCTCAACGCCAGCTCGTCGAGCCAGAGCAGCGCGCTGACGGCGAGCCAGAGCTCGTCGTCGAGCGCCAGCTCCGAGCCCGCGTTCTCGGACGACGGCGGCAGCGTCGACGGCTCGTCCCTCCCGACCACCCGCTCCTCGTGATCGATCAGACGTTCGAGGCCATGGGCTGCAGCTGCCGGGTGATCGTCGAAGGCACCCACGAGGCCGACGCGGCCCAGCGGGTGCGCGCCACGATCGCCGCCGTCGACGCCCGGCTCAGCCGGTTCCGGCCGGACAGCGAGCTCTCCCAGCTGAACGCCGACCCGCGGCCCGCGGTGGCGGCCTCCCCCCTGCTCTGCGCTGCGGTCGACGCGGCGCTCGACGCCGCGCGGGCCAGCGGCGGCCTCGTCGATCCCACCCTGCTCGGCCAGCTCGAGCGGACCGGGTATGCCGGGCACTGGGACGGGAAGCGGCGACTCCCGCTCCCCGAGGCGATCGCCGCCGCGCCCGCGCGCCGCGCAGCACGGCCGTCGGCGACCGGGGCCTGGCGCGGCGTCCGCGTCGAGTCCCGGCGCCGGCAGATCGTGCGCCCGCACGGCGTCAGGCTCGACCTCGGCGGCTCGGCCAAGGGCTTCGCCGCCGACCTCGCGGTCGCCGCCTCGGCGGCTGCCTGGCGCGTCCTGGTCGACGTCGGCGGCGACGTCGCCGTCGGCGGCCGGCTGCTCCACCGCGGCCCGTTCCGGATCGCCGTCGCCGACCCGTTCGGACAGCGCCTCGACCGGCACGTCGTGCTCGGTGCCGGAGGGATCGCCACCAGCGGGATCGACAGCCGGCTCTGGCGCCGGCCCGACGGCACGGTGGCCCACCACGTGCTCGACCCGTCGACCGGCACGCCGGCCTGGACGGGCGTGGTCAGCGCGACCGCGGTCGGCCGCTCCTGCAGCGAGGCCGAGCGTCTGGCCAAGATGGCGCTGCTCGGCGGCCCCGAGCGGGCCCGGCGCGTCCTCGGGACGCTCGGCGGCGTGCTCGTGCTCGACGACGGCCGGGCCGAGTGGCTCGGCCCGCTGGCGGCCCACGAGCTGTCCGCGGCGTGAGCACCGGATCCTCGCTCGGCGACGCCGTCTGGCTCGCCGCCCGCTCGGCGGGCCTGGTGGCCTACGTCCTGGTCGGCGCGTCGACGCTGCTCGGGCTCCTGCAGAGCACCCGGACGCTGAGCCCGCGGCGGCGGATGGCGCTGCGCCCGCTGCACGAGGCGCTGGCCGTGATGTCGATCCTGGCGGTCGTGCTGCACGGCGCGCTGCTGCTGGCCGACCCGTGGCTGCGGCCCGGACTCGCCGGCATCGTGATCCCGTTCGCCTCGCCCTACCGGCCGCTCGCGGTCGCGCTCGGCATCGTCGGCTTCTACGTCACGCTGCTCGATCGGGCCCAGCTACTACCTGCGCCAGCGCCTCGGCGGCCACCAGCGCTGGCGGGCGGTGCACGCCTTCGCGCCCGCGGCCTACGGCCTGGTCACGCTGCACGTGATCCTGGCCGGAAGCGACGCCTCGACCGTCTGGCTCCGCTTCCTGGTCGGCGCGCTGACCGGGCCGATCCTGGTGCTGCTCGGCCTGCGCGTCCTCGACGCTCAGGCGAGCGCGGCCAGCCGGCCCGAGAGCAGCTCGTCGACGGCCAGGCCGTCGAGCGAGCCGAGCAGCACGTCGGCCTCGAACGTCTGACCGGCGATCGACGGCACCGCGACCACCTGCATCCCGGCGGCCCGGGCCGCGGCGGCGCCGGTCGGCGAGTCCTCGAAGGCCACGCAGCGCTCGGGCGGCTGGCCGAGGTTGCGGCAGGCGGCCAGGTAGACGTCTGGCTCGGGCTTCGGCGCCAGCCCGTCGCCGGCGCAGACCACGCTCGAGAACACCTCGGTCGGCAGCCCGCTGGCCCGAAGCGCCGCGTGCGTGAAGCGCAGCGGCGTGTTCGAGGCCACGGCCAGCGGCAGCTCCCGCGCCGCGAGCGAGCGCAGCAGCGTGTCGACGCCCGCCAGCGGATGGATGCTGTGGGTCTGCAGGACGACCTCGTAGCGGTCCATGATCGCCTCGCCGATGCCGGCCTCGGCGTCCTCGCCGAGCCCGAGGTGCCCGGCCAGGATCTGCGAGGTGCGCGCCAGCGAGGTGCCGACCAGGCGGCCCTTCAGGCTCGCGTCCCAGGCGCCGCCGAGCGACTCGACCACGGCGCTCTCGGCCATCGTCCAGCGGCTCTCGGTGTCGAGCAGCAGCCCATCGCAGTCGAAGACGATCCCCCCGATCGGGCCCGGCATCAGGAAGCGCGCTCGACGCCGAACGCGATCTCGACGCCGTCGGCCTCGAAGCGGCTCTCTCCGCCCTGGCCGGCCTCGACCGACGTGGCCAGCACCTCGCGGGCCACGAACTCGCCGTGGGCCGCCCACAGCTCCTCGCCGCGCGGGTTCGGCGCGTACGAGAGCCGGATCCGGTCGGAGATGTCGAGCCCGAGCTCCTTGCGGGTCGTCTGCAGGAAGCGCACCAGCTCGCGGGCCAGCCCCTCGAGCTCGAGCTCGGGCGTCAGCTGGGTGTCGATCGCGACCACGAAGGTGCCGTCGTCGACCGCCTCGAAGCCCTCGCGGGGGCGCGTCCGCAGCTCGTACTCGCCGGGCTCCAGCACGTGCCCGTCGACCGCCACCCGGCCGTCGGCGTCCGGCGCGTACGCGCCCTCGGAGAGCGCCTGGCGCACCGTCTGGACGGCGCTCCCGAGCCGCGGCCCGAGCACCCGGAAGTTCGGGACGACCTGGCGCTCCACGAGCCGCTCGGCGTCGGGCGTGAGCTCGACCCGCTTCACGTTCAGCTCGGCCGAGATCTCGTCGGCCAGCGCCTCGAGCGCCGGCAGCCGCGCCGGGTCGGCCGAGGACACGACCGCCGAGGCCAGCGGCTGGCGCACCTTGCGCTTCGACGCCGCACGGGCCTCGTGGCCCAGCGTCACGACGGCGCGGGCGTCGGCCATCGCCGCGAGCAGCGGCGCGTCCAGCAGGGACTCGTCGGGCTCGCGGGAAGCCGGCCAGGTGCACCGAGCGCGGGCGCGTCCTCGCCGCAGCCGTGGGCCACCAGGTTCTCCCACAGCTCCTCGGCCAGGAACGGCATCGCCGGCGCGAAGATCCGGGTCGACTGCACGAGCGCGTAGTGCAGCGTCGAGAACGCGCGCTCCCTGTCGCCCTGCCAGAAGCGCCGGCGGGAGCGGCGGACGTACCAGTTCGAGAGGTCGTCCCAGAACGTCTCGCAGGCCTGGGCGAACGCCGGGCTGTTGTAGCTGTCGAGCGCCGCGCGGGTGTCGCGGGCCAGCTCCTGGACGCGGCCCACGATCCAGCGGTCGAGCGGGTGCGAGACGTCCGGCCCGGAGGTGACCGTCTCCCACGACGGCTTCCAGCCCTCGGCGGCGGCGTACTGGACGAAGAACCGGTACGTGTTCCAGAGCGGCAGCAGGCGGCGCTTGATCTCCTTCGCCGGCCCGTAGCCGAAGTTCATGTTCTGGGCCGGCGGCTGCAGCGCGAACATCCAGCGCATCACGTCCGCGCCCATCCGCTCGATGGCGTCGTCGAACCAGATCGCGTTGCCCCACGACTTGTGCATCGCGCGGCCGGTCTCGTCGTTCAGCTTCTCGTAGCCGAGCACCTTGCGGTACGGCGCCTTGCCGGTGATGGTCACCGACATGAACAGCATCGAGTAGAACCAGAGCCGGATCTGCTCGCGCATCTCGGACACCCAGTCGGCCGGGAACCAGGTCTCCCAGTACGCGTGGTCGGGCAGGTCGGCCTCGGTCAGGCCCTCGCCGGCGCCGTCGCGGTAGCCGCCGGGGACGTACTCGTCGCGCTGGTAGCCGAGCGTCGAGAACGGGACGATGCCGGCGTCGAGCCAGCAGTCGCCGACCTCGGCCACCCGCTCGGCGGTCGCGCCGCACTCCTCGCAGGGGATGGTCACGCCGTCGATCCACGGGCGGTGCAGCTCGCGCAGGTCGTCGAGCCCGCCGAGGGCCTTCTCGTGCAGCTCCTCGCGCGACGAGACGATCGTCATGTGGCCGTCGGGGCAGAAGTAGAACGGCAGCGGCAGGCCCCAGTAGCGCTTGCGGGAGATGCACCAGTCCCCCATGTTGCGCAGCCAGTCCTCCATGCGCTTGCCGTAGTGGGACGGCGTCCACTCGACCGTCCTGGCGGCCTCGATCATCGGCTCGCGGATCTCCTCCGCGCTGATGAACCACTCGTCCACCACGCGGAAGATCAGCTCGGTGCCGCAGCGCCAGCAGACGGGGTAGCGGTGCTGCAGCTCGCCCGCCGCGGAAGAGCCAGCCCTCGCGGCCCAGGTGGTCGATGATCAGCTCGGCGGCCTCGTGGGTGTGCTTGCCGTGCAGCCAGCCGTAGCCGGGCACGAACGCGCCCGACTCGTCGACCGGCATCAGCGTCGGCAGGCCGTGCTCGACGCCGAGCTGGTAGTCCTCGGCGCCGCAGCCCGGCGCGATGTGGACGACGCCGGTGCCCTCGTCGAGCGCGACGTCGGACCAGGCGATCACCCGGTGCTCGACCCCCTCCTGGGCCGGCAGCCAGTCGAAGCCCGCGGTGTACGGCCGGCCGACCAGCGTGCTGCCCGGGGCGACCTGCGTCGACGACCGCGCGCTCGCCGAACACCGCCGCGACCCGGTCCTGGGCCACCCAGTAGTGGCCGGCGTCGGTGACGACCCGGGCGTACTGCGCCTCGGGGTTGACCGCCGCGGCGACGTTGGCCGGCAGCGTCCAGGGCGTGGTCGTCCAGGCGAGCAGGAACTCGCTGCCGTTGGCCGCGTCGTCGCCGTCGGTCAGCCGGAAGCGGACGTGCAGCGACGGGTGGGTGACCTCGCGGTAGGAGTCCGTCATCTCGTGCTGGGACAGCGACGTGCCGCAGCGCGGGCACCAGACCATCGGCCGGTGGCCGCGGTACAGCCAGCCCCGGCGCTGGCACTCCTTGAGGAAGCCCCAGATGTAGGAGATGTTCGGGTCGGTCATCGTCCAGTACGACCGGTCCCAGTCCATCCACATGCCGAGCCGGGCCGACTGGCGCGAGATCAGCTCGCCGTACTCGGCGACCCGGTCGCGGCAGGCGCGCGCGAAGCGGTCGAGGCCGTACTCCTCGATCTCCCGCTTCGAGTTCAGCCCGAGCGCCTTCTCGACCTCGACCTCGACCCACAGGCCCTGGCAGTCGAACCCGTTCTGGTAGCGCAGCTGCTCGCCGAGACCGGCGTGGTAGCGCTGGAACAGGTCCTTCAGCGAGCGTCCCCAGGCGTGGTGGACGCCCATCGAGTTGTTGGCCGTGATCGGCCCGTCGAAGAACGAGAACGGCGGCCCGTCGGCGTTCGCCTCGCGCAGCCGCTCGAAGGTTCCCTCGCGCTCCCAGCGCTCGAGAATGCGCCGTTCGAGGGCGGGGTGGTCGGGCTCTGCGGCGACTGGCAGGAAGGCGGGGGACGTCTCGGACATGCGCTCCACATCGAGGTTCGGTGAGGTTCTGGCGATTTTAGCGGTGAGGGCCGTGCACGTTCATTCCGCGCGTGGTTGGCTATGAATGCAGGAGGGCCGCTACCGGGCGCGGTCCCAGAACCCCCCTTGACCATCGCGCTTCGCCGACTTCTGCCGAGCATGTGCGTCGCCTTGCTCGTGGCGGCGGCGCCGGCCCCTGCCGCGGGACCGGTCACGCCGGAGGTCGAGGTCATGGGCACGCACACGCTCGGCGGCGATACGGCAGGCGCCATCGGCCCGGTGGTGGTCGCCAAGCCGGGCGACCCGGCCGTGCTGCTGGCGACGTCGACCGCGACGACGCCGAGCGGCCGCACCCGTTCGGCCTCGTCCGCTCGGCCGACGGGGGAACCTCGTGGGGATCGCCGAACCCGCCGCAGTATCCGAGCGATCCTCCACGGGCCTGCCCGTGGCCTTCTCGGCCGGGCAGGCGAGCATGCTCTGGATCGCGGCCCCGGACGGGTCGCAGCCGGTGATCTTCGCCGAGCTCGCCCGGCCGCTCAGCGGCCAGGCGACGTGCAACAACGACATCGCCGGGATCTGGGCCAGCCGCTCGGTCGACGACGGCTCCATCTGGTCGAACATGGCAGCCGGTCGACCAGCCCGGGCATCAACGGGCAGCTCGATCCTGAGCGCGCCGCGGCTGGCCTACGACCGGCACGAGCAACAAGCTGGCGATGGTCTACGAGCGCACGCGCTACGCCACCTCCGATTGCAGCGGCAGCCCGAGCGCGCACGAGATCTGGATGGCCTGGTCGAACGACGACGGCGTCAGCTGGCAGCCGCCGCAGCTGGTCGCGCGCACGGCCGCGAGCCGGCGGTGGCCGTCGCTGCCCGGCGGCCGGCCGATCGTCGCCTACTGGGACGGCTGGCAGGACCGTGGCCACGACGTCCTGCCCGCCAGCCGATGCCGCTCACCTGCTCGGCGCCGGTGCCCGTCGACGGCATCGTCACCGACCCGGAGTTCGTCGACGCCGTCGAGGCCCACCCGCAGCCGGACGTCGCCGTCGGGCTCGACGCCGCCGGCCGAGCGCGCGTGGTCGTCGCCTGGAGCTCGCGGATCGGGCGTCGTCTCGCAGGTCCGCACCGCGACGTCCCTCGACGGCGGCGTCCACTACAGCCCTCCGGCGGTGGCCGTCACGGGAACCGACGACCAGTTCGGGGCCCGGCTCGCCGCCGCGCAGGGCAGCGACCTTCGGCCGGGTCGACCTGGCCTTCCTGCAGGACGCCGGCTCCAACACCGTGCTGGCGCGGACGACGTCCTCCGACACCCCGCCGACAGCCGGCGCCGGGGAGACCTGGTCGACGCCGGTGCGGGTGCAGGCCAACGCGACCAGCCTCGCCACCACCGCGACGAGCTCGCCGCAGGGCTGGCTCGGGATCGCGGCGTCGCCGGACCGCCACGCGCCTCGTCTGGACCGACGAGCCAGACCGGCCGCTCGGACGACGTCTCCGACATCCACGGCAACTCGCTGCTGCACGGCTCGATCGCGCCGAGCCTGGCCTCGGCCTCGCTGACGTTGCCGTCGGACGCCCAGTCCAGCATCGCCCTGAGCGCCGTCGACCCCGACGGCGACCCGCTGCACTACAGCATCGTGACGGGGCCCGCGAACGGGTCGGCGAACCTGCCGAGCCCGGTGCGGCCGCAGCTCCTGTACACCCCGTCGCCCGGCTACGACGGACCCGACTCGATCGTCGTCCAGGTCACCGACGGCGTCTCGACCTCGACCGCCACGCTGAGCCTGCTGGTCGGCAACTCGCCGCCGGACGTCTCGTGCGGCACGGTGACGACGAACGAGAACCAGCCGGTGCCGATCGACCTGAGCTCGTGCGTGACCGACATCAACGGCGACCTGGCGGGCATCAACGTGCTCGACCACCGCCCACGGAACGCTGGTCCGCGAACGTGTTCACCCCGGAGACGAACTTCTCCGGTCGCGCGACCATCTCGTTCCAGGCCGTGGACTCGCACGGCGCCGCCACGAACAGCACGCTCACCGTCAACGTGCTCCCCGTCGACAACGTCGCGATCACGATCGCACCCCAGGCAGGCCAGCGAATCGTGGCCGTCGGCCAGCCGGTCGCCTTCCAGGTGACGGCCAGCGACGGGAAGAGCCGCAAGGTCTCCTGGACCTTCAGCGACCGGCCGTCGAAGCCCTACGCCGGATCGCTCGTGACCCGGGTGTGGACGACGGTGCGCACCATCACCGCCACCGCGACGATCGAAGGCCTCGGGCAGCAGCGGATCCAGGTGCAGGTGGTGCTCCCGCCGCTGCAGCTCCTGTCGGTCAAGGTGACGGCCTACGCGCGTGACCGCACGGCTGCAGGTCAACGTCCCCGGGACGGTGCACCTGAGGCTGGGCAAGCTCGGATCGCTGACGAAGAAGCTCAAGCGCAAGGCGGACGTCACGAAGACCTGGGCCGTCGGCAACCGTCCCCGGCTGCGGACGATGATGCTGCAGGCCCAGCTCACGCTCACGCCGTCGGCGAAGCCGAAGCTGCCGAGCCCGACGAAGCTCGTCCGCGCGGTCGTCCTACCGCTGCGCTAGCCAGGTCCGCAGGCCCTGGGCGCCGTTCTCGAACGCGATCGCGTCCAGCGGCAGCTCCTCGGGCAGGAACCAGCCGAGCTCGCTCACGTCGTCGGCCGGCTGCGGGTCGCCGCGCAGGATGCGGCACTCGTAGAACAGGTTGAGCGTGTGGTCGCCGCCCGCGCCGTAGGTGTCGACGACCGCGGTCACGTAGCGGCCGACCTCGACCTCGAGGCCCGTCTCCTCGCGCAGCTCCCGGGCGACGCCCTGCTCGGGCGTCTCGTCGGGCTCGAGGAACCCGCCGGGCACGTCCCACATCCCGAAGAACGGCTCGATCCCGCGCCGGGTGAGCAGCACCCGGCCGTCGTCGCGCTGCAGGATGGCGCAGCCGCAGGGCTTCGCGTTCTGCCACGTCGGCTCGCCGCAGGCGGCGCACACCTGGCAGTTGCCCTCCGCGGGCCCGAGCCGCTCGCCGCACCAGGGACAGTGCAGGTATAGCCGCACGCAGCCAGGGTAGAAGGCCGGCGATGAGAAGGCTCCCAGTCATCCTGCTGGCCGCCGGCGCGATCGTCGCGCCCGCCGCCGCCCTCGCCGTCCCCGACCGTCAGGAGGTGCAGGCCTCGCTCGGCGGCTGTCCGGTCTTCCCGGCGACGAACGTCTGGAACAGGACGGTCGACACGCTGCCGGTCCGCTCCGACTCGGCGACGCTCCTGCGCACGATGGGCCTCACCACCGGGCTGCACCCGGACTTCAGCTCCGTCGCGGGCGGGAACTACGGCATCCCCTACAACCTGGTCACCTCGGCCACGAAGAAGGTCAAGGTGCGCTTCGACTACGCCGACGAGTCCGACCCGGGCCCGTACCCGATCCCGAAGAAGCCGAAGATCGAGGGCGGCGGCGACCGCCACATCCTGATGGTCGACCAGAGCGCGTGCCGCCTGTACGAGCTGTGGAACGCCCGCAAGGTCAAGGGCAGCGGCTGGACCGCCGGCTCCGGCGCGATCTGGGATCTCCGCTCGAACGCGCTGCGCCCGGACGGCTGGACGAGCGCCGACGCCGCCGGGCTCCCGATCCTGCCCGGCCTGGCCCGCTACGACGAGGTCGCGGCCGGCCACATCGACCACGCCCTGCGCTTCACGGTGCCGGTGAGCCGGCGGGCGCACATCTACCCGGCCCGCCACGACGCCGGCTCGACCGACTCCGCCTCGGCGCCGCCGATGGGCCTGCGGCTGCGGCTCAAGGCGTCGGTCGACATCTCCCACTACCCCACCCAGGCACGGGTGCTCCTGCAGGCGCTCAAGACCTACGGGATGATCCTGGCCGACAACGGCTCGGCCTTCTACATCTCGGGGGCGCCGGATCCCGGATGGGACGACGACGCGATGCACACGATCGGCGCGATCAAGGGCTCGGACTTCGAGGTCGTCGACACGAGCGGCCTGGTCAACGGGCCGTAGGCTCGGCGGCCTCCTGGCCGGCGGCGCCGTGGCCCTCGCGCTCGGCGCCGCCGCCGGCCCGGGGCCGTTCCCGGGCGCGCCGCGCTGCCAGCTCCTGCCGTCCGGGAACGTCTGGAACCAGCGCGTCGACCGGCTCCCGGTGCGCGAAGGACTCGCAGCGGCTGATCGCCGCGATCGGCCTCGACGAGCCGCTGCATCCCGACTTCTCGTCCATCCGGGGCGGCGACTACGGGATCCCGTTCACGGTCGTCTCGAAGGCCACGCCGCGCTCCCGGGTGACGTTCGAGTACGCCGACGAGTCCGACCGCGTCGCCTACCCGATCCCGCGCGTCGGTCCGGATCGAGGGCGGCGGCGATCGCCACGCGCTGCTGCTCGACCGCGACGCCTGCCGGCTCTACGAGCTGTACGGGCTGCGCCGCAGCGGCGGCCGCTGGCGCGCCGGTTCGGGCGCGGTCTACGACCTCCGATCGAACCATCTTCGACCGGACGGGTGGACGAGCGCGGACGCCGCGGGCCTGCCGATCCTGCCCGGTCTGGTGCGGGCCGACGAGGTCGCCGCCGGCGCGATCCGCCACGCCCTGCGCTTCACCGCGCCCCGCACCCGCGACCGCCACGTCTACCCCGCACGCCACGACGCGGGCTCGGACGACCCCGGCCTGCCGCCGATGGGCCTGCGCGTCCGGCTCAGGGCCTCGGTGGACATCTCCGGCTATCCACGCCAGGCGCGGGTCGTCCTGCAGGCCCTGAAGACCTACGGGATGCTGCTCGCCGACAACGGCTCGCCCTGGTACGTCAGCGGCGCGCCGAGCCCGGCCTTCGACGACGACGCCCTGCACGCCCTGCAGCGGATCCGGGGCGCGGACCTCGAGGTCGTCGACACGAGCCGCCTGCAGAAACAGCTGACGGGGTTCCTACCCGACTCTTACGATCAGGTCGTATTCAGGAGTCATGAGACGCCACCGACGCGGCGCCGTGGCCGCGAACGCCCTCCTCCTCGTGCTCGCGGTCGCCGCAGGCGCGGTCGCCTACTGGCAGATCCGCGGCGACGACTCGACCGCCGTCGGCCGCAGCCCGCATGACCACCGTCAGCCGCGGCACCGTGCTCACCACGGTCTCGGCGTCGGGCTCGCTCGAGCCCCGCTCGACGGGAACCGGCGAGCTTCGCGAGCTCCGGCACGGTCAAGTCGATCTCGGTCAAGCTCGGCCAGCACGTCAAGAAGGGCCAGGTGATCGCGAAGCTGAACGCCGCGGCCGCCCGCCGGGCCCTGCAGTCGGCCTGGCTGACGCCGCCGCTACGACCAGGAGAGCCTGGCGCAGGCGCTCGACGACGACGGCCTCCGACGACATCTCCCTGATCCAGTCGCAGGGCCACGCTGGCCTCGGCCAACGCCGCCTACTACAGCGCCGTCGAGACGCTCGCCGGCACGATCCTGCGGGCCCCGATCTCGGGCACCGTGGTCGCGCTCGAACGGCACCGTCGGCGGCTCGTCCTCGGGCGGCAGCGCCACGACGAGCTCGACCGCCTCGTCGTCGACCACCGGCGCCACCAGCTCGACCACGAGCAGCTCGACGACGTCGGACTCGAGCAGCTCGTCGAGCGGCTTCGTCACCATCGAGGATCTCGACCACCTGGACGCCCGGGCGTTCTTCGCCGAGGCCGACGCCGCCAACCTGAAGGTCGGCCAGACGGCCACCGTGACCTTCGACGCGCTGCCCGGACGTGACCGCGACGGCCAAGATCTCGTCGATCGACTCGACCTCGACGGTGTCGAGCAACGTCGTCGAGTACGGCGTCACCTTCCGCCTGGTCAACCCGCCGAAGAAGCTGCGCTCGGGCCAGTCGGTGTCGATCTCGGTGGTCACCGGCCGGGCCAACGACGCGCTCACGGTGCCGTCGACGGCGATCACCGGCTCGGGCAACGCCACGACCCTCACGGTCGTCCGCAACGGCCAGCAGACCGCGGTCGCCGGTGCGCACCGGGATCGAGGGCGACAGCGTCACCCAGATCCTGTCCGGCGTGAGCGCCGGCGAGCAGGTCGTGATCCCGACCGCCTCGACCACCAGCGGCGGCTTCGGCGGCGCGGGCTTCCGCTTCGGCGGAGCGGGCGGCGCCGGCGGGCGTCGGCGGGCTCGGCGGCGGCACCGCGGGGCGGCGGCTGATGGCGCGGGCCGGAAGGGGGGACGCTGCACGTCGTCCCCCGCGCCGTCGTCGAGCTGCGCGACGTCCACCTGACCTACGGCCAGGGCGAGACCGCGGTGCACGCGCTGCGCGGCGTCTCGCTGCGGGTCGAGCCCGGCGACTACGTCGCGATCATGGGCGCGTCGGGCTCGGGCAAGTCGACGCTGATGAACATCCTCGGCGTGCCTCGACGTCGCCACCAGCGGGCGCTACCTGCTCGACGGCGTCGACGTCCGCGACCTCGACGAGGACGCCCTGTCGCTGGTGCGCAACCGCAAGGTCGGGTTCGTGTTCCAGGCGTTCAACCTGATCCCGCGGATGAGCGCGCTGCGCAACGTCGAGCTGCCGCTGGCCTACGCCGGCGTCAAGGCGTCGGTGCGGCGCGAGCGGGCCGAGGCCGCGCTGGCCCTGGTCGGGCTCACCGACCGGGCCTCGCACGAGCCGAACGAGCTCTCGGGCGGCCAGCAGCAGCGGGTGGCGATCGCCCGCTCCCTGGTGACCACGCCGACGCTGCTCCTGGCCGACGAGCCGACCGGCAACCTCGACTCGACCTCCACCGCGGACGTGCTCGGGGTGTTCTCGCGGCTGAACGCCAGCGGCCGGACGATCGTGGTGATCACCCACGAGCCCGACGTCGCCGCCCAGGCGCGCCGGGTGATCCGGCTGAGCGACGGCGTGGTCGTCGAGGACCAGCGCAACCGCCCGCTCGTGGGGTCGGTCGCATGACCGTTCTCCGAGGTGCTGCGCTCGGCCGTTCGCGGCCTGGCGGCCAACCGGCTGCGCTCCGGGCTGACCACGCTCGGGATCCTGATCGGCGTCGGCGCGGTGATCGTCCTGGTCGCCGTCGGCAACGGCTCGGGCAAGCAGATCCAGGCGAGCATCGAGCAGCTCGGCACCAACACCCTGACGATCTTCTCGGGCGGCTTCGGCCGCGGCCGGGCCGGCGCGAGCGGGCTGCAGGCCTCGAACCAGGACCTGACGCTGCCGGTGGCCCAGGCGCTGGCCGACCCGGACGGCGCGCCGGACATCGCCACGGTCACCCCGGAGGTCTCGGGCAGCGCCACGATCACCTACGGCGGAGCGACCCACTCGACCAGCGTGCTCGGCACCTACCCGACGTACTTCGCGGCCACCAACAGCCCGATCGGCTCGGGGAGCGCGATCACCGCCACCGACGTGAGCCGGGTGCGAAAGACGGCGGTGATCGGCCAGACGGTGGCCACCGACCTGTTCGGGACCGCCAGCCCGCTCGGAAAGACGATCCAGATCGGCGGCGTGCCGTTCGTCGTCTCGGGCGTGCTGAAGAGCAAGGACGCGTCGGGTCCGAACGACCCGAACGACACCGTCGTCGTGCCGCTGCCGGCCGCCCAGGCCTGGCTGACCGGCTACGGGCCGATCTCGACGATCGTCGTCCAGGCGAAGGACGCGAAGTCCGTCGACGCCGCCCAGGCCGAGGCCACCGCGATCCTCAACCGGCGCCTGCACGTGACCAGCACCGCGAGCGCGCCGTACCAGATCCTGAACCAGTCCCAGCTCCTGGCCACCCGCACCTCGGCGAGCGACACGTTCACCGTGCTCCTGGCCTCGGTGGCCGCGATCAGCCTGCTGGTCGGGGGCATCGGGATCACCAACATCATGCTGGTGACGGTCACCGAGCGGACGCGCGAGATCGGCATCCGCAAGGCCCTCGGGGCGACCAAGCGGGCGATCATGGCCCAGTTCCTGACCGAGGCCACGCTGCTCAGCCTGGTCGGCGGGATCCTCGGCGTCACCGCGGGTGCGATCGGCACCCGCTTCACGATCGTCGGGATCGACCCCGTGATCGTGCCGAGCTCGATCGTCGCGGCCCTCGCGGTCGCCGTCGCCATCGGGATCTTCTTCGGCTCCTACCCTGCAAACCGCGCCGCCTCGCTGCGGCCCGTCGAGGCCCTCCGCCATGAGTGAACCTGCAATCACACCGGAGCGCGCCGAGGCGCTGCTCGCAACGCCACCCGCCGAGACGGCGGGCGACGACCTGCCGGCGATGCTCGCCGCCCGCCGGCCCACGAGACGGCTGCCGCCGCTCACCACGATCCTGGCAGCCCTGGTCCTGCTCGCGGCCGGCACCGCGGGCGGGGCCTGGGCCCAGAAGCGCTGGGGCACCGACCAGTCGGGCGGCAGCGGACGCGCCGCGTTCGCCGGGTTCGCGGCCGCCAGGGCCGCCGCCGGCGGCGGCGCCGCGACCGGCGCCGGCCGGACCGGCGCTCCCGGCGCGACCGGCGGCTTCGGCGCGCGCGGCGGGTTCGGCAACGCGACCATCGGCACCGTCCGCCTGGTCGACGGCAAGACGCTCTACGTCGCCACCACCAGCGGCGGGATCGTCCGGGTCAAGACCGCCGCCGGCACGACCGTGCGGGTGACGAAGTCGGGCTCGCTGAAGAGCCTGTCGCCCGGCCAGACGGTGATCGTCCAGGGCGCCACCGCGAAGGACGGCAGCGTCACCGCCACCAGCATCACCGAAGGGTCCCTCCGTGGCGGCTGAGACGAAGCTCCTGTGCCTCGCCGGCGCCCTGGTCGTGACCGTGCTGGCCGCCGGCTGCGGCGGCGGCTCGAGCTCCGGCGCAGCCGGGTCGACGTCCTCCTCGTCGACCTCGGCCGCGCCGACCACCACCACCGGCACCGGCGCGGGCGGCACCGCTCGCGCGGCCTTCGCCGCCTACTCGACCTGCCTCGCCCAGCACGGCGTGAAGCTGCCGCAGGGCGGCTTCGGCCGGCCCGGCGGCGGCAACGGCAACGGCCAGCCGCCGACGGGCACCAACGCGGGGCCGCCGCCCACCGGCACCACCGGCCGCCGCGGCGGCTTCCTGCCGGCGGGCGTGAGCCGGGCGACGTTCCAGAAGGCCCAGCAGGCCTGCGCCTCGAAGCGGCCCCAGGGCGGCTTCGGCGGCGGCTTCGGGAACCGCGGCGGCACGGCGCCGAGCGCCTCGGCGCTGGCGGCGTTCCGCTCCTGCCTCTCGTCGCACGGCGTCAAGCTCGCGACCGGCAGCCGCGGCTTCGGCGGGCTCGACCGCAGCGACCCGAAGGTGGCGAAGGCGCTGCAGACCTGCTCGGTGCTCCTGCCCCAGCGCACCCGGCCGGGGACCGGAACCACGACGACTCCGGCGAGCTAACAGCTCGGCGCCATCTCGCGGGTGAGCCGCCGCAGCAGGCGGTGCAGCTGCTCGCGCTCGGCGTCGTCGAGCACGGCGGTGATCAGCCGCTCCTTGCCGCCCTGGATGTGGATCGTCGAGAGCCAGGCGTCGAGGCCCTTCGGCGTGAGCTCGACGAGCACGCCGCGGCGGTCGGCCGGGTCGGGCACCCGGCGCACGTGCCCGTTGGCCTCGAGCCGGTCGAGCCGGTTGGTCATCGCCCCGCTCGAGATCTCGGCCCGCTGGGCCAGGTGGCCCGCCGAGACCCGGTAGGGCTCGCCCGCCTTGCGCAGGATCCCGATGACCGACCACTCCTCGTGCTTCAGGCCGAGCTCGGCGAGCGTGTCGACCATCGACTTCTTGAGCCGTTTGGCGAGAACGTCGATGCGCTGGACGATCCCCTCGGTGACCTCGTCGACGTCGCCCAGGATGGGCCGCCACTCGGCGATCCGGCGATCGATCGCGTCCGGCTCGTCGTCGGGTGCCCGGGTGCCCTCGCCGGCCGGCTCGGTCTGCAGAGATCCGGCTCGCGCTGGCGCGAGGAGCACGCCGAGGACGTCCGCCGGCAGCTCGACGCCGCGCACCACGCACGCCGCCGCCACGTGCCGCTGCGCTGGCACCTCGGCCGCGCGCTGGTGGCGGTCGGTCTGCGGCTGACCCGCGAGGCGCCGCTGCAGCTGCCAGCGCGCTGAGTGCCGGCAGGACGCGTCGCTCATCCGGGCGACGCGTCCTGCCGATGCTGTCCCGGTGACCCGCCCCCAGGACCTGTCCGGCGTGCGTCTCTCCGAGGTCATCTCGGCGCTGTCGCACGCCCTCGACCTGACCGAGGGCCAGAAGCAGGGCCACGCCGCCCGCACCTGCCGGCTCGGGCTGCGCCTGGCCACGCGATGCGGACCTCGGCGCCGACCAGCGCTCGGCGCTGTTCTACGCCCTGCTCCTGAAGGACGCGGGCTGCTCGAGCAGCGCGGCCCGGATGTCGGCGCTGTTCGAGGCCGACGACCTCGAGCTGAAGCGGACCGCGAAGCTCGTCGACTGGATGCGGCCGAGCGAGGCGGTGCGCTACACCGCCAGCCACGTCCACGGCACGCTCGCGGGTCGACAAGGCCGTGCGGACGGTCGGCGTGCTGCGCAAGCTGGCCGCCGAGGCGAAGGAGATCATCGAGATCCGCTGCGAGCGCGGCGCCGACATCGTCGCGATGCTCGGCCTGCCGCCGGACGGCGCCGAGGCCGTCCGCTGCCTCGACGAGTACTGGAACGGCCGCGGCACCCCGCGCGGGCTGACAGGGCGACCAGATCCCGATCCTCGGCCGGATCGCGTGCCTCGCCCAGACCGCCGAGGTCTTCGTGACCGAGCTCGGCCTCGACGCGGCCCGCCAGATGGTGCAGCGCCGCAGCGGCCGCTGGTTCGACCCCGAGCTCGCCGAGCTGTTCCTGCAGATCCCGGTCGACGACCCGATCTGGCTGCGCCTGCGCGACGACGAGGTCGCCGCCGACGTCGCCGCCATCGAGCCCGCCGTCGCTCACGCTGCACGCCGACGCGGGCCGGCTCGACGACATCGCCGAGGCCTTCGCCCAGGTGATCGACGCGAAGTCCCCGTTCACCGCCCGCCACTCCGAGCGCGTGGCCGAGTACGCGGTCGAGGTCGGCGCCCGGCTCGGGCTGGGCCGGCGGGAGCTCGTCGACCTGCGCCGCTGCGGCCTGCTGCACGACATCGGCAAGCTCGGCGTCTCGAACCGGATCCTCGACAAGCCCGGCAAGCTCACCGACGAGGAGTTCGTCGAGATCCGCCGCCACCCGGCCTACACCGAGCAGGTCCTGAACCGGGTCTCGGCCTTCGCCCCGCTCGCCGCGGCGGCCGGCGCGCACCACGAGCGGCTCGACGGACGCGGCTACCACCGCGGCCTGGCCGGCGACGCGATCCCCGCGTACGCCCGCATCCTGGCGGTGGCGGACGTGTTCGACGCCCTGTCGGCCGACCGGCCGTACCGGGGCGCCATGCCGCTCGAGCAGGTGCTCGAGATCATGCGCCGGGACGTCGGCGCGGCGTTCGCAGCGGACGCCTTCGCCGCGCTCGAGGACTTCGCCTCGGGCAACGCGCTGCCGCTTGCGGCGTAGCGGCATGCATCGGGGCATCGCGGGGAAGAGTGGGCCGAATGGCCCGCCCGTGCGTACAACAGTCGATGCTGCGACGAACCTTCGGGCTGGCGACGGCCGCCTACGGCGCCTACGCCCTCGCCCGCCCAGACCACCTGTCCCGCCACGGCGGGCTCGGCGACCCTGACCGCCCCGATGCCGCGGTGCGCGTGCTGTCGCGCACGATCGGCGTCCGCGACCTCGCCTCCGGCCTGTACATCACGGCCTGCCCCGGGACGACCCCGCTCGCGCTGCGGGCGATCTTCGACCTCGGCGACGCCGCCGTCTTCGGCACCCAGCTCCCCACCCCGAAGGCCCGGCGGACGGTCGCCGTGGTCGCCACGGCCTGGGGCGCGCTGGCGCTCGTGCTGCTGGCCCGGTCGCGCGGGTGAGCCGCCTGCGCATCGCGGTGGTCGGCAGCGGCGTGGCCGGCCTCACCGCCGCCCACGTCCTGCAGAAGACCCACGACGTCACCCTGTTCGAGCGCGACGGCCGGCTCGGCGGCCACGCCCACACCCACGCCGTGCGCCGCCGGCGACGGCCGCCCGCTGGCGCTCGACACCGGCTTCCTGGTGCACAACGAGCGCACCTACCCGCACCTGCTGCGGCTGTTCGCGGAGCTCGGCGTCGAGACCCAGCCCTCCGACATGTCGTTCTCGGTGCGCTGCGAGGGCTGCGGCCTCGAGTACGCCGGGGCCCGGGGCCTCGGCGGCGTCCTGGCGAGCGCCCAGGCGGCCCGGCCGCGCTACGCGCAAGATGCTGCTCGAGGTGCGGCGCTTCCACCGCGCCGCCCGCCGCGTCCTCGCCGACCCGAAGGCCGACCGGCTGACGCTCGGCACGTTCCTGCGCGAGGGCGGCTACTCGGACTACTTCGCCCAGCACTTCCTGCTCCCGCTGAGCGGTGCCATCTGGTCGTGCTCTCCGGCGCGCATGCACGCCTTCCCGGCGCGCTACCTGTTCCGCTTCTTCGCGAACCACGGGATGCTCTCGGTGTGGGGCTCGCCGAGCTGGCGGACGGTGGTCGGCGGCAGCCGCACCTACGTCGACGCGATCGCCGCCGGCCTGCACGACGTGCGCCTGGCGACGCCCGGTGCTGCAGGTCGAGCGCCGCGCCGACGGCGTGGTGGTGCGCGACGGCCGGCGGAGAGAGCCACTTCGACCGCCTCGTGCTCGCCGCCCACCCCGACCAGGCCCTCGCGCTGCTGGCCGACCCCTCGCCGCGAGGAGCAGCGGCTGCTCGGCGCGTTCGCCTACAGCCGCAACGACACCGTGCTGCACACCGACGGCTCCCTGCTGCCGCGGGCCCGCTCGGCCCGGGCCTCGTGGAACTACCTGCTGGACGCCTGCGCGACGACCGCCGGCGACGTCCACGTGACCTACCACCTGAACCGCCTGCAGGCCCTGCACGAGCCGGACGACTACTGCGTGACGCTGAACGTCACCGACCGCATCGCCCCGGGCGCCGAGCTCGCCCGGATGGTCTACGAGCACCCGGCCTACACCGTCGACTCGCCGGCGGCCCAGCGCGGCCTGGCGGCGCTCGGCGGGGAGCGCCACACCGCGTACTGCGGCGCGTACCACGGCTGGGGCTTCCACGAGGACGGCTGCGTCTCGGGCGTGCGAGCGGCCGCGGCCCTCGGAGTCGCCTGGTGACGGCGGCGCTGTACGAGGGCCACGTCGCCCACCGCCGCTCCACCGGGCACCGCATCGCGTTCCGCCACCCGATCTACGTCTGGCTCGTCGACGTCGACGAGCTGCCGCGGCTGCCCCGCCCCCTGCGGCCGTTCGCCCGCGCTGCGCGCGGACGACCACCTGAGCGGGCCGAAGACCACGCTGCGCGGGCGGCTCGACGACCTGCTGGCCCGCGAAGGCCTGTCGCTCGACGGCGGCCGGGCGCTGCTGCTGACCAACGCCCGGGTCCTGGGCTACGTGTTCAACCCGCTCTCGGTGTGGTGGTGCTACGGCCCCGACGGCGCGCTGCGCTGCGTCGTCGCCGAGGTGCACAACACCCACGGGCAGCGCCACGCCTACGTCCTTCGGCCCGACGCCGACGACACCAGCGAGGCGGACAAGGTGTTCGAGGTCTCGCCGTTCCTGGCCATCGACGGCCGCTACCGGATCCGGCTCCCCGAGCCGGGCGAGCGGGTGTCCCTGGCGATCGAGCTCGAGCAGGGCGGCGAGCGGGTCTTCGCCGCCTCGCTCAGCGGCCGCCGGCGCCCGGCCACGCCGCGGGTGCTGGCCGGGCTGCTGCTGCGCCATCCGTGGATGACGCTGAAGGTGTCGGCGCTGATCCGGCTGCACGGGATCGGGCTGTTCCTGCGCCGCCAGCGCGTGGCCCAGGAGGCACGATGACCCCGCCGGCACCGCAGGCCCCGTTCCGGGCCGCCGTGGCCCGGCGGGTGTTCGCCCACGCGGTGGCCCACGCCGACGAGCTCGAGGTCGTGCTGCCCGACGGCTCCTACCTGCGCCGCCGGGCCGGCGCGCCGCGGATGACGATCCGCCGCGACGCGTTCTTCCACCGGCTCGGGGCCCAGGGCAAGATCGGCTTCGGCGAGGCGTTCATGGCCGGCGACTGGGAGGCCGACGACCTGGTCGGCGTGCTCACGGCGTTCGGCCGGCGGCTCACCACGCTGGTGCCGGCTCCGCTGCAGCGCCTGCGCCGGCTCGTCGAGGGCCATCGGCCCGACGACGAGCGCAACGACACGCGACGGCGCGCGGCGCAACATCGAGCGTCACTACGACCTCTCGAACGACCTCTTCGCGCTGTTCCTGGACGAGACGATGACCTACTCCTGCGCGGTCTTCGAGGACGGCGCGACCGCCCTCGCCCAGGCCCAGCAGCGAAAGTACGAGCGCGTGCTCGACCTCGCCGGCGTCCGCGAGGGCAGCCGGGTGCTCGAGATCGGCAGCGGCTGGGGCGGCCTCGCGATCCACGCCGCGACCACCCGCGGCGCCGAGGTCACGACCCTCACGCTGTCCCAGGAACAGGCCGTCCTGGCCCGCCAGCGGGCGCTGCGGGCCGGGGTCGCCGACCGGGTGACGGTCGAGCTGCGCGACTACCGCGAGGCCGTCGGCCGGTTCGACTCGATCGTCTCGGTCGAGATGCTCGAGGCCGTCGGCGAGCGCTACCTGCCGGCGTTCTTCGCCGCCTGCGACCGCGTCCTGGCCCCCGGCGGCCGGATCGGCCTGCAGACGATCACGATGCCCCACGCCCGCTACCTCGCGACCCGCCGCTCGTACACCTGGATCCACAAGTACGTGTTCCCGGGCGGCCTGATCCCGTCGATCGAGGCGGTCGAGGGCGCGATGCAGGCGTCGTCGCGGCTGCGGGTGACCGAGACCCGCGAGATCGGCCAGCACTACCCGGCGACCCTGGCGCAGTGGCGCGAGCGCTTCCTGGCCCGGGTCGACGAGGTGCGGGCGCTCGGCTTCGACGGCGCCTTCCCGCGGATGTGGGAGCTGTACCTGGCCTACTGCGAGGCCGGCTTCTCGACGCCGCCAGCTCGGCGTCGCCCAGCTCCGCCTGGAGCGCTCGTGAAGGTCTGGATCGTGGGCGGCGTCGAGCGGCATCGGCGCGGCGCTGGCCTGGGAGCTCCACCGCCGCGGCGCCGACGTGGCGATCTCGGCCCGCCGCCAGGAGCGGCTCGAGAGCGTGTCCTGCGGGATGATGCTGACCGTCCCGCTCGACGTCACCGATCGTCTGGCGGTGATCGCGGCCGCGCACGAGGTGCGGGAACGGCTCGGCGGCCTCGACCTCGCGGTGATGAGCGCCGGGCAGTGGAGCCAGATGGACGTGACCGCCTGGGACGCCGAGGCCTTCGACCGGCAGATCGACACCAACCTGCGCGGCCTGGCCCACGTGATCGAGGCCGTCGCGCCGGACATGCGCCGGGCCCGGTCGGGCACGATCTGCGGGATCGCGAGCGTCGCCGGCTACCGCGGCCTGCCGAAGAACGAGGGCTACGGCACCACCAAGGCCGGCGCGATCAACCTGCTCGAGTCGGTGCGCATCGATCTGCTGGCCGTACGGCGTCAAGGTCGTCACCGTCTGCCCGGGCTTCGTGGAGACCGCGCTGACCGACGGCAACGCGTTCCCGATGCCCTTCATGATCCAGCCCGACGAGGCCGCGCAGCGGATCGTCGAAGGGCTCGAGAAGGGCAAGACCGAGATCGTCTTCCCGCGGCGGATGATGCTGCTGATGAAGCTGGCGCGGCTCGTGCCGGTCCGGCCGTGGGCCTGGGCCTGGGCCAACCGCCGCAACCGCTCCTAGCCAGGCGCGGGCTGCTCGACGCGTACCGGCGCGAAGTGCAGGAAGGCGATGGTCACCCAGATCACGATGAAGCCGAGCGCCTGCGTCCACGACAGCCCGTAGCCGAGCCAGTGGTAGTTCACGAGCAGCGCGGTCGCCGGGAAGGCCAGCTCGCCGAGCGTGGCCACCGGCGCGGGCGTCCGCACCAGGCCGTGGTAGTACAGGACGATGGCGATGAAGCCCGGCACGAGGGCGATGACCAGGAGCCGCACGATGTCGCGCTGGTGCCAGTCGGACGGCGGCAGCGCGTTCCCGCCGAGCAGCGCGATGAACAGCAGGAACGGCAGGGCCAGCGAGAAGCGCAGCGCCATCAGCGCGTCCGACGGCGCCTCGCGGAGGACTCGCCGGCCGAGCGCCGTCCCGCCGCCCCAGAGGGCTGCCGCAAGCAGGGCGAGCCCGGCCGAGCGAGCCTTTCCGCCCTCGAAGGACGGCATGTCCCACCCGAACGTGAGGAGGTAGGTGCCGAACAGGGCCGGGACCAGCACCAGCGCGAAGCGGGGCATCGGGTACTCGCGCACCACCACCGCGGCCAGGCCGATGGCGAACAGCGGCTGGACCTTCTGCAGCAGGAAGACGACGTTCGGGTTGCCGCCGGCGAACTCGGTGTTCAGGGCCGCGGTGAAGGCCACGGTGGCCAGCGCCGACGCGCCCCAGGCGATCGCGATGCACCGACACCCAGGCGCCCGGCGAGAGCCGGCGGATCGCGGCCCGGTGACGCCACAGGAACGGCAGCGCCACGCAGGTCAGGATCACGTGCTCGTAGAGGACGATCGTGGTCGAGTTCCAGCGGGTGGTCATCGGCGTCCGGAACGGCCCGTCGATCCCCCACAGGGCCGCGCCGGCCACGACCAGCGCGATGCCGGCGAACGGCGCGAGCACGATCCGGGCCCGCGGCCAGGTGGCGACCGCCGCGCTCAACGCGTGCCTCGCGTCACGGCGGGTACCGTCCTTGCATGCAGATCGGATACCACCTCTCGGCCGAGGAGCTGGCCCCGGAGGCCATCGTTCCGGCCGCGGTACGCGCGGAGCAGCTCGGCTTCGACTTCGTGACGGTGTCGGACCACTTCCACCCCTGGACGACGACGCAGGGCCAGAGCCCCTTCGTGTGGACGGTGCTGGGCGCGATCGCGCACGCCACCGAGCGCATCGGCATCGGCACGGCGGTCACCTGCCCGACGGTTCGCATCCACCCGGCAATCATCGCGCAGGCCGCCGCCACCACGGCGCGGCTCTCGGCTGGGCGCTTCTTCCTCGGACTCGGGACGGGCGAGGCCCTGAACGAGCACATCCTCGGCGACGCCTGGCCGCCCGCCGAGGTTCGCCGCGAGATGCTGGCCGAGGCCGTCGAGCTCATCCGCGAGCTCTGGCAGGGCGACCAGGTCACGTCGCACGGCGAGTACTACATCGTCGAGACCGCGCGCATCTTCACGCTGCCCGACGAGCCGCCGCCGATCGATCGTGTCCGGCTTCGGCGAGGAGGCCACCGAGCTCGCCGGCGAGATCGGCGACGGCTACATGAACGTCGCGCCCGACGCCGACCTGCGCCGCCTCTTCGAGTCCTCCGGCGGCAAGGGGAAGCCGTGCTACGGCAAGGTCGACCTGGCCTTCGCGCCGACCGAGGCCGAGGGCCGGCGCCTGGCCTACGCGACCTGGCCCAACACCGCGCTGCCGGGCGAGCTGGCCCAGATCCTGCCGACGCCGGCGCACTTCGAGCAGGCCTGCGAGCTCGTGACCGAGGAGATGATCGCCGAGGCCACGCCGCACGGGCCCGACCCCGAGCCGGTGGTCGAGAAGTTCCAGACGTTCCTCGACGCGGGCTACGACCGGGTCGTCCTGCAGCAGTACGGGACCGACCAGGACGCGCTTCCTGGACTTCGCCGAGCGGGAGCTGCTGCCGAAGCTGCGTCAGCTGTAGGCCTTGCGAAGCGCGGGGACGACCTCGGCCGAGAAGCGGTCGAGGAAGGCCTCCTGGTCCTCGGCCGGGCTGTGGAACACGAGGTGGCGGAAGCCGAGCTCGACGTACGGCCGCACCTTCTCGACCACCACCGCGGGGTCGTTGGTGACGATGAACCGCGACGGCGCCAGCTCGAGGTTCTCGTCGGCCAGCTTCTCGAGCTCGAGCGGGTCCTCGGTCGAGTGCTTGGCCTCGGCCGGCAGGGCCAGCGGGGCCCAGAAGTCGCAGTCGCTGCGGGCCTGGTCGAGGTCCGGGTTGTAGGCGACCTTGACCTCGAGCATCCGCTCCTGGGTGGCGGGATCTCGGCCGGCGTCGCGGGCGCCCTGCTCGAGCGCCGGCAGCAGGCTGTCGGCGTACAGCTCGGGCGGCTTGCCGCTGGTGGTGATGAAGCCGTCGCCGGCGCGCCCGGCGAACGTCGCCGCCTTCGGCCCGCTCGCGGCGACCAGCAGCTTCGGGGGCGTGTCCGGCTTGTCGTAGATCGTGGCCAGCCGCGTCTTGTAGTACTTCCCGTCGAACGTGACCCGGTCCTCGCGCCACAGGGTGCGGATGAGCTCGACCGACTCCTCCAGGCGGCCCAGCCGCTCCGAGAACTTCGGCCAGTCCTGGCCGGTCGCGGGCACCTCGTTGAGCGACTCGCCGGTGCCGACGCCGAGCCAGACCCGGTCCTCGGCCAGGCAGGCCAGGGTGGCGAACGCCTGGGCCACGACGGCGGGCTGCATGCGGTACGCCGGGGCGGTGACCGACGTCCCGAGCCGGACCCGCTCGGTGCGGGCAGCGACGGCGCCGAGCCAGACGAGGGCGTTCGGCGAGTGGCCGCCGTTGTGCCGGAACGGCTGGAAGTGGTCCGAGACGGCGACGCTGTCGAGCCCGACGGCCTCGGCGCGCACCGCGAGGTCGAGCAGGCGGCCGGGCGGGAACTGCTCCGCCGAGGCCTTGTACCCCAGCTCGATCACCGGCCCGCTCCGGGGTCGGTGCGCGGCGACGTGCGGTCTTCGGCAAGCATGCGGAAACCAGCTCCTCGTGGTCGGGTCCGGCCGTGGCAACGACGCAGGAGCGCCGATCCTTCCAGATCCGAGATGACGACGACCCTGATCCTGCCCGTCAAGCGCCTGGCCGACGCCAAGACCAGGCTCGCGCCCGCTGCTCGAGCTGCACCAGCGGCGCGAGCTGATGGAGGCGCTCGTGGCCCGAAACCTCGAGACCCTCGCCGGCGTGCCCGGCACCGACCTGTACGTCGCGACCTCCGACCCGCGCGCCGCGGACCTCGCCCGGGAGCACGGCGCCGGGGTGCTCGACGACGGCGGCCTGCCCTGGAACGAGGGCCTGCGCCAGGCCATCTCGCAGCTCTCCGGCGTGGACCGCGTGGCCATCGTGGCCGGCGACCTGCCGCTGCTCGCGGCCGACGACGTCGTGGCCCTGCTGGCCGCCGCACCGCCGCGCGGGGTGGCCATCGGCCGGGCCCGCGACGGCGGCACGAACGCCCTCTGCCTGCGCCCGCCCGACCTGTTCGTGCCGAGCTTCGGCTCGCCGCGGAGCTCGGAGGTGCATGCCGCGCTCGCGGCCGCCGCGGGCGCCCCGGCGGTGATCGTCGACCGGCTCGGCCTGGCCCTCGACCTCGACACGCCCGGACGACGTCGAGGCGGCGCTCGCCAACGGCCTCAACGGCCGGGTCAGCGAGCTCCTGCTGTCCTACCGGAAGAGGTCGGACGACGGGTCGCGCACGAGCTCGGCCGCCGAGCCCTCCCCGCGCTGACCCTCGAACCCCCGGACGATGGCCGCCGGCACGCGGGCCGTCTTGCCCATGACCAGGTCGGCGGCCGCCGCGAGCTCGTCGGCCACGGCCACCGTCGAGGCGCGCAGCTCGTAGCCGCCGGCGTCGAGCTCGCCGGCGTAGTCGCGCAGCGGCCGCAGCCCGGCCACCCCGATGGCCACCCCGGCGATGCCGACGCGCCAGGCCCGGCCGTGGGTGTCGGCCACGACCACCGCCGACGCTCGCAGGCCGGTCGCCTCGCGCAGCCGGTCGCGCAGCCGGCGGGCCGAGGCGTCGGCGTCGTGCGGCAGGAGCACCACCGACCCGGGCTCGGAGACGTTCGAGCGGTCGACGCCGGCGTTCGCGCAGATGAAGCCCTGCTCGGTCTCGCAGATCAGGAGCGCGCCGCGCGAGCGGATGATGCTCCGGGCCTCGCGCAGCACCACCTCGAGGTGCCGCGGGTCGCCGTCGGGGCCGGCCAGGCGGCGCGCGAACCCGGACGGCTCGACGTCGGCCAGGCGCAGCGTGCGCCCCTCGGCCTTGGCCACCGCCTTGTGCGCCACCACGACGACGTCGCCGTCCTCGAGCGGCGGGCCGGCGGCCACGATCAGGGCGGCCAGGTCGGCGCCCTCGGCGATCTCGCCCTCGACCGGCACCGGCAGGAGGCTGATGCTCACGCCAGGGCCGCCTCGAGCGCGGCGGCGGCCAGCCGGCGGCGGCCGTCGTGGTCGCGCATCACGGCGTCGACGACCAGCGCCCGCAGGCCCTCGGCCTCGATCGCCGGCGCCAGCGCCGCGTCGCTGCGGTCGAGCAGCAGCGTGCCCGCGACGCCCCGGTAGAGCCGGGCCACCCCGGCCGGGCTCGGGTCGTGGCCGAGCGAGCGGAGCATCGCCGCGGCCGGGCCGCGCAGGGCCTGGCCGGCGACGATCGGCGAGACCGCGACGGCCGGTCGCTCGCGCGCCGCCAGCGCGTCCCGGATGCCGGGCACGGCCAGGATCGGGCCGATCGAGATCAGCGGGTTCGACGGGGCGATCAGGACGGCCTCGGCGCCGGCGATGGCCTCGACCACCCCGGGCGCCGGCCGGGCCTGCTCGGCGCCGTCGAAGCGCACCCCGAGCACGGTGTCGGCGTGCCGCCGGCGCACGTAGTACTCCTGGAACTCGAGGTCGCCGTCGGGCGTCGTCAGGATCGTCCGCAGGCGGTCGTCGGTGGCCGGCACGAGCCGGGTCTCGAGGCCGAGAGCCCGGGCCAGCGCGGCCGTCGCGGCCGACAGCGGCTCGCCCCGGCGCAGCCGCTCGGCCCGGGCCAGGTGCAGCCCGAGGTCGCGGTCGCCGAGCACGAACCAGGCGTCGTCGCCGAGCAGCGCGGCCGCCTCGAGGGCCGCGGTGGTGTCGCCTTCGACGCCCCAGCCGCGGCCGTCGTCGATCCGCCCGGCCAGGGTGTAGAGGACGGTGTCGAGGTCGGGCGAGACCGGCAGGCCGTACGGCTCGAAGTCGTCCCCCACGTTCCCCACCACGAGCACGTCGGCGGGCGGCACGACCCGCACCAGCGCCGTGGCTGAAGCGGGCGCCGCCGACGCCGCCGGCCAGGACGACCACCCGGGGCGTCACGCGGCGGCCACCACGGCGCTCGACAGGTCGGCCCAGCCCCCGGCCTGCATGCCCCAACCGCTGTAGGTGCCCCGGCTGGCCAGCGCGACGAGCCCGAGGTCGCGCTCGCGGTCGAGCCAGGCGAGCGCACCGGAGGCCCCGAAGTGGGTCGACGCCGTCGGCGTGACGGCGTCCCCGGCCCAGTGCGGCTCGCGGGTGCCGCGCACGTCGAAGCCGAGGCCCCAGGCGCAGTTCGGCCAGCGGGCGATCCCGGCCACCTCGCCGGGCAGCTCGCCGAACTGCGGGGCGAGCATCTCCTCGACCGTCTCCGGGGCCAGCAGGGCCGCGTCACCGGCCCGGCCGCGGCGCAGCAGCGCGTGCAGGAACGCGGCGTAGCCCCGGGCGCTGGCGTAGCCGCCGGCCCAGCACCAGGCGCCGGCGCGGAAGCGCTCGCCGTTGAACAGCGGCTCGCCCGGCGCCAGCAGGCCCGGCTCGCGGACGACCGCGGTGCGCGCCGCGTCCTCGGCGGACAGGCCGAGCGACGCGTCCATCCCGAGCGGCTCGAGCAGCGCGCCGTGCAGGTACTCGCGCACCGGCATCTCGGCCGCCTGCTCGAGCAGCCGGCCGGCCAGCGCGTAGCCCGCGTTCGAGTAGCGGCGGAACGTCCCCGGCGGGTCGACGAGGGCCGCGTCGAGCGCGTCCGAGTGCTCCGGCAGCCCCGAGCAGTGCGACAGCAGGTGGCGCAGGGCGAAGCCGTCGCGCACCTCGGCGTCGAGCTCCAGCAGGCCCTCCTCCACGGCCACCAGACAGGCCGCGGCGACCATCGGCTTGGTGAGCGAGGCCAGGGCGAACAGGGTGTCCGGGCCGACCGGCTCGTCGCCGCCGCGCTCGCGCAGCCCGGCGTAGCGCTCGGCCACGATGCCGGTCGAGCGCACGACGCAGGCTGCGACGGCCGGTACCCGGCCGTCGGTCACCCAGCGCTCGGCGAGGTCGAGGGCGGCCTCCACGGCCCGGCACGGTAGCCCATGCCGCGCTCGTCACCGGATCGTCACCAGCGGCGCGCCGGTCGGCACGCTAGGTTGCAGCCGTGGAGATCGAGCTGCAGTACCTGTACCGCGGCGACAAGCCCGCGATGATCCCGGTCGAGCTCGCAGACTTCGCCCTCGGCGACTCCGAGGCGTACTCGGTGCTCGACACGTACCACGACACCGACCGGCTCGCCCTGCGCCGCTCCGGCTGCTCGCTGCGGATCCGCAGCCAGGGCAACCTGCCCCGGCCGCTCCTGACCTGGAAGGGCCCGGCGACGCGGCGCCCCGACGGGTCGAAGTCCCGCGAGGAGCTGCAGATCGCGCTCGACCACGTCCCCCGCGACGGCGACGAGGTCGCCGCCGTCCTGCACCGGCTCGACCTGTGGGAGCGGGTCTGCGCCCGGGCCGGGATCGACGAGGACGCCGAGGTGCACGAGATCGGCCAGCTGCGCAACCGCCGCTCGGCGCACCACTACAAGCAGGGGATGCACCGGCTCGAGCTGACCTGGGACGCGCTGCAGTTCCCGATCGGCGAGCCGCAGACCCGGATCGAGGTCGAGGTCAAGTCGGCCGCCGCGGCCCGTTTCCTGGGGCGGGTCGACGAGGAGCTGCGGGCGATCTACGGCCGCACGCTCAGCCGGGCGCCGCACGGCAAGACGAAGGAGCTCTGCCTGCGGCTGTACCCCGAGCTGATGGTCGACGCACAGGTGGCCTGACCGCCACCTGAACGATCGAGGATCCCGCGTTCCGCGGGACTTCAGATTTTCGCTCGACGCAGGCACAATGGGCCGTACGTGGCGACGACGCGTGGAATCGGGGACTCCGAATCGGCCAAGACGCTCTCGCAGGCGCCGCGCGCCCGCTCGAGCAAGCGCGGGCCGGCTCCCAGAGCGCCGCGTCCACGACCGCCCCGGCGCTACCGGGCGCGCCGCTGGCCACGCGTCCTGGCGCGCTTCGTCCGGCGGATCGCGGCGCTGGCGGTGCTCGGCGGCGCGGTCGCCGCGGTCTGGTTCCTGATCCTGCAGCCGGTCGTCCAGCCCGAGCGGTCGGCCGACAAGACGCGGACGGCCGCACCTCCCAAGCCAGCGACCACGCTCGGCACGCGGCTGAAGTCGCTCAGCACGGGCGGCTTCACGCCCGGCCTGGCGACGTCCACCGGCCTGCCCGGCCTGGCCAGGCTGCAGGTCGCGGTGGTCGACGCCTCGGGGCCGCACAAGGCCGGCCTCGACGCGCGCCGCTACCTGCACCAGCTCGGCATGCACCCGGTGCCGCTCGACACCACCGACCACCGGCTGACCCAGAGCGTCGTGCTCTACCAGCCGGGCTGGCACACCCGCGGCCTGGCCTTCGCCCGGCTCCTGGGACTGAAGGCCCAGAAGCGCAGCAGCATCCCGGGCGTGCCGGCGAAGGCGCCGCTCGTGCTGGTGATCGGCTCGCGCGGGCTGTGAGGCTCTGAGGTCTAGCCCGCCATCTCGGCGGGCTCTTCCTCGTTGCCGGACGCGCCGTTCTTGGCGCCGCGCTGCGGCCGCTCCTTGAACTCGAAGGAGACGGCGCGCGTCGGCCTGCGGGTCGAGCACCAGCATCGCCCGGAACGGCTTCCCGGCCTTCGAGCGGAAGCCCGAGAGCTCCTTCGTCCGCCCGTTCGCCATCAGGTCGCGCAGCACGTCCTCGGTGATGACCTTGCCGGCGATCCGCTTCCACACGACGAAGCCGCAGCCGGGGTCCTCCTTCGACTGCCAGGTGGAGCAGCCGAAGCCCATCCGGTTCTCGATCAGCTCGCCCTTGCCGCAGCGCGGGCAGGTGATGCCGAGGTTCTTGCGCTGGAACCGGGTCTTCTCGGGCGGCAGGTCGCGCAGGAACGTGACCGTGCGGTCGGCGAACTCGGCGATGTCCTTCATGAAGGCGTCGCGGCTCGCCTCGCCCCGCTCCATCTCGAGCAGGCGGTGCTCCCACTTGCCGGTCAGCTCCGGGCTGGTCAGCTCGTGCTGGTCGAGCAGGTCGATGACCTGGATGCCCTTCTGCGTGGGCATCAGCCGCCGGCCGTCGCGGATGATGTAGCCGACCGCGATGAGGCGCTCGATGATCGCCGCCCGCGTCGCCGGGGTGCCGATGCCGGAGTCCTTCATCGCGTCGCGCAGCTCGTCGTCGTCGATCAGCTTGCCGGCGCCCTCCATCGCGGCCAGCAGCGCGGCCTCGCCGTAGCGCGGCGGCGGCTTGGTCTCGCGGGCGTCGGCGGCGGCCTCGATGCAGTTGACGTCCTCGCCCTCCTTCAGCAGCGGGAGGTCCTGCTCGGGCTGCTCGTCGGGCTCCTCGCCGCCTCGGCGGCCTGGCCGCTCGGGCGCTCGTCGCTCGAGGGCAGCTTCTCGTAGGCCGCGCGCCAGCCGGCCTCGATCAGCACCTTGCCGCGGGAGCGGAAGCGCTCGCCGGCGACCTCGGTGACGACCGTGGTGTTCTCGAACACGGCCTCGGGGTGGAACGCGGCCAGGAAGCGGCGGGCGGCCATGTCGTAGATCCGGCGCTCGTCCTCGGTCAGCGACGCGTCGTGGGGCGCGTTGGTCGGGATGATCGCGTGGTGGTCCGTGACCTTCGCGTCGTTGACCACCCGGCCGAGCGGCAGCTCGTTCAGCGCCACCACGAAGTCGGCGGCCTTGCGGTAGGCCCGGCTCGAGCGGCCGACGTGGCTCGGCGATCGAGCGCAGCTCCTCGATCATGTCGGTCGACAGGTAGCGGCTCGACGTACGCGGGTAGGTGAGCACGGCCTTCTCGTAGCAGCCCTGGGCCGCCGACAGCGTCCGCCGCGCGGTGAAGCCGTACCAGGAGGCGGCCTCGCGCTGCAGGGCGGTCAGGTCGTAGAGCAGCGGCGGCTGCGTGCGCTGGGTGCGGGTGCGCAGCTCGGCGACGCGTGCCGAGCTGGCCGCTCGCAGCCGTCGCGATGGCCTCGGCCGCGCGGGCCGTCGGACAGGCGCTCGCCGTCCTTGTCGAACCAGCGGCCCTTGTACCCGGGCCGGCCGTTCGCCTCGACGGGCTCGAAGGAGGCCTCGACGATCCAGTACGGCACCGGCTCGAAGGCCTGGATCTCCTTCTCGCGCCGCACCATGATCGCGAGCGTCGGCGTCTGCACGCGGCCGAGCGAGATCACGCCGCCGAGCGAGCGGGCCTTGACGGTGGCCGCGCGGGTGGCGTTCATCCCGACGAGCCAGTCGGCCTCGGAGCGCGAGCGCGCCGCGTCCTCGAGCGGGCTGCAGCTCGGTGCCGGGCCGCAGCGTGCCGAAGGCGTTCTTGATCGCCGCGCGGGTCATCGACGAGAACCAGGCGCGCTCGACCGGCACCTCGGGCCGGCCGGCGACGTCCATCACGTAGGCGAAGATCAGCTCGCCCTCGCGCCCGGCGTCGCAGGCGTTCACGATCCGGTCGACGTCCTTGCGCTTGACCAGCTTCTTGATGGTCGCGAGCTGCTCCTTGCCGGAGCCCTCGGCGCGCGGCACGACCTCGAAGTGCGAGGGCAGGATCGGCAGGTCGGCCATCCGCCACTTCTCGAACTTCTTGTCGTAGGCCTCGGGCTCGGCCAGCTCGGCCAGGTGCCCGACGGCCCAGGTGATGACGAAGTCCGGGCTCTCCAGCGCAGTCTTGGCCTTCTCGAAGCTTCCTCCGAAGGCCTTGGCGATGTCCTCTGCGACCGACTTCTTCTCGGCGATGACCAGCGTCTTGCTCATAGGAGCGCTCACGCTAGCAGAGGGGTCTTCGCGCTACCCTCGCCCCCGATGACTCGCGTGTTCTCCGGGATCCAGCCGACCGGCCAGAAGCACATCGGCAACCTGCTCGGCGCCATCCGCCACTACGTCGCGGATCAGGAGGAGCTCGGCGGCGAGGCGATCTTCTGCATCGTCGACCTGCACTCGATGACCGTGCCGTTCGAGCCCCGCCAGCTGCGGGAGGACTCGATCGACCTCGCGGCCCTCCTGATGGCCGCGGGTCTCGACCCCGAGCGCTGCATCCTCTTCCTGCAGAGCCACGTGCCCGAGCACTCCGAGCTCGCCTGGATCTTCAACTGCGTCGCGACGATGGGCGAGCTGTCGCGGATGACCCAGTTCAAGTCCAAGGCCGAGGGCCAGGACTCGGTCTCGGTCGGCCTGTTCGACTACCCGGTGCTGCAGGCCGCGGACGTCCTCCTGTACCGCGCCGACCGGGTGCCGGTGGGCGAGGACCAGCGCCAGCACCTGGAGCTGATGCGCGACATCGCGATGCGCTTCAACCACCGCTTCGGCAAGACCTTCCCGCCGCCCGAGGCGGCGATCCCGCGGGCCGCCGCCCGGATCTCGGACCTGCAGGAGCCGGAGCGGAAGATGTCGACCAGCGCGCCGAACCCCGACGGCAAGATCCTGGTGCTGGACGAGCCGGACGTGATCGTGCGCAAGCTGAAGCGGGCGGTCACCGACTCGGGCTCCGAGATCGTGGCCCGGCCCGACAAGCCCGGCGTGTCGAACCTGCTCGAGATCCTGGCCGCGGTCACCGAGAAGCCGCTGGCCGAGCTCGAGGCCGGCTTCGAGGGCAAGGGCTACGGCGCGCTCAAGAGCGAGGTCGCCGAGGCGGTCGTCGAGTACCTGCGGCCGATCCGGGAGCGCCACCACGAGCTGCGCGCCGACCGCGGCGCGCTCGAGGCCGCGCTGGCGCGAGGCGCCGAGCGGGCCCAGGCGATCGCGGTGCCGATCCTGGCCGAGGTCAAGGAACGGGTCGGGCTGGTGCCGCGACCCGTCACCCAGCGCATCTAACCCAGGAACACGATCTTCGAGGCGGCGAAGACCGTCGGGATGATGCACTCGCGACCGTCGCGCTGCCTGGCCCGCGGGCTCATGCCGATCCGCCAGCCGTCGTCGGCGAGCCCCATCCGGTCGACCTCGCGGTTGATCTCCGCCGTCGCACTGCGGATGCTGCCGCAGCCGTCCGGCTGCGCCACGGCCCAGGCTCGCAGCGCCGTTCCGAGCCGGATGGCCCGCAGGTCGGGCGGGCTGTAGGGCGCGGCCGCGGGACGGCCGTTGGCCGCACAGGCGTCGGGTCCCGGATAGACCGCGATGCCGCCGCCGGCGCTCACGCAGGCCTGCAGCGGCGGCGGGTCCTGCGGCGTGCCCGAGACCACGCCCTTCCGCCACAGGGCGGCGCAGATCGCGACCGGGTCGGCGCCGGTCGCGCCGGCCTCGGTCTCGCGGCCGGGCGCCTCGCAGGAGAGCGAGGTCGACTCGGGGGCGGCCATCACGACCGACAGCGAGCCGACGGCGTCCACGCGAGCGCCGGTCGGGTCGCTCAGGTGGACGATGCCCAGGCGCGCGGCCGAGAGCGCGCTGGCGGCGAGGGCCAGGACGGCCGCCGCCGTCAGCACCAGCAGCAGCCGCCGGCGCGGCCGCACCCGCCGGCGCGGCGACGTGGCTGCCGCCTCCGCCAGCACCGCCGCCACGAGCCGCTCGTCGGGCCGCAGCCGGGCGGCCGCGCGGTGGAGGTCATCGAGGACGTCGCTGCTCATCGGTCACCGCCTGCGGGTCGAGGGACGGAGGGGCGCGAGCGACGGGTCCGCCCGCAGCTCGGAGCGGCCGCGCGAGAGCAGCGCCCGCACGGTGCCGACCCGGCAGCCGAGCGCGGCGGCGATCTGGCCGTCGTCGAGGTCGAGCACGTAGCGCAGGGCCAGCGCCGCCCGCTGGCGGGGCGTGAGCCGGGCGAGCGCGGCGCCGAGCTCCGGCGACGCCGCGATCCGGTCGAAGGCAGCGTCCGCAGCCTCCCCCGCGCCGTGGGGCTGCGGGTCGGCCTGCGGCGCCTCGCGCCGACGCGCGGGCCGTCGCAGGAGCTGCAGGCTCTCGGTGGTCGCCGCCCGCGTGACCCAGGCGTCGAGCCGCTCCGGGTCGCGCAGCTGGCGCAGGGAGTGCAGGACGCGGACTGCGGTCGTCTGGGCGACGTCCTCGGCGAGCTGCCGCGAGCCCAGGATCGGGGCCGCGACGCGCAGCGCCGTCGTCAGGGCCCGTCGGGCGACGAGCTCGATCGACTCGGCGTCCCCGGCCTGCGCCCGTACCACGATGTTCGCGTCCTGCACATCTCGAACGATGCGCGGTCGCTGGAGAAACGTTGCGACCTACGCGGCCAGGGCGCGCGCGGCGGGCGTGAACGAGAGGGCCAGCAGGCGGCCCGCGGCGTCGAAGTGGTCGAGCAGGCGGGCGCTGCGCTCCTGGCGCTGCATGGCCTCCTCACGCGCCAGGACCAGGGTCTCGGCGTCGAGGGCGGGGGCGGCCTGCTGGAACGCGAGGGCGCGGGCGATGGCGGCCAGCGCGGCGGGGTCGCTCATGTGGTGGAGCTCCTTCTCCGGGTGCCCGCACGGCGGCGGGCGGTGAACGTCCGTGTTCGAGGCTTCTATCGGCACGCGGGCCCGCCGACCGTAGAGTTCGCGGCCATGCGCCGGCTCCTGTGCGTCGTCTCGATCGGGCTGCTCGCCGCCGGCTGCGGCGGCGGAGGCTCGAAGGAGCTGTCGGCGAGCCAGTACCAGCAGAAGGTCAACGACCTCCTGGTGAAGACGCACGACCGCTTCCAGCTCGACCCCGGCGCGTCGCTGAAGGCGCTCGTGCCCCAGCTCGACGCCGGCGCGACGGCCTACGCCGACGCCGTCGACCAGCTGCGCGAGCTGAAGCCGCCGGCCGAGCTGCAGACCTCCCAGCGCCAGCTGCTCGCCGCGCTGGCCGGGGTGCGGGCGCAGCTTCGGGCCAGCGCCGGCGACGCCCGCGGCGGGCGGACGCAGCAGATGCTCGGCGATCTCGCGAAGCTCGCCACCGCCGAGAACCGGCTGACGGCGCTGCTGCACCAGATCGACCGCGCAGCGGCCTGAGCCCACCAATTGCCCTGCACCTGGGTGGTCTTCAGCCCCGCGGAAGATTTCTGCGCGGGTCTTGCGGGAACGCTTGTCTCGTAGGAACATCGTGCCGATAGAGACGACATGCGCAAACTGATCTGCCGCATCCTCCGCCACCACGTGCCCGCCGTGACGCTCACCGGTCTGGCCGCGGACGAGCACGCGCTCTGCGACACGCGCTGCTCCCGCTGCGGCAGCCGCTGACGCCTGGCTGACCGGCCGTCCGGGCCGGGCGACGCGAAGTCTGTATCCTCGCGTCCATCACCGGTTTCCTCTACCGGACGGGCCGCTTCTGCACGAGGTTCAGGTGGCCGGTCGTGCTCGTCTGGCTGGTGGCCGCCGTGTTGCTGGTCGCCCTCGCCCAGCGGGCCGGCGAGAACACCAACGACAACCTCTCGCTGCCCGGGACCGGCTCGAACGAGGCGACGAGCCTCCTGCAGCAGCGGTTCCCGAACCGCGCCAACCCGGCCGTCCCGCTGCTGCTCCGCGCGCCGTCCGGCACGCTCGAGGATCAGCGCTACGCCAGCGCGATCGCGGCGACGGCCTCGGCCTACGCCAAGAACCCGCACGTCGCCGCCGTCGTGAGCCCGCTCTCGCCGCAGGGCGCCGGCCTCCTGTCGAAGGACCGGACCATCGGCTACATCTCGCTCACGCTGCGGGACTCGCCGAGCGAGCTGAGCGTCGACGAGGCGCGCGCGCTGTACGACGAGGCCGCGCCGGCGCGGGCGGCAGGCCTGCAGGCCGAGGCCGGCGGCTACCTCGGCCAGAAGCTGTCGAAGCCGTCGACCGAGAGCTCCGAGGCGGTCGGCCTCACGATGGCGGTGATCGTCCTGCTGGCCACCTTCGGCACCGCGGTGCTGATGGGGATCCCGATCGTCACCGCGATCCTCGGGCTGGCCGTGGCGCTCTCGACGATCACGCTGCTCGGCCACGCCACCGACGTGCCGCGGATCGCGCCGACGCTCGCCACGATGATCGGCCTCGGCGTCGGGATCGACTACGCGCTGTTCCTGCTCACGCGGCACACGCACCAGGTGGGGAACGGGATGGACGTCGACGAGTCGATCGCCCGCGCCGTGGCCAGCGATGGCGGGGCCATCGTGTTCGCCGGCGTGACGGTGGTGATCGCCATCTGCTCGCTGGCCCTCGCCGGGATCCCCCTGGTCTCGGTGCTCGGCTACACGGCGGCGCTGGCCGTCCTGACGCGGTGTTCGCGGCGATCACGCTGCTCCCGGCCATCCTGTCGATCCTCGGACTTCGCATCGAGCGGCTCGCCCTGCCGTGGCACGGACGCGAGCCGGTGCCGCCCGAGAAGACGGCCTGGGCCCGCTTCGGCCGGGCCGTCGTCCACCGGCCGTGGGTCGCCGTGGCCGTCGCTCTGGCCATCCTCATTCCGCTGTCGCTGCCGACCCTGTCGCTGACCCTCGGCCAGCAGGACGTCGGCGAGCTGCCGACCTCGACCACCGCGCGGCAGGCCTACGACCTGCTGGCGAAGGGCTTCGGGCCCGGCGCCGCCGGCCCGCTGCTGGTGGCCGTCGACCTCGGCCAGACGCCCGCGAGCGGCCCGGACGACGCCCGGCTCACGAAGCTCGAGGCGGCCATCAGGAACACCCCGGACGTCGCCTCGGTGACCCCCGCGACGCTGAACGGCGACCGCAGCGTGGCCATCCTGAACGCGATCTCGAAGTCGGCACCGTCGGACGACGCCACCTCGGACCTGGTGCGCGCCCTGCGCTCGACGGCGATCCCGGGCGCGGTCGCCGGGACCGACGTGCAGGCGTTCGTCGGCGGCACCACCGCGAGCTACGTCGACCTCGCGAGCCGCATCTCCGACAAGCTCACGCTGGTCATCGCGATCGTCATCGCGCTGAGCTTCATCGTCCTGATGCTGGCCTTCCGCTCGATCGTCATCCCGGCGAAGGCAGCGGTCATGAACCTGCTCTCGGTCACCGCGGCCTACGGCGTCCTGACCCTGATCTTCCAGCACGGCCACGGCGCCTCGCTGGTCGGCCTGGACCACCCCGTGGCCATCGTCAGCTTCGTGCCGCTCATGATGTTCGCGGTCCTCTTCGGGCTGTCGATGGACTACGAGGTCTTCCTCATGAGCCACGTCCAGGAGGCCTACAAGAAGAGCGGCGACAACGCCCAGGCCGTCGTCATGGGCCTGGCCACCAGCGGCAAGGTCATCACCTCGGCGGCGCTGATCATGGTCTCGGTGTTCGCGAGCTTCGTGCTGAACGGCGACCCCACGGTGAAGCAGTTCGGCGTCGGCCTGGCGGTCGCCGTGGCGCTCGACGCGACCATCGTCCGCTGCCTGCTGGTGCCCGCGCTGATGGTGCTGATGCAGCGGGCCAACTGGTGGCTGCCGGCCTGGCTCGACCGCATCCTGCCTCGCGTCGACATCGAGGGCGTCGAGTACTTCGCGGACCTGGACGGAGCGGGCGTCGTCGCCGCATCCCAGCCCGTGGCGGATCAGGGCGGGTAGGGCCCGCAGCCGTGCAGCTGCGGCAGAGGCCGCGCCAGCCCGCTTCCCCGGCTCAGCTCTCGCGCTCGTCGAGCACCCGCAGGGCCTTGCCCTCGGAGCGCGGCACCCGGCCCTCGTCGAACACCTTCACCTCGCAGGCCAGCCCGAGGGCGCGGTCGAGCCGGCGCGCCGCCGCCGCGGCCAGGACCTCGTGGTCGAGGTCGTCGCTGGCGGCCTCGATCTCCACCGTGAGCACGTCGAGCGCCTGGGGCCGGGCCAGCCGGAGCTGGTAGTAGGGCGCGAGGCCCTCGACCTCGAGCAGCGCGGCCTCGACCTCCGACGGGAAGACGTTGACGCCGCGCACCACCAGCATGTCGTCGGTGCGGCCGGTCACCCGGCTCATGCGGGCGAGCGTCCGCCCGCAGGCGCACGGCTCGCGGGTCACCGAGGCCAGGTCGCCGGTGCGGTAGCGCAGCACGGGCGTCGCCTCGCGCGTCAGGGTCGTGAACACGAGCTCGCCGCGGACGCCGTCGGGGAGCACCTCGAGCGTCTCGGGGTCGATCACCTCGACGAGGAAGTGGTCCTCGCTGATGTGCGCCCCGGCCTGCTCGGTGCACTCGCTGGCCACGCCCGGCCCGATGATCTCGGACAGGCCGTAGATGTCGAGCGCCTGGATCCCGAGCCGCTTCTCGATCTGGTCGCGCAGGCCCTCGGACCACGGCTCGGCGCCGAAGATCCCGTAGGCCAGGGGGTTCTCCCGCGGGTCGATCCCGCTCGCGGCCATCGTGTCGGCGATGTTCAGGGCGTACGACGGGGTGCAGCACAGGATCCGGGCCGAGAAGTCGGTGATCAGCAGCACCTGGCGCGGCGTGTTGCCGCCCGACGCCGGGACGACGGTGCACCCGAGCTTCTCGGCGCCGTAGTGCAGGCCGAGTCCCCCGGTGAACAGGCCGTAGCCGTAGGCGTTGTGCACCACGTCGCCGATCTGGGCCCCGGCGGAGGCCAGCGCCCGGGCGCAGACCTCGGCCCAGACGTCGATGTCGTGACGCGTGTAGCCGACGACCGTCGGCTTGCCCTTGGTGCCGGAGGACGCGTGCACCCGGGCCAGCTCCTCGCGCGGCACCGCCAGCATCCCGAACGGGTAGGCATCGCGGAGCTGGTCCTTCGAGGTGAAGGGCAGCATGCCGAGGTCCTCGAGCGAGGACAGCCGCTCGGCGGTGTTCGGCGCGAGCGTGTTGCGGTACAGCCGCACGCGCTCGGTGCAGCGGTCGACGACCTCGCGGAGCCGGCGCAGCTGCAGCTCCTCGAGCTCCTCGCGATCGGCCGTCTCGGCGGCGCGATTCCAGATCATGGCCGCGATCCTATTCGGTCGATCGGGCGCGAAGGTCGCGCACGGTCTCGAGGTCGTCGACGGTGTAGGCGAAGGTGAAGCGGAAGCCCTTGCCGACCCGCACGGGCGCGAGCGCCTCGTGCTCCTCCCCCGGCCCGGGATGCAGGGCGAGGGTCGCGGAGCCCTCGAAGACCTTCGAGATCGAGCGGTCGCGGCTGCGAGCCCGCACGAGCTCGTGCACCGCCGGCTGCTCGTGCTGGCCGGCGGCCAGGCGGGGGAAGTGGCGGACGTTCAGGAGCGGCGGGTCGTTGTGCGTCGGCCCGGCCTCGCTCTCCCGCTCGAGGGTCACCGTGCCCTCGGCCAGCAGGCGGCCGTGCGCCGTGAGCGTCCCGCCGAAGCGGGCGCCGGGCGCAATCGCCGGCCCGGCCTTGCTGGCGACGTCGAAGGCCCTGGTCAGGTGCACCTCGCCGAGCTTCTTCGGGAAGCCCTGGATCCAGCCGCGCACCAGGGCGAAGTCGGTGTCGACCCAGATGTAGGGGCAGGTCGTGACGGGCTCGCCGTCGAGCAGCGCGTTGACCACCAGGAAGAACTCGCGGTACTGCGAGCGGACCGGGTCGAGCAGCTCGTCGCCGCCGTCCGAGCACGACTGCCAGTCGGCGAACAGCGCCGCGGCCCGGCCGGGGTCGTCGGGCAGCGGCTCGAGGCCCGGCGGCAGGACGGCCCGCACGGCGTCGGGGTCGGCCCAGTACTCGATCACCAGGAAGTCGCCGACGTAGTGCCACGGCGGCGGCGGCACGAGGCTCGCCCGGCCCGACGGCGAGAGCGGCAGCGAGTAGCCGCCGGTCACTCGACCGGCTCCTGCAGGAAGCGCTCGACGAGCGACAGCGGCAGCGTCCTGTCGGCCAGCCGGTAGGCGAGCGCGGTCATCCGGAACGCGTCCGAGAGGTAGAACCGCTCGTACAGCTCGCTGCGGCCGCCCAGGTCCGAGCCCAGGAAGTCCCAGGCCAGACGGAACAGCCGCACCCGCCGCTCGGCGTCGGCGCCGGCCGCCTGGAAGTACTCGGCGATGTCGTCGGCGACCTCGCCGTGCAGGTCGCGCCAGCTCGGGGTGGCCATGAACCCGCCGCCGCCGATCAGCTGCAGCAGCTCGTTGACCCGCGGCATCCAGCGCGGCAGCTCGCCGCGCAGGGCCAGGAACGGGCGCTCGTCGGGGTACCAGACGCCGCCGTCGTCGAGGGCCGAGCCGGCCTCGGCGGCCACCAGCGCCGAGCGGGTCAGCTCGAGCATGTTCCAGATCTGTCCGAGCTTCTCCTGGATGTGGTCGAACCGCGCGACCCCGGTCGTCTCGGCCATCAGGTGGCCGAGGCCGAAGGCCAGGTTCAGCTTCACGAAGGCCCGGGTGAAGGCCTGGTGCATGATGTGGCCGCGCCAGCCGGTGTCGGTGATGACCTCCGAGTACGAGACCGTGTCGCCGTCCAGGAAGACCCGCTCCTTCGGGATCTCGACGTCGTCGAAGATGACCACCGCGTCCATCTCGTCGAAGCGCGACGAGAGCGGGTGGTCGAAGACGTTCCCCTGCTTCGAGAACGGCGTGCGACAGATGAAGCGCAGCCCCGGCGTGGCCATCGGGACCGCGAAGGCCAGGGCGTAGCGCCCGTCCTGCGGCCGGATGTCGGAGCCCGGGTAGACCGCGAGCTCGTCGGCGAACGGGGCCAGGGTGGCCAGCATGCGGGCGCCGCGCACCACGATCGCGTCGGCCGTCTCCCCCACCTTGTGCAGCGCCACCCGCCCGGCGGCCTGGTCGGCCTCGGCCTTCGTGCGGTCGACCTGCGGGTTCATGATCGCGTGGGTGCAGGAGAGGTCGGCGTCGCGCAGCAGCGCCTGGTAGCGCACCAGGTTGTCGGCCAGCTCCGAGGCGCCGCGCCGGGCCCAGACGTCGGCCCGGCCGGCGAAGCAGGCGAAGGTCACGTTGAGGTAGTCCGGCGTGCGGCCCATCACCCCGCCGCTGAGCGCCGCGACCAGCTCGAAGGCCCGCCGCCGGCGCTCGAGATCCGCCCGCGAGCGGGGCACGAGGTGGGTCACGTTGACCAGCCGGCCGTCGTCCGGGGACGGGGCCAGCATGTCGTCGGCGAGCTCGAGCTGCAGGTCGTAGACCCGGGCGATCGACCCGGCCGCGGCCCGCAGCCGGGGGTGCTCGAGCGGGCGCCCGACGCGCTCGCCGTCGAGCCACAGCTCGCGCTCGTCCGCACCCACCGCCGCCAGGTACTCGGCGCCGGAGCGGGCCGCGACGTGTGCGGGCTTGGCGATGAACGGCCATCGCAGTACTCTAGGCCCGCGCTTTCGGAGACGACGAGGAGGCCGGGATGCACAGCACCCACCGGAGCACGGCGCGATGAGAGGGCGAGCGGGCGCGGTCCGCTTCCTGGCGGGCGGCGAGGCGCGCATCGGCGCGCTGTCGGGCGAGACGATCCGCGACGCCGGGCCGTCGGGTCCCCGCGGCTTCGTGCCGTCCGCCGAGGCCTGGGCCGCGCTCGACGCGGCGACCGGCGAGGGCTACGCGCTCGACGACGTCGTCCTCCTGCCACCGGTGGTGCCGTCGAAGGTCGTGTGCATCGGGATCAACTACCGGGCGCACGCCGCCGAGTCGGGTCGCGAGCCGCCCGAGATCCCGGTGGTGTTCGCGAAGTACCCGTCCTCGCTGGTGGGCCACGGCGCGTCGATCGTGCTGCCGCCGGAGGAGTCCCGCCCGGACTTCGAGGGCGAGCTGGCGGTCGTGTTCTCGAAGACCTTCCAGCGCGCCTCGAAGGCCAGCGCGCTGCAGATGGTCGGGGCCTACACGGCGTTCAACGACGTGTCCGGCCGCTGGCACCAGAGCGAGACGCCGCTGAAGCAGTTCACGCTGGCCAAGAGCTTCGACACGTTCGGGCCGATCGGGCCGTGCCTCGTGCGCAGCGAGGGCGTCGACCTCACGAACCTCGGCCTGAAGACGGTCGTCTCCGGCGAGACGATGCAGGAGACCAGCACCTCCGACCTGATCTTCCCGGTCGACGTGCTGGTCGAGTACATCTCGCGCTCGACGACCATCGAGGCCGGCGACGTGCTGGCCACGGGCACGCCCGGCGGGGTCGGCGCCGGCCGCACGCCGCCGCGCTGGCTGCGGCCCGGCGACGTCGTCGAGATCACGGTCGGCGACGTGACGCTGCGCAATCCGGTGGTCGCCGACCACTAGAGGTGGCGGGCGTACTCGCGGAACTCCCAGTCCGTGACGTACGCCTTCCAGCGGGCCAGCTCGTGGCGCTTCATCTGCAGGTAGGCGTCGACGAGCTCGGCGCCGAGCGCGTCGCGCAGGAACGTGTCGGCCTCGAGCGCGTCGACCGCCTTCTCGAGCGTGTCGGGCAGCGGCGGGCCGAGCCGGTCCTCGTCGAGCTCGTACGGGTTGCCGGTGACCGGCTCGCCGGGGTCGAGCGTTCGCCGGATCCCGTCGAGGCCGGCGTGCAGCAGCGCCGCGGTGCCGAGGTACAGGTTCGCGGCGCCCTCGCCGAGCCGCACCTCGATCCGGGTCGACGCGCCGCCCTCGGCCGGGACGCGCACCATCGCCAGGCGGTTGTCGAGGCCCCAGTTGGCGTTCGTCGGCGCGAGGCTCTCGGGGATCATCCGCTTGTAGCCGTTGACCGTCGGGGTGAGGATCGCGGTCAGCGCCGCGGCGTGCTCCACGATGCCGGCGGCGAACTGCCGCACGAGCGGCGAGCGCCCGTCCGGCGCCGACGGGTCGACGAGCGCGTTGCCCCCGTCGCCGCGCCGGAAGGACACGTGGATGTGCAGCCCGGAGCCCTCGTCGCCGTTCCAGGGCTTCCCGATGAACGTGGCCAGCAGGCCGTGCCGGGCCGACAGCTCCTTGACCACGGTGCGGAAGCGGAACGCCCGGTCGACGGCGTCGACGGCGTCCGAGTGGCGCAGGTTGATCTCGTACTGCCCGCGGCCGAACTCCTGGTTCGCGGCGTACGCCCCGAGCTGCAGGTCGTGGCTCGCGAGCAGGAGCTCGGTCACCACGCCGCGCGGGTCGGCCTGCTCGCCGACGGTGTAGACCTGGCTGTCCTGGTCGACGTAGGGGCGGTAGCCGATCGGCGAGTCCGGGTCGGGGGCGCACAGGTAGAACTCGAGCTCGGGGCCGACGACCGGGACGAGGTCGAGCTCGGCGTAGGCGGCGACGGCCGCCTTGAGCGCGCCGCGCGGGTCGACGGGGTACGGGTCGCCGGCGGCCGTCTCGAGGTCGGCCAGGCACCAGGCGAGCCGGGGATCCCAGGGGATGCGCCGCATCGTCGCCGGGTCGGGCCGGGCGACGAGGTCGGTGAAGCCGGTCTCGAAGCCGGCGACGACGTTGTGGCGCAGGTCGGTCGTCATGATCGCGCTGCAGAACGCGAGGCCGTGGTCGCGGGCCCACTCGGCGTGCTCGACCGGGAGGTCCTTGCCGCGGGCGACGCCGTGCAGGTCGGGGTAGCTCACCCGCACGACACGCACGCCGTCCCGCGCGAGATCGCTTGCAAACGCGCTCATCGGGTCCTTTCCGGGCCGGTCGGAGGAGTTGGCGGCATCGTTGCCGATCCTGACGGCGCCAGGGCTGCTCTACCCTGACTGGCGATGGGGGTGACGACCGAGACGGTGGCCGCGGGTGATGCGACGATCCGCGCGTTCCGCGACTGCGTCGGCGAGTTCGCCACGGGCGTGACCGTGGTGACGGCCGAGCACGACGGCGCGCCGGCCGGGCTGACGCTGAACTCGTTCACCTCGGTGTCGCTCGATCCGCTGATCGTCCTGATCTCGCTGGGCCTCGGCTCGCGCACGCTGCGCTCGCTGCGGGCGTCGGGACGGTTCGGGCTGAGCATCCTCGGCCGCGACCAGCGCGACGTGGCGCTCGACTTCGCCGAGCGCGACCTGGCGTTCGCCGAGGAGCACGTCGAGCGCCTCGACGACACCCTGGTGATCCGGGGCGCGCTGGCCACGCTGCGCTGCCAGGTCCGGGAGATCGTGCGCGCGGGCGACCACGACCTGGTGCTCGGCGAGATCCTGGGCTTCCGCCACGGCGGCGGCGAGCCGCTGGTCTTCCACCGCGGGCGGTTCGGGGGCGTGGACGCGGACGCGATCGTCCCCTCCGGCCACCCGATCGGGGTGAACGAGGGCGCCGGCTGGTGAGGCCCGGCGCCCGTCGCTCGACTACGTCCTGAGCGCGCCGCCGTCGTCAGCGGACGGGGCGGGGCTGCCGGGCGTGTGCAGCAGGTTGACGACGCCGCGGACGCCGCGGACGTCCCGCGCGGCGCGCTCGAGCCGGGTGATCAGCTCGGCGTCGTCGATGGTGCCGCGCAGGTACACGCGGCCGTTCTCGGCGTTCACGTTGATCTGGCCCTTCGGCACGTCGTCGTCCCGGAAGAGGACGGTCTCGACCCGGTGGGCGATCGTGGCGTCGTCGAACTCGGAGGCGTTCTCGCGCCGCATGTCGGCGTGCTCGGCGAACCGGTTCGTGTCGCTCGCGTAGCGCGCCCGGCGGCGCCTGGCGATCGCCATCCGGCCCACCACGGCAACGACCGCGACGGCGGCAACGCCGGCAGCCGCGTACGGCCAGTAGCCGGCGAGCCGGTCGGTGCGCGACGGCTGCTCCTGTCTGAACGGCATTCTCATGCCTGTTGCCTACCCCGACGAGGGGGCGTGGAAACGGCTGTCGCTCAGGTGGACGACGAGTCGCGCGTCCAGAAACGGAGGCGCTGGGTGGCGTCCTGCTCGGCCGGCGAGAGCGGCACGGCCGACGACTCCTCGGCCCGGGCCAGCGACTGCTGCAGGAGGTCCGCGAAGGCCGTGAGGTCGGCCTCCTTGCGGGAGAGCGCGTCCTCGAGGCTCGAGAGCCGCTCCTCCATGCGCACCGCGTCCTGCTCCCGGCGCTCGAGCTCGTCCTGCCTCGTCTCGAGCTGGGAGAGCCGGCGGCGGCTGGCGGCCGCCCAGGCGGCGCCGTCCTCGCTGCTGCCGCCGTCGGCGGCCTGGCCGGCGAGCTCGGCCTCGCGGCGGGCGAGCTCCAGGGTCTGGCGCTCGAGGTCGGCGGCGACCCGCTCGAGGCGGCGGTCGCGCTCGGCGAGCTCCTCGTCGTGGGCGGCGAGCGCGGCGGCGCGGCGGTCGAGCTCCCCGGCCCGCCCGTCGACCTCTCCGAGCTGGGCCGCGGCGTGCTCGGCCCGCTCGAGCTTCGAGGCCAGGATCGTCTGCTGCTGGCGCAGCTCGGCCTCGAGCGTCTCGAGCTCGCCCGCGCGGGCGTCGAGGGCGGCGCGCTCGCCGCTCAGGTCGCCCGTCCGGGTGTCGGCGCCGGGCTCGTCGGACTCGTAGCGGAGCCGGGCGAGCTCGGCCTCGCGCTCGCGGGCGGTCGCCCGCAGCTCGCCGAGCTCCTTCTCGCGCTGCCGGAGCTGGGCCTGGAGGCGGTCGAACGCCTCGCCGCGGGCCCGCTCGGCGGCGCGCCGGCGCTCGATCTCGCCGTCGCGGCTCTCGAGCTCGGAGGCCAGGCGCGACGCCCGCTCCTCCGCCACCGCCGCCTCCTCCTTGAGCGCCTGCAGCTCGCTGGTCCGCAGGCCGACCTCGCCTCGCGCGGACTCGAGCTCGGAGGCGGCCTGCTCGGCCCGGGCCCTTGCCGTCTCGAGCTCGCTGCGGGCGTGGCCGGCGTCGGCCTGCGCGGTCTGCAGGTCGTCCCGGGCGTGCTCGGCCTCGGCCTTCGCCGCGTCGAGCTCCGTCCGCATCCGGGCGAGCTCGGCACCCTTGGCCTCGGCGGCGTCGCGCGCGTCGCGGGCGGCCTGGGCGTGCTGCTCGGCGCTGGCCTCGCCGGCCTCGGCGCGCGTCCGCATCTCGGCCAGGGCCGCGTCGAGCTCGACCACCGCGCCGTTCAGCTCGGCGAGCCGCTCGAGGGCGCCGGCGATCTCCTGCTGGCGCTCCCGGGCCTCACGCTCGGCGGCCTCGGCGCGCTCGCCCAGCGCCCGGCGCTCGGTCTCGAGCTCGGCGCGGACGCGCTCGAGCTCGGCGTCGCGTCCGCCCAGCGCCTCGACAGCCTGGTCGGCGCGTCCGTTGGCCTCGTCGGCCCGGCGCTGCGCCTCGACGGCCCGCTCGAAGGCGGTCGCCAGCTCGGTCCGCAGCGACTCGGCCTCGGCGGCCAGCTCGTCGAGCCGGGCCTCGGTCTCGGCAGCCGCGGACAGCGCTGTCCGCGCCTCGTCGAGCTCGCCCCGCAGGACGCCCGAGTCGCGCTCGGCAGTCTCGACCCGCGCCGCGTGCTCGGCAACGGCGGCCTCGGCGGCCGTGACCCGACCGGACGCGGTCTCGAGCTCGCCGCGCAGCCGCGCGACCTGGCTCTCGACGAAGCCGAGCCGGGCGGCCTCGTCGCGGACGTGCTCGAGCTCGTCGCGCACCCGCGAGAGCTCTGCCTCGCGCTCGACGGCGTCCGACTCGAGCGCCATGACGCGGTCCTCGCTCTCCCGCCCGCGAGCCGACTCGGCGCGCTCGCGCACGAGCTCGCCCTCGAGCTCTCGGATCCGGCCGTCACCGCCGGCGGCCGTCTCGGCGTGCGCGCGAAGCTCGCCGGCCTCGCGCTCGAGCCGGGCAACCGCCTCGCTGGCGGCCGCAGCGGTCGCGCGGGCCTCCTCGAGCTCGCCGAACAGCCGGTCTCGCTCGGCGCCGGCCTGCTGCGCCTCGGCCAGGACCGTCCGGAGGGACGCGATCTCCGCCCGCAGCTCCTGCTCGGCCGAGCGCGCCGAGGCGAGCTCGGCGCCCGTCTGCTCGCCGGCGTCGGCCGCGTTCCGGGCCGTCTCGAGGGCCTCGCGCAGGGACTCGACCTCGGCCGTCAGGCCGTCGGCCGCGGCGCGCGCCTCGGCCGCCAGGCCGTGCGCGCGCCGCTCCGCCTCGCCGGCTCCGTCCGCTGCGGCGCGGAGCCGCTCCTGCTCCGCCCGCGCCTCGCCGAGCTCGGTCTGCGCCGCCTCGAGCCCTGTCCGGGCCTCGTCACGACCCGCCCTGGCCTTCTCGAGCTTCGCCTGCAGGGCCTCGAGCCCCGCGTGCGCCTCGTCAGCACCCGCGGCGGAGGTGCGGAGCTGCTCGAGCTCCGCGCGCGCCGCGTCCAGCTCGGCCTGCGCCGCGTCGCGGCTGCGCCTGGCCTCGTCGAGCTCGGCGCGCTGGGCGTCGTCGAGCTGGGTCGCCCCGGCGGCGGCCTGGCCAGCCTCGGCGAGCTGGGCCCGCAGCGCCTCGATCTCCGCCCCGAGCCGCTGCTGGGTCAGCTCCACGTACTCGCGGTCGACCGACGCCTCGACCCGGGCCCGCAGCTCCATCGCCTCGATCTGGTGCTGCAGCAGCTGGTGCTCGAGCTCCGCTGCGCGGGCGGTCGCGGCCTGCGCCGCCTCCGCTGCCGCAGCGTCGGCAGCCGCCGGCTCGGCGGAGCCCGCCTCGGCGACGGTCGCGGCTGCGGTCTGCGCCGCGGCGAGCTCGCCCTCGAGCTGGCCGATGCGCCCTTCGAGCGCACCGAGCTGGCTCGCGGCCGCCTGCTGCTGCTCGCGCAGCTGGGCTTCGGCGGCCTCGCGGACCTCGCGGAGCTGGCGCTCGACGTCGGCGTTCCCGGCAGCGGCGGCGCGGTCCTCGCGGGCGTCGACGAGCCCGCGGAGGCGCACGATCTCGCTCTCCTGCTCGTAGACCAGGCTGGGGTCGGACACCATCCGTTCGGCGATCTCGAGCCGCTGCTGTTGCGCCTCGAGCTTTCGCCGAAGCTGCTCGACCGTCGCCTCGTGATCCTGCACCGTCGACTGCAGGTGCACGATCCGGGAGGCCGTGGCGCCCGCCTCGCCGTCACCCGAGCGCCCGAGCTCGGCGATGACCCGCTCCCGCTCCTCGAGCTCGCGCTCGCGGGCGGCCAGCGTGGACTCGACCTGCTGCAGGATGCGCTGGCGCTCGTGCCGGAGCCGCTCCTCGAGCTCGGCCTCAGCTGCCTGGTCCAGCGCGCCCCGAAGGCTGAGCGGCCCTTCCTGGGCACGTCCCAGCTTCTGGAGCCGGCTCTGGATCTCTTGGTTGCGCGTCTCTTCCGCGATCGGTCCCCGCTCCTTCCTGGTGCTTACTCATCGGATGTGCCGGCGGCCGTCTTGACGTCTCCGCGCAGGAACCCCCGTCCGGGTGAGGGACCGGCGCAGCTCCAGATCCTGGTCTTCGCGCGCGACCGCAGAGACGCTCAAGCCGCCAGCCCCGCAGGCCGATCCCTGAGCTGACCGTGCGCCCGTCGGCACCTGCTCGCAGCGAATCCCCCGAGCGGGGCTCGCGAGCACGGCGCCGCTTTCACGACGTTGTGAGCGGACTCCCGGTCCTCCGTCGTCTGCCCGAGGTATCGCCGTGAAGCACGATCTGAAGAGCGAGCAAGGACAGGTTCTCGGCCTCGTCACCGTGGCGCTCGTCGCCATGCTCGCGCTGTCGGCGCTGGTCATGGACGTCGGGTTCGCGTGGTACGCGAAGCGCCAGCTGCAGGCCTCGGTCGACGCCGCCGCGCTGGCCGGCGCCCAGGCGTTCCCTGACAACGCTCAGGCGACGGCGCTCGCGAAGTCCTACCTCACGCTGAACAACCCGACGGCCGGCGGCATCACCGTCAATGCGCCGAGCATCGACATCGGGTACCTGCAGAACTCGCGCCTGCACGCCGCCCAGAACAAGATCACGGTGACCGAGACGGGCAGCATCCCGACGACCTTCGCGAAGGTCGTCGGCCTCGACAAGTTCAACTTCAAGGTCTCGAGCACCGCCTGCCAGCCATGCGGCACGAAGCCGTTCGACGTGGTCGTCATCATCGACCGCACGGGGTCGATGTGCGACTCGACGAACGCCGGCGGCTGCATCGACCTGAACGGCGCGAAGGACGGCTTCCGCATCCTCCTGCAGCAGATGGACTCGAAGCTCGACCAGGTCGGCCTCGTCGACCTGCCCGGCGTCCCGACGGCGACGAGCGACGTGTGCGGCCCGTGTCGCGGCATTCGCCGAGCAGACCGTCGAACCTACGACTCCCCGCTCGCGTCGTACCTCGTCGACACGATGCGCATGGACTACCAGCTCCCGAACGGCGCCCTGAACCCGGCGTCGAACCTGTACAAGCACTCGGTGGACGGCGACCGAGACGAAGCTGCATCCAGATCCGGACGGCGGCACGTCGTACTCGCAGGCGATCAGGGCGGCGATCAGCCGAGCTCACCAACCACGGCCGGCCGAACACGACGAAGATCGTCATCTTCATGACCGACGGTGCGGCCAACATCGGCCCGGTCTACAACTGCAGGTCGAGCGCCTGGGCGTCGGTCGCCGGCTGCGTCTCGATGCGCTGGGACGAACTACGAGAACACGAACCCGTGCCAGAGCTCGATCGACATCGCCAACCCGGCGAAGAACAACCAGCACATCATCTTCTACACGATCGGCTACGGGATCCGAGACGTCGGGCGCCGAAGGCGTTCTGCGAGCGGGGCCACTGGGGCAGCAACTCGAGCCCGCACCACGGCGCCGGCGGCGGCGAACCAGGCCGCCACGGGCGACTGGTCGACCGGACCACGTGCAGGGATCGGACTGCTGGCACACAAGCCGGAGTGCACCGAGAGTCGCCGAGCATCACGCCGACGCACACGCTTCACGGCCATCGCCACCGACCCGACCAAGTCCTACGCCGCCGCGACCCCGGCCCAGCTCCAGAACGTCTTCGGCCAGATCGCGGCCGACATCGAGTCCGGCACGAGCCGGCTGGCGAACCCGACCTCCTAGCGTCGGGGCCGTCGCAGGGGCATCACCCCCCTCCTCCCTGCTCGGCGACCTGCACCAGGATCGTGCGGAACGCCGGCAGGACGATCGTCCGCCGGTCCGGCGCCCACGTGCAGCGCACGGCCGGTGCCCGCAGCCGCGAAGGCGACGTCGAACGGCGCCACCAGCGCCTGGTCGGTGACGGTTCGCGGCGCCGTCAGCCGGACGAACCAGCCCGAGCCGGGCTCGCCGGCCTGGGCCGCCCGGATGTCCACCGCCAGTGACAGCCGGTCGCGCCAGAACTGGCCGTAGGCCCCGAGGCTGCCGAGCCAGGCGTCCTGCCCGGCGCTTCCGAGCAGGTCGTCCTCGGCCCGCAGCCGCGGCGCGAGCGGCGCCGTCGGGCCGGCCACGACCGCCGTCCCCGCCGCCACGACCGCCGTCGTGGTCGGGATGCGCAGCACGGGCCGAACGCCCTCGGCCGTCGCGGCCTGGTACGGCAGCGAGCGTCCGCCTCCGGGCGTGTCGAGGCTCGCGTCGAGCGTCACGCCGGCCGACTGCTCGCCCGCCGCCACCCGATCGCCCGCGCCTCCGACGGCGCGGACGCTCGTCGGGGCCAGCCCGGTCAGCCCTCCGACCAGCGCCATGCCGCCGCGCAGCTCGCCGAGCAGGTCCCGGTCGGGCAGCGACGCGAGCGGCGCGCCCGTCAGGCCCGCCGCCACCAGCTCGCCGCCACGCTCGCGCACCTCGCCGAGCGCGGCCTGCGCCTGCACCGCAGCCAGCGGGCCGTCCGCCGCCGACAGGACGCTGCCCTGCACCGCGTAGGTCGCACCGCCCCCGCGGGCCCGCTCGTCCAGCGCGAATGCGGGTGCGGCCAGCGCGGCAGCGGTGCTCCGCACGTCGTGCACCGGGACGAGCCCGCTCACCTTCCCGCCCGGGACGTCGGCCAGGACGAACCCGCCCTGCACCTTCGACCAGAGCGCGCGCAGCTGGCTGACGGCCTCGTTCCGCTCCGGTGCCGGGGCCTCCTCCGGCAGGGCGAGCTGCTCGAGCACCCCGCCCGCCGGCGCCGCCAGCGCGCGGGTCGCCGCGTCCGGCGCCACGACGAGCAGCCGGCCGCCGCGGTCGACGTACCCCCGGGCCGCGTCGAGCTCGCTCCCGGAGAGGGCCGCGTCGGGCCAGACCAGCACCAGCGGATGGGCGAAGGCGTCCTCGGCCGTCCGCACCACGACGGCGGGCACGCCGGCGGTCTGCACCAGCTCGACGGGCGCCACCGGCGGCGCGTCGGAGCGTGCCCAGATGGCCGCCGACAGGCCGCCGGCGCGCGGCAGCGTGGGCGGTGCGAGCGCCGCCGGGCGGACCGCCGGCAACGCGGCCGGAACGAACGCCGGAACGGGCTCGGGCGGGCTCGTGCGGAACGCCGCCACGAGCAGCCCGAGGCCGCCCGTCAGCAGCGCCGAGAGCACCACCAGGGCGGCCAGGAGCCGCAGCGGCGAACGCCGGTTTGCAGGAGATGTGCGACGAGAGCGAGGCACGGGGAGCGGGAGGCTACGACGGCCGTCGGACGGACTGCCCGCGCTTCCGGGACGACGAGATCCTGGCCCCAAGGGGCCATCGACGGACCGCATGATCGGGCACTTGCGATCGAACACGTGTTCGCTTAGGCTGGGAGGCCCGGAACACCTGTTCGACCCTTCGCGACCCTCATGCTGATCGGCGTCCACATCCCCCGCTTCGCCCTCACCGTCACCGCCGCAGAACGCGGCGAGCGGCTCGTCGGCACGCCCGCGGCGCTCGCCCCGGCAGAGGGGTCGGGCAACCGCATCGGCGAGATCAACGCGCCGGCCGCGGCCGCCGGCGTGCGCCCCGGGATGCGGCTCGGCGAGGCCTACGCGCTCTGCCCCCGCCTCGCCCTGCACCCGCCCGACCCGGTCGCCGTGCGCGAGGCCGCCGAGCGGCTGTGCAGCAGCCTCGAGTCGATCGGGGCCCGCGTCGAGCCGGTCGGGCAGGGCCTGGTGCTGCTCGACGCCGCGCCGCTCGAGCGGCTCCTGCGCGGCCTCGACGGGGTGCTGCGCGAGGCAGCGCATGCCGCGGAGGGGATCGCACCCGGCGTGCGGCCCCGGCTCGGAGCCGCGATCGGCCGCTTCCAGGCGACGCTCGCCGCCGAGCGTGCCCGCCCGGGCCGGCCGCTCGTCGTCCGCCCGGACCGGGCCGAGGCGTTCCTCGCGAGCCTGCCCGTCGACGCGCTGACTCCCGTCGCGCCCGAGGTCCGCGACGCGCTGGGGCAGCTGGGGATCCGCCGGCTCTCCGAGGTGCGGGAGCTCGGCCGGCTGCAGCTGCGCGACCGCTTCGGCCCCGACGGCGAGCGTGCCTACCGGCTCGCCGCCGGCGAGGACAGCGACCACCTCGACCCGCGCCCGCCGCCGCTCGCGCTGCGCGAGACCCTCGCCCTGCCCGAGCCCGCGGCCACCGAGCAGGCCCTCTGGCACGCGCTGCGGCTGCTGCTCGACCGCCTGCTGGCCCGGCCCGAGCGGGCCTCGCGGGCGCCGCGCTCGCTCCTGATCGGAGCCCGGCTGCAGGGCGGCGGCTCCTGGGAGCGCCACGTGCCGCTGCGCGAGGCGACCGCCGACCGCGCCCGGCTCGAGCTCGCCCTGCGCCCCAAGCTCGCCGAGCTGCCCGCGCCCGCCGACCAGCTCGCCGTCGAGCTCGGAGCCCTGGCACCCGCCGACCGCCAGCTCGCGCTGCTCCGCTCCGACGGCGAGGAGCGGGCCGCCCGGATCGCCGAGGCGGTGCGGCAGGTGCGCAGCGTGGTCGACGAGCACGCCGCCCTGCGGATCGTCGAGGTCGACGGCGAGAGCCGCGTGCCCGAGCGCCGCTTCGCCCTGGCTCCGGAGTGGGAGTGACCGCCAGGGCCGCCAGCCCGCGGACGCTGCTGCGGCTCGGCCTGCCCGAGCCGGTGGCCGTCGAGACCGATGCGCAGGGCGAGCCGGTGCGCATCGGCGGCCGCACGATCGAGGCGGTGCGCGGACGCTGGATCGTCGAGGAGGGCTGGTGGACCGACCAGCCGATCCGCCGCCGCTACGTCGAGGCGGTGCTCGCGAGCGGCCGGCTGGTCACGGTGTACGAGGATCTCGTGGAGGGCGGATGGCGCCTGCAGCCGCACGGGTGACGTCCTCCTCCGACTACGTCGAGCTGCACTGCCACTCGGCCTTCTCGTTCCTCGACGGCGCCTCGCAGCCCGACGAGCTCGTCGTCCGCGCCGCGGCGCTCGGCTACGACGCGCTCGCGCTGACCGACCACGACAACCTGTGCGGGGCCTTCGCCTTCTCGAGCGCCGCGCACGAGCACGGCCTGCGGCCGATCATCGGCGCCGAGGTGACGGCCTTCGACGACGGCGGGCGCTTCCACCTGACGCTCCTCGTCGAGGACGTCGCCGGCTACGCCAACCTCTGCCGCCTGCTCACCCTGGCCCACCAGGCCGAGCCGTTCGCCCCCGGCGCGACGGCCGCCGCCCGCCGGCGGGCGATCGATGCGGGGCGGCTCGACCCGCACGTCTCGCTCGACGACCTGCGCGAGCACGCCGGCGGCCTGCTCTGCCTCAGCGGCTGCGCCCGCGGAGGGCGCGCTGGCGGCGGCGCCGACCCGGGAGCTCGCGCTGCAGCGCGGCCGGGCGCTTGCGCGAGGCCTTCGGCCGCGACCGCCTGCGGGTCGAGCTGTCCCGGCCCCTCTGGCAGGACGACCGGGCCCGCAACCGCCGGCTCGTCGAGCTGGCCTCGGAGCTCGAGCTGGCGCTGGTTGCGACCAACGACGTCCACGTCCACGACCGGCGCCGGGGCGCGCTGCAGGACGCCCTGGTCGCGATCCGCGTCGGCAAGCCGCTCGACGCCTGCGAGGCCGAACGGCGGGGCAACCGCGAGCACGTGCTCAAGAGCCCCGAGGAGATGGCGGCGCTGTTCGCCGACCTGCCCGAGGCGGTGCTCGAGACGCGTCGCGTGGCCGAGCGCTGCCTCTTCGACCCGACCGTCGGCCTCGGCTACCGCTACCCGTCGGCCGAGGACGCCGCCGCCGACCGCCAGCTGGCGATGCTCTGCGACGCCGAGCTCGAGCGCCGCTACCGCGGCCACGGGACCCACGCCGAGGCGCGCCGGCGGCTGCTCGACGAGCTCGACCTGATCCGCCACCACCGCCTGTCGGGGTTCTTCCTGCTGCACCACGAGATCCTCGAGATGGCCCGGGACATCGCGATCGACGTGCGCGGCCCCCACTCGGCCCGCATGCTGCTGCCGCCGGGGCGCGGCCGCGGCTCCTCGGTGGGATCGATCGTCTGCTACCTGACCGGGCTCTCGCACGTCGACCCGGTCGAGTCGCGGCTCTCGCTCGGCCGGTTCCTGAACCGCGAGCTCGCGGCGATCCCCGACATCGACCTCGACTTCCCGCGCGACATCCGCGAGCGGCTGATCCTGGCCGTGCACGACCGCTACGGCTACCAGCGCTCGGCCCTGATCGCAGCCTTCTCGACCTACCGCGCGCGCGGCGCGATCCGCGAGCTGGGCAAGGCGCTCGGGCTGCCGCCCGCCGACATCGACCGGCTGGCGCGGGCCTCCGACGGCTGGCAGGCGGGCGAGGTCGGCTCCGAGATGCAGACGCTCGACGGGCTGCGCGAGCGGGCCCACGACCGGCGCTGGCGTGCGCTGGCCGCCCTGTCCAGCGAGATCGCCGGGCTGCCGCGGCACCTCTCACAGCACTCGGGCGGGATGATCGTCTCGACCGGCCCGCTCTCGGACCTCGTCCCGCTCGTGCCGGCGGCGATGGAAGGGCGCCAGCTCTGCCAGTGGGACAAGGACTCCTGCAGCGACGCCGGCTTCCTCAAGATCGACCTGCTCGGCCTGGGGATGCTGTCGGCGGTCGAGGAGTGCGTCGACCTCGTCGGCCGCACCCGCGGCGAGGCGCTCGACCTCTCGCGCATCCCGCTCGACGACCCCGGCGTCTACCAGGAGATCCAGGACGCCGACACGGTCGGGGTGTTCCAGATCGAGTCGCGGGCCCAGATGCAGATGCTGCTGCGGACGCGGCCCCGCTGCCTCGACGACCTGACCGTCGAGGTCGCGCTCGTCAGGCCCGGGCCGATCCAGGGCGGCGCCGTCCACCCCTACATCGAGCGGCGGATCGCGGTGCAGGAGGATCCCGACTACGAGATCCCGTACGACCACCCGCTGCTCGCCGAGGCGCTGCGCGACACGCTGGGGGTGATCGTCTTCCAGGACCAGGTGCTCGACGTGGCGATCGCGCTCGCCGGCTTCTCGGCGGGGCAGGCCGAGGGGCTGCGACGGGCCATGAGCCGCCGGCGCTCGCGGGAGGCGCTCGAGACCCACTGGCAGTCGTTCTGTGCCGGCGCCGGCGAGCGCGGCGTGCCCGAGGAGACTGCGCGGCTCGTCTTCGACAAGGTCCTGGCCTTCTCGGCGTTCGGCTTTCCGAAGTCGCACGCGGCCGCCTTCGGCCTGCTGGCCTACCAGACGGCCTGGCTGCACCGGGTCTTCCCGGCCGAGTTCCTGTGCTCGCTGCTGAACGCCCAGCCGATGGGCTTCTACCCGCCGTCGTCGCTGATCCGCGACGCGATGCACCGCGGCGTCGAGGTGTGCTCGGTCGACGTCGACCGCTCCGAGGTCGCCTGCAGCGTCGAGCAGGAGGTGCCCCGAGCCGAGCCGTCGGTCCGCGTCGGCCTGGGCTACGTGAAGGGCGTCGGCGAGGAGCCCGCCGGGGAGCTGGTCGCGGCCCGCGAGGCCGGCGGCCCGTTCGCCGACGTCGTCGATCTGGCGCGGCGCTCGGAGCTGCCGACCGAGACGCTCGCGCTGCTGGTCGCGGCCGGCGCCTGCGACCGGTTCGGGCCGCGCCGCGAGCAGCTCTGGCGGCTCGGCCTGCTCGCTCGTCCGGCGACGGTGCGCGGCGGCTCCCGTCAGCTGGCGCTCCCGCTCGAGCTGGGCGACACGCCCGGCCTGCCCGGGCTGACCGAGTGGGACGAGCTGGTGGCCGACTACCGCGCGACCGGGCTCAGCGTGCGCCGGCACCCTCTGGCCCAGCTACGGCCGAAGCTCGAGGCCCGCGGCTTCGTCACCTCGGCCGACCTGCGGGTGCTGCCGAGCGAGACGCCGGTGCGCTTCGCGGGCGTGACCGTCGCCCGCCAGCGGCCGGGATCGGCGGGCGGCGTGGTCTTCCTGCTGCTCGAGGACGAGCACGGGATGATCAACCTCATCCTCTTCCCGGCGATCTACGACCGCTACCGGCTGCTGGCCCGCACCGAGTCGCTGCTCGAGGTCGAGGGCAAGCTCGAGCGCCGCGAGCGGAACCTCAACGTGATCGTCGAGAGCCTCGCCCCGCTCGACCAGCCCGGCAGGCCCACGGTCCAGCCGATCGCGCTGCCGGTGCAGCGGGCCGGGCCGCCGGACGAGCGGGAGTACGCCCTGGCGGCCGGCGCCGAGCACACCGACGTCCACGCGCTGCGCTCGGTCGCGCCGCGGGGCCAGCACTTCGGACACGGGCGCCGGTGATGCGCCGACCACCCGGAAGGAGGATGCCGCTGGCCCGGGCGCGTGCTACATCGAGAAGGTGACGAGCTTCGCCCTCACCGCCGGGACGCCCTTCGACGTCGGTGGCCACAGCCTGAGCCACGGCGACCTGCTGGCGATCGAGCACGTCCAGGCGTTGCACGACGCCGAGGTCGTCTGGGACACGGCGCAGGGCTGGTTCGTGAACCGGCGGGTGGCCTTCAAGCCGGTGCGCGGCAGCAGCGACTTCGCCGTCGTCGACCTCTCGCGCCTGCACTAGCCGACCCGAGCGCGGTAGGCTCGGCGCGATGGCGTTCGGCGTGTCGCTGTGGTTCGACGAGGCGTTCGAGGACGCGGTGCGTGCGGTCTGGCGCGACGTGCGGGACGCGGGCGTCGCGTCGAAGCTCGCCGACGGGGCGTACCGGCCGCACGTGACGCTGAACGTCTGGGAGCGGGTCGACCGGCCGGGCCTGGACGACGCGCTGGCGGCGCTGACCGCGGCGCGCACGCCGTTCGCGGTGCGGTTCGACGCGTTCGGCGCGTTCACCGGGCCGGTGCCGGGGCTCTTCGCGACGCCGACCGTGACGACCCGCCTGCGCGAGCTGCACGAGGCCGTGCACGCCGCGCTCGAGCCGCATGCCCACGAGCCGACCCCGCGCCGGGTGCCGGAAGCCTGGAACCCGCACTGCACGCTCGCCTGGGGGCTGCCGGCGGAGCGGCTGCCCGATGCGCTCGCGGTGGCGCTTCGCACGCTGCCGCTGCCGCTGACCGGGACGGCCGATCGGGTCGGGCTGATCGACACCCCGGCCGAGGTCGAGCTGGCCTGCTTCCCGCTGGGTGCGGCCTAGCCTTCGGCGCCGTCGGCGGCGAGCTTCGGCGAGCGCCACGGGCCGGCGAGCCGCTCGCTCAGGAGCGCCGGGATCATGTCGATCGGCAGGCGCTCCTGGGCCAGCGAGTCACGGTCGCGCAGCGTGACGGTGCGGTCCTCGAGCGACTGGTGGTCGATCGTGATGCACCACGGCGTGCCGATCTCGTCCTGGCGGCGGTAGCGCTTGCCGATGGAGCCGCCCTCGTCGTACTCGGCCTGCATCCGGCGGCGGAGCGCGTCGTAGACCTCGCGGGCCAGCTCGGGCTGGCCGTCCTTGCGCACCAGCGGCAGCACGGCGACCTTCACGGGAGCGATCTGCGGGTGCAGGCGCAGGAGGGTGCGCTGCTCGCCGTCGATCTCCTCCTCGTCGTAGGCGTCGACCAGGAACGCGAGCGTCGCCCGGTCGGCGCCGGCCGCGGGCTCGATCACGTGCGGCACGTAGCGCTGGCCGCTGCCGCCGTCGACGTACTCGAGCTTCTCGCGGGAGTGCTCGGCGTGCTGGCGCAGGTCGTAGTCGCCGCGGTTGGCGATGCCCTCGAGCTCCGACCAGCCGATCGGGAACAGGTACTCGACGTCGCTCGTGCCCGACGAGTAGTGCGACAGCTCGTCGGCGTCGTGCGGGCGCACCCGCAGGTGGTCGGGGCGGATGCCGAGGTTCGTGTACCACGACGCCCGCTCCTTGACCCAGTACTCGAACCACGCCGGCGACTCGGCGGGCGGAACGAAGAACTCCATCTCCATCTGCTCGAACTCGCGCGTGCGGAAGATGAAGTTGCCGGGCGTGATCTCGTTGCGGAACGACTTGCCGACCTGGGCGATGCCGAACGGCGGCTTCTTGCGCGAGAACTGCAGGACGTTCTTGAAGTTGATGAAGATGCCCTGGGCGGTCTCGGGCCGCAGGTAGGCGGCCGAGCCGGCCTCCTTCACCGGGCCGACCGTCGTCTCGAACATGAGGTTGAACTCGCGGGCCTCGGTGAGGTCGCAGTCCCGGTACTCGCCCGGGTGCACCGACGGCTTGCGGGGGCAGGCGAGCTGGTCGAGGTGGTCGGCACGGAAGCGCTGCCCGCAGGCCCGGCAGTCGACCATCGGATCGGTGAAGCCGGCGAGGTGGCCGCTCGCCTCCCAGACCCGCGGGTGCTGCAGGATCGCCGAGTCGAGCGCCACGATGTCGTCGCGCGACAGCATCGAGTGCCACCACGCGTTCTTGACGTTCGTCTTCAGGAGCACGCCGTAGTGGCCGTAGTCGTAGGTCGACCCGATGCCGCCGTAGATCTCCGACGAGGGAAAGACGAAGCCGCGCCGCTTGCACAGGGCGACGATCTTGTCCATGGTCACGACGTCGGTAGCCATGCGGCGCATGGTAGGCGCGGCTGCCGGGCACGGCGCCGTCGAACGCCGCGGCCGACGCGGGTCTCGGAGACGGACGCCGAAACCGCTTCCGCGTACGACATGGCCGAACGCCGGTGACGGGCCGGAGAGGGCATCCGCACGCTCGCCCGCGCCGTCCCACTGCCCCACGCGGATGGGTGGGTCGGGCAAGATGCGGGTCAGGGAGACGGATCGCGGCGACCCGTACCAGCGTGGTACCACGGCCCAGAAGGGCCCGGATGCTGTATGATGCAGGTACACGGAAGACGGCCCCCGGGGACGTGCGGGCCGACGTGTTGTTTTGCGGTTTTCCTCGGCGAAAGGTGTCGATTGCCCACTCTCACCGACCACGCAGTCGGCGATCTCGTCGTGCTGGGGCACGACGGCGTCGCCAGGATCGATGACATCACCGAGGTGTCGGTCAACGGCACGAGCGCGACGATGCTGAAGCTGACCGTGCTGTCCGCTCGGATGAGCGTCACGATCCCGCTGGAGCGTGCCCAGCAGCGTGGCCTGCGCCGCGTCGCCGACCCGACCGAGGCCGCGACCGCGCTCGAGCGGCTGCAGACCGAGGCCGGCATGGAGCTCGTTCCCGGTCTGACCTGGGACAAGCAGCTCAAGCGCCTCCGTGAGCGCTTTGGCTGCGGCGACCTCGACGGCATCGTCGACGTGCTCGCGACCCTGGTCGACGCCGACGCGCGCCGCCCGCTGAACCACAGCCAGCGCATGCTGCGTGACAAGGCCGAGGAGGCCTTCGTCACCGAGATCGCCGCCGCCTTCGCGCTCGACGGGCCCGACTCGCAGGCCAAGGTGCAGGAAGTGCTCGACGCGCGCCTCGCAGCGCGCGCTTGAACCTCCTCCCAAGCGTCTTCGCCAACCCGGCGCTCGACCTCGATCCACCTGAGGTCGCGCGCCGGGTAGCCGAAGGCGAGATGCTGCTCGTCGACATTCGCGAGCAGCACGAGTGGGACGCGGGTCACGTCCCTGGCGCGCGGCACGTCGAGATCGAGCGTGTCGCCTCGCAGGCCCCGACGCTGCCCTCCGATCGGCCCATCGCCTTCCTGTGCCGCGGCGGGGTGCGCGCGGGCATGGTCGCGACGGCGTTCCGCGCGATCGGGTATGACGCCTACAACGTCCGCGGCGGCTTCACGCGCTGGTTCGAGGACGGCCTGCCGGCAGAGCCGGACGGCGCCGTCGTCGCGGAGCACTAGCACCACTCACAGAGAGGTCGGGCGTGGCCTCGAAAGAACAGGCCCAGGGGACGTCGGAGGTCAGGAAGCGCCTGCTCACCGCGGGCGGCGAGACCCACGACCACGTCGACCACGACGTCATCCAGCGCCACCTCGAGAGCGACGAGTTCTTCTGGCTCGACGTGATGCACCCGGGCGACGCCGGCGTCGAGTGGCTCGCCGAGACGTTCGACCTGCACCCGCTGGTCCAGGACGACCTGCGCTCGTTCGGCCAGCGGCCGAAGCTCGACCCGTACGACACGTACAGCGTCCTCGTGGTCTACGGCGCCGCGCCCGACGAGGACGGCGTCGTCGAGGTGCACTGCATCCTCGCCGAGCACTACCTGATCACCGTCCGGCGCGACGAGGCGCCCTGCTTCGACAGCCTGTGGGCGCGCTACCTCGGCGACGAGCCGATCAAGCCCGGCCCGCTCCTCCTGTACCGCGTCGTCGAGGGTCTGGTCGACTCGTTCTACCCGTCGCTGAGCGAGCTCGACGACCAGCTCGAGGTGATCGAGGACACGATCCTCAGCGGCCCCGACACCGCGCAGCTGCGCGAGGTGCTGCAGATGAAGCGGCGCCTGCTGGCGCTGCGCAAGGTGATCGGTCCGGAGCGGGACCTGTTCGCCCAGATCGTCGCCGGCACCGAGACGCTGCCGGGCTGGTCGGACGAGTCGATGCGCTACTTCCGCAACGCCTACGACCACCTCATCCGGCTGTCGGACATGGTCGACACGTACCGCGACCTGCTGACGTCGACGCTCGACGTCTACCTGTCGGCTCGCGCCGACCGCCGCGACGACGTCATGAAGCAGCTCACCCTGATCGCCACCATCTTCCTGCCGATCACGTTCGTCACCGGCTTCTTCGGCATGAACTTCGGCTTCCTGGTGCGCAACATCGGCTCGGCCGGCGCGTTCGCCACGGGAGCCGCGATCCAGCTCGCGATCGTGGTCGGGATCGTGATCACCTTCCGCCGCCGCGGCTGGATCTAGCCGCTACGCCAGCCGCCGCGCGTAGGCGAAGTTCGCGTGGTAGTACGAGCTGTCGAGCCGGTCGAGCGTCACGCCGCGCACCGAGGCGTGGACGAACCAGCCGCCTCCGAGCGCGAGGCCGACGTGGCCGACCAGCCGCGGCGGCGTCTTTCGGCCGCGCGGGCCGAAGAAGACGAGGTCGCCGGCCTGGACGCCCGCCGAGCCGGATCCGGCCGCCGGCCGGGATCGACGCGGCCATCTCCTCGGTGGTGCGCCCGCCGACCCGGTCCACCCCGCCCTCGGCGTCGACCACCAGGCCGGAGCAGTCGAACCCGCCGTCGTCGGCCGACGTGCCGCCCCAGACGTACGGCGCGCCGAGGTGTGAGACGGCCAGGCGGAGCGGCGCGGCCACGGCCTCGGGGACGGCCGGGATCGACAGGTGCGCGAGGGTGGCGCGGGCGTTGTCGCGCTCCCAGCCGTTGAACGTGAGCACGCGCCAGGCCGAGTACGCCGCCTCGGCGCGCGTCGCGGGCTGGCTCGGCCAGCGCTCGAGGGAGTCCTCGCCCGCCGGGTGGTTGGGCCGGAGGCCGAGCGTCCGCGCGACGACCTCGATGCCGGCGCCGGGCGGCGGCTGCAGCCCGGCGCCCCGCAGCCCGCGGGCGACGTCGGCGGCGACGCCGCGCAGCCCGAGAGCGGTCACGAAGGCGCTGTCGAGCTCGCCGATCGTCGCGTCGGTGGTCGCCTGCTGCAGCCACGGCACGTTCTGGGTGTCCGGCAGCCCGGCGACGAGGCTCCGCAGCAGCGCCGGCGCGAGCGGCCGGCTGCCGTGGAAGGCCGCGGGCGACTGGACGCGCGGGAGCTTCCCGGCTGCGCAGGAGGTAGGCGATCTGCCGCTGCGCCCAGCTCGGGCCGGCGTGCGCCGAAGGCGCGGCCGCGAGCAGGACGGCGAACGGCAGGACGCGGGCAAGTCGTCGCGATCCGCCAGGCACGGTCGTTCTGAGACGGTTCGACGCGCTACCCGGAAGCTCCTCCGCTCCGTTCCAGCGAGATGACATGGTACCACGATGGCAGGGGGCCAGCGGGGACCTCGGCGGGCTCGGCGCTCGTACTGCGGTCATGCCCTCCGCGCGCTATCGTCGGCCGGCTGTGTGGCGGTCCGAGCGCGAGGAGCGCGCGTGGGTCCGCGCCGCCCAGGCGGGCGAGGCTGCAGGCGTCGAGCGGCTGTTCGAACGCTACTGGCCGGTCGCCTACCGGACGGCGTACCTCATCGTCCACGACGCTGCCGCGGCGGAGGACATCGCCCAGGAGGCGTTCCTGGCCTCGATCCGGGCGCTCGGGCGGTTCGACCGGCGGCGGCCGTTCGGGCCGTGGCTCACCAGGATCGTCGCCAACCGCTCGATCGACCACGCCCGGGCCCGCGCGCTGCGACGCGAGGCCTTCGACGACCCCGCTCTGGCCAACGCCGCCGCCGAGGGCGACGGACCCGAGGCAGACCCCGCCCCGTACTCCGAGGAGGTGCGGGCCGCACTCGCGGGCCTCACCCCCGAGCACCGAGCCGTGATCGTCCTGCGCTACCTCCTCGAGTACACCCCGGGCGAGATCGCCGAGCTCCTCGGCCTGCCCCGCGGCACCGTCAACTCGCGCCTCCGCCGGGCGCTCGACGGCATGGCCGAACGGCTGCCGGAGGGCGTCCGGTGAAGCAGCGCCGCCTCCGCGAGGCCCTCCACAGCACGCCGGCGCCCGGCGAGCACGAGGCAGGCGACCGCGCCCGTGCCGTGCTCCTGCGGGCCTACGCCCAGCGACCGCCGACCACCCCGCCTCGCCGGGCGCCGTGGCGGCCGCTCGTCCTCGCCGCCTGCCTGCTCGTCGCGGCGGCGATCGTCACGCCCCCGGCCTGGCCGTGTCGCGGCACCTGCTTGCACACCATCCGCACGACCATCGCCGTCGCGCCGAAGCCGACGGTCGAGACCACGCCGACGACGCGCCTTCCGGCACCGGGCCGCCTGCTCCTGGCCGGCAACGGCCAGGCCTGGATCCTGCGCGCCGACGGCACCCGCCGGCGGGTGGCCGCCGCCCGCGACGCGTCGTGGTCGCCGCACGGCAGGTTCGTCCTCGCCCGGGGCACGGGCGAGCTGCGCGCGCTCGTCCCGGCGGGCGGGACGGTCCGCTGGGCCGTCCGCAGCGCCGACCCGATCGCCACCGCTCGCTGGTCGACCGGCGACGGCTACCGCGTCGCCTACGTCGCCGCGGGCGCGCTGCACGTCCTGAACGGCGACGGCACCGGGCGTCACACGCTGCCGGGACGCGTCGCCGCGGTCGCGCCCGCCTGGCAGCCGCTCCGCCCGGGCCAGCCGCGCCGGGTGGCGGTCGCGCTGCGCTCGGGCCGCATCCGGGTCATCGACCCCGACGGGAACGGCCGCCGCGGCCGCACGCTCTGGATCCGCGGACGGCCGGGCGCCGTCCCGCGCCAGCTGCTGTGGACGGGCGACGGGAGCCGCCTGCTGGTTCTCGACGAGGACGCGATCCGGTTCTACGACGCCACCGGACACCTGCGCGGCACGGCCGTGCTCGCCGACGGCGCCCGCGCGCGCGCGCTCGCCGCCGCCTCGAGCGGTGCCCGGGTCGCGCTGCTCGAGCGCGACCCTGGCGGCCTGAGCGCCGTGCGCCTCGTCGACGGCCACGCAGGGACGCTCGCGCCGCGGGCCGTCCTCCGCCTCTCGGGGAGGATCGGCAGCCTCGCGTTCTCCCCGAACGGGCGCTGGCTCGCGGTCACCTGGCCGACCAGCGACGCGCTCCTGTTCGCGCCCGTCGGGCACGCCGGCCGGCCGCTGGCCGTCGGGGGTCTGGCCTCGCAGTTCGGCGGCGTGCGGCCCGAGCTGCGCGGCTGGATGCCCTGACACCCGCTTGGGAGCGATTCGTTTTCCAAATACCCCTCCTGGGGGAGTTGGAGGCGGGCTGAGCCGCGATACGGTAGCCCCGTAGTCGACGCCGGCCCACCGCTCCGGGCCACGTCACGTCCGCCGCTCCACCCCGGCCTCCGCCGCCCCCCTGGCGAAGGCGAGGGCAGAGCAGCGGGCGTCAGCCTGGCACGACCGCTTGCGCGGTCGGGCTCCGCCTGCACCGAGGAGGTGACTCACCGTGAAGAACACGCTCATCGTCCGCATGATCGGCCTCGCCAGCCTCGCCGCGACCCTGCTCGCCATCGGCGCCCCGTTCCGCCCCGTCTGAGGCGCGACTGGGAGATGACGACACTCCGGCGGGCGGCGCTCCGACAGGCCGCCCGCCGGATCCCATCGCACGACACGCACGACCGCACGACACGACCCGCACGACCCGCACGGACCTCGACTCACTGGTGCCCACCTTGCCGCTTCACACTCCCGATCGCTCCCGCGCCGACGCGCCGCGCCACGGCCAGCAGCCTCATCTCGCTGCACGCCTGCACCGCCGGCCAGCCGGCCCGGCGCCCGTTCGGCCGCCTGCACGGCCTGCGCGCCCAGCAGCCGACCCGCTGCCCCATCTGCGACGCCCTCGACGCGCTGTCCCGCAGCCGCTACGTGCTCTTCCTCCTCGCCTTCCCGACCGCCCTCGCCATCGCCTACGGCTACGCCCGCGGCGGCCGCCTGCGCGGCCTCGCGAGGTTCGAGGTCCACCACTGGTGGCTCCTGCTCCTGGCCAGCGCGCTGCAGCTCTCCGCTACAAGCACGTGCCCGGGCTCGGCTGGCTGTTCGGCACCTACACGTCGATGCGCCCGATGCTGATCATCTTCGGCATCGTCGCGGTCTGGCTCGTGCTGAACACGGTGAAGGCGCGGCCCGAGCGGACCGGCATCCTGCTGATCGCCGCCGGCTGGCTCGCCAACTTCGTCGTGATGGCCGTCAACAACGGCATGCCCGTGAACAGGGACGCCGCGCTGTACGTCGGCTTCCAGGCCTCCGACTTCGCCACCAACCAGGTCGGCGACTACCACGTCCTCGACGAGCGCCGACCGCCTCGGCTGGCTCGCGGACATCGTGCCCGTCCCGTACTCGATGCACGTCGCGAGCCTCGGCGACGTCTTCATCGTGCTCGGCGTGATGGCCGTCTTCGCCGTCGCCATGCGCCGCCGCGAGGTGCCCGCCGCGCTTGCGGCCGCGGCCCCCGCGACCGCAGCCTAGCGCCCCGGGCCGAGCGCCGCCGAGAGCTCGGCGAGCGCCTCGGGCACCAGCCGATAGTCGGCCCAGGTCCGCGCCGCTCGACGCACACGAGCCCGGCGTCACGCAGCTTCTTCAGGTGGTGGCTGATTGTCGGCTGGCTCAGCTCGAACTCGTCGACCAGCTCGCACACGCAGACCTCGTCGGCGCCGGCCAGCCGGTTCACCAGCGCCACCCGGGTCGGATCGGCCAGCGCCTTGAAGTGCGCCGCGAGGGCGTTGCCTGGTCGGGGCCAGCGCCGGCGCGCCGGGCGCGCAGCAGGAGGACGGCACGACGGCGGGCTGTGCACGGATTGACGCTAGCAGAGAGCTACAGCGGACGGACGGCGCGCTCCGAGCGACCGGCCCGCTGCCGGAGGCCGCACAGATCTCGTAGCCGATCGTGCCGGCGAGCGCGGCCGAGCTCCTCGGCCCCGACCGCTCGCCGCCTGCTCGCCGAGCAGCACGACCTCGTCGCCGACCTCCACGTCCTCCGACACGACGCCGGTCAGCTGGTCCATCGAGACCGTCGCCGCCACCCGCCGGCGCCGCCCCGGATCAGGACGTCGGAGCGCCCCGAGAGGATGCGCGGGTAGCCGTCGGCGTAGCCGACCGGGACGAGCGCGATCCGTCTCCTCGCCGCGCGACCAGCCGCCGGCCGTAGCCCGACGACTCGCCCGGCTGCACGTCCCCCCGGGCGACCCGGCTCGTGACCCGCAGCGCCGGCCGGAGCCCGTCGGCCGCCGGGTCGCCCTCGAACGGCGAGACGCCGTACAGCGCGATCCCGCAGCGCACCGCGTCGTAGCGGGCCGACGGCGCCCGCAGCGTCGCCGCGGAGTTCGCGACGTGCCGCGGAGCCGGCGGAAACGACGCGGCGACCTGGGCGAAGCGCTCCAGCTGCACGTCGAGGAACGCCGTGTCGTCCGCGTCGGCCGTGGCCAGGTGGGAGCACACCCCGGCCAGCGTCAGGCCGGGCGCGTCGCCGCCGCCAGCCGGCGGGCGACCGCGAGCGCCTCGGCGGCCGGGAAGCCCCCAGCGCCCATCCCGTGTCGACCTTCACGTGCACGCCGCAGCGCACGCCGGCCTCGCGCAGCCGCCGTAGGCGCCCGGGCGTCGAGACGGTGACCTCGAGCCCCCGACGTCGCGCTCCTGCCCGGGCCGAGCGGCGAGAGCACCACCACCGGCACCTCGGGCAACCGCGCCCCGCAGCGCCCGGCCTCGTCGAGCGTCGCCACGCACAGCCGCCGCGCGCCGCCGGCCGAGCCGCCGGCCGGCGTCGACCGCGCCGTGGCCGTAGCCGTCGGCCTTGACCACCGCCCACAGCTCGGCCCGCCGGCAGCGCCGCGAGCCGCCGCGCGTTGGCGCGGATCGCGCCGAGGTCGACCTCGACGCGGCAGCGCGCCGTGGTCACGCGAGCAGCCGGCCGAGCGGCCGCTCGAGGTCCACGCGATCAGCGTGCCGTGCTCGGCGGCCGCCTCGGCCGCCGCGGCGCCGTGGGCCAGGGCCGCCAGCGCCAGGGCCTCGGCAGGCTCGACCCGCGGGCCAGCAGCGTCCCGCCCACACCGCCGAGGACGTCCCCGGCACCGCCGTGGCCAGCGCCGGCACGCGCGTCTCGACGACCCGCAGCGGCTGGCCGGCCCAGCACCAGGCTGTCCGGCCCCTTCAGCAGTATCCCGCGCCAGCCGCCTCGACCGCCCCCGCAGCCCGGCGAGGCGGCCACGACGATCCCTGGTGGCACGTCGAGCAGCCGCGCGAGCTCGCCGGCGTGCGGCGTGAGCACCGTCGGGCCCGGACGGTCGCGCAGCGTCTCGAGCCGGCCGTTGAGGGCGTACAGCGCTCCGGCGTCGAGCAGCAGCGGCGTCTCGGTCCCGCGCACCACGGCGTCGACCAGGGCGCGCGACGCGTCGTCCGGCGCCAGCCCGGGCCCCAGCACGACGGCGTCGGCCCAGCCGCACAGCTCGAGCACCGGCTCGCGGTCGCCGAGGTCCCGGGACCATCAGCTCGGCCCCGTGGCCCGCGACGACCTGCCGCTCGCTCTCGGGCACGACCACCCGGACGATCCCGGCGCCGGCCCGCAGCGCGGTCGCGCGGCCATCGCCGGCGCACCGCTCATGCCCGCGCCGCCGCCCAGCACCAGCACGGCACCGGCGTCGTACTTGTGGCCGGTCGCCGAGCGTCGCGGAACCGGGCCAGGTCCGCGCGCACGTACAGGAAGGCCTCGGGCGGCCCGGCGAGCGACTCGAGCAGCCCGATCGGGACGGCCACGACCTCGCCGGCGTGGGTGCGGCCGGGCTCGATCGCCGTCCCGAGCTTTCGGCCGTGGAAGCACACCGTGAGCGCGGCCCGGATCGCCGCGCCGGCGACCTCGCCGGTGCTCGCGTCCACCCCGCTCGGCACGTCCAGCGCCACCACCGGGGCCGTCGCGTTGGCCTGCTCGATGAGCGCGGCGAGCTCGCCCTCGGGCGCGCCGTGGAAGCCGGTGCCGAACAGCGCGTCGACGACCACGTCGGCGCCCGCCAGCCCGCCCTCGGGCACGCCGCTATGCCGCGCCACGTCGAGCATCGTGCGGGCGTCGCCCCGCCAGCGCTCCTCGGGAGCGGCCAGGCAGAGCACGGCCGCGACCCCGGCCTCGTGCAGGTGCCGGGACGACGACGAACCCGTCGCCGCCGTTGTTGCCCGGCCCGCACAGCACCGCCACCCGCCGGGCCGCGGGATAGCGCTCGCGCACGAGCGCGGCCGCCCGCGCGCCAGCGGCCTCCATCAGGGCGATCCCGGGAAGGCCGGCGTCCTCGATCGTGCGCCGGTCGAGCTCGCGCACCGCGTCGGCAGGCCACAGCCGCTCCATCGGGGAGCGTAGTCAACCCGTTCGGGTGGCGGATGATCGGGTCTCGCCGGGTATCGTGAGAGAGATGGGGAGGACGGGAAGCGCGACGAGCTCCTGGAGCGGACGCTGCTGGCGACGGATGCGCTGGGAGCGGCGACGACGGCAGCGGAGCTCACCGGCGCGCCGTGGAGGGCCTGACCGCCGTGCTCGGCTGCGAGCGCTGCTTCCTTCTGCGCTTCGACGACAGCGTGCTCGTCCGCCTCGACGATCCCGAGGAGCGCCCGGTGCTGCGCGAGGGCGAGGTCGCCGCGGCGGCGTCGGCGCTGCACGCCGGCGTGCCCCGGCTGCTGCATCAGGCGACCGCCTCGGTCGGCCCGACGGGACGCCCACGCCGGGCGCGACGCCGTGACCGCGCTGGCCCTGCCCGTGCGGCTCGAGGACGGCGAGACCGCCGTCGCGATCTGCTCCTGGACGGCCGACGCCGGCGCGCCGGACGCCGAGCGCGTCCGCTTCGCGATGCTCGTCTGCAGCGTCGCGGGCGCCGTCGGCGTCGCGCATCGAGACCGCCTCCCAGCTGATGCGGCTCGGCGAGACCGACCCGCTCACCGGCGCGCACACCCGCGCGGGCCTCGACACCATGCTCGCGGCGCTGCGCGCCGCCGCCTCCCCGCACGCCGTCGTCCTGATCGACGTCGACGCGTTCGGGGCCTACAACGACCGCTGCGGCCGCGACTCGGGCGACCGCCTGCTGATCGCGCTCGCCGGCCTGGTCGGCCGCGAGTGCCGCGAGGGCGACGTCGTCGCCCGGGCCGGCGCCGACGAGTTCGCCCTGGTCCTGCCCGGCTCGACGACGGACGCCGGCCGCGCCGCGGCCGTCCGCATCGTGGAGGCCGTCGCCGACTGGGGCCACGAGGACATCGTCACGGTCAGCGCCGGGCGTCGGCGCGGTCATCGCCGACAGCGAGGTCGACGCGATGCGCCTGGCCGCGAAGGCCCTGGCCAAGGCCAAGGAGGACGGCGAGGGCAACGCCGTCGGCGTGGCCTGAGCTACGCGCCGTCGACCTCGACGATCGCGACCGCCGCGGCCATGCCGCGGGAGTGGGTCATCGACAGGTCGATCGTGCCTGCGCCGATCTTCTCGGCGAACGCCAGCGTGCGCCCGCTGAGCCGCACCTTCGGCTTCGGCCGGCCGGCGATCTCGATCTCCTGCCAGGTGAAGTAGACGCCGAAGCCGAGCGCCTTTCCGACCGCCTCCTTGCCGGCGAAGCGGGCCGCGTAGCTCTGGGCCGGGTTGGCCTTCGAGTCGCAGTAGGCGCGTTCGGCCTCGGTGAAGACCCGGCGCTTGAAGCGCTCGCCGTGCCGCTCGAGGGCCCGCTCGATGCGGTCGAGCTCGATCAGGTCGATGCCGACGAGCACGCCGCCTCCCGTCCGCCTGGCCAGCAGCCAGTCCCGGGTGTTGCGCTCGGGATCCTCGACGACCTGCATCGAGCAGGTGCGTCCAGCACCGCGCCCGAGCGCCGGCCCGGCCGAGGCCCAGCCGCGAGCAGGTCGTTGCCGTCGACCGCCAGCTCGCCGCGGGTCACGGGCTGTCCCGCTCTCGGCCTCGACGTAGGCCTCGAAACGGTCGCGCAGCACGTCCTGCTCGTCGATCGCCGGCTTGCCCGGTCGCGCCGCGGTCGCAGCGGCGGAGACCAGCAGGTCCGGCGCCAGCTCCCGGCCCACGCGGTGCAGGAACCGCCGCGCGGAGAGCGGCGTCGGCTCGCGGTCCTCGGGGTAGGCGTGGTAGCGCACGAGCCCGCAGACGTGGCGGATGGTGTCGACGTCGTAGGCCAGGCGGCGGAGCACCGGGCCGGTCCATGCGCGGCGCCGAGCTCGGCATGCTCGGTGGGCCGGCTGCGCCCTTCGCCGCCGGGCTTGGCGATGTCGTGGAACAGCGCCGCCAGGCGCACGCCGAGCGGCGCGTGACGGCGCGGCGGCCTCCCCGACGGTGCGGATCAGGTGCTCGTCGAGCGAGCACGTGCCGCGCGAGCCCTGGTCGACGCCGGTCGTGGGCCAGCTCGGGCACCGCCGCGCCGCAGGGCGCCGACGTCCCGGGCCAGCCGCAGCGCGTCCCCGCGTTGCGTGCCGAGGAGGATCTGGTCGAGCGACTCGCGCACCCGCTCGGCCGACAGCTCCGCGATCCGCGGCGCCCACTCCCGCATCAGCCGCCGGGTCTCGTCGTCGGGCACCAGGCCGTCCTTCGACTGGCGCACGAGGCCCCGCAGGATGCGCAGCGGGTCGTCGCGGAACGCGGTCTGCGTGGACGACCCGCAGGACCCCGCGGCGAGGTCGGCCCGGCCGCCGAAGGGATCGACAGCCGCCCGTGCGGATGTCGCGGGCGATCGCGTTGACGGTGAAGTCGCGGCGCTCGAGGTCGGCCTCGAGCGGCAGGTCGGGATCGGCCTCGATGCGGAAGTCGCGGTGCGGGTTGCCGGTGTGGCTCCTCGTCGCCGGGCAGGATCGGCGCCTCGCGCCGCGGCGGCACGACCTCGACGCCCTGCTTCGGGCCGAAGCGCGGCCAGAAGCGCACGCCCGACGAGCCGGCCGGCGACGACCAGGTCGTCGGCCCTGCCGTGGCGGCCGAGCTCGCGCCGCAGCTCGTCGAGCGGCACGCCGCGCACCAGGAAGTCGGCGTCCTTGCGCGCGCGGCCGAGCAGCTCGTCGCGGATCGAGCCCCCGACCTCGTAGATCTCGGCGAACGGCAGGCCGCGCATGCCCTCGATCAGGCGCTCGTAGGCCCCGTCGAGCCAGCGTCGTCTCGTTCCCGCTCATGCGCCGAAGCCTAGGCGGACGGCCTACCCTGCGGCCGAACCGCGTGCGTCTCGACGGGATCCACCACGTGACGGCCATCACGGCCGACGCCTCCGCGAGCGTGGACTTCTACGCCCGCGTCCTCGGCCTCCGCCTCGTCAAGACGACCGTGAACTACGACGCGCCCGACGTCTACCACCTGTACTACGGCGACGAGCGGGGCACGCCGGGGAGCATCATCACGTTCTTCGAGTACCCGGGCGCGGCCGCCGGGCGCAGCGGCGCCGGGATGTGCCACCGGATCGCCTGGCGGGTCGCGAGCGTCGACGCGCTGGCGTTCTGGGAGCGGCGGCTGACGGCCGAGCGGGTCACCTGCCAGCGGCTCGGGCTCGGTGCTGCGCTTCCGCGACCACGAGGGCCTGGCCCACGAGCTGCAGCTCGACGACGGCGCCGACGCGCCGCTGACCGCCGCGCCTGCCGGGCATCCCGCAGGAGTGCGCGCTGCGCGGCCTGGCCGGGCCTGAGCGCGCTCGTGCGAAACCCGGCGGCGTGCGCCGCGGTGCTGGCCGGCGCGCTCGGCTTCGAGGCCGACGGCGAGCAGGCGTTCGTCGCTGCGCGGAGCGCGCAGCGACCGGCCGCTACGCCATCGAGCAGTCCACCGCGCTCGGGCTGCAGCAGCGCCGGCACCGTCCACCACGTGGCCTTCTGCTGCGGCGACGGCGACCAGGAGGCAGTGGCGGCTCGCCCTCACCGTCGCCGGCCTGAACCCGACCCACGATCTACGACCGCCAGTACTTCCGCAGCGTCTACTTCCGCGAGCCCGGCGGGGTGCTCTTCGAGCTCGTCACGCCGTCGCCGGGCTTCAGCCTCGACGAGGAGCTCGAGCACCTCGGCGAGGCGCTGCGCCTGCCGCCCCAGTACGAGGCGCTGCGCTCGACCCTCGAACGCTCGCTGCGCCCCCTGCCGAACCCCCGCGCCCCGGAGGGCGTCCTTCCGTGAGCGATCTCGACCTGCTGCATGCACCGCATCCGCCCCGCCGCCGCCGAGCCGGAGGGCGCGCTCGTCCTGCTGCACGGCCGCGGCGCCGACGAGCACGACCTCTTCCCCCTGCTCGACGCGCTCGACCCGCAGCGCCGGCTCGTCGGGGTGACGCCTCGGGCGCCGCTCGCGCTGCCGCCCGGCGGGGCCCACTGGTACGTCGTGCGGCGAGGTCGGCTTCCCCGATCCCGAGACGTTCTGGCCGACCTACGAGCGGCTCTGCCGCTGGTTCGACGCGCTGCCCGAGGCGCTCGGCGTGCCGCGCGGGCGGACCGTGCTCGGCGGGCTTCTCCCAGGGCACCGCGATGACCTACGCCACCGCCTTCGCGAAGGGCCGCGAGCGGCCCGCCGGGATCGTCGCCATGAGCGGCTTCGTTCCCGGCGTCGACGGCCTCGACATCGATCTGTCCGACGTCGGCGGCTACCCGGTGGCGATCGCCCACGGCTCGCAGGACCCGGTCATCTCGGTGCGCTTCGGGCGGGACGCGCGGGCCCGGTTCGAGGCGGCCGGCGCGGACGTCCTGTGGCGCGAGTCGCCGATGGCGCACACCATCGACCCGCGCTTCGTCAGCGACCTGCAGCGCTGGCTGCCGCGCGTGGTGCCGCGTAGACGGCCGATGTCGCGACCCAGCGCCGACTCGTCAGTTGATCTTGCAGCGGTTGTCGCCGCCGAAGAGCTCGCGCTGGGCCGCGTTGGCCTGCGCGTCGGCCGCCTCGTCGTAGGCGCCCGGAGGGGCGAACGAGGTGCGCACGATCGGCGTCACGCCCGGGCCGATCGCCGTGGCGCGGTAGGTGTCGCCGTTGCCGACCCGGCCGCGCGTGGCGGCTGAACAGGTAGCAGAAGTTCGCGAGCTCGTTGTAGTCGTGCGTCAGGAACGAGTTCTCGCGCTGCCAGATGCCGTCCTGGTGGTAGTCGACGTAGACGTTGCGGCCCTGCTTGTCGAGCGGCACGCCCTGCAGCGATGTGCTTCAGCCCGAAGACGGCCTTGCCGTGGTACTCGAACGTCCCCCACAGGTGCCGCCACATGCCGTGGTAGCCCCAGTCGGTGTGGATGTCGAGGATCGCGAGGTCGCCCGTCCAGTGCGAGACGTGCAGCTCCATCGCCGCCGTGTGGCCGCCGTAGTTGGCCCACAGCCGGGCCCACCTCTGCAGGGCCCAGTGCGAGCCGTCCGGCATCGTGCAGGCCGCGACCTTCGAGCGGCAGCTCCGGGCCGGTGTACGGGCCGCAGACGTTGTGGAAGTGCTTCCAGTCGGCCCGCTTCGACTTCCAGCCGCCGGAGTAGTCGCGGCTGAAGTCGTCGGCCCAGTCGACGGCGCCCCAGTAGAGGACGTGGCGCAGTCCGCCGCCGGCGACCTTGAAGGTCACGAGCGCGGTGCCGTTCTCGTCGACCTGCAGCTTCGGGGTGTAGACGTTGCGTCCCACGATCTCGGAGGCGCTCGGCGGTCGAGGCCAGGGCGAGGCACGCGAGGACGGAGACGGTGAGGGCGCCGGCAAGACGGCGAAGCGTCGCAAAGCTCATACACAGGTCATCGGCGCTGCGGCGCGCGGTCTTCCGCCCAAACAGGTGAACACGATGCCGTCAGTTGATCTTGCAGCGGGGGTCGTTCTTGAGGATCGCGCGCTGCTCGCGGTTGGCCGCCGCGTCCGCCTGCGGCGTGTACGCGCCCGGCGGGCTGAACACCGCCCGCACGATCGGGCTCACGCCCGGGCCGATGGCCGTCGCCCGGTACAGGTTCCCGTTGCCGACGCGGCCGTCGTGGCGCGAGAACAGGTAGCAGAAGCCGCCGGTGTCCTCGTGGGTCAGGAACGAGTTCTCCCGCTGCCAGATCCCGTCGGCGTGGTAGTCGACGTAGACGTTGCGGCCCTGGGCGTCGAGCGGCACGCCCTGCGGCGTGTAGTCGAGGCCGAAGACGGGCTTGCCGTGGTAGGTGAACGTCCCGTAGAGGTGGCGCCAGCGGCCGTGGTAGCCCCAGTCGGTGTGGATGTCGAGGACGCCGATGCTCCCCGTCCAGTGCGACACGTGCAGCTCGGCGTCGCCGCTGTGCCCGCCGTAGTTGGCCCACAGCCGGGGCCAGCGCTGCAGCGCCCAGTGCGAGCCGTCGGGCATCGTGCAGGCCGCCACCACCAGCGGGATCTGAGGGCCGGTGTACGGCCCGCAGGCGTTGCGGAAGTGCTTCCAGTTCGCCTTCCTCGACTTCCAGCCGCCCGAGTAGTCGCGCTGGAACCGCTCGGTCCAGTCGACGGCGCCCCAGTACAGGACGTGGCGCAGCCCGCCGCCGGCGACCCGGAACGTGACCAGCGCGGTGCCGGCCCGGTTCACCTGCAGCTTCACGTCGTACGTGTTGCGGCCCACGATCTCCGAGGCCTGGGCCGCCGGCGCGGCCGCGAGCGCGGCCAGCACGACGAGCAGTCGGAGTGTCGGCCGGCGCATCACTCCACGGTGACGGTCTTGGCCAGGTTGCGCGGCTGGTCGACGGGCAGCCCGCGCAGGCGGGCGATGCGGTAGGCCAGGATCTGCAGCGGCATGATCGCCAGGGCCGGCGCGAGCTCGGGCGAGGTGCGCGGCACCTCGAGGATCCAGTCGGCGTGCGGCCTGGCGGTCGGGCTGCCCTCGGTCACGACGCCGATGACCCGGGCGCCGCGGGCCTTGACCTCCTGCACGTTCGAGACGACCTTCTCGAGCACGTGGGAGTCGGTCATCACGGCGACCACCGGCGTGTCCTCGTCGAGCAGGGCGATCGGCCCGTGCTTCATCTCGCCGGCGGCGTAGGAGTCGGTCGCGACGTAGCTGATCTCCTTCAGCTTGAGCGCGCCCTCGAGGCACACCGGCACGCCGAGGTGGCGGCCGATGTACAGGAAGAACTCCTTCTCGTAGACCGCCTGGGCGATCGCCTCGGTCTCGGCCCACACCGGCGCGCCCTCGGCCAGGTAGGTGGCCGCGAGGTCGGGGAGGGACTCGATCTCGCGGCGCAGGTCCTCGATCCGCTCCTGCGGCAGCGTGCCCCGCTGCTCGGCGAGCTTCAGCGCCAGGAGCGTGAACGCCACCACCTGGGCGGTGAACGTCTTGGTGGCGGCGACGCAGATCTCGCGGCCCGAGCGGGTGAACAGCGTCCCCTCGGCCTCGCGCACCAGCTGGGTTCCCATCACGTTGCAGACCGCCAGGGTGCGGGCGCCGCTGCGGCGGGCCACGCGCTGGGCGGCGATCGTGTCGGCGGTCTCGCCCGACTGGGACACCGAGATCACCAGCGTGCGCTCGTCGAGCACCGGGCGGCGGTAGCGGAACTCCGAGGCCACGTCGGACTCGACCGGCAGCCGGGCCCACTCCTCGAGCAGGTAGCGGCCGATCAGGCCCGCGTGGTACGCGGTGCCGCAGGCGGTGATCACGACCCGGTCGATCGCCCGCAGCTCCTGGTCGGTCAGGCCGGTGTCGAGCCGGACGGAGTCCCCGTGCAGACGCTCGCCGATCGTCTCGCGCATCGCCTCGGGCTGCTCGTGGATCTCCTTCAGCATGAAGGTCTCGTAGCCACCCTTCTCGGCGAGCTCCTCGTCCCACGAGATGTGGGTCTCGTCGCGCTCGATCGGCGCGCGGTCGAGGTCGAGCAGCTGGATGCCGTCGGGGGTCACGACGACGAGCTCGCCGTCCTCGATCAGCTTCATCCGGCGGGTCTCGGACATGAAGGCGACGATGTCCGAGGCCACGAAGTTCTCGCCGTCGCCGAGGCCGGCGACGAGCGGGCACTGCAGCCGGGCGCCGACGATCGTGTCGGGGTGCATGGGCGAGACGACGCAGAACGCGTAGTGGCCCTCGAGGTCGAGGAAGGTGCGGCGGACGGCCTCGACGAGGTCGCCCTCGTAGTGGGTCTCGACCAGGTGGGAGACGACCTCGGCGTCGGTCTCGGTCGAGAACCGGTGCCCGGCGGCCTGCAGCCGCTCCTTGAGCTCGACGTAGTTCTCGACGATCCCGTTCAGCACGATCGAGAAGCGCTGGTCGCAGCCCGTGATCGGGTGCGCGTTGCGCTCGGACGGCCGCCCGTGGGTGGCCCAGCGGGTGTGGCCGATCCCGGTCGTCGCGGGCGAGCCGTTGGTGCCGGCGACGGCCCGCAGCTGGGCCAGGTTGCCGACGGCCCGGACGATCGAGACGTCGCCCTGCTCGAGCAGCGAGAGGCCGGCGGAGTCGTAGCCGCGGTACTCGAGACGCTCGAGACCGCCGAGCAGGAGAGGCTTGCAGACGCGGCCGCCCGCGTAGCCGATGATGCCGCACATGAGGTCAGTGTTCCCCGCTCGCCGACTGTCAGGCGACACCGAGCTCCTGGTCGACCAGTGCCGCGATGCTGCTCGAGAGCCGCTCGACCTCGTCGGCCGACTCGTGCTCGACCATCACCCGCACCAGCGGCTCGGTGCCGGAGGCCCGCAGGACGATGCGTCCGGCGCCGCTCTCGGCGAGCGCCGCGTTCTCGCGCTCGACCGCGTCCCACACCGCCGTGGCGTCGGCCAGCCGGTTGCGGTCGGCCCGCACGTTGACCAGCTTCTGGGGGAACCGCTGCACGAGCGAGGCCGCCTCGGCCAGCGAGGTGCCGGCGTGCTCGAGGGCCGCCAGCAGCATGACCGCCGTGACCAGGCCGTCGCCGGTCGTCTGGCGGGACAGCGCGATCACGTGGCCGGACTGCTCGCCGCCGAGCTCGAGCCCGTGCTCGCGCATCGCGGCCAGCACGTAGCGGTCGCCGACGTCCGTGATGACCCGCTCGATGCCGAGCTCGCCCATCGCCCGGTGGAACCCGAGGTTGGTCATCGACGTGACGACCACCCGGTTCTCGGCGAGGGTGCCCCGCTGGTGCAGGTCGCGGGCCAGGATCGCGATGATCTGGTCGCCGTCGACGGGCTTGCCCTCGTGGTCGACGCAGAGCACCCGGTCGGCGTCCCCGTCGAACGCGATCCCGAGCTCGTAGTCGCCCGCTCGCACCCGCTCGGCGAGCGCCGCCGAGGTGGGTCGAGCCGCAGTCGACGTTGATGTTGACCCCGTCGGGCGCCGCCGCCATCACGTCGACCTCGCCGCCCAGCGTGCCGAACAGCCGCGGGGCGACCACCGAGGCGGCGCCGTTGGCGCAGTCGACCAGCAGCCGGAAGCGGTGCACCTGCTCACCGAACGCGTCGAGGATCCACGAGGTGTACTCCTCGGCGGCGCCTCGAAGCGGCCGGGACTCTCCCACGTCGGCGCCGGTCGGGGCGTCGAACGGGATCGCCACGAGGGCCTCGATCCGGTCCTCCTCGGCGTCGGCCAGCTTGAAGCCGTCGGCGCCGAACAGCTTGATCCCGTTGTCGGGGAACGGGTTGTGGGAGGCCGAGAGGACGGCGCCGATGTCGGCGCGGTGCTCGCGCACCAGCACCGCGACGCCGGGCGTCGGCAGGACGCCGGCCCGCAGCGCGATGCCGCCGGCAGAGGCGATCCCGGCACAGAAGGCGTCCTCGAGCAGCGGCCCCGAGCGGCGCGTGTCCCGCCCGACCAGCACCACCGGCGCGCGGTCGGCCACCCCGCGCTCGCGCACGTCCCGGACCGCGGCCGCCCCGAGCGACAGCGCGAGCTGCGGGCTCAGGGATGGGCTGTTCGCGACACCGCGGACGCCGTCGGTGCCGAACAGGCGGCTGGCCACAGAGCCCTTAGCGCTTCGAGAACTGCGGGCGCCGGCGGGCGCCCTTGAGGCCGGCCTTCTTGCGCTCGACCTCGCGCGCATCGCGCGTGAGGAAGCCCTCGCGCTTGAGCTCGGTGCGGGCGTTCGGGTCGGCCTCGACCAGCGCCCGGGCGATGCCGTGGCGCAGCGCGCCGGCCTGGCCGGTGTCGCCGCCGCCGTGGCAGCGGGCCTGGACGTCGAAGCGGTCCTGCAGACCGGCCAGCACGAGCGGCGACAGCGCCGTCGTGCGGTGCGTCGCCCGGCCGAAGTAGTCCTCGAGCGTCCGGCCGTTCACGGTCACCGTGCCGTTGCCGGGCTTGAGGATGACGCGGGCGACGGACGTCTTGCGCTTGCCGGTGCCGCGGTACGTGGCGTTCTCAGCCAAGTTCGGTCTCGCTCCTGTCAGGCCGCGCCGAGCGGCTTCGGGTTCTGCGCGGCGTGCGGGTGCTCCGGCCCGGCGTACAGCTTGAGCTTGCGGAGCTGGGCGCGCGCGATGCGGTTGCGCGGCATCATCCCGCGAACCGCGAGCCGGATGACTTCCTCGGGGCGCCGCTCGAGCATCTGCGCGAGCGTGCGCTCCTTGAGGCCGCCGTGATAACCGCTGTGGCGGTAGTAGATCTTGTCGGTCAGCTTCTTGCCGGTGACCCGGATGCGGGAGCAGTTCACCACGACCACGAAGTCGCCGGTGTCGATGTGCGGGGTGTACTGGGGCTTTCGCTTGCCCCGGAGGGTCTCGGCGATCTGCGTTGCGAGGCGGCCGAGCGTCTCGCCGTTCGCATCGACGACGAACCAGGCGCGATCGATCTCGCCGGGCTTCGCGTTGTAGGTCTTGGTGGGCACAGAACTCTCGACTCTTCCTCAGCAGGACATCCACGCACAGAAACGCCCGGCCCAGCGGCCAGGCAGCCCGGATGGTAGCGCATCACCGCACCAGCGGGACGAACCTGACCTCCTCGAGCTCCTCCCGCACGAGCCGTCCGTCGCTCCGCCGGCTGACCCGGACGAGGCGCTGGGTCCGCCGGCCGAGCGGGAGCACGAGCCGCCCGCCGGGCGCGAGCTGCGCGACCAGCGCCTGCGGCACCCGCGCCGGCGCGGCCGAGACCACGATCGCATCGAACGGCGCCTGCTGCGGCAGCCCGAGCCAGCCGTTGCCGGCGACCACGTCCACGTTGTCGACGCCCGCGGCCGCCAGGTTCGCCCGGGCCCGCTCGACCAGCGCCGAACGCAGCTCCATGGCCGTCACCGAGGCGCACAGCTGCGCCAGGACCGCCGCCGCGTAGCCCGACCCGGCGCCGACCTCGAGCACGTGGTCGTCCTCGCCGAGCAGGGCCAGCTCGGCCATCCGCCCGACCACGGTGGGCTGGGAGATCGTCTGGCCGTCGGCGAGCGGCAGCGCCTGGTCGTCGTAGGACGCCTGCTGCCAGTCCGCAGGGACGAACAGGTGGCGCGGCACGGCGGTCAGCGCGGCGAGGACGCGCGGATCGCGGACCGACCGCCCGACCTGCTCGGCCAGGGCACGCGCCCGGGCCCGTGCGGCCTCGCTGGCCTCCGGGCGCTCCATGCTTTCGATTCTGCCCCCGCGAAGCTGTGCCATAACGCCGCCCACGCCAGGGGGTGGCACGGACGCGCGACGGGCATATCCTGGGAAGGGAACCGCGGTCGCTAGGCCGCCGTCGAAGGGCTGCCATGACCAGGATCATTCGCGCGAATCCATTCAGACTCCTCAGCGTCCTGCTCGCCGTGGGCCTGCTCGCCACCGCCTGCGGCGGGAGCAGGAGCGGCGGCGGAGGCGCCGGCGCTGCCGGTACCGACGGCAACGGCGCGGCGGCGACGCCGCAGGGCGTCCTGTTCTTCGCGGACGCCAACATCGATCCAGGCTCCGACGCCTGGGCGAAGCTGCAGGCCCTGGGAGCCAGGTTCCCGGGCTGGGCCGAGACGGTCAGCCGCTTCGAGACCGAGCTGAACCAGAGCTCCGACAGCGGGGCGACCTTCAACGCCGACATCCGCCCGTGGCTCGGCAGCGAGGCGTCCGTGGCCGTCGTGTCGGTCACGCCGCCGACGACCAGCGGCGGCCAGATGAAGCCCGTCGTCGTGGGGTACGTCGAGTCGAAGGACGACGCCAAGCTCGAGGCCGCCATCCAGAAGGGCGGCAAGGTCCAGAAGAGCGGCGACTACAAGGGCTACACGCTGTACCGGTCGACCGACGGCCAGATGGTCGCCGCGATCGGCAAGAACGCGCTGCTCGTCGGCACCGACGAGGTGAACCTGCGCCGGGCGATCGACGTCCGCGAGGGCGACGCGCCGGCGCTCGCCGACAGCCAGGCCTACAAGGACGCGCTCGCGAAGCTGCCGAAGAGCAACATCGCGGTGGCCTACGTGGACGGCACGTCGATTGCCGAGCTCGTGAACCTCGCGGTCGCCCAGCAGCAGCACAGCGCGGTCCCCGCGCCCTCCGCCGCCCAGCTGCAGCAGGTGCAGGAGCAGCTCAAGGCGCTGCAGAGCATGGCCTTCTCGATCGGCGCCGAGGACCACGGCTTCCGCTTCCGCAGCGTCGTCTCGTACGACGCCAACGCCGCCAAGAAGGCGGGCCTCGACCTGAGCGGCCACACGTTCTCGCCGTCGCTGCTCGACCGGGTGCCGGGCAACGCCCTCGCCTACCTCGGCTTCTCGGACGTCGGGCCCCGCGTGCAGCAGGCGCTCGACCAGATGGGCACCCAGAACCCGTCCGCCCAGCAGCAGATCCAGGCCTTCGAGACCCAGACCGGCCTGTCGCTGAAGAACGACATCCTGCCGCTCCTGAGCGGCGAGAACGGGTTCTACGTGGCGCCGGGCGGCCTGCCGGTCAACGTCGGCCTGCTGCTCCACCCGTCCGACACGGACCAGGCCGTGACCACGATCAAGAAGATCACCGCGCTGGTGTCCCGGTTCTCGCCCGACACGAAGATCACGCCGGTCGCGAGCGGCGTGGGCGAGCAGGCGACGGCGCAGGGCCAGACGATCGTGTGGCGCCGCGACGGCGACGTCATCGGCATCGGCAACAGCCCGACGGTCGGCTCGGTGCAGAGCCCGAGCCTGGCCGACTCCGCGGACTACACCCAGCTGCGCGACCAGGCCGGCCTGCCGGACAAGGTCGCCGAGCTGATCTACGTGAACATCCCGGGCGCCGTGAACCTGGCCGGCTCGTTCGGCCAGTCCTCGAGCGATCCCCAGGTCACCCAGAACCTGGCGCACGTCGGCGGGCTGCTGGTGTGGGCGACGAGCGACGACTCGAGCCTGACCGCCGACGCCTTCCTGCAGGTCAAGTAGGTCGACGAGCTGTCGAGGGCCCGGTGCGAGGCAGCCGCCTCCGCCGGGCCCTCAAACTCGTCAATCGTTCTCGAGGACCCGCAGCTCGTCGAGGTGCGCGAAGCGCCCGCGGTGCGACAGGCCGTAGCCGACCAGCAGCCGGTCCGGCGCCCGGAAGCCGGCGTGGCGGATCGGGAGGGCGTCGACCAGCCGGCGGTGCGGCCGGTCGAGCAGCACGCACGCCTCGAGCGCCACCGGCCGGTGGCGGGCGAGCACGGCGAGCGCGCCGCGCAGCGTCAGGCCGGTGTCGACGATCCCTTCGACGACGACCACCGCCCGGCCGGCGAGCGGCACGTCGACGTCGCGCTCGACCCGGGCGTGCTCGCCGAACACGAACGCCGCGAGCTGCAGCCGCGCCGGCTCGGGCCAGTCGAGGCGCTCGGCCAGATCGCCGGCCAGGCGCTCGCCGCCCGGCAGAGCCACCAGGACCGGCGGGCTCGCCGGATGGTCGGCGGCAAGGTCGTCGGCGAGCTCTGCGACCCGGCGGCCGATCCGGGTCGCGGTGTAGGCGACCGGCCCGGGCAGCCTCGCGACGACGACGCTCACGCCGCGTCGAGCTCGGGATCGAGGTCGAGCCCGAGCCGTGCCGCCAGCGCCTCGACGTCGCGCCGCACGAACAGCCGGACCCGCACGTCGGGATGGATCTCGGCCAGCAGCCGCAGCTTGCGGCGCTTGCGCGAGTTCTGATCGGGCCGGACGGTCGTGACCTCGAGGTACAGGTCGAGATCCGGCAGGTAGAAGTCGGGTGTGAAGGCCTCGAGCGGGCGGCCGGCGTCGTCTCGGCGCAGCACGAACGTCTGCGGCTCGTACAGCCAGCGCAGGCCGTGGTAGTCGAAGAGCGCGGCGCAGGCACGCTCGGCGGGGTGCGCGAAGCGCGGCGCAGGCCGGCGCAGCGCGGATGCTTCGGTGGCAGCCACGACGCCATTCTTCCCGCCGCATCGGACGTTGCCCGATTGGCAGGAGAACGGCCGGAAAAAGGCTGCACCGAGCAGAACACTGGCTCAACCTGCGCTCCATTCGCCTCGGCTCCGAAGAGCCTCCGCGCCTGGACCTCGGCCTGCGTGCCTCCGCTCCGAAGAGCTTCAACACCCGGGCCTTTCGGCGATCCTGCGTCCCGCTCGGTGCAAACGCAAAACTAGGGGGTGCGACGGGCCGGTTCAAGGCCCGTCAGACGCGAAAAGCCGCACGTTGCGGGAATCGCTTTCACCGGCTCCTGGCCACGCGTATCCTCCGCCCCCGTGGACTGCATCTTCTGCCGCATCGTGGCCGGCGAGATCCCCTCCCGGCGGGTCTACGAGGACGAGCGCACCGTCGCGTTCATGGACATCAGCCCGGCCACCCGGGGGCACGTGCTCGTCATCCCTCGCGCCCACGCACGCGACCTGCACGAGATCGGCGACGACGACCTCGCGGCCTGCGCCCGCACCGCCAGGGAGCTGGCCGGCCGCGCCCGCGACCGGCTCGCCGCGGACGGCGTGACGATCATGCAGTCGAACGGCCCGGCCGCCTGGCAGACCGTCTTCCACTACCACGTGCACGTGATCCCGCGCTACGAGGGCGACCCGCTCGTCCTGCCGTGGCGGCCGGAGCCCGGCGACCAGGCCGAGATCGAGGCTGCCGCCGTGGCGCTCGAATCCGCCTAGCGCCCGGTTCAAGGGCGGGTCGCGGGTTGCCGATATCGGCGAGGTGCACGCACGTCTGAACCTCGCCGTCCGCGGACTGCTCGGCGAGTCCCTCGCCGCACAGCGCCGCCTCGGCGTGCTGCTGTACCTGGTGGTGGCCTCGCTGGCGTTCCCGGCGACGCTGGCGTTCGAGGGCCCGACGGACCCGCTGGACTACGCCGCGCTCGTCGCCGCCGGACTGGTCACGGTGTCCGCGGTGGTGCTCGGCGTCCGCCGCCGCGAGCGTCCCGAGGCGTTGCTGCAGCTCCTCTCGCTCGGCCCGCCGCTGACCCTCGGCCTGCTGGCCGTGGCGATGGCGTCGAGCTCGTTCGTCATCCTCCCGATGATCGTGCTGTGCGCCGCCTGGGCCGGCCTCTTCCTGCCCCGCCGGCAGGTCGCCTGGGCCGTGGCCGGCGCGACCGTGACCTCGTTCGTCCCCGGCGTGCGAGCGCTGATCGTCGGCGGCCCGAGCACCGCCGAGGTGCTCGCCGCGGCCTGCGTCCGGGCGGTCACCGTGGCGCTGGTGGCGCTCGCGGTCCACGGCCTGGCCCAGGCCATGCGGCGCTCCCGCCACGAGCTGCGGCGCGAACGCGACCGGACGTCCGCCCTGCTCGAGATCATGGCCGACGGCGTCGTCCGGATCGGCCCCGACGGCGAGCTGATCGCGGTCAACGAGCGGCTCTGCGCGCTGACCGGCTACACCCGCGAGGAGCTGGCCGGCGCGCGCGTGCCGTTCCCGTTCCTGCCCGTGCTCGAGCCGAGCTGCCTGGCCAGCCTCGGCCTCGGCGGGCGGGGCGAGGGGGACGTGGAGCTGCAGCGCAAGGACGGCGGGACGGTCCCGGCGATCGTCGCGATCTCCTGCCTGCGCGGCGACGACGGCGCCCCGCTCGAGTACGTCGCGACGGTCAAGGACATGTCGGAGCGCCGGGCCCTGGCGGCCGAGCGCGACGCCGCTCTGGCCGCCGCGCAGCGCTCGCACGAGCTGCTCGAGGGCGCCGCCGCGGCCGTGCAGACCTACTTCTACGTCGCGGAGGTGCTCGATGGCGAGTACCTGCCGATCTACCTCGGCCCCGGCCTGGCCACCCTGCTCGGACGCAGCTCGATGCCGCGCAAGGGCAAGGAGCTCGGCGAGGCCTACCGCGAGGCGATCCATCCCGACGACCGCGGGCTGTTCAACGAGCTCCTGCTGGTCGAGCCCGGCCAGCTCGTGCGGGCCGAGTACCGGCTCGTCGGCGCCGACGGGGTGACCCGCTGGGTGCTGCACTCGCAGCGGCCCGAGCAGCACGGCGACGGCGTCCTGGTGTACGGCTCGATCGACGACGTCACCGCCCGGGTGCAGGCCGAGCAGGACCTCGAGGCCGCACACGCGGCGCTCGCCGGCCAGGTGCGCGAGCTGATGGACCTCGACCGCATGAAGGACGACTTCGTGGCCCTCGTCAGCCACGAGCTGCGCACCCCGCTCACCTCGATCGAGGGCTACCTCGACCTGGTGCTCGAGGACGACGAGATGCCGGCGGGCGAGCAGCGACGGTTCCTCGAGACCGTTCGCCGCAACTCGGACCGCCTGGTCCGGCTGGTCAACGACCTGCTGGTGCTGTTCCGGGCCGACGGCGGCCGGCTCGAGCTCGACCTCTCCGAGCTGAACCTGCGCGACCTGGTGCTCGAGTCCGTGGCCCACGCGCTGCCCGCCGCCGAGCACGCCGGCGTCGCCCTGTCGGCCTCGCTCGAGACGGTGCCGACGGTGCGCGGCGACGCGACCCGGCTGAGCCAGGTGCTCGACAACCTGATCTCGAACGCGATCAAGTACACCCCGCTCGGCGGCAACGCCGAGGTGCGCATCACGTCGATCGGCGGACTGATCGAGATCGCCGTCGAGGACGACGGCATCGGCATCCCGGCCGAGGAGCAGAGCCGGCTGTTCGAGCGCTTCTTCCGCTCGTCGCTGTCGAGCTCGCTGCAGATCCAGGGCACCGGCCTCGGCCTCGCGATCACCCGCGAGATGGTCGTCGCCCACGGCGGGATGCTCGACGTCCGCAGCGTCGAGGGCGAGGGGTCGTGCTTCACGGTGCGCCTGCCGGTCGCCGACGCGGCCGACCTGGCCCACGCGGCCTAGCTGCCGGCCTCCGACGACCAGGCCTGCACCGCGTAGGCCTGCCCCGGCGTGCCGCCGACGATCAGCAGGCGGCAGCCCTCCGGGCCGCTGCGGAAGGCCCGCGCGGTGCCCGGCCGGACCACCGTGACGGTGTCCGGCGTGCACTCGACGAGCTGCTCGCCGCCGTCCTCGACCACCACCCAGCCCGAGCCCCGGAGGGCGACGTACAGCTCCTCCTGCCCCGACCCGGACTCGTCGTGGAACCGGGTCTGGTAGTCGGCCGGGACGTCCATCACGTTCGCCCCGAAGGCGGTGATCCCGAGGCCTGCCCGCACGAGCTTCGCGAACCCGTCCCAGATCTGCGGGAGGTCGTCGATGCGGCTGGTCAGGTAGGCGTCCATTCCGGCTCCCCAGGTGGTGTGCGGGGATCATCGCAGCCGGCGCACGCACCGTGCCAGCACCCTTCTCAGTGGCGGCCGCAGACCACGCCGATGAAGCGTCCGTCGGCGGTGAGCGTGTTGAAGCTCAGCGTCCCGGCCAGCAGCACCTGCCCCGTCGCGCCGCCGGTGTTCACGAGGTGGCTGACGAGCGTGTAGACGCCGGCGGTTCGCGTCGGGATCAGCTCCGCGTGGTCGGTCGTCGTGATCGTTCCCGTCGGCAGGGCGATCGCGTGGCTCGTCGTGGTCGTCAGGACGCCCGAGTCCCCCACCGACGTCAGGGGCGCACGGGCGGTGGTCGCAGCCGAGCCCGACCCTGTTCCCGCTGATCGTGCTGTTCTGCAGGTGCATCGTCCCGCGGTTGACGATGCCCCCGCCACTCCACTCGGTGCCGCCGAAGAGACCGGCCAGCACGCTGTTCTCGCTGATCGTCGAGCCCGTGATCCACATCTCGCCGGGCGTGTTGTTGCCGACGCCGCCGGCGAGGTCGAGCGACGAGTTGTGCGAGACCGTGCTGTTGACGAGGTGGAGCCGGCCGACGTTGTAGATGCCGCTCTGATCGTGACCGCTGATCGTGACCTGGGTCAGCGTGGCGTCGCCGCGGTTGTCGATCCCGGTCGACTCGTTGTCGCTGATCGTGGAGCTGCGCATCGTCAGGGTCCCGTGCTCGAAGTTCGTCACGCCGCCGGCGCCGGGCCCGTAGGTGAAGAGGTCGAGGTGGTTGTCGGTGATCGTCGCTGCCGCTGATCGTCAGGACGCCCCCGTTGAGCACCGCGCCGCCGGTGAACTCCGCGGCGCGGTTGTCGGTCACCGTCACGGCCTTCAGCACCGTGCTGCCGAGGTTCAGGAGCGCGCCACCTTCGCCGGGGTCGAGCGAGCTGTCCGCGGCCCCGCCGCGCAGCGTGATGTGCGAGAGGTCGAGCGAGCCCGTCTCCTGCACCGACAGCACGCGGTCGACCCCACCGGCGTCGATCGTCGCGCCCTTGCCGTTGATGGTCAGCCGGCCGGTCACGTCGAGGTCGCCGGTCGCCGACGCGTCCTCGTCGCGGCCCGGGATGCTCAACGTGTAGGTCGAGCCGCGGTGCAGCTGGATGACGTCCGCGCCCGATCCGGCGGCGCAGCCGCCCACCGACGTGTCGGTGTTGCTCGCCACGACCGCGTCGCGGAGCGTGCACACGCCGGGCGCCGTCGGCGTGTCCGCGGTCGTGGTGACGCGGATCGCGGAGGCCAGGGCGTTGGGCGCGGTCACGGCGGCGACGGCGACGAGCGCGCACGCGATGCGGACGATACGGCGGGGCATCGCGCGACCGTACTCCGCGCCGGCGACGACGGGAAGGGGTGACGTGAGCCCCTCGCAGCTGGGTGGATCAGGCCCCCATGCCGCGCCTCAGGGCCCGGCCACCAGGTCGACGCCGGTCGCCAGGTAGGCCACGGTCCAGGTGCCGCCGGCCGGGATCGCCGTTCCCGTCACCGTCGCGAACGTCCCGGTCCGGGAGAGCGCCGTCACGACGCTGACGTGGCTGCCCGCCGCGGGGTGGAACGTCTTCTTCGTCTTGATCGCCAGCGTCCCGCCGAGGGTGACGGCGCCGCCGACGGCGAGCTGGTCGTAGCCGGTTCCCGGCGCCGCGCCGGTCACGTCGGCCTTGAACGAGCCCTTGCCGCTCTGCGAGTAGGTGCGCGTGATCCTGAGGACGCCCGGCGCGTTCTTCGGCGCCAGCGGGCCGGGCAGCACGCTCGCGCCGGTGTTGGCGACCGCCGCGGCGATCGTTCCGACGCCGACCAGCTTGCCCTTCTTCAGCTGCAGCGTGTGGTCCGAGCCGAGCGTCCCGCCGTCGAGGAGCGTCGTCCCCTTCGTCTGGACCGGGTCGATGGTGTCGATCTCGAGCGTCCCGGAGTGCGCGTCGAGCGTGCCCGAGTTGGTGAAGGCGAGCAGGTTGATGGTGGCCGTCCCGGTGCCGGCGTCGCCGATCAGGGTTCCGTTGTTCTGCACCTTCGGCGGCGTCACGCAGCACGCCGATCCGCGAATCAGCGCGCCGGCCCCGAGGGTCATCGTCCCGCCGTTCGTCAGGGTCCCGTAGGCCATCGAGAGCACGCCTGGACCCGCGATGGTGCTGGTGCCGTTCGCCGTCAGGCGGCCGGGGCCGACCGCGTCCGAGGCGAGCGTCTTGGTCGCGGAACCCTCGACCAGGAGCCGGGTCCCGCTCGCGACGGTGATCGCGCCGTCGATCTGGCCGCCGGTCCAGTCTCCTCCAAGCTGAGCGTCCCGCCGTCGAGGAGCGTCGTCCCTTTCGTCTGGACCGGGTCGATGGTGTTGATCGCGAGCGTCCCGGAGTGGGCGTCGAGCGTGCCCGAGTTGGTGAAGGCCAGCAGGCTGATGGTGGCCGTCCCGCTGCCGGCGTCGCCGATCAGGGTGCCGTTGTTCTGCACCTTCGGCGGCGTCACGCAGCACACCGATCCGCGAACCAGCGCGCCGGCCCCGAGGGTCATCGTCCCGCCGTTCGTCAGGGTCCCGTAGGCCAGCGAGAGCAGGCCCGGACCCGCGATGGTGCTGGTGCCGTTGGCCGTCAGCGCGGCCGGGGCCGACCGCGTCCGAGGCGAGCGTCTTGGTCGCGGAACCCTCGACCAGGAGCCGGGTTCCGCTCGCGATCGTGATGGCGCCGTCGATCTGGCCGCCGGTCCAGTCGAGCGTGCCGCCGCCGCCGATCGTGGCGGTTCCGGCCAGGTCCGACGACGCCGCGAGCTCGAGCGTCGTGCCCGCTCCGAACCCGACGGTCCCGGAGGGCACGGCGTTCTGCGACCCGCTCAGCTTGATCCGCCCGGCCCCGCTGACGGCCACGCCGTCGTCGAGCTTCACCGGCGCGGCCCCGACGTCGAGCTCGCCGCTCCCGCTCAGCACGACCGAGCCGGAGGCCTCGAAGCCGAGGGCCAGCAGGTTCGCCGTCCCGGGGCCGGGAACCGTCAGCGTGCCGGTGCTGATGAGGTAGGACGGATGGACGCAGCAGGCCACGCCGTGCACGGCCGAGCCGGGCTCGAGCGTGAGGTGGCCGCTGTTCGTCAGGTTCGCCGGATCCCAGATGCTGACGACCCCGGGGCCGCCGATGTCGAGGCTGCCCGCGTTGGCGATGCCTCCCTGCGTGCCGTCGCCGAGGTTCTTCGGGGCGGTTCCCGACACCGTGCTGGTGCTGCCGGCGGGCAGCGTCAGGCTGGTGTCGATGGTGCCGCCGAGCCAGGTCAGGCCGCCGGTCATCGTGATCGACTGGCCCGTGATGCTGCCGCCCGCCTCGAGGTCGACCGACCGGACCGTCACGGCGTGGTGCAGGACGGCGGGGGCGGGCCCGCCCGGGTTCTGCTTGATCGTGACGTCGTCACCTGCGCCCGGCACGGCCTGCGGCGACCAGTTGGCGGGGTCGTCCCAGCTCTGGTGGTCGGTCCCCTGGCCGGTGAAGCGGTACGCCGTCGCCCCGGCGCTGGCCGGCACGAGCAGGAACGCTGCGATCACGCAGAGGAGGGCGGTGAGGCACCGGCGGTCGGCTGTCATGGCCGCGATTCGACCGGAACGAGCGGGGACGTACAAGCCACGCTCGGAGGGCGCCCGCCTCGTTCGAATGGATGAGACTGGGAATCTCAGGCGCGAGCGCCAGGCACGCTCCGGGTCGCACCGACCGCCGCGCGCTGCCCGTGGAACCATCGCCGCGAGCAACGCCGCGATCACCGAGCCCGTCAGGCCCAGCGCCAGGTCGCCCAGCGTGTCGGTGTAGGCCGTCGCCAGCTCGGATGAGTCGTGGATGAACGTGACGTACTCGAGCAGCTCCCACAGGATCGCCGTCGTCGCGCCGAACGCCCACGCACAGACCGGCGATCACCCAGCGGTCGAGGCGGGTGCCGCGCAGGGCGACGCCGCAGGCGCCGGTCAGGATGGCCCAGTTCACCAGGTGGTTCAGGTCGTCCCACCAGGAGATCGAGTCGTACAGGTTCAAGGCGTTGCCGACGGTGTCGATCAGGAACGGCGCCACCAGCAGCAGGTCGATCGCATGCGGGTACGGCCGGGGCCGGCCGCGCAGCAGCCACCAGACGGGCACGATCAGCGCGGCGATCGGGTAGGTCAGCGCCCGCCCGACCATCGCCTTGCCGTGGAACTGGTGCCAGTCGCGGTGGGTGACCGCGAACAGCAGGAGCAGGACGAGCGCTGTCTTGGCCGCGAGGTTCGCGGCTGCGAGCCAGCGGCCCGTTACTCCCACTCGATCGTGCCGGGCGGCTTCGACGAGATGTCGAGCGCCACCCGGTTCACGCCGGCGACCTCGTTCACGATCCGGCTCGAGATCGTCTCGAGCAGGTCGTACGGCAGGCGGGCCCAGTCCGCGGTCATCGCGTCCTCGGAGGTCACCGCCCGGATGATGATCGGGTGCTCGTAGGTGCGCTCGTCGCCCATCACGCCGACCGAGCGGATCGCGGGGAGCACGGCGAACGACTGCCAGATCTCGCGCTCGAGGCCGGCGCGGCGGATCTCCTCGCGCAGGACGTGGTCGGCGTGCCGCAGGATCGTCAGCCGCTCCTCGGTCACGTCGCCGATGATCCGGATCGCCAGGCCCGGGCCGGGGAACGGCTGGCGCCAGACGATCTCCTCGGGCAGGCCGAGCTCCTCGCCGACGCGGCGCACCTCGTCCTTGAACAGCAGCCGCAGCGGCTCGCACAGCTCGAGATCCATGTCCTCGGGCAGGCCGCCGACGTTGTGGTGCGACTTGATCTTGGCCGCCGTGCGCGAGCCGGACTCGATGACGTCCGAGTACAGCGTCCCCTGCACCAGGTAGCGGACGCCCTCGAGCCGCTCGGCCTCGGCCTCGAAGACCCGGATGAACGTCTCGCCGATGCGCTTGCGCTTCTCCTCGGGGTCGGTCACCCCGGCGAGCTGGCCGAGGAACCGCTCCTTCGCCTCGACGTGCACCAGCGGCACGTGGAAGTGCTCGCCGAACGTCTTCACGACCTGCTCGGCCTCGCCCTCGCGGAGCAGGCCGTGGTCGACGAACACGCACGTCAGCTGGTCACCCACCGCCCGGTACACGAGCAGCGCCGCCACGGACGAGTCGACGCCGCCGGAGAGGCCGCAGATGACCCGCTCGTCGCCCACCTGGGCGCGGATCTTCTCGACCTGCTCCTCGATCACCTGCAGCGCCGTCCAGGTGGGCGGCGCGCCGACGGCCCGGAACAGGAAGTTCTTCAGGAGCTCGGTCCCGCGCGGGGTGTGCTGCACCTCGGGGTGGAACTGGACGGCGTAGAACCCGCGCTCGGGGTTCTCCATCGCGGCCACCGGCGTCGACGGAGACGACGCGGTCACCCGGAAGCCCGGCGGGGCCTCGGTGACCGTGTCGAAGTGGCTCATCCAGCAGCTGGTGGCGTCGGGCAGGTCGTGGAACAGCTCGCCGCCGAGGTCGCGCAGCTCGGTCTTGCCGTACTCCCCCTGGCCCGTGCGGGCGACGGTGCCGCCGAGGGCCACGGTCATCGCCTGCATCCCGTAGCAGATGCCGAGCACCGGGATCCCGAGCTCGAGCACCGCCGGATCGAGCGCGGGCGCCCCGGGCTGGTGCACCGACGACGGGCCGCCGGACAGGATCAGGGCCTGCGGGTCGCGCCGGCGCAGCTCCTCGATCGGCGTGTCGTACGGCAGCAGCTCGGAGAACACCCGGCACTCGCGCACCCGCCGGGCGATCAGCTGCGAGTACTGGGCCCCGAAGTCGAGGACGATCACCGGGCGGTCGACCGCGGGCGGCGCCAACCGCCGGGCCGCCTCGATCTGTGCGCTGCTCTGGCTCACGCCGACATTGTGCCCGTGACGCCGGTCGTCGGGCACGCTATGGTCGCACCTTCGTGGTAGTCCACGGGGGAAAGAGGAGTCACATGCGACGAGCACGACGGGCGGCGCTCGCCCTGGGGTTGGCGGCGGTGGCCGCCGCGACCTGGACGACGGGTCCAGCGGCGGCCTCCGGCGGGCCGCGGGTAGCCCAGATCAGCTACCACCAGTGGGCCGGGGCGACGGACTTCGCCGCCGGCGCGATCGACGGGAGCTCCCTGGTCGTCGGCGCCGACGGCGCCCTGGCGATCGGCCCGGCGCCGGTCGCCGGCACCGATCCGGACGGCCGCTTCAACGGCCACGCGTACGAGTCGGGCACCTGGACCGGGCCCTGGTTCCGGCCGGGCTTCGAGTTCGACGAGCTGGTGGCGTCGTGGAACGCGGCGACGCCGAGCGGCACCTGGATCCAGGTGCAGATGCAGGAGGCGCGCGACAAGAAGGGCGAGCGAACGGTCTCGAGCGACTGGTGGACGATGGGCGTCTGGGCGTCCGGCGACGACACCATCAGGCGCACCTCGATCCCGCACCAGTTCAGCTCGCTGGGCTACATCGGGATCGACACGTTCCTCACCCACAAGCCGGCCGCGCAGTACCGGCTGCGGGTCACCCTGTACCGGCTGCCCGGCCTGCAGCGTGTCGCCGACGGTCCGTCAGCTCGGCGCGATGACGTCCTACGCCGACGGCCAACACCCAGCGCGTCGCTGCCGAGCCCGCTCGGCGGCGCCGAGGGCATCGAGCTGAACGTGCCGCCGATTCTCGCAGGAGCTCCACCGCGACGACTACGAGGAGTACGACGGGGGCGGCGAGGCCTGGTGCAGCCCGACCTCCACCGCGATGGTCGTGGCGTACTGGGGCACGGGCCCGACGGCGGAGGACCTGTCGTGGGTCGACCCGAGCTTCCCGGACCCGCAGGTCGACCAGGCGGCGCGCGGGACGTACGACCTGAACTACGACGGCGCGGGCAACTGGCCGTTCAACGTGGCCTACGCCGCGAGCTACGGCCTGTCGGGTGAGGTCACCCGCCTGCACTCGCTGACCGAGGCCGAGCAGTTCATCAAGGCGGGGATCCCGCTGGTGGCCTCGATCCGGGTGCGCGAGCACCAGCTCAAGGGCTTCGAGCCCGGCGGCACCAACGGCCACCTCGTGGTCATCGCCGGCTTCACCGCCAGCGGCGACGTGATCGTCGACGACCCGGCGTCGTTCGGCGGTGACAGCGACGTGCGCCACGTCTACCAGCGCGCCCAGTTCGAGCGCGTCTGGCTCGAGACCCGCCCGAGCGGGGGCCTGGTCTACGTGATCCACCCGGCCAGCGTCGCCCTCCCGGAGAACACCCCGGGCGAGCCCGTTCACTGGTAACACGTTCCGGCGAATTGCGGCGCTGCCCGGCCCGACAGCCGGGCGGCGTCGCATAATGCATGGCGTGATGTACCAGAGAGCGGAGAGCCCGCGAGGCGCGGGCGGCTGAGGAGGCCCCATGGAGCGGCTCGTCGATGTCGTCGTCCCCGAGTTCGTCGAGGCTGCGCGAGAGCGCAAGTTCGGCAAGGAGGGGCTGACCTTTGACGACGTGCTGCTCCTGCCGGCCGAGTCCGACGTCCTGCCGTCCGAGGTGTCGACCAGCACCCGGCTGACGCGGACGATCGCGCTGAACATCCCGATCGTCTCGGCGGCCATGGACACCGTCACCGAGGCGCGCATGGCCATCGCCCTGGCCCGCGAGGGCGGCCTCGGGGTGATCCACCGCAACCTGTCCATCGAGGAGCAGGTCTCCGAGGTCGACAAGGTCAAGCGCTCCGAGTCCGGGATGATCGTCGAGCCCGTGACCCTGCGGGCCTCGGACCGCGTCCGCGACGCGCTCGAGCTGATGCAGACCTACCACATCTCGGGCGTCCCGATCACCGACGAGACCGGGCGCCTGGTGGGCATCCTGACGAACCGCGACCTGCGCTTCGAGCGCGACGTCGACCAGCCGATCGCCCGGCTGATGACCCACGACAACCTGGTCACGGTGCCGGTCGGCACGACGCTCGACGAGGCCAAGGAGATGCTCCGCCGGCACAAGATCGAGAAGCTGCCGGTGGTCGACGCCGACGGGCTGCTCAAGGGCCTGATCACCGTCAAGGACATCCAGAAGCGGATCCAGTTCCCGCTCTCGACGAAGGACGAGCAGGGCCGGCTGCGGGTCGGCGCCGCCGTCGGCGCCGGGCCGGACGCCCTCGAGCGGGCCCAGGCGCTGATCGACGCCGGGGCCGACGTCCTGGTGCTCGACACCGCCCACGGCCACTCGCGCGGCGTCGTCGACATGGTGCGGCGGCTCAAGGGACGCGTCGGCGACACCCAGCTGATCGCCGGCAACGTCGCCACCGGCGAGGGCGCCGAGGCGCTGATCGACGCCGGCGCGGACGCCATCAAGGTCGGCGTCGGGCCCGGCTCGATCTGCACCACCCGGGTCGTCGCCGGCTCGGGCGTCCCCCAGGTCACGGCGATCTTCGACTGTGCCCAGGCAGCCGCGCCGCACGGCATCCCGGTGATCGGCGACGGCGGCATGCAGTACTCCGGCGACGTGGCCAAGGCCCTCGCCTCGGGCGCCGACTCGGTGATGCTCGGCGGGCTGCTGGCCGGCGTCGACGAGAGCCCGGGCGAGGTCGTCCTGTACCAGGGCGAGCGCTTCAAGGAGTACCGCGGGATGGGCTCGCTCGGCGCCATGAAGACCCGCTCGTTCTCGAAGGACCGCTACTTCCAGGGCCACGTCGAGGACGCCGGAAAGCTCGTCCCCGAGGGGATCGAGGGGCGGGTCGCCTACAAGGGCCCGCTCAACAACCTGGTCTACCAGCTGGTCGGAGGGCTGCGCCAGGCGATGGGCTACTGCGGCGCCGCGACGATCGAGGACCTGAAGACCCGCACCCGCTTCGTCCGGATCACCGGCGCCGGGCTGCGCGAGAGCCACCCGCACGACATCGCGATCACGAAGGAAGCCCCGAACTACCGCTCGTGAGCGACGTCGCGGACTACGCGCCGCTCGCAGCGCTGCAGGCCGCGAGCCTGCGCACCGCCAGCAAGAGCCAGCTCTCGTCGCACCCGGCGGACGACGCGATGGACGCCGAGGCGCTGGCCGCCTTCCTGTCCGCCCACCGCTACGGCGTCATGGCCACCGGCGACGGCGACGGCAACCCCCACGCCCGGCCGGTCGCCTACCTCGTCGACCGCGGCGTGTTCCTGGTGGCCACGGTCGCCGGCGCCCGGCTGCGTCACGTGCGGGCCCGGCCGCAGGCCTCGCTGGTCGTCACGGCGGGCGACGCCGACGATCACCGGGTCATCAGCGTCGACGGCGAGGTCGTGATCCACGAGGGCGACGCCTACGCCGCCCGCTTCGCGCCGATCGCCGGGCGCTGGCGCGCGGTGCACGGCGACGAGCCCGGCTGGGCGGTCGCGCTGCTCGAGCTGGTCCCGCGGCGGATCTACTCCTACGCCGCGCCGCCGTCCGCCGGCTGATCGTCGCGCTTCGGCTCGTTCCGGATCGTGAGCCAGGAGAGCACGCCGCCGCTCGCGCAGACGACGCCGAACACGATCACCGCCTGCTGGAAGCCGTCCGAGAAGCGCTGCGGGTCGAGCGCGTCGGCACCGCTCACCCCGGCGACGATCGGCACGGCGGCGATGGCCAGGAGGCCGCCGACCCGCGAGACGTCGTTGTTCACCGCCGAGGCGACGCCCAGGTACTCGGCGTCCGCGGCGGCCAGCACCGTCGAGGTGAGCGGCGCGACCGTCGTCGAGAGCCCGAGGCCGAACACCACCGCCGCCGGCAGCACGGCCGAGACGTAGCTCGAGCCGGGCGTGATCCGGGCCATCAGCATCAGGCCGAGCCCGGCGACGATCGGGCCGACGGTCATCAGGATGCGCGGGCCGATACGGTCGGCCAGGCGGCCCGCCCGGGCGGACAGGAGGAGCATCAGCAGCGTGACCGGGATGAACGCCGCGCCGGACTCGAGCGGCGAGTAGCCGAGCACCCGCTGGAGCTGGATCGGCAGCAGGAAGAGCGCGCCGCTGAACGCCCCGTAGATCACCAGCGTGACCCCGTTTCCGCCGCTGAACTGGCGGTTGCGGAAGATCCCGAACGGCAGCATCGGGTGCTCGATCCGCAGCTCGCGCAGCACGAACGCGGCCAGCGCCAGGACGCCGATGGCACCGGTCGAGACGACCCGGGTGTTGCCGAAGCCCTCGACCGGTCCGTAGGTGAGCGCGTCGACGACGCCGGCCAGGCCGAGCGCGGCCAGGAGTCCGCCGACCAGGTCCAGTGCGGCCGACTCGCGCGGGCTCCTGGTCTCGGGCACGTGGCGCAGGCCGCCGTAGACCACGCCCGCGGCGAGCGGCAGGTTGAGCAGGAAGACCAGCCGCCACGAGAACGAGCCGACGAACCAGCCGCCGGCCAGCGGGCCGATCGCCGTCGCGACGCCGCTGAAGCCCGACCAGGCCCCGATGGCGGCGGAGCGGTCCTCGGCTGCGAACGTCGACTCGAGGATCGCCAGGCTGCCCGGGGTCAGCATCGCGCCCCCGACCCCCTGCAGGGCGCGCCCGGCGATCAGCGCCTCGGCGGTCGGCGCGGCGGCGCACAGCAGCGAGGCGACCGCGAACCAGATCACGCCGATCACGTAGATCCGCCGCCGGCCGTAGCGGTCGCCGAGCGCCCCGCCGAGCAGCAGCAGGCCGGCCAGGGTGAGCGTGTAGGCGTTGACCGTCCACTGCAGGCCGGCGAGCCCGGTGTCCAGGTCCTTGCCGATCGCCGGCAGCGCGACGTTGACGATCGTGCCGTCCATGAAGACCATGCCCGCGCCGAGCACGGTCGTGGCGATGACCCAGCGGCCCTGGTTCGAGCGCAGGTCGAGGTGGGCAGCGGTCGTCGCGGCGGCGGTCACTGGGTCAGAGATCCTGGCCAGCGAGCGCGCAGTCGGCGCCCGCGCAGGCCAGGAGGACGTACCCGATCGACCAGGGGAGGAACGGCCGGTGGCGCTTCTCGACGGCCGCCGCCTCGAGCGCCAGGATCCCTCGGGTCAGCCGGCCACCCGGTCGACCTCGCGCACCTGCACGCCCGACGCCAGCCGGGTCGCATCGCGCGAGTCGAAGGTGCCCGCGCCGAACGCCTGGGTGTTGGCTGCGCCGCAGGCCACGGCGAAGCGCAGCGCGTCCTCGAGCGGGCGCTCCTGGCGGCGGGCCGCCAGGTACCCCGCGAGCAGCGAGTCCCCGGAGCCGACCGGCGCGATCCGCTCGAGGATCTGGGTCTCGGCCTGCAGCCGACGCATGCGGCCGCCGCTCTCTCGGATGAGGGCGAAGCAGCCGGACTCGCGGGTGATGATCACGCTGCGCGCGCCCATCTCCACGATGTCGTCGAGGGCGACCTGGAAGTCCTGGTCGGTCTGGAACTCGAAGCCGACGAGCTCCTCGGCCTCCTGCTGGTTCGGTGCGACCAGGTCCGGCTCGGCGGCCACGCCGCGGCGCAGCGGCACGCCCTCGGAGTCCAGGATCGTGAACAGCTTCTGCTTTCTGGCCTCACGCACCGCACCGGCGTACCAGTCCTCCGAGACCTTGCGCGGGAGGCTGCCGGCGAAGATCACCGCGGACGCGCCCTTCATCAGGTAGGCGAGCTTGGCGCTGACCGTCGCGAGCTCGTCCTCGCCCACCTCGGGCCCGTACTCGACGATCTCGGTGGGCGTCGTGTGGCCCGCCGGGTCGATGACCAGGGTCGAGGTACGGGACTCCCCGCCGATGCGGACGAAGTCGTTGAGGATCCCCTCGGTCGTCAGGTCCTCGACGATCCGGAGGCCCGTCCGCCCGCCGGCGAGCCCCGTCGCGATGACCGGCTGGCCGAGGCCCTTGAGCGCGCGCGCGACGTTGATGCCCTTGCCGCCCGGCTGGATCAGGCCTGGCTGGCAGCGATGCCGGAGGCCGATCTGCAGGTTCGCGACCCGGAGGGTCTTGTCGAGCGCGGCGTTGAGGGTGACGGTGAGGAACACGGGGGTTCGTTCGAGGTCGCCGAGCCTGAGCCTACACCCGACGTCGCCGTACGAGCATGGCACGCCCCGGACGACGGGTGGGGCGGCGGTGGATCCGCACGGGCCGAAGGACGCCGAAGACGGCGAGCAGACCGCCCGCGCCGAGCAGGTTCTGCCAGGCGTGGCTCGTCAGCCAGCGGGCGCGGTCGACCGTGCCCGGCGCCGCCAGCGCGCCCGCGCTGACCAGCGGGACGCGGGCCACGACCGTCGCGTGCTCGAGCAGCGTGAGCGTGCCGAGCCGCTGCCCCCGGCGCAGCGGAGACGGTGCCCGGGCGGGCAGCTCGACCTGCTGCTGGAAGCGTTCGTCGGGGCGCACGATCCGTTTGACGGTCGAACCCGCCACGACGTTCACCCGGCGTCCGGTGTAGGCCTCCTCGGAGCGTCCCGAAGCTGGCGCCGGCAGTGACCAGCGGCGCCTGGTGGTAGCGGTCGAAGCCCCAGTTCAGCAGCTGTGCGACGTCGAGGTCGCGCTGGGGCTCGGACGGCTCGCCGAGCACCACCGCGAACAGGCGGATGCCGTTGCGAACGGCGCTCGCCGAGAGGCACCACCCGGCGTCGTCGGTGTTCCCCGTCTTCACCCCGTCGGCGCCGGGATAGAGCGCGAGCAGCGTGTTGCGGGCCGGGAACGAGTGGCCGGGGATCGCGCCGCTCTGGGCTCCCGCGAAGGAGCGGAAGACCGGGCTCTGCATGTCGAGCCGGCTCAGGGTGAGGACGTCGCGGGCGCTCGAGTACTGCCCGGGCGTGTCGAGCCCGTACGGCGTCACGTAGTGGGTGTGATGCAGGCCCAGCCGCGTCGCCTCCGCGTTCATCTGGTCGACGAACGCGGCCTGCGAGCCGCCGACCGCGTCCGCGAGCGCCACGGCGGCGTCGTTGGCGGAGCGGATGACGAGGGCCGCGAGGAGGTCGCGAAGGCTCTGGCGCTCGCCCTGCGCGCATCGGCACCATCGACTCCCCGACGGTCGCCGCGTCCTCGCCGACCGTGGTGACGTCGTCGAGGCGCCCGGCCCGCAGGGTGAGGTGGGCCGTCATCAGCTTGGTGAGCGAGGCCACGGCCCGCTCGTCGTCGATCCCGTGGGCCACGAGGTAGCCGCCGTGGCCGGGCGCGTAGACCAGCCAGGCGGCCGCCTGCGGCGTTGGGGGTGGCTCGGCGCGCGCGCTCGCACCGCCGGTGTGGGCGGCGATGATGACGGCCAGGACGGCCGCTGAGCGCCGCGCCCGCCGGGACATCTGGGCCGGGGCAGGCATCGGCGGGCGCCGAGTATACTCGCCTCCCGATGGCCTACCCGTCGCTCGGGCTGGCGTGAACGGCACCACACCGGCAGGGCGGAGCGGCCTCTGGCACGCGATGTGGCACCGCTTCGTCGCCCGCCAGCACCTGATCGGCTTCCCGATCGCGATCTCCGTGGTACAGGCGATCCTGGTCGTGCCGCTGGCGCTCTCGCTCGACCACATCAGCTCGTTCAGCGCCTACGCCCGGGCCGTCTACCACCAGAGCGACCTCGTCGGGGACGCGTGGCACCACGTCGACGACCCGCAGATCTCGATCTGGTTCGGTCTCGCCGCGCTCGTGGTCGGAACCGCCGTGATCGACGGCTGGCTGCGCCCGGGCTTCCTGCGCGGCCTGATCGGCGAGGGCGCGACGCTCCGCCCGCCCCGCCGCATGGCGCTGCGGATGGGTCTCTACGGGTTCGCCACGAACGGGCTGATCATCATCAGCACCGGGCTCGGCGAGCGCTCCGGGATCGTGGAGGCCGTCGTCACCATCGTGGTCACGGTCGTCTTCCTGTTCGGTGACTACGCGATCGTGGTCGACGACGTCGGCCTCGTCGAAGGGCTGCGCCGCAGCCTGCACGTCCTGCGCGCCACGCTGTGGCCGACCCTGCCCGTGCTGTTCTTCGGCGAGCTGCTGGTGTTCCCGCTGCTGATCCTGGCGTTCCGGAGCGGGTTCGACGACACGAGCTACGTGTTCGCGCCGTACCTCCTGGCCTTCCTGCTGGTGGACGCGGTGATCCAGTACGCGCTCGACGTCGTGCTGATCACGATCTACGTCAGCGTGCCGCCCGCCATCCGGCGCTCCGGCCCGCCGCCGCGCAGCACGCCGGCCTAGCGAGCTACCGCAGCCGGATCCGCTGCCCGATGCGGAGCGTGTTCGGGTTCACGCCCGGGTTCAGCGCCAGGAGCTTCGGGACCGTCGTGCCGTAGCGCACGGCGACCGCCTCGAGGGTGTCGCCGGAGCGGATCGTGTAGAAGATCTTGGTCTGGGTCGCGTTCGTCCTGGTCGCCGTCGTGCCCGTCCCCGTGTCCGTCCCGGAGGTCGACGCCGACGTCGTGGACGTCCCCCTGGTCGCCGTGAAGATCGTCGCCTCGGTGTCGGGCCCGACCCAGCCCGCGCCGCGCGCGATCACCACGATCACGCTGACGCTCGCGAGCAGCGCGATCGGCGCGACCAGCGTCCAGATCGAGAAGCGGTGACGCCCCCGACGCCGCCGAGGCTCCTCGTGCAGCCGCAGCAGCTCGCCGTCCTGCCAGTCAGACACGCGCGCCGGCCTCCTCGACGAGCCGCCACGCCTGGGCCTGCAGCCGGGCCGCCTCGGCAGCCGCCGCCGCGCGCCAGGCGCCCGGGCCGGCACCCGCGTCCGAGCCGCCGCGGGCGGTGCCTGCGTACAGGATCGAGCGGGACGCCGCGATCAGCCCGCCGCCAGGCCCCGGCGCGAACGCCGAGGACAGCGCGTCGACGTCCCCGCCCTGGGCTCCGACGCCCGGCAGCAGGAACGGTGCCCGCGGCATCAGCTCCCGGGCCCGGGCGAGCACCTGGGCCTGGGTCGCCCCGATGACCGCGCCGACCGACGACAGCGGCGCACCCGCGTCGAAGCCGTCGCCGAGCCGGTCGACCAGCCGCGCGACCTGCTCCCAGACCCGGCCGCCAGCCGCCAGCTCGAGCTCCTGCAGGTCGGCCCCGCCCGGGTTCGACGTCCGCACCAGGACGAACAGCCCCGCGCCGGAGCGCCGGCAGGCGTCCAGGAACGGCTGCAGCGAGTCCTCGCCGAGGTACGGGTTCACGGTGAGCACGTCGCCGACGACGCCGCCCTCCACCGCGCCCTCGCCTCCGAGGTACGCCGCCGCGTAGCCCGCCGCCGTCGAGCCGATGTCGCCACGCTTCGCGTCGACGACCACCAGCAGCCCGAGCTCGCGGGCCCGCTCGCAGGCCGCCTCGAACGCCGCCAGCCCGTACTGGCCGAGCGGCTCGAAGAACCCGAGCTGCGGCTTGACCGCGATCACGTGCTCGGCGACCGCGTCGAGGATCCCCACGCAGAACCGCTCGAACGCCCGCGCGGTGCCCGCCCGGCCGGCGCGCACGCCGCGCCAGACCTCGTCGGGCAGCCGCTCGGCCACCGGGTCGAGGCCGACGCAGAGGACGCTCCGCCGCTCCCGCGCCGCCGCATCGAGCCGCTCGCCGAAGGTGCCCCGGGTGATCGCCTCAGCGCTCTCGCTCACGCCGACCACGCTACACGACGGCTATGACGCGACGCCCGCTCGTATGCAGTTGTCCAGCGCGTCCTCCGCCTACCCCGCGAGCGCCACCCCCTCCCCGGCATTCCCCGGCCCGGCGATGCGCTGCAGCTCCTGCCAGCGCGGCCAGCGCCGCTGCGGCAGCGGCACCCTCGCCGGGACGCGCTCGCGCGCGCCGGCGACCCGCTGGGCGATCGCCGATCCCGACGCTCCCGGCAGCGTGGCGACGGCCACCACGCCGGTCGCGTTGCCCGCGAACGCGTCGGCCGCGATCAGGGCCGCGTCGAGCCGGTCGGCCGGCAGCCACGGCCCCGGGATCTCGAGCGGCGCGAGCGCCGCCGCCTCGGGCGCGTCGGGCCCGACCGCCCGCAGCGCCGGGGCGCGTCGGGCGACCTCGCCGAGCGCCGCCAGCGAGGCCGAGAGCGCCGCCCACGGGTCGCCGCGCCGCGGGATCGTCCGCGCGTCGACGACGAGCCCGTTGCGCACCGCGAAGACCCGTAGCTGGCGCTCCTCGACGTCGGCGGCCAGCAGCAGGCCGCTGCGGGCCCGCGCCCGCCGGATCGCCGCGAGTCCCGCGTCGACCGAGTCGAGCGCCGACGCGCGGCGGGCCTGGCGCCGCGCCTCCTCGAACCGCCGTGCCGCGCTCAGCTCGCGCACCCGCAGCCGCACCGCCCCGCGGGCGCCCTCGCCCTGGCCGTCGAAGTACGCCCGCAGGCGGGCCACGGCGTCGGCGTAGCGGTCGGCCTCGGCCGCGCCGTGGCAGGGCGCGTGGCAGCGCCCGACCAGCCCGCGCAGGCACGATCCGTCGTCGACCGGCAGCCGCGGCCGGCAGGTGCGCAGCCCGAAGGCGTCGCGCAGCCCGTGCGCCGCCTCGTCGGCCGACCTGCGCGAGCGGAACGGCCCGGCGTAGACCGCGCCGTCGTCGCGCACCACGCCGCGCACCCCGAGCGCCGGGACCGGATCGGCCACCCCGAGCCGCAGGTAGGCGTACCGATCGGGGCGGGCGCTGCGGACGTTCGCCGGCGGCCGCCAGGCCTGCAGCAGCGAGATCTCGGCCAGCGACGCCTCGAGCTCGGAGCCGAGCGGCGCCACCTCGAAGCGGTCGAGCACCGCCAGCGCGCCTGCCAGCGACGGTGGGTGGCGCTGCGGCCCGAAGTACGAGCGCGTCCGGCTCCTGAGGTCGCTGGCCTTGCCGACGTACAGCGCCTGCCCGCGGGCGTCGCGCATCACGTACACGCCCGGCCCCTCGGGGATGCCGGCGGCCAGGCCGCGCTTGCCGCGAGCCCGGTGCTCGGGCGCGCCGGCGAACGCGATCGCACCCTCGACGGTCTCGACGCCCCGCTCCTGGGCCAGCCCGAGCAGCGCCGCCAGCACCTCGGCGGTCGCCTGGGCGTCGGGCAGGGCCCGGTGGCAGGGCTGCACGCTGGTCGAGAAGCGCTCGGACAGCGAGCGCAGGTCGCAGCGCGGCAGCCGCCCGCGCAGCAGCCGCCGGGCCAGCAGCACGGTGTCGAGCACCGGCAGCGCGAGCCGCCGGCCGTCGAGCTTGACCAGGGCGCGGTTGAGGAACCCGACGTCGAAGCGGGCGTTGTGGGCCACCAGCACCGAGCCGCGCGCGAACTCGAGGAACGCCGCCAGGGCCGGCCGGATCGGCTCGCCGGTCCGTCGCACGTCGAGCTCGCTGATCCCGGTCAGGTTCGTGATGTCGACCGGCACCGGGACGCCCGGGTCGACCAGCCGCTGGAACGTGGCCCCCGGCGTGAACCCGCTCATCGCGGACGGCGCCGATCTCGAGGATGCGGGCGATCGACGCCGACGCCGGTGGTCTCGAGGTCGACGACGGTGAAGCGGGCCGTCTCGAACGGCGTCTCGCGCGCCGGCTGCCAGCCCGCGAGCCCGACCCGGCCGTCGGGCCGGACGACGAGCCGTGCGTCGCTCGCGACCACCTCGGACAGCACCTTGCGGGCGAGCTCGCCGCCGCCGCCCCGCAGGGCCAGCAGGGCGCTCGCGGCCTCGGCCTGGGCCAGCGCGTCCTGCCGTTCCTCGAGCAGCGCCACCAGCCGGTCCGCCCCTCCCAGGGCCAGCTGGATGCCGCCGCCGATGCTCGCCTGTCGCCGTCGCTGCACGAACACATGTTCGCAAAGGTGGCGGACGGAGCGCTGAAATCCCTGGAAAACGGCCGACGGGGCGGCGTCGACCCGAAGGTCGAGCGCCGCCCCGCCGGACGAAACCCTGGGGGTTCTAGCCGCGAACGGCGGACTTGAGCGCCGAGCCCGCGGTGAACTTCGGCACGGTCGAGGCCGGGATGTCGACCTTCTGGCCCGGGTTGCGCGGATTCACGCCCTGGCGGGCCGCGCGCTGCTGCACGCTGAACTTGCCGAAGCCGGTGAAGGTGACGTCGCCGCCGCCCTTGAGCGTGTCGGAGATCGTGCCGAGCACCGCCTCGACGGCATTCCCGGCGTCACGCTTCGACAGACCCGTGCGGTTGGCGACCTGCTCGATGAACTCACTCTTCGTCACGACGAATAGCCTCCACTGGTATCAGAACTCCACGAACCCGGCGGACGCTAGCAGAGACCTCGGACGGCGACAAACGGCATAACCACGCCGTTTTTGTCGACCAATCAAGGGACGCCGAGCCCGAGGGCGGCGCGATCGAAGAGCGGATGGAGGGTCACGCCGGCCGCCGCGAGGGCCTCGGCGCCGCCTTCTGCGCGGTCGAGGACGCACAGCGCCGCCTCGACCTCGAGGCCGGACTCGCGAAGCCCTTCGACGGCCGAGATGGCGGCCCCGCCGGAGGTCACGACGTCCTCCACGAGCAGCACGCTCTGACCGTCTTCGTACACGCCTTCCAGGCGTTTTTCGGTCCCGTAGCCCTTCGCCGCTTGCGCACGATGACGAACGGGACGTCCAGCTCGAGGGCCAGCGCGGCGACCAGCGGGACGGCTCCGAGCTCGGGTCCAGCGAGCAGGTCGAAGGCTCCGCCGCGCTCCCGGGCGAGGCCCGCGAGGGCCGCGCCGATCTCCCGCAGGAGCGCCGGATCGGTCTCGAACCGGTACTTGTCGAGGTACACCGTCGAGCGCTTGCCGGAGCGCAGGACGAACTCGCCGCGCAGGAGCGCCCGCTCGGCGACGCGCGCCGCCAGCGAGTCGAGGCTCACCGGCTGCCGGGCCCTGCGACCGCGAGCACCTCGTGGGCCAGCGGCAGCAGCCGCTCGGCCTCGGGCGTCGAGTCGCCGAGCGACAGCATCGAACCGTCGTCGAAGTAGAGGTCGACGCGGCTCTGGTTGCGCGTCCGCCGCCGGCGCAGCAGCACCGAGCCGGTCGCGGACGCGACGGCCACCGCGAGCGCCGTCCAGACCCTACGTCGTGCCACCGTCGGCCTCCTCCTCGGGCTCGCTCTCCTCGAGCGCGATCTCGGACCGCCCGCCTCGGCTGCCGGCGGCGCCGGCTGCTCGGGCTCGACCGCGGGCTCGGCGGCACCGCCGTCGTGGGCACTCTCGGCGATCGACCGCAGGCACGCCTTGAGGTCGTAGAACACGAGCCCCACGGTCGGGTCCGCGCTCGTCGTGGCGATGATCATCCGCGCCGCGTCGCGCACCAGGAAGACGCTGCCGTCGGGGGTCGCGACCTCGAGCTGGGCCAGCTCGTCGCGGCCGAGCTCGCGGCGCGCGCCGTCGGCGGCCTCCCACAGCTCCCTGGCGCTGCGGGCCAGGCGGTCGGCCGAGGCGCCGTCGGGCAGCGTCGAGCCGGCCACGGCCGCCGGCGGCGTCCGCCACCACTGCGTGGACGATCTGAACCGAGATCTGCTTGAGGTCGGCGAGCGCTTCCTGCGCGTCCATCTGGGTCGATGGTCTCCGTCGGCGGGGGTCGGACGCGGTGACGGTACCACAGGGCGACTGACCGGCCCGGCGCCTCCCCGGGGCGCCCTGGGTTGCCAGCCAGAGCGCTGGGTATGCTGGCCGGGATGGCGCTTGGACTGCGCCCGGTCGAGCGGCCCACCGCTGAGGCGCGGTCGGCACCTGCTCTCCGGTCACCCGATCATCAGGAACTTCTTCAGCGACCGCTGCACGCACCTCGCAGCGATGGTCGCGTACTACGCGCTGCTGTCGCTCCTGCCGCTGCTGTTCCTGGCGTTCGCCCTGATCGGCCTGGCCGGCCGGCCCGACGAGGGGTCGTTCCTGATCGAGCAGATCCAGCGGGTGATGCCCGGCCAGTCGGTCGAGAGCATCGTGACCCTGGCCCGCAGCCTGCAGCGCAACTCGGCCGAGCTCGGGGTGATCGGCGCCGTCGGCCTGATCTGGGGCGCCCTGGGGTTCCTGTCGTCCCTCGAGTCGGCGCTGAACATCATCTACGACGTCCCGAACCGGAGGTTCGTGCGCTCGAAGCTGACGGTGTTCGTGTTCGTCGGGGCGGGCCTCATCGCGATGCTGCTGTCGCTGGTCGTGGCCACGACCGCCCACGCGTTCCTCGAGCGCCACGGCAGCGGGATCTTCGCCGTCTCGGTGGGCCGCTTCGTGCTCGCGCTGATCGCCTCGACGGCGATCACCTTCGCCTTCCTGTTCGTCGTCTACCGCTACCTGCCGAACACCCCGGTCTTCACCCGGGAGGTGCTGCCGGGCACCATCCTCGCCACGATCCTGATGCAGCTGAGCTTCCAGGTGCTGCCCCTGTACCTGCGCTACTCGGGCACGCTGCCGGCCCTGCGGGCCTTCGGAGGCGCGGTCGTGCTGCTCGTCTGGCTGTTCCTGATGGGGAACATCCTGCTGCTCGGGGCCGAGGTGAACTGGTGGGTCGGACGCGGGCGGCCCCTGGCCGAGGCCGCGCGGGCCGCGGCAGGCGAGCCCCCGGACGCGGAGCTGGGGCGCTCCTAGCGGGCCAGGGTGAGCGAGTACGGCGCCGCGCCCGGTCTCGCCGGCCAGCACGACCAGGTAGTCGCCGCTGCGCCTGGCCCGCACGCGTGAGCGAGCCCGAGGCGCCGTCCTTGCTCGCCACGGCGGGCTCGTCGGCGCGGCTGAGCGGCCCGTCGAGCAGGCTCTTCGCGACGCCCGGCGGCTCGACCAGCACCCGCAGGCCAGCCAGGCCGGAGCTCCAGCTCAGCCGCAGCCGTTGGCCGCCTTCGCAGTGTCACCCGGTAGGCGTCGATCGGGTCGTCGGACGACGTCCAGCGTGGCGTGCAAGGTGTGCGCCGGGCTCGTCGTCTGGGCGTGCTGGAAGAGCGCCGCCGCAACCCAGTCGTTCGGCTCGGCCGGGTCGATCACCGGGCGTTCCCTCAAGCTCGCCTTGACGTCGAGGATGCCCCAGCCGGCGGCTCGGGTTGGGCCGGGCGGAGCCGAGCTTGCGTGCGCCTGCGGCGCAGAGCCGCGGCCACCTGGTCGGCGCTGAGCTCGGGGTGGGCGGCCCACACCAGCGCCGCGGCGCCGGACACCAGCGGGGTCGCGAACGACGTCCCGCCGACCGTCGCCGTCGTCGCAGGCGCTCCTGGCACTGCCGAGGACGCCACGACCCCGAGGGCGCTCCCCGGGCGCGACCAGGTCGACGTTCGCGGCCGTGAACGCTGTGCGTGTCGAGCGTCCGCGGGCCGGACATCGCGCCGACGCCGAGCACGTGGGGCAGCGCCGACGGATACCCGTTCGGCGGTCGCCCGTTCGTCGATGTTGCCCGCGGCGGCCACGATCAGCGCCCCGCGCAGCTGCAGCTTGCGGATCTCGTCGCGCACCGCCGGCGAGGGCTTGACCGACGCCGACACGTTCACCACCAGCACGTCCTGGGTGCGAAGCCAGGCGAGCGCCTTGACCATGTTCGCCTCGAACGGCGCGCCCGCGCAGCATGCCCGACGTGGCGATGCGGGCCACGATCAGGTCGGCGCTCGGAGCGATTCCGCTGATCTTGAGGTCCGTCCGGTTGGCGGCGAGCAGGCTCGCCACCGCCGTGCCGTGGCCGAGCGGGTCGACGTTCCAGGCGTCGCCGCCGCGGTGAAGTCCCGGCCGGCGATCGGCACCTGGTGGGAGCCGAGCCGCTCGACGTCCGCCCCGCTGTCGACGATCGCCACCGGGAACCCGCTGGCGCTGACGCTGCGTCGGCAGGTCCACCGTCGAGCGCCACCAGTCCGGGGCAGCTTGCGTCTGCGGCGGGTTGCCGACCTTCGCAGGCGGCCGCGAGCGTGACCGCGCTGCTCGACCGTCGCGTAGCGCGTGCCCGGCGCGTGCCGCAGCCGCACCAGCGAGGAGGCGAGCCCCGCGCGCGGGAGCAGCACCTGATCGATGCCGAGGGCCCGGTCGAGCACCCGGACCTCAGCACCCTGGGGCAGGGCGCCAGGAGCCGGCGCCGCGGCGAACGGCGGCAGGCCCACGAGCACCGAAACCACCGCGGCAAGAGCTCCCATCTCCTATTCGACGGTAGCGCATACTTGAAGTCAGTCGAGATCCAGGAGCAACGGCGCGTGATCCGAGGGCTTCGCGCCCTTGCGGTACGAGCGCTCGACGGCGGTCGAGCGCACCCGCCCGGCGAGCTCCTCCGAGACCAGCATCTGGTCGATCCGAAGGCCCAGCCGGCGGTGGAAGTGGCCCGCCCGGTGGTCCCACCAGGTGTAGCCCGGCTCGACGGGACACAGGCGCCGGTAGACGTCCACCAGGCGTCCCCGCTCGAGCACCGCACGCAGGCGCCGGCGCTCCTGGTCGGTGACGTGGGTCGAGCCGGCGAACGCCGCCGGGTCGTACACGTCGAGGTCGGTCGGACACACGTTCAGGTCGCCGGCGACGATCAACGGCCAGCCGCGCAGCGCCTCGGCGCGCTCGGCCATCGCCTCGAGGAAGCGGAGCTTCGACCCGAACGCCTCGCTGCCGACGGCGCGGCCGTTGGGGACGTCGACGCTCGCCACCCGCAGCCCGCCGACGCCTGCCTCGAGCCAGCGCGCCTCGTGCGCGCCGTGCAGGCCGGGCAGGCCGCGGGACACCTCCTGCAGCGGCGTCGCCAGCGGCGCGAGCAGCGCCACTCCGGCGGAGCCGCCGGCGCTGTGGTGAGCGGCGGCGTAGCCGGCCTCGCGGAGCTCGTCGAGCGGGAACTCCTCCGGCGAGACCCTGGTCTCCTGCAGGCACACGACGTCCGGGCCGGTGCTCGTCCAGGAGCTCGAGGACCCGCGGCAGCCGGGCCGGCAGCGAGTTGACGTTCCAGGTGACCAGGCGCACGCGGCGCTCAGGTCTCGAGGGCCTCGCGCAGCCGGGCCGCGGCGCGGGCGCGGTGGCTGAGCTCGTCCTTGCGGACGGGACCGAGCTCGCCGAGCGTCCCCTGCTCGCCCTCGGGGACGAACAGCGGGTCGTAGCCGAACCCCGAGGCGCCCGCCGGGGCGGCCGCGATCGTGCCCTCGAGCCGGCCCTCGACGACCAGCTCGCGCCCGTCGGGGAGCACCGCAGCGAGCGCGCAGACGAACGCCGCGCGGCGGTCGTCGATCCCGTCGAGCCGCGCCAGCAGGGCCCGGTTGCGTCCGGCGTCGTCCGGCCCGGCCCAGCGCGCCGAGCGGATCCCGGGCTCGCCGCCGAGGGCGTCGACCTCGAGGCCCGAGTCGTCCCCCAGGCCGATCGCGCCGGCGTCCGCGGCGTGCGCCGCGCGGGCCTTCAGGAGCGCGTTCGCGGCGAACGTGTCGCCGGTCTCGTCGACGTCGACGTCGAGCGGCTCGACCTGCAGGTCCGGGAGCAGCCGGCCGAGCTCGCGGGCCTTGCCCGCGTTCCCGGTGGCCAGCACGGCCCTCATCTCGCGGTCGTGACCGCCTGCAGCTGGGCCGCCTCGATCCGCGCGATCCCGCCGGCCGCGAGCTCGAGCAGCGCATCCAGCGAGGCCCGGTCGAACGGCCGCCCCTCGGCCGTCCCCTGGACCTCGACGAGCCTCTGGCCCGAGGTCATCACGATGTTCATGTCGACCTCGGCGGTCGAGTCCTCGGCGTAGTCGAGGTCGAGCACCGGCTCGTCGCCGACGATCCCCACCGACACCGCGGCCACGCCGGCGCGCATCGGCAGCTCCTTCAGCGAGCCGCGGTCGACGAGCGGGGCGAGGGCCCGGTGCATGGCGACGTAGCCGCCGCAGATCGCGGCGCAGCGCGTGCCGCCGTCGGCCTGCACGACGTCGCAGTCGACCCACACCGTGCGCTCGCCGAGCAGGCCCATGTCGGTGACCCCGCGCAGGGCCCGGCCGATCAGCCGCTGGATCTCGACGGTGCGGCCGTCCTGCTTTCCCCGGGTCGCGTCGCGCTGCTTGCGCTGGCCCGTCGAGGCCGGGAGCATCCCGTACTCGGCGGTCACCCAGCCGTTGCCCCGGCCGGCCATCCAGCGGGGCACGCTCTCCTCGATCGAGGCGGTGCACAGGACGCGCGTGCGGCCGATCGAGAACAGCACCGAGCCGTCGGCGGTGTCCATGAAGTCGGGAAGCAGGTCGAGCGGGCGGAGCTCGTCGGGTCGGCGGCCGTCGTGGCGCATCCGCCGAACGGTAGATGGACGGGCTAGGCGGCGGCGCCGGCCGGTCGCCCGCCGAGCGACAGCGGGCGCACCTCGCCGAGCGGGAGCTGCAGGAAGCGGCGGCCGACCTCGGCGAACGCGGCAGGATCGCCGGTGCTCAGGAAGCGGTACGCGCCGCGCCGTCCCTCGGGCCGGGCCAGACCCTTGCGGCGCAGGGTCTCGGCGACCTCGTCGGCGAGCTCCTCGGCGGCCGCGATCAGCGTCACCGAGCGGCCGAGCTCGCGCTGCAGCATGCTCCGGATGAGCGGGTAGTGGGTGCAGCCGAGGATGACGACGTCGACGCCTTCGGCGCGCAGCCGCTCGCAGTGGCCCCGCACCCGGGCGAAGGTCTCCTCGCCGTACGGGTCGCCGTCCTGGATCAGGTCGGCCAGGCCCGGACAGGCCTCCTGGACGACCTCGATGCCGGCGTCGAGGTCGTGGATCGCCTCGACGTAGCGGCCGCTCTCGACCGTCGGCTCGGTGGCCAGGACGCCGACGCGCCGCAGTCGCGTGGTCTGCACGGCGGCCCGGGCCTCGGGGGTGACGACGCCGAGGATCGGCAGCGAGAACCGGCGCTGCAGGGTCGGCAGCGCGGCCGCGGTGGCGGTGTTGCAGGCGACCACGACGAGCTTGACGCCCTCGGCCTCGAGCCACGCGGTGAGCTCGGCGCCGAAGCGGCGGAGCTCGTCGAGCGACCACTGCCCGTACGGGAAGCGGCCGGTGTCGCCGACGTAGACGAAGTCCTCGGCGGGCATGGTGACCAGGCACTCGTGGAGCACCGTGAGGCCGCCGACGCCCGAGTCGAACACTCCGATGGGACGGGTCGCATCCATCTGCCGAAGATCCTAACCGGCCGGCCAACCGCTCCTACCATGAACAGCATGGCCCGCCGTCTCCTCCTTCTCGCCCTCGCCGGGCTGTTCCTGCCCGCGAGCGCCCAGGCCTACGGTGTGACCCTGCAGGAGCGGCTCTCGACCGGCGCCCCAGGCGCGAGCCCGGCGGCCACCCTGGTCGGGACGATCACCTACAACGGCGACGAGCGGACGGCGATCCTCGGCTTCGGGATCGACCAGGCGCTCCTGCCGCAGGCCTCGATCGAGGCGCTGGCCGCGGCGCCGCCCGGAACGCCGATCGGCTCGATCACCAGCGACGTCACCGGGGCCACGACGCCCCTCGCGGTGCGGATCAACACCGCGCCGCCGAGCGTGCTGCCCGGCCGGCCGCCGTCCTTCACCGGAGCCATCGACGTGCCGCCGCTCTTCGCCGGCCTCGGCGCCGGGCCGCTGCCGTTCAGCCTGACCTTCAGCGGCGGCCAGGCGGTGTTCGCCGTGAGCCTTCAGGCGGTCGACCAGCGGCTGTCCGAGGCGGGCCTCGGGTCGCTCCGGCCGACCGAGCTCACGCTCGTGCTGGACGGCGCCCACCTCGTCGTGCCGGCCGTGCCGACGACGGTGACGAGCACGCTCACGGCCCAGCCGTGCACCGGGACGTCCTGCGCCCTGGGCGCCCCGGCGTCCACCGCCGTGATCGGCAGCCTGCCGCGGGCGCTGACGTTCAGCGCTCCCACGATCGCCCGCTACGGCGTGCTCACGTCGCTGACGGGACGCGGCGGCCCGGGCGATGCGCTGCAGCTCTCGACCCGCACGCCGGACGGCGAGGAGCGCAGGACCGGTCTCGGCGGCAGCGTCGGAGCGGACGGGACGTATGCGCTGCGTGTCCGGCTGCGCGCCACGGCCACGTACGCCCTCCTCGACGTGCAGCCCGGCGGGCTGGTCGTGGCCGCCGACGGCGCCGCCTCGACGCGCATCGTCCTGGCGGCGCCCGTGATCCGCTGGACCCGCATCTCTCACCGTCGACTGAAGATCGAGGTGTCGGTGCCCGGCGGCGACCCGGGCGTCACGCTCGAGCTGCGGGTGGGCTCGCGCCGCCTGGCCGCGTATCCTCGAGGACAACGGGCGGACGGTCGGTCACCATCGCCCTGCCGCGGAAGCCGACCACGATCCGGGCCACCGCCCGGGTCCCGGGCCTCCCGCAGGCGAGCACGTCCCGGCGCTTCGCGCCGTAGCATTCGACGCATGCGCGTCCTCTGCGTCCACCAGGAGCCCGACTCGCAGCTGTACTCGCTCGAGGGGCCGGTGCACGTCCGCGGGCACGAGCTCGTCGTCTGGCACGCCTACCGCGGCGACCCGCTGCCCGACGTGTCGGACTACGGCGCAGCGTTCGCCCTCGGCGGGATCGTCCACCCCGACCAGGACGACCAGCACGCCTGGCTCGAGCCCGAGCGCCAGCTGCTGCGCGACCTCGTCGCGGCCGACGTCCCCACGCTGGCGATCTGCCTCGGCGGCCAGCTCCTGGCCCAGGCCCTCGGCGCGAAGGCCCACCGGCTCGACGCCGTCGAGCTCGGCTGGGTCGAGATCCAGCGCTCGAGCGAGGGCCGGCGCGATCCGCTGCTCGGCGGCTTCCCGGACCGCTTCCCGGCCTTCGAGTGGCACCAGTACGGGTTCACCGTGCCGGACGGCGCGATCTCGCTGGCCGCCTCGCCCGGACGCGCCGGAGCAGGCCTTCCGCTTCGCCGAGCACGCCTGGAGCCTGCAGTTCCACATCGAGGCCAACGCCGACACGATCGAGCTGTGGACGCGCCAGGGGCTCGAGGAGATCGAGTCGCTGGGCGGCTCGCGCGAGGCGATCCTGGCCGACACCGCCCGCTACGCCGGCGCGTACGTCCGCCAGGCCGACGAGCTCTCGCACCGCTTCCTGGCGCTGGCCGAGGCGCGCGCCGCGCCGCGGCGGGCGAGTGCGTAGCTAGGATCCGAGGCGATGGCCGAGCCGACAACGCAGGACGTCGACACCCTGATCGGGGCAGCGACGCCGCACTTCGCCTACCAGATCCGCCAGCGGGTCGAACGTCTCGTCGACCCCCTCGGGCAGGACCACCCCGTCCGCCTCTACGCGGCCGAGCGCCTGGCGCTGCTCGACCGCCTGGGGCACACGACCTCGAAGGCCGAGGGCGGCGACCCGTCGGCCCCTCGGGCGTGACCCAGCTCGCGCTGAAGGAGTGGGCCGTCGCGGTCGATGCGATCGCCCGGGGCGACATGCTGGTCACGCTGCGCAAGGGCGGGATCCGCGAGAAGGAGTTCCTGGTCGAGGGCGAGCGCTTCTGGCTCCTGCCGACCTACGAGCACCAGAACGCCGCCCAGACGAAGCCGCTGTGGCACCGCGACCTCGGCGCCAGCGCGGCCGCCCGGCCCGCCGGCGGCCAGCTCGCGCTGCGCTGCCTGTGCGTGGTGCACGCCGCCCACCCGCTCGAGGACGCCGCCAGCGTGGCGGCGCTCGAGCCGTTCCACCTGTGGACGCCAGGCCTACGCCGAGGAGCGCCTCGGCTGGCGGCCGCGAAAGCCGCTGTGGGCGCTCGTGCTGCGGGCCTACGCGCTGCCCGAGCCGGTGCTGCTGCCGCATCTCGACGCGTACGACGGCTGCCGTTCCTGGACCGAGCTCGCCGAGGAGCCGTCCGACGACGAGCCTCCTCCCGCGCCCTGACCGACGAGGCCTTCGCGCTGCACGCCGAGCGGGTCGCAGCGGCGCTGGCCGCCGTGCCAGCCGTCTCGTGAGGCGCTTCGAGGGCCGGCGCGCGCTGGTCACCGGCGGCGGCCGGGGCATCGGCGCCGCCACGGCCGTGGCGCTGGCAGCGGAGGGCGCCGACGTCGCGATCAGCTACCTGCGGCGCGAGGAGCCGGCCCGCGAGACCGCCGAGCGCGGTCGAGGCCGCCGGCGGCCGGGCCGTGCTGGTGAAGGGCCACCTGGGCGACGCCGACGCGGCGGCCCGGGTGGTCGACGAGGCGGCCGAGGGGCTCGGCGGGCTCGACCTGCTGGTGTCGAACGCCGCCTCGGGCGTCGCCCGGCCGGCGATGGACGTGACCGCCAAGCACTGGGACTGGACGCTCGACATCAACGCCCGGGCGTTCCTGCTCCTGGCCCAGCGGGCGGCGCCGCTGCTCGAGCAGCGCCAGGGGTCGATGGTCGCGATCTCGTCGCTGGGCTCGTTCCGGACGCTCGAGAACTACGTCCTCGTCGGCACCTCGAAGGCGGCCCTCGAGGCGCTCGTGCGCTACCTCGGCGTCGAGCTCGCTCCGCGCGGGATCACCGTCAACGCGGTCTCCGGCGGGGTCGTCGAGACCGACGCGCTCGACCACTTCCCGAACCGCGAGGAGATGGTCGCCGATGAGCCGCGAGCGCACCCCGGCCGGGCCGGATGCTGCAGCCCGACGACCTGACGGCCGCGATCCTCTTCCTGCTCTCGCCGCAGGCCCGGATGATCGTCGGCCAGACGCTGATCGTCGACGGCGGGTTCTCGCTGCCGGCCTAGCTGACTAGCGTCCGTTGCGGTGCAGCATCCGCTGCACCAGGGACTTCGCGACGTAGCCGGCGACGCGCGGGTTCTCCTGCAGCCGGCGCACGCTGTACTCGTACCAGCGCTCGCCGTACGGCACGTAGACCCGCATCGGCCGGCCGTCGGCGACGACGATCGAGCGCAGCTCCTCCTCGACCCCGAGCAGCATCTGGAACTCGTAGGCGTCGGGGCCGATGCCGCGGCGGTCGATCAGGCTCGCGACCTCCCACAGGAGCTGCTCGTCGTGGGTCGCCACGCCGACGTAGCAGCCGGCGTCGAGCAGGACCTCGACGGTCCGCACGTAGGAGCGCCGGACGAGCTCGGGATCCTGGAACGCCAGGCCGCGCGGCTCGCGGTAGATCCCCTTGCAGACCCGCACGTGGGCCTTGCGGGCGGCCAGGCGCTCGGCGTCGTGGACGGTGCGGCGGAGCATCGCCTGCAGCACCACGCCGACGTTGTCGCGGCCCTCGTCCCTCAGCTTCTCGTAGAGGTCGAGCGTCTTGTCGGTGGTGGACGAGTCCTCCATGTCGAGCCGCACGAAGGTGCCCTGGGCCGCGGCGTCGTCGACGAGCCTGACGAGCTGGTCGTGGCACTCCTGGTCGGACAGCTCGAGCCCGACCGCCGTCGGCTTCACCGAGATGCCCGAACGCAGCTGCTGCTCGCGGATCGCGTCGAGCACCCGGTGGTACTCGGCGACCATCGCGCGGGACTCCTCGAGCGTCGTGATCGCCTCGCCGAGCGCGTCGATCGTGGCCTTCGCACCGCCGGCGTTCAGGTCGCGGACGGTGGCGATGCACTCCTCGAGCGTCTCCCCCGCGATGTAGCGGCTCGCCACCCGGCCGACGATCGACCGGGGCACCAGCGGAAGGGTGCGCGCGATCAGGCGGTCGGTCGGCTGCCATGCGTCCCGCGAACCTTACCCGCCGAAGCGGAACAGGCCCTGCTCGAGCGACATCCCGCCGTCGAGCGTGAGGCAGTCGCCGGTGACGTACGGGGAGCGCTCCTCGGAGAGCAGGAACAGCGCCGCGGAGACGACGTCGTCGAGCGTGCCGAAGCGCCGTTGGGGGATCGCCTCGAGCATCGCCGCGCGGATCTCCTCGGTCGGGAACAGGTGGGCCGTGGCCCCGGGCGTCTCGACCGGCCCGGGCGCGATCGCGTTGACCCGGATGCCGAGCGGCGCCCACTCCACCGCCAGGGTACGGGTCAGGTTGAGGACGCCGGCCTTCGCCGCCGCCGAGTGGGCGGTGCCGGGGTTGCCGGTGCTCGCGTAGGTCGCGACGACGTTCAGGATCGCCCCGCCGCGGCCGGCGTCGCGCAGCCGCCGGGCGAAGGCCGTCGAGCAGTGGAACGTCCCGTTCAGGACGATGTCGATGACCGCGCGCCAGCCGTTCGGCGAGAGGTCGATCGCCGGGCAGACGAAGTTGCCGGCGGCGTTGTTGATCAGGATGTCGGGCACCCCGAAGCGGCCCGCGGTCTCCTCGACCCAGGCGTTCACGGCCTCGGGGTCGCGGACGTCGAGCGACGTCGCCTGGGCCTGGCCGCCGGCGGCGCGGCAGGCCGCCGCGGCCTCCTCGATCGGGTCGGGCCGGCGCCCGCAGACGGCGACCTTCGCGCCCGCCGCGGACAGCGCCAGCGCGAACGCCCGGCCCATGCCGGTGCCGCCGCCGGTGACCAGCGCGACGCGCCCCTCGAACTCCCGGTCGTGGCTCACGCGCCCACCCGCAGCGACTCGACGACGTCGCCGGCGAGCGCGTCGACGGCCCCGGCCGCCGCGCCGATCACCTCACCGACCCGCTCGGGCTTGCCGGTCGCCTGCAGCAGCGCGATGACCTCCCAGACAGCGCGGGCGAGCGGGTCGAGCGGGTCGCCCGGCGCGCCCGACAGGCTGGGCGGTCAGGGCCTCGGCCTCGGCCCGCAGCCGGTCGGAGGCGCTGCCCAGGGTGCGGGCGGCGTCGGCCAGCTCGTCGAGGTAGGCCGCCGTCGCCAGCCGGACGCCGCCGGCCAGCTCGGCGAGGCCCTTCGCGTGGTGCTCGACCATCCGCAGGGCCTCCTTGACCGCCGGATGCTCGTCGCCGGCGTAGAGGATCGCGGCGTGCGCCGCGCCGCGCCACGCTCGTCGGCCAGGAGCACGCCCGCGGCCTCCTCGGCGGTCTCGCACAGGGCCGAGAGCGAGGCCGCCTCGCGGATCAGCCGCTCGTCCGAGACGATGCTCCCGGCCTCGTCCACGGCAACCCAGGCGAGCGGCGCGTCCTCCGGCCCGGCCCGAAGCGCGCACAGGTACAGGGCCGGCCCGTAGAACGGCGCGGCGGCCAGCACCGCGACGACGCTCTCGCCCGGCTCGGCCAGGCGCGAGGCCACGGCGGCGGCGCGCAGAAGGTCGGCCTCGTCGGTCACGACGGCCGATTGTAGGCCGCGTGTCGCGCCCGCCCGTCGATTGGCGCGCCGTCGGAACGGTGGGTACGATAGGGACATGGCAGGTCGAGCGGCTCCGCCGCCTGAGCGGGAGGACGTCCAGCAGCAGGTCGTCACGTGGCGAATGCAGCAGCTGGTCGATGCCGGCTATCCCCAGCGGATCGCCGAAGCACTCGCGCGCTCGAACGCCGACCTCCACCTGGCCTGCGACATGCTCACGCGCGGCTGCTCGCCCGAGCTCGCCGAACGCATCCTGGGCTAGTGTCGGCCGCGCCCGAGGCGCCGCGCGTGCACAGCGTGGCGTCCTTCAACCGCGGCCTGGCCGGCTACGTCGACCGCCTGAACCGCGAGTACCGGGTCGAGGGCGAGATCTCCGAGCTCAGCCGCAACGACCGCTGGGCGTACGTCTACCTGACGCTCAAGGATCCGCTCGACGGAAGCACGCTGCCGGTCACGCTGATGCGCGGGACGTTCGACCGGCTGGCCGCGCAGCCGCAGGTCGGGCACCGCGTGCTGGCCGTCGGAAAGCCGCGGATGAACGAGCAGAACGCTCGCCTCAGCCTGTACTGCCGGGCGCTCGAGCCGGTCGGCGACGGCGCGCTCCTGGCCGAGATCGAGGCCCGCCGGGCCCGGCTGTCGGCGGACGGCCTGTTCGACGAGCGGCGCAAGCGCCCGCTGCCCTTCTGGCCGCGCACGATCGGCCTGATCTCGGGCCGGGACGCGGCCGCCTCGCGGGACGTCGTGGCCACGACCAGGCACCGCTTCCCGGCGGCGCGCTTCACCCTCGTCGAGACCGCCGTGCAGGGCCCGGGCGCGGCGCGCCAGCTGATCTCGGCCCTGCGCAGCCTGGACGCCCGCGAGGACGTCGACGTCATCGTGCTGACCCGCGGCGGCGGCTCGCTCGAGGACCTGCTGCCGTTCTCCGACGAGGCCCTGTGCCGGGCCATCGCGGCCACCGCGACGCCGGTCGTCTCGGCCGTCGGACACGAGCGGGACACCCCGCTCTGCGACCTCGTGGCCGACGCCCGGGCCTCGACGCCGACCGCTGCGGCCCGGCTCCTGGTCCCGGACCGCAGCGAGCTCGTCGCGGACCTCGACCGGCTGCGCGCGAGCGCCCGCCGCTGCGCCCAGCGCGCCGTCGAGCGGGCCGGGCGCGACCTGGCCGCGCTGGCCGCGCGTCCCGCGCTGCGGCGGCCCGAGCACTGGCTCGAGACCCGCCGCGACGCGCTCGCCCGGGCCCGCATCCGGCTCGACCAGCTTCCCGTGCCAGGCCGTCGGACAGCGGCGCGACCGGCTCGACGGGCTCGCCGGCCGGCTGCGCGCCCTCGGGCCCGCGGCGACGCTCGAGCGGGGCTACGCGATCGTCCTCGACCACGGCCACGTCGTGCGGGACGCCGGCACGCTCGCGCCCGGAGCCCAGGTCGACCTGCGGCTCGCCCGCGGCAGCGCGGCGGCCCGGATCGAGGAGGTCGAGCCCGGGTGAGCACGCCCCCGCAGCGGCCGGTCGAGGAGCTGTCGTTCGAGGAGGCCCGGGACGAGCTCGAGCGGGTCGTGCAGGCGCTCGAGGACGGCCGCACCACGCTCGACGAGGCGCTCACGCTGTGGGAGCGCGGCGAGCAGCTCTACCGGGCCTGCCGCACCCGGCTCGACGCCGCCGAGGAGCGGATCGCCCGGCTGGCGGCCGCGCTCGACGACGAACGGCCCGACGCCGGCTAGGCCTTCACCCGGATCGCGAAGCGCTTGAGCAGCGCCGGATTGCCGGCCGGATCGACGGCCGAGAGCTGGACCCGGTAGCGGCCGACGGCGAGCTTCCGGCCTGCGACCTTGCCGGCGAAGCGCAGCGTGTTCTGGCCCCGGTGGGCCCGTACCACGAGCGAGCCCGGCACCCGGGACAGGCGGCGGCAGGCGGGGCGATGGCGGTTGACGGTCGTCGCCGGCTTGCAGAACCTGCCGACCCGCCTGCCCGGCCGGTCGTGCCAGAAGCTGACGGTCACCCGGGCCGGCTCCGAGACGATGAACCGGATCCGGGCCGCCTGCCCGCGCCGCAGCACGCCCGGCTGGACGGCGAGGTTCGTCAGCACCGGGCGGGTGTGGTCGGCGGGCACGGCGGGCGGCGCCGGCGGCGCCATCACCGTCACGGCCAGCTCGCCGGTCGCGCTCAGGCCGTCGTCGTCTGCCACCCGAACCCGCACGACGTGGCTGCCAGCCGTCGCGAAGGTCGTCTCGACCCGGGGGCCGCGGGCATCCGTGAAGCTCCCGTCGCCGTTCAGGTCCCAGTCGTAGGAGACGACCTGGCCGTCGGGATCCGACGAGCCCGAGGCGTCGAGCACCACGTCCTCGCCGACGGCCGGCGAGACGGGCGTCGCGGCGATCGACGCCAGCGGCGGCAGGTTGGCCAGCGCGCGGGCCGCGAACACCGCGTGGTGCACGGCGTCGGTGCTCACCTCGCCCGCGACGACGAGCCGGCCGTCGCCGGTCGGAGCCACGGCGCGGGCGGACGAGCCGGCCGACGCGTCGCCGAGAGGCAGGACGAGGACGCCGGTCCCGGCGAACGAGCGGTCGAGGGCGCCGTCGACGGCGTACCGGATCACCGCGACCTCGCGGCGCCCGCCGGCGTCGGCGACGGCCCCGGCCTGCAGGATCTTCCCGTTCGCCTGGAGGGCCAGCGCGTACGGCGACGAGACCGGTGACGTCGACGGGCTGAGCTGCCCGAGAACGACGCCGTTCGAGCCGAAGCCGGCATCGCGACCGCCGTCGGGCAGGAACCGGGCCAGGGCGAACGCCTGGTGCGACAGGGCGTCGCTGGCCCAGCCGCCGGCCACGATCCGGCCGTCGGCCTGCACCGCGAGCGCGCTGGCCGCCGACTGCGGCAACGCCGCGGGGCTGGCCTGCAGCGTGGCGTACCCGGCACCGCCGGCGAACGACGGGTCGAGCTGGCCGCCGGGCGTGAGCCGGGCGAGGCCCATCGCGCCGTGGCCGAGCGCCTCGTCGACGCGCAGGGCGACCAGCAGCGTGCCGTCCGCCTGCACGGCGACGGCGCCGCCGTCGGTCCGAAAGCCCGGCCCGAGCAGGGCCCGCAGCGGTCCGCCCGCGGCGAACGCCGGGTCGGGCATGCCGTCCGGCAGGTAGCGGCGGACGAGCAGCTCGTTGTGCCCGAGCTCGTCGCTGGCGGTGCCGGCGACGACGATCCGCCCGTCGGGCTGGACGGCGATGCCGTTCGCCTGCGAGAACGGGACGATGCCGAGGCCGTCCTGGCTCAGGATCCGCCCTGCGGCGCCGAAGCCGTGGTCGGGCGCGCCGTTCGCGCCGTAGCGGGCCACGAGCAGGGCCGTGCGGCCAGCGGCGTCGGACGCCGAACCGGCGACCAGGATCGAGCCGTCGGCCTGCACGGCCAGCCCGCTGGCCCGCACCTCGCAGACGGGTGCGTCGCCCTCCCCGAGCTGGGTCACGACGGCTCCGCCGATGCCGAAGCCGGGATCGAGCCGGCCGGCGGCGTCGAACCGGACCAGCGAGACGGCCGTGCGGCCCAGATCGTCCGTCGCGCCGCCGGCCACGACGACCGCGCCGTCGGGCTGCACCGCGACCGCTGCAGCGTTCGAGGATGCGTCCAGACCTCCGAGGCCGACCTGGCTGACGGTCACGCCGCCGCTGCCGAACGAGGGGTCGAGATCGCCGGGGGCCGCGGCGTCAGCGGGCACGCAGGCCACGGCGAGGAGGATCGCCGCCGCTGCGGTCAGTTGGCGGCGAAGGCTCCGCGTCACGTATCGAAGATACCGCGCCACGAGGCAGGACCACACACGTTTCGGTGAGCCGTCAGACGGCGAGCAGCTCCGGCTCGTTGCGGTGCAGCGTCGGCGAACCGGTTCTGGATCGCGGCGACGTCGTCGAGCGCGTCCAGGAACGTGTCGACGACGGTCGGCTCGAAGTGGGTCCCGCGGCCGAGGCGAAGCACCTCGACGGCCTCGTCGAAGCTGAACGCCTGGCGGTAGATGCGGTCCGAGATCAGCGCGTCGAACACGTCGGCCACGGCGGCGACCTGGCCCTCGACCGGCACGTCATCGCCGCGCAGGCCGCGGGGATAGCCCTCGCCGTCGAAGCGTTCGTGGTGCGTCCAGGCGATGGTCGCGGCGAGCTCCAGGAGCGGCTCCTGGGAGCCCGTGAGCATCTGGTGTCCGAGCGCGGCATGGGTCTCCATCACGAGCCGCTCCTCCCGCGTCAGACGCCCCGGCTTGAGCAGGACGCTGTCGGGGACGGCGATCTTGCCGATGTCGTGGAGCGGCGCGGCGATCCGGATCAGCTCGCAGCGCTCGCCGTCGAGACCCAGCCGGTTGGCGATCAGGGCGGCGTAGCGCGACATCCGCTCGACGTGCCAGCCGGTCTCGCGATTGCGCGCCTCGATCGCCCGCGAGAGGCGGCGGATCGTCTGCTCGTGTGAGGCCCGCAGGTCGAGCTCGGACTGCTTGACCTGCAGCGTGGCGAGCTCGAGCGAGGCGGTGCGGTCGTGCACCAGGCGCTCGAGCGCGCTGCGGCGGTCGGAGTCCTCGCGGCTCGCGGTGGCGAGCTCGATCTCGGACATCGCCGAGCGGGCCAGGTCGCGCAGGATGTCGAGGTCCGCGCGGCGACCAGCCGCGGGGCAGCCGGTCGAAGGCCCCGAGCGCGCCGACGACGTGGCCCTCCGGGTCCACCAGCGGCAGGATGGCGCACGCGCCGACGCCCTGGGCCATGAAGCCCGGGTCGCGAGCCAGCTGCGGGTCGGTCGTCGCGTTCTCGACCACGAACGGCTCGCACCCGAGCACGACCCTGCAGGCCAGGGAGTGCTCGACGGGAAGCTCCGACGGCGCGTCCTGGCCGGGGAAGCCGGCGATCCCGGCGTGCACCTCGCGGTCGCGGTCGAGCAGCGACACGGCGGCGAACGAGACGCCGAAGATCGCCCGCGTCAGGCGGGAGATCCGGCCGAACGCCTCGGCGCGGGGCTCCTCGAGCAGCCCGGTGGCAGCGAGCGCCCGGAGGCGTCGCGGATCCTGTAGCGCCTGATGCAGTGGGGCCCCCACTGGGGGGTTATTTCCCACCCATCCAGGTTCTGAACTCACCCATCTGGGTGGCCGGAACGGCGGAGTCAACCAGCGCGCAGCCCTGGCTCGGCGTAGCGGGAGGCGATGGACAGCACGTCGGGAAGCGAGGCCACGAACCGGTCGAGGAGGTCCGCGTCGAGATGGGTGCCGCGCTCGGCGAGCATCGTCTCGAGCGCGGCGTCGACCGACAGGGCGTCGCGGTACGGCCGGTCGCTCGTCAGCGCGTCGAACACGTCGGCGATGGCGGCGATCCGGCCCTCGAGCGGGATCTCCTGGCCGCGCAGGCCGCGTGGGTAGCCGCCGCCGTCCATCCGCTCGTGGTGCGTGTGGGCCAGGGTGGCCGCCAGCTCGAGGATCTCCTCCCCCGGCCCGCTCAGCATGCGGAAGCCGAGCTCGGCGTGGCGCTGCATGATCGTCCGCTCGCGGGCGGTGAACGGCCCGCGCTTGAGCAGCACCTCGTCGGGGATCGCGATCTTCCCGATGTCGTGGAGCGGGCTCGCGAGCCGCAGGAGCTCGCAGCGCTCCTCCGGCAGGCCGGCGCGCTCGGCCAGCAGCGCGGCGTACCGGGCCATCCGATCGACGTGCCAGCCGGTCTCGTCGTTGCGCAGCTCGATCGCCCGCGACAGGCGCTGGATGGCGTGCTCGCGGGACGCGCGGATCGCCTGCTCGGAGCGGCGCAGGCGGACGTTGAGCTGCTCGAGCAGGGCGGTGCGCTCCTGGACGAGCGTCTCGAGCTCGTCGTGGTAGCCGACCTCGCGGTGGTGGTGGGCGTGCAGCTCGATCTCGGTGATCACCGACGCGGCGAGGTCGCGCAGGAGGTCGACGTCGGCGGCCTTCCAGCGGCGCGGCCCGGCGTCGGCGACGGCGAGCACGCCGACCACGACCTGGTCGGCGGTGACCAGCGGGACGCCGCAGTACGCGCTGCAGCCGCGCCGCTCGAGTGCCCGGGCAGCCTCCGAGCCGAGCGCTGCGGTGTCCTCGACGACGTGTGGAGCGCCGCGCCGGACGACGTCCCTGGCGAAGGTGATGCCCGCCGGCAGCAGCCGGGTGGCGGCGAACCGTGCGGACAGGCCGTCGCCCGCGAGCAGGAACGCGCGGTCGGCCTCGACCAGCGAGACGGCAGCCAGCGCGTGCGGACAACGCGCGGCGGCTGAGGCTCGCGAGGCGGTCGAAGCTCGCGGTCGACGGGGCGTTCAGCAGCCGCAGCCGCCGGACGACGCCGAGTCGTACAGGGTCCTCGAGCAGGTCGGGTGCGACGGACGACACGTACAGAAGACGTGTATCGGCACCCGACCCGGATTCCTTCATCCCCTGATCGGGGGATCCGCCGGAGGGCTCTAGGAGGGCATCGGGCCGACGTAGTCGACCGTCGGCCGGATGAGCCGGTTGTTCGCGAGCTGCTCGAGGATGTGCGCCGTCCAGCCGGCGGTGCGGGCCGCGGCGAAGGTCGCGGTGTACAGGCCCGGCGGCAGGTCCACCCCGCCGAGCACGGCGGCCGCGTAGTACTCGACGTTGGTGTACAGCCGGCGGCCCGGCTTGTACTCCTCGAGCAGCCGGATCGCGGTCTCCTCGACGTGGCGGGCCAGGGCGAACCGCTCGTCCTCGCCGCCGAGCTGCTCGGCGACCTTGCCGAGCGCCCGGGCGCGCGGGTCGTAGGTCTTGTAGACCCGGTGGCCGAAGCCCATGAGCCGCTCGCCGCCCTCGATCTGCTTGCGCAGCCAGGGCTCGGCGTTGTCCTGCGTGCCGATCTCGTCGAGCATCGAGGTGACGTGGCTCGGCGCGCCGCCGTGCAGCCGGCCCTTGAGGGCGCCGATCGCGCCGACGAGGCCCGAGCACAGGTCGGACTCGGTGGACACGATGACCCGGGCGGTGAACGTCGAGGCGTTCATCCCGTGCTCGGCGGCCAGGGTGAAGTAGGCGTCGAGGGCGCGGGCGCGCGACGCCTCGGGCTTCTCCCCGGTGAGCTTGAGCAGGTAGTTGTCGACGAACCGGAGGCTCGCGTCGGGCGCGACCACGTCGAGGCCCTGACGGAGCCGCTCGTGGTCGGCGACGATCGCGGCGACCGCAGCCGAGCGCCCACAGGGCGTCCTTCTCGTCCCCGCCGCCGTCCTTGTGCCGCGACGCGCCCCACGACGAGAGGCCCGTGCGCAGGGCGTCCATCGCGAGGACCTCCGGCTCGAGGCTCCGCATCGCGTCGAGCACGAAGTCGGGGGTGTTCAGGCCCTCGACCAGCGTGCCGTGGAGCTCCGCGAGCTCGTCGTCGTCGGGCAGCTTCCCGTTCCACAACAGGTACGCGACCTGCTCGAACGTGGCCTCCTGGGCGAGCTCCTCGGCGTCGTGACCGCGATAGATCAGCCGGCCGTTCTCGCCATCGACGAGCGCGATCTCCGTCTCGCCGACGGAGACTCCCTCCAGGCCGCGTACGGCAAGCCCGTTCTTGCTGCTCTGGTCGGACATCTCAGTTCACCATCCTGGAAGGAGCGGACGCTCGCCGCTCGGAGCATCACGCGTTCGACCGAAAGCATTACAGGAGTTGGCTTTCCCAAAATCCAGGCAGCCGAAAGCCGCTCGGGGTGCGGGATCGGGGGCGGGTCGCCGGCCGTGGCCAATTGGCCACGAGGCAGTCTGGCCAATTGGCCAACCGTGCACGCGCTCAGGAGGACGAGCTCGGCTGGGCCCGCAGGAGCGCGCTCCACTCGCCACCGCCGAGGCGGTCGGCCGGGTAGAGGCTCACGCCGATCGCGCCGCCCTCGCTCGAGGCCCGGGCGAAGGCGTAGGCCTCTCCGGCCGTCGTGCCGCCGGATCCGATCATGTGGACGGCGACGTCCTCGCGCCCGGTCAGCACGCGCAGGGCGGCGAGGTTGCCGGCCGCATACCAGGCCGCGCCGGCGGCCGTGCGGGTGCGGTAGCGCCAGTAGGCCATCGGCAGGATCGTCACGTAGCGCGACGCGACGAAGGCCCAGGGAAAGGCGCGCCAGGCGGCCGGGTTCAGGTCGAGCCCGATCGGCGGGTAGGTGATCGCACCCCACTGGTAGGCCGGTAGCCGGGCGTGCAGCCGGTTGGTGTAGGCGATCAGGCGCGCCGTCCGCACAGAGCTGCTCTTGACCGCCGGATCCTCGATGTCCGGCGCCACGCCGTCGAACGCCTGGCCGTCGGGCGTCCGGAAGAGCGCGGTCTGCAGCGTCCGCTCGGCGTCCACCGACCACTTCACGAACGTCGGGTAGTACCAGGCCACGATCGACATCCCCGCCGCGTGTGCGGCCTGGATGAACTGGGTGGTCGGCGCGGGCCGCTCGATCGCCCCCGGAGAGGTGGAGCGTCCGGTCTCGAGGTAGAGCGTCGTCACCTTGCGCGCCGCGAGGTTGGCGACGGCCGTCGCGGGATCGTTCCAGCCCTTGCTGTAGAGCGAGATCCAGGCGCCCATGCCGCGGTAGGGGGCCAGCGCGTCGCGGCCGGCGAGGGTGCGTCGGGCGGTCGTGGCCAATTGGCCAGAACGCGTCGTGGCCAATTGGCCACGGGCGCTCGCGGCGGCCGTGACGGTCGCCGAGTCGTGGCGGGCCGGCGCCGAGGCGGGCAGTGCCGCGAGCACGGCGAGCGCCAGGGCCAGCCCGGCGAGCGCAGGCCGTGCGGTCCTCCTCGTGCCTCCGTGCGGCTTCATCCCATCCCTCCCGTCACGTGCGTGCGGGAAGGCTAGACCACCCGCTCAGCGACCGTTCGACGAGAAGTGCTGGGTGTCCTGGATGGAGCCGCTCCAGCTCCCGCCCCAGCCCCAGCCCACCGACGCGAACGCCGAGACCACCGCGTCGCCGGCGTGCACCATCCCCTTCAGCCGGCGCGAGCGGTTCTCGTACGGAGCGCTGGCGCGGTGCGAGCTCTGGCCGCCGTCGAGGTACGGGTTCTCGATCGGGTTCAGGTCGATCGCCTCGCCGTAGGCGTGCATCGACCAGTGGCTCGATCCCGTGGCGCTGCGGCAGTTGAACGCGGAGGTGTTGTCCGCCTCGATCGAGCGGAAGTCCGAGCCGCCGTACGCGTCCACCGGCACCATCCTGCGGATCGGGTAGTGCAGCGCGTAGAGCTTGCCGAACACGGTGGCCACGCTCTGCGCGACCCGCGCGCTGACGATCAGCGTCCCGGTGACCGAGCGGCCGCTCCAGTCCCAGTGCCGGACGATCACCCGCCGCAGCCCGCTCAGGGGCACGGGGCATCCCGCGTGCCACGACGTCCGCCGCATCGCCTGCTGCTGCGCCGGCGGGATCGCGGAGACGGAGGCGGTGTACGGCGGGGCTGCGCGGGCCGAAGCGGCTCCCGCCCCGGCCACCGGGACGGCCACGCCGGTCAGGAGGATCGCCGCGGTGGCCATCGCGCCTCCGCCCAGCCGGGCGCGCTGTCGAGCGCCGTCCACGCCCGAAGTGAAGCAGACGAGCCGGCGCGGGTCGTCACGGCGAGAGGCTGTCAGACTGCGCCGATGCGGGTCTTCTGCCACGACAGCATCGAGATCCCCCTCCCGCAGGGACACCGGTTCCCCGCGGGCAAGTACCGGCTCACGCGCGAGGCGGTCGAGCGCGAGCTGCCGAACATCCGCCTCGAGCAGGCGTCGGCGACGAGCTACGAGGAGCTCGCCGCGGTTCACGACCCGGTCTACGTCCGGCGCGTCCGCTTCGGCCAGCTCGAGCGCAACGAGGTCGCTGCGCTCGGCCTGCCCTGGTCGCCCGAGCTCGTCCTGCGGGCCCGGCACTCGTCTGGTGCGACCGTCGCCGCCGCGACGGCGGCGCTCGAGGACGGCATCGCCGCCAACCTCGGCGGCGGCACCCACCACGCTGGACGGGCGTTCGGCCGCGGCTACTGCGTGTTCAACGACGCCGTCCTCGCGATCGCCGCCCTGCGCCGCAGCGGCGCCCTTCGCCGGGTGCTGGTCGTCGACCTCGACGTCCACCAGGGCGACGGCACGGCCGACCTGCTGGCCGGCGACGACGAGGCGTTCCTGCTCTCGATCCAGGGCGGGCGCAACTACCCGTTCCGCCGGATCCCTGCCGACCTCGACGTCGATCTCGCCGACGGCACCGGCGACGAGGCCTACCTCGACGCCCTCGCCCCCGCCCTCCACCAGGCCCTCGAGGCGGCCCGCCCCGAGCTCGTCGTGTACGACGCCGCCGCCGACCCGTTCGCCGGCGACCGGCTCGGCCGGCTCGCGCTGAGCGTCGACGGCCTCGCCGCCCGCGACGCGCACGTCCTCGACCGCTGCAGCGAGCTCGGACTCCCCGTCGTGGTCGTCCTCGGCGGCGGCTACGCCGTGCCGATCGAGGACACCGTCCGGATCCACGTCCAGACGCTCGCCCGGGCCGCGACCTACGCCAGCACGCCGCCAGCGGCCACGTACGCCGCGAGCCAGGCCGCGCCGGCGGCGAGCTCCTCCCGCGTGTAGGGGTAGGGCATCGCGTTCGGGATCGGCCCGACCGGCCCGAGCACCGGATCCTCGTGCTGCAGCGCGTTCTCGAGGTAGCGCACGACCTGGTCGTGGGTGATCACGAGCGCGGGCGCCGAGGCGTTGGCCGCGAGCCAGGCCAGACCGCGGGCGTAACGCGCGGTCACCGCCAGCCGTGACTCGCCGCCCTCCGGCGCCTCGCCGACGCCGTGCGACCGCCTCCAGGCCTTGTAGTCCTCACGCGGCCGGCCCTCGAACTCCCCGACGTCGATGTCGTCGAGGTCGGGCAGCACGGTCGGCACGGGCCGGCCGTCCGGAAGGATCAGGGCCAGCGTCTCGACCGTCCGCGGGAACCGGGTCACGTAGGTCTCGGCCCACCGCACGCCGGACAGCCGCCGGCCCAGCGCCGCGGCCTGCTCGCGGCCGTGCTCCGACAGCGGAACCGGATTCGTCGGCTTCCCGCTCAGGACGTTCCGGGTGTTGTAGACCGTCTCCCCGTGGCGGACGAGCACCACGTCCGCGCTCGCCACCGCGGCGTCGTCAACCGCGACGGGCACACAGAACCTGGGTCGGCCGACCGGGCATCGCGCCAGTCTAGGCGCCGGCTGGGGTCACGGCCGTCCTATGGCCGCTCCAGCGCGGGAGGGGCGGTCGGCGGCGCCTCGTGCGCCAGGTGCGGGATGACGCGGTCGAGCCAGTCGGGCAGCCACCAGTTCCAGTCGCCGAGCAGCCGCATCGTGGCCGGGCACCAGGATCAGCCGGGTGACCGTGGCGTCGATGGCGATCGCGACGGCGAGGCCCGTCCCGATCTCCTTGATCGTCGGCACGCCGGTGAAGATGAACGCCCCGAAGACGATCACCATGATCGCCGCGGCGGAGGTGATCAGCCGTGCGCTGCTCGCGAGCCCGTCGGCCACGGCCCGGGCGTTGTCGCCGTGTCGCTCGTACTGCTCCTTGATCCGCGACAACAGGAAGACCTCGTAGTCCATCGACAGGCCGAACGTGATGGCCAGGACGAGCGGCGGCGTGAGCGTGTTCACCGCCCCGAGGTGGTGGTAGCCGGTGATCGGGTCGAGCCAGCCCCACTGGAAGATCGCGACGATCACGCCGTAGGCCGCGCCGATCGAGAGCAGGTTCATGATCACCGCCTTGAGCGGCAGCACGACCGACCGCAGCATCACGAGCAGCACCAGGTAGGCGAGGACCAGGATGGCGCCGATGACCATCAGGAGATCGCCGCCGACCTCGTCGTTCAGGTCGCGGTCGAAGGCCGACACGCCCGCAACCCAGACGTCGCCGCGGGCCTGCAGCGGTGACGCCGCCGTCTGCGCCCGCACGGCATCGATGAGCGTCCCGGTCGCCTCGGGCGACTCCGGATCGATCGACAGCGGCGCCACGATCTGCAGCGCCTTCCCGAGCGGGCTGACGGTCACCTGGTCGCGCAGCACTCCGGGGTCGCGGGCGACCTGTGCCGCCAGCCGGCGCACGTCCGGCGCGAGCGCGCCCGCTGCGCCCTGAGACGGGCGGACGACGATCACCAGGCCCTGCGAGGTGCCCTGCCCCGGTCCGGTGACGTGGGCGGTGAGCAGCCTCGTCCCCTGAACGACCGGCTCGCCGCGTGGGAGCTGGCTGATGGAGTAGTTCGCCGTCGTCATCCAGAGCGCGGGCAGGGTGAGCAGCAGGAGGAATCCCGCGGCCCCGATGAACGACACGACCGGCCGCGCCATCACGCGTGCGGTGAAGGTGTGCCAGAAGCCGGTCGCTCCGGGAGTGGCGCTCGACCTGGCCCAGGGGACCGGCAGCGCCAGGCTGTTCACCCGCCGGCCGAGCAGGTGCAGCATCGCCGGCAGCAGCGTCGCGGCGCCGAGCACGGCGACGCCGACGACGATCATCGCGCCTGCGGCCATCGACTGCACCGCCCGGACGGGGACGAGCCAGATCGTCCCCAGCGACACGATCACGGTCAGTCCCGAGAAGACCACCGCCGTCCCGGACGTGCGCATCGCGCGCGTGACCGCTGCGTGCTCGTCGATACCGGCGGCCAGCTCCTCGCGGTAGCGGGCCAGGATGAACAGCGAGTAGTCGACGGCGACGCCGAGGCCGATCATCGAGATCATCGACTGGGCGTAGATCGAGATCTCGGTGGTCGACGCGATGAGGTACGTCAGCGCGAAGGTGATGATCACCGACAGCACGCCGAGCGCCAACGGCAGCGACGCCGCCACGAGCGCACCGAACAGCAGCACCAGGACGATGATCACCAGCGGAATCCCGATCGCCTCGGCGGCGTCGATGTCGTCCGTTGTCACCGACTGGAAGGTGTCGTAGACCGCGCCCGGACCGATGACGAACGTCCGCACCGTGCCGCTCGGAACCTCGACCGACGTCTTCAGGTCATGAGCGAGCTTCAGGGCCTCGTTCTGGCTGACCGCGGCGAAGCCCGTGACGGTCAGCGTGCGGCCGTCCCTCGATCCGCACAGGCTGGCGCCCGCGATCCGCTCGGGCCGGCCGCCGGCGGGCGCGCACCCCGCGTCCTCGAAGCGCACCTGCGGGTACTGCGTCCGCACCTTCACGAGCGCCTGCCCCAGACGTCCACGCGCGGCCTGACTGGTCGGAGCGGAGACGAGCAGGGTGAAGGGCTGGGCTCCCAGGCCGATCTGGTCGCGGTAGTGAATCTCGCTCAGGGACTGGGATCCGGGCACCTCGAAGCCGCCGTTCGACAGCTTGCTCGTGAGCTGGCCGGCGAGCGGCAGAGCGAGCAGGAAGAGGACGCCCCAGACGCCGACGATCCACCAGCGGCGCCGGGCGGCGATCTCGCTCAGACGCGCGAGCAGGCGTTCCATCGAGCTCCTCGTTCGGCGTGCGCGTGCGGGCCTTCGCGGCCAGCATAGCCACGGTGCAACACGGGAGTCGCGCAACGTCTGGTCGGGGCAGGTGGGCACGTCACGACCCTAGAACATCGCACGCCGCCGATGTGTGCCAGGAGTGTCAAATAGTGTGCCAACTCTGCAACGGATGATACGGAAGTGTTACCGAACGTCACGGAAGTGTCACAGACTGTACCGGTCTGTCACGCACTGTTAAGAAGCGCACGTGTCACTCGACGGCCTTCTCGTTTCATCTATGCTTGCAGCATGCTTCGTCGCGGCGTCTATCCAGCTCTCATCACGTTCTACGATGCGCACGAGCGCGTCGACCCCGAGGCCACGGCCGCGCACGCTGCGCGCCTCGTGGAGGCAGGTGTCGACGGGCTCGTCGTATCGGGCTCGACCGGCGAGTTCCACCTGCTCTCGCTCGACGAGCGGCGCGGCCTTCTCGAGGCCATCGCGGCGGCCGCCGGTGGAAGGGTGTCGCTCACCGCGCACGTGGGTGCGCCGACCACGCGCGCGACCTGCGAGCTCGCCGAGCACGCCGCGCAGGCCGGAGCGTCGGCCGTGCTGGTGGTCACTCCGTACTACAACCGGATCGGCGCCGACGAGCAGCGGACCTACCTCCGGGCAGTCGCCGATGCCGCCGGCGGGCTCCCTGTCCTGGCGTACACGATGCCGGCGATGGCCGGCGACCGCTTCCCGGTCGACCTGCTCGCCGAGCTCGCGCGCGACGGGGTCGTCCAGGGCGTCAAGGAATCCGGCGACGAGCTCTCCCGGCTGCTCTCCATCATCGACGCCGCGCCGGAGGGCTTCGCCGCCTTCGCCGGATCGGCGCCGTTGTTCGCTCCGTGCCTGCTCGCCGGCGGCCACGGCGGCGTTCTCGCGCTGGCGAACGTCGCCCCCGATGCCTGCGTCGCGATCGGCGCCGCGGTCGAGCGCGGCGACGGCGCGCAGGCGATGCAGCTCACGCGCGCGCTGACCGGTGTGCAGCAGGCGATCCGGGCAGCCGGCTCCGCGCCGGCCGGCTACCGCGCGGGCGTCGCTCTGCAGGACCCGCGAGCGGCCCACGTGCGTGCCCCTCTCTTCGCGGCGCCCGACGCGGCGCGCGAGCGGATCGCGCGAGCGCTCGAGGCGCTCACGCCGGCGCTGGCATGACGGCGCTCGGCGGAGGTGACGCCGACGGGTAGCTCCCGCCAACACGACGGAACGTCAGCGACGGCCTCTCTGGTGCGGTGGGCGCCGAGCGCCCGGATGCCCCGTCCCGACGGGTGCCGGCGCCAGCGCGTCACCAGGCGGGACGCGGGCGCCGGCGGCTGGCGGCGGGTCGCCGCCAGCGCGGGTCGGGGAGGATCGAGCTAGGCGCTGAGCTGGAGCTCCTCGCCCTGCAGGCTGAGCTTGGCGAGGCTGCGAACCTCGATCTGGCGGATGCGCTCGCGGGTGACGCCGAAGCGGCGGCCGACCTGCTCGAGGGTCTGGGGGTCCTCGCCGTTGAGGCCGTAGCGGAGCTCGAGCACGGTGCGCTCGCGCCAGGACAGGTTGCCGAGCAGGCCGCGGACGTCATCGCGCCGCGACTGCTGGATGACCGCGTGGTGCGGCCGGGTGCGCTCCTCGTCCTCGATCAGATCGCCCAGGGAGGAGTCCTCCTGCTCGCCGGCCGGAGCCTCGAGCGACACGGGGTCCTGGCCGAGCTTCACGAGCTGCTCGACGCGGGCCTCGCTGAGCTCGGTGCTGGCGGCGAGCTCCTCGACGGTCGGCTCGCGGCCGAGCTCCTGGGTGAGCTGGCGCTGGGTGTAGCCGAGCCGGTTCATGGCCTCGACGACGTGCAGCGGGATGCGGATCGTGCGGGCCTGGTCGGCGATGCCACGGGTGATGGCCTGCCGGATCCACCAGGTCGCGTAGGTCGAGAACTTGTAGCCGCGGCGCCAATCGAACTTCTCGACGGCCCGCATCAGGCCCAGGTTGCCCTCCTGGATCAGATCCAGGAACAGCATCCCGCGGCCGACGTAGCGCTTCGCGATCGAGACCACGAGGCGCAGGTTCGCCTCGATCAGCTGCCGGCGAGCCGCGTTGTCGCCGCGCTCGATGCGCTTCGCCAGCGAGACTTCCTGCTCGGCGGTCAGCAGGGGCACCTTGACGATCTCGCGCAGGTAGGCGCGGACCGGATCGTGGTCGCGGTAGCGGACGTTCACGTCCACCGTCGTGCCGTCGTCCTCGGAGTCTTCCTCGACCTGTTCGTCGGCCTCGTCCTCGTCATCGTTCGTGACGAGCTCGAACCCGTACGCGTCGAGACCGCGGCCAGCCTTCGGCTCGACCACGTCCTCCATCTCGTCGATCACGCTCGTTGCCACGTCGTCCTCCATGCGCCTGTGTGTCGTCTCCCCGACGCCAGTGACGCTAACCGGTGGGGTCAACCGGTCGCATCGGGGGATTCCCTAGCGGTGGGACGGGGGGTGCCCTATGCCCGGTTCCCGGCATTCAGGCCGAACGGGGTCGAGCCGATGACTGGTGTAGGCCAGAACACGCCGGCGACCGGCCAGCGGCCGACCACCGATGGCACCCCGGGCAACGACACCTACGAGGCTGGCTGCACCTGCATTCGCAGGGCGCGCCCGAACGGATCGATGGCCGTCGAGCGGGGCAGCGAGCGACGCTGCGCCCGGGCCGGCGACGCGGCATGGCAGCGCGGATCGCCTGGACCCTCGGGGCCCTCGCGGCGGTCGTGGCCAATTGGCCAACTGCCGCGCTGGCCAGTTGGCCAATCGGCGCCGACGCCTCCGCGATCCGGGCCGCGCTCGGCCAGGACGTGCAGGGCCGCCGCCTGCAGGGCGCGGACGCCGGGCGCGACCTTCGCGAGCTGCGGGCCACCGTCGCGACGCTGCGCGTCCTCGACCGCCGCGGCGAGGTCGGACAGGCGGCAGACCTGGCAGACGCGCTGCACGAGGCGGCGAAGGTGGCCCGCCGCGGGCAGCTCACCACGCAGCGGCAGCCAGCGGTCTTCCGACAGCTCGAGGCCAACCGCCGCTGGTTCTCGACCCGCGGCCGGCCGGGGTACCGGGAGCGGGTGCAGCTGCCGGGCGACCCCCTGGTCTACGCCTACTACCCCGGGCACGGGCTCGTGCTCCACCCGCTGTTCAACTGGGTCGAGGCGAACCGGCACTGGTTCGCGCACGACTACGCCGGCATGCAGCGACAGATCGACGCGCTCGCGGCGCTCGCCGTCCCGCAGCCTGGCGGGTGGGTCACGTGGGACTACGACTTCGACTACGGGACGGGCCGCGCCCCCTGGCGAAGCGCGATGGCCCAGGGCGTCGCGCTGCAGGCCCTGGCACGCGCGTGGAAGGCGACCGGCAACCGCGCCGACCTCGCCCTGGCCCGAGCCGTGCTGCCCGGTCTGACCCGGTCCGACGACATCGACGGGCTCCGGCGGGGCAGCGGACCGATCCGGCAGCCGAGCGACGTCCCGACGGCCTCGAGCGGCGCGTGGTGGCCGCTCTACGCGTTCGCTCCGGGCATGCGGGTGCTGAACGCCGACATGCAGGTCGTCATCTCGCTCCTGAGCTACTCCAGGATCACCGGCGATCGCCGGGCCCGCGGCTGGGGCATCGCCGGAGCCGTGAACCTCGCGAACATCGTGCCGAGCTACGACACCGGCGCCTGGTCGCTGTACGAGGGCCATGCCGAGGCCGACCTCGGCTACCACGACTTCATGACCTACCAGCTCGGCCAGCTCGCCCGCGCGACCGGCCTGCCGATCTTCGCGCGCGAGCACCAGCGGTTCGCCCGCTACCGGGTCACGCCGCCGACGGTCACCGCACCGCGGCGGGCGGTCGAGGTGCTGTACCCGGCGCCGCGCGACGGGTTCCGCGACGGCGTCGGCGCCACCGGCATCCTCGACAAGCGGGCGGCGCTGACCCTGCGCGTCGCGGACGCCCGCGGCCGTGCGGTGGTCGAACAGCCGCTGGGCACGCGCGGGCGCGGCCCGTTGCGGGTGGCCTGGAACGGCATGGTCGGCGGCCGGCCGGCCGCTCCTGGCCGGTACACCGTCCAGGTCGTCGGCGTGGACATCGCCGGCAACCGCTCGCGGCCCCAGCCGCTGGTGCAGGTCGACGTGCGCCGGGACACCTCACCGCCCGACCTCCTGGGCGTGGGCGTCGGACGCGGAGGGCGCCACCGCGTCCAGGTCCTGTGGTCGGTGCGGGAGGCCAAGTCGCCGTACGTCACGGTCTGGGCGACGCTCGGCAGGCAGACGGTCGTGCTGCGCGAACAGGCGACGCATGGCACCGCGCTGCTGCCGATCCAGGCGCCGGCGGGCCCGTTCGCCGTCCGGGTGCGGATCCTCGACACGAGCGGCAACAGCGTGGCCGCCGTGCGACGCAGCGACTAGCCGAGGAACGGCTCGAGCACCGCGCGCGCGGTGGCCCGCAGGGCGTCCTTCGACGCCGGCGGCGAGGAGCAGATCGCGACGGCCAGCGGGCCCCGTGGCCAATTGGCCAGATCCCCTCGCGGCCAATTGGCCAGATCGCCGCGTGGCCGGCCAGTTCGCCGCTTGGCCAATTGGCCAGTTCGGCGCGTGGCCAATTGGCCGCGCCCGGCGGGCCGACCAGGGCGGTGTCGTGCAGGGCGCGCTCGTGCGAGCCCGCCTTGACGCCGAGAAGCTGGTCCTCGGGCACGACCTCGCCGAGGACGTCCAGGTGCTGCGAGACGGCCAGGGCGGCCAGCACGGGCAGGCGGACGTCGTCCGGCAGCCGTCCGGGGACCGCCAGCGCCCGCAGCAGGCGGACGAGGTCGCCGGCCGACGTCCAGTTCTCGGCGCCCGCCTCGATCGCGGCGGCGTCCATGAAGCGGCGCCCGAGACGCGTCGCCGCGAGGCCGAGCGCGTCGGCCTGCTCGTTGACCCGATCGAACCCCAGGCGGTCGAGCAGGACGTTCGAGGTCGTGTTGTCGGACACCGCCAGCATCAGCGCCGCCGCGTCCCGCAGCCGCAGCCGGATGCCGGGCAGCGCGTCCACCAGCGAGTTGCCGCCCGCCAGCGCGTACCCCTCGGGCACGAGCTCGTCGGGATCGATGCGGCCGGCGCGCACCTCCTGCCACAGGGCGACGGCGATCAGCGGCTTGACCGTGCTCGCCGCGGGCACGACGACGTCGATGCCGACGCCCCGCACGCCGTCTCCGGCATCCAGCGCCCAGGTAACGCTCATCCTCGACTCGAGGTCGAGATCGCGGTCAGCCGGTGATGCGGACGCCGCCGTCGAACCCGGACGAGTACCACGGGTCGCTCAGGCTGGACACCTTGACCACGTCGCCGGTGTGCGGCGCGTGCACGAACTGGCCGCCGCCGATGTAGATCCCGACGTGGCTCAGGCCGTGGAAGAACACGAGGTCGCCCGGGGCCAGGTCGCTCGAGGCGACGTGGACGCCGGAGCTCCACAACGAGCCGGTGTAGTGCGGCAGGCCGCCGTAGCCCGCCTGGGCGTAGGCCCAGACGACCAGGCCGGAACAGTCGAAGCCGCCAGGGCTCGAGCCGCCCCAGACGTACGGGACGCCCTGCTCGCCGAGCGCGTACTGGGCAGCGCTGGCGCCGAGGTTCGACGCCGGCGGTGCGACCACCACGGTGGTGTCGCCCCCGCCATTGCTGGTGTCGCCGCTGCTCGTGTCGACGCTGGTGCTCGACACCGGAGTCGCGCCGCCGATGCCGCTGTTCAGCGACACCTGCTGCTGCTGGCGGGCCTGCTGGAGAGCCGCACGGGCTGCGGCGGCGCGGGCCAGAGCGGCCCGCTGCAGCGCCTCGCGGCGCTCGATGACCAGCCGGCGGATCTCGCGGTTCAGGCCGGCAAGGTAGGAGTTCTGAGCCCGGATCCCGGTGCGAACGGCCGTCCGGCGGCGGGCCTGCTCGGCCACTGCGGACTGCCGGTGCTTCTTCTCGATGCCGAGCTGGCGCTTGCGCTGCACGACCTCGCGCTTGTAGATCCGCACCCGCTGCAGGACGCTCGCGTTGTAGCGGTTCGCGCGGTGGTACAGGTCGACCTGGTCGAGCATCGTCGACAGCGAGTGCGACGCCAGCACCGTCTGCAGCATGTCGGGCCGGCCGCTCTTGTAGGCCGCGACCATCGAGCCCTCGAGGTCGGCCAGCGAGAGGTTCAGGTTCGCCTTCGCGACCTTCAGCCGGGCCTCGTTCTCCTCGATCCGCCCCTGCGTGTCCTGCAGCTTCTGACGCGGCTCCGTCGTAGCGCTGGATCACGATCTCGAGGTCGCGCTGCATGCCCTGGAGGTGCTCCAGTGCAGCGGCTGCCTCTGCGCGCTTTTCCTGAATTCGGTCAGCGCGTGCAGGGGTCGCATAGAACATGGCGACGAGAATCGACGCCACCAGGGCAAGCGCCGCAGTCGCTCTGGCGCCGGCGGCCCGGTCGGGGGCCACAGTCCGGCCTCGAACGGCGAACATAGCGGCGCACCCTACCAGCGGGATCGGCGTGCTGTCGAATCGGAGGAGACCGCGCCCCTCCGTCTATCCCCCGCGCGGGGGATGGCAGAACGAGCGATTCCGCCTAACGTGGCGCAACCGTGAACGCCCTCGACATCGTCTACGACCCGCTCCGCCGCCAGCTGCGCGCACTGAGCGTCGCGCTGCGCGCCGGGTCGACCGAGCGGGCCCGCCAGCATGCCCGCGACGCCGTCTCCCTGGTCAACGAGGCGACCGACCTCTCGCTCACCTCGGACGACCTCCTGCTGGCCCTCGCCGAGGGCGCTCGCGCCAACAGCAGCGGCGCCGACGTGATCGAGCGGCTGCTCGAGCTCGGCGTCCAGCGCCGGCTGCAGGCGACCGGTGCGCTGGTCATCGACGAGGGCACCGCGCGCTTCACGAAGGACGACGACGAGCTGCGGCGCGCCGTGAAGCGCCTGCTCGGCTCGCGCGCCTCGGCGATCGACAGCGACCCGCGCTGGGCCGAGCTGCTCGCCGGCGGCGACGCCGCCTGAATCAGCCCGACGGGGTGGTCGCGGTGCGTGACGCAGACCACACGTCGGCCCAGTCGCCGCGCCCGGTCGCGGCGGTGCCCGGCGGCCCGGCGAAGCTCACCCGCTGCAGGATCGCCGGGTCCGCGCCGCGGTAGAGCGGCCTGGCACACCTGCTTCACCGCGACCCGGCAGCCGAGCGGGTTCGTCGGCCCCGCGCCGCTGGCCGCCGCCGAGCCGCGCCTGGGAGCGCGGCAGGAGCACGAACTGCAGGAACCGGTAGGCGCAGCGCGGGTGCTTCGCGTGGACGCCGAGGAGGAGCGTCTGCGTCCAGCCGATCGTCCCCTCCTGCGGCACCGTCGCCTCGATCTCCGAGGCCGCGCCGCGGGTCGACGCTCGGCGGCCCGGCGGCTGCGACGACGGTGCCGCTGCGCAGGAGCGACTGCACGGCCGGCACGCTGCCGTACAGCCGCACCAGGGGCCGCTGCACCTGCAGGAGCCGTCCGACGGCGGCGAGCTGGGTCTGGTTGAGCGAGAACGGCTGCCGGTAGCCGAGGTAGCGCGCGGCGGCTGCGACCTGCAGGGTGGAGTCCGGAATGGCGAGCTGGCCACCCAGCGTCGCGTGTACAGGACCCGCCAGCTCACGGGCGCGCCCTCGGGGAACGCGCGGCGGACGGTGAGGAGCGCCTGCACCGCCCACAGGTAGGGAACGCCGTAGACGCTGCCGTCCACGGTCGTCGCGTCCGGGCGGCGAAACGGCGGGGCGAGCTGGTTCAGCATCGACAGCTCACGCCGGTCGAGGGCCGCGACGAGGCCGTCGTCGATCAGCTCGCGGGCCCGGTCGGAGCGCACCGCGACCACGTCGGCTGCCTGCCCCTTCGCCCCGAGCAGGCCGGACAGGCGGCTCGGGTCGGGGGCCGCGTGCACCGAGACCAGGCAGCCGTTGGTGCGGGTGAAGCGCTCGAGCAGGGCGCGCGGGAACGCGCCGGGCGGGGCGACGAGGTCGAGCGTGCCCTCGGGCTCGACGCCGGTCGACACGGTCATGGTGACGGGCGGCGGCGGAGCGGGGAGCCGCGGCGGGCTCCCCTCGGAGCCGCCGGTGCCGCAGCTCGCGGCCAGGAGCGCGAGGCCGATCGCGGCCGTGGCCAATTGGCCACGCGCCCTCGGGTGGCCAATTGGCCGCGCGGCGTCCCGATGGCCAATTGGCCACGCGCCCTACCGACCCGGGCTCCGCTGCGACACCCAACGCTCCTTTTCGGACAGAAGGCGGGCGGAGGCCTCACCGGTGCGCTGCTCGACGGCCATGAGCTCTGCGACCTCTCTCTCGCGAACGTGCGGAACGGACGGCACTCTAGTGCGTTGGAGGTGGGCTCGGGCCGGGTCGTGATCGTTTGTCCACTCTGGACAAACGGGAGGGGGCCCCTGCTAGGCTCGACCCCGCGACCGTGAAGCCAGCCAAGGAGCGTTTGCGTGGCGATCGAACTCAGCGAGCAACACGCGGAGCTGCAGCAGAAGGCCCGCGACCATCTCTGGCTGCACTTCACGCACATGTCGGCGTACCAGCAGACCGAGCTGCCGATCATCGAGCGCGGCGACGGGCCGTACCTGTACGACACCCGCGGCAAGCGCTACCTCGACATGCTGGCGGGCCTGTTCACCGTGCAGATCGGCTACGGCTACGGCGAGGAGCTCGGCCAGGTCGCGGCCGAGCAGATGGCCCGCCTCCCGTTCTACACGAACTGGACGTACGCGCACCCGCCGGCCATCGAGCTCGCCGACAAGCTCGCCGACCTCGCTCCGGCGAACATCAACCGCTTCTTCTTCGTCTCGGGCGGCTCCGAGGCCGTCGAGGCGGCGTGGAAGATGGCCCGCCAGTACCACGCCCACCGCGGCCAGCCGAACCGGCGCAAGGTCATCGCCCGCAAGATCGCCTACCACGGCACGACGATGGGCGCGCTCTCGATCACCGGCATCCCCGAGCTGCGCAACCCGTTCGAGCCGCTCGTCTCCGGCGTCCGCCACGTCGCCAACACGAACCGCTACCGCTGCAAGTACTGCGCCGAGAAGGGCGCCTGCACGCTGCAGTGCGCCGACGAGGTCGCCGAGACCATCGAGTCCGAGGGCCCGGACACCGTGGCCATGGTCATCATGGAGCCCGTCCAGAACGCCGGCGGGACGTTCACCCCGCACCCCGACTACCACAGCCGCGTGCGCGAGATCTGCGACCACTACGGCGTCCTGCAGGTCGCCGACGAGGTGATCTGCGGCTTCGGGCGCGTCGGCGAGTGGTTCGGCTCGCTGAAGTACGACTACCAGCCCGACATGATCACCACGGCCAAGGGCATCACCAGCGCCTACCAGCCGCTCGGCGCGGTGATGATCTCGGACAAGGTCGCCGAGCCGTTCCTGGCCGGCGGCTTCTGGAGCCACGGCATCACCTTCGGCGGCCACCCGGTCGCCGCGGCCGTCGCCCTGCGGAACCTCGAGATCATGGAGCGCGAGGACCTGATCGGGAACGTCCAGCGCAACGAGGACTACTTCCACGACCAGCTGATGGGCCTGATGAACCGCCACGCGATCGTCGGCGACGTCCGCGGGGTCGGCTACTTCAAGTCGATCGAGCTGGTGAAGGACAAGGACACGCGCGAGACGTTCACCTCCGAGGAGTGCCAGAAGCTCCTGCGCGGCTACGTCTCCCCCGCCCTCTGGGAGCACGGGCTGATCTGCCGCGCCGACGACCGCGGCGACCCGGTGATCCAGCTCTCGCCGCCGCTGATCTGCACGCGCGAGCACATCGACGAGGCGATCGGCGTGCTCGACGTGGTGCTCGCGGGCGCGCAGGCGCGCATGGGCTGAGGCGGCGGCGGTGCTGACCGTCGCAGACCTGGTCGGCCACCCGGGCCTCGGCCTGGACCTGGTGGCCGGCCGGGCCGGCGCCCAGCGGCCGATCCGCTGGCTCACCTTCACCGAGGAGGTCGACCCGACGCCGTGGCTGCGCGGCGGCGAGCTGCTCGTCACCACGGGCCTCGCGCTGAAGGACGCCGAGACCTGCCGGCGCTTCGTCCGCCTGATCGACGCGGTCCCCTGCCCGGGGCTCGGCTTCGGGGTCGGCCTCGGCCACGACAGCGTCCCCGAGGCGCTCGTCGAGCTGGCCGACGAGCTCGGCTTCCCGGTCTTCACGATCCCCTACGAGCTGCCGTTCGTGGCCGTGACCGAGGTCGCCATGACCCGGCTGGTCAACGAGCAGGCCCACGCGATGCGCCGGGCCCTCGACGTCCACGAGCGGCTCACGGCGCTGGTGCTCGAGGAGCGCGGGCTCGACGCGCTGGTCGACGAGACGGCCCGGCTCACCGGCTTCGCCCTGCGGCTGCGGGACGAGCGCGGCGACCTCCTGGCCGCCTCGGGCTGGCCCGACGAGCCGGCGCCGGAGCGGCCGGTGTCGCGGCTCGAGATCCGCTCGGCCGAGGGGCTCGACGCGACGATCGAGGCTGCCGGCGCGCTGAGCGAGGCCGACGAGGTGCTGCTCGGCCACGCCCGCAGCGTGCTCGCGGTCGAGCTGCTGAAGCGGCGGGCGGTGCGCGAGACCGAGCGCCGGCTCGCCGGCGACCTGCTCGACGAGCTGCTCGACAGCGCACTCCCCGAGCGGGAGCTCACCCGCCGCACCGCGCTGCACGGATTCGCCGACGACGAGCTCCTGACGTTCGCCCTGGTGCGGGTCGCCGGGGCGCCCGCCCGGGCCGACCGCGCGGCGGTCGAGGCGCTGGCCGCGCTCGGCGTGCGCGCCGTCGCGGCGCCCCGCGACGAGGCCGTCTGCGTGCTGTTCGAGGCCCCGACCGCCGAGCTCGCCGAGGAGCGCGCCGGCGCGCTCCTCGAGGCGATGCGGACGGCCCTCGGCGAGCCCGCGGCCGCCGGCGTCGGCGCGCCCCGCAGCGGCCGCGCGGAGCTCCGCCTGGCCCACGACGAGGCCCGCTACGCGCTCGAGGCCAGCGCGGCGCTCGGCGGCGCCCGCGTCGGCACGCCCGCCGACCTCGGCTCCCTGCGGCTGATCCTGTCGCTGCAGGAGTCCCGCGGCCTCGAGCTGTTCTGCGACGCCGTGCTCGGCCCGCTCGAGCTGCACGACCGGCGCACCAACGCCCACCTGTGCGAGTCGCTCGAGGCCTACATCGAGGCCAACGGGCGCTGGGCCGACGCCGCCGCGCGGCTCGACGTGCACCGGCACACGCTGCGCTACCGGATCGCCCGCATCCAGGAGCTCAGCGGGCGCGACCTGCAGGACGCCGCGCGACCGGCTGGAGCTGTGGCTCGCGCTGAAGGCACGCGAGATCGCCCGACGCCGTGCTCAGGTGGATCGGCTCCCGCAAGGGCGCCTGAACCCCTCCTCGGAGGGATTCGCTTCGCGCGCCAACTGGCCGAAGATGAGCTAGCTGGCCTGCGACGGGCGGCCGCAGCCGAGCGGGGGAACGCCCGGGCCAGCATCATCTCGCCCTGGAGTTTTCCGTTGCCCAGCACGCACCCTCACGGCGCGCTCGCGCGCCTGCTCGCACCGGCCTTCGCCGTCGCAGGCCTCCTGGTCGCCGCGCCATCCGCGCTGGCGATCCCGACGAGCCTGCCCGACCCGACCTGGATGGCGGATGGCCCGGTCTACGCCATCCAGCCGACGACGTCGGGCACGACCTACATCGGGGGCAACTTCCACTACGTCGGGCCGTCGGACCGGCGGCGGCGCGGTCTCGATCGCGACACCGTCGGCACCCCGCCGATGACCGGCTGGCGCGAGGTCGTCGGCAAGGTCTACGCCGTCGTCCCCGACGGCGTCGGCGGCTTCTACATCGGCGGCAGCTTCACGAAGGTCGGCGGCCAGGCCATCAAGAACCTGGCCCACATCCTGCCCGACCGCTCGGTGGCCTCGTCCTTCCATCCGAACCCGAACAACACCGTCCGGGCGCTCGCGCTGCAGAGCGGGGTGCACCGCTGGCTGTACGTCGGCGGCGACTTCACCTCGTTCTCGCCGACCACCGGTTCGACGACCCGCAACCGGCTGGCCGAGATCGACACCACGACCGGCGGGCTGAGCTCCTGGAACCCGAACCTGAACCATCCGGTGCGCGCCCTGGCGCTCTCGCCGACCGACTCGAACGTGCTGTTCGTCGGCGGCGACTTCGACACCGTCGGGCCCGACACCCGCGACAGCCTGGCCGCGGTCGACATCGACCACACCGTGGCCCACGCGGCGTTCGGCCGGGCCACGAGCTGGGACACGCTCGGGACGAACGCGCAGCGTCAACGCGCTGACGGTCAACGCGGCCGGCGACACGGTCTACGCCGCGGGCACCTTCACCTGCGTGGGCGCGACCGACGCGCTGTGCACGGGCGGCACGGGCCGCAACTACGTCGCCGCCATCAGCACCAGCACCGCCGGCGCGCTGTCCTACAACGCCTCGATCCCGAAGACCACCGGCTACCGCGTCGACGCGCTCGCCCTGTCCGCCGACGGCTCGACCCTGTATGCCGGCGGCAACTTCAGCGACGACCTGATCGCCACCGACGCGACCTCGGGCCTCCACTCCTCGTGGGATCCGAACCCGGGCGGGCCGGTCGAGTCGCTGGCGGTGTCCGGCAGCACGATCTACGCCGGCGGCGCCTTCTCCGACATCGGCGGCCAGCAGCGCGGCCGGATCGCAGCGCTGCGGGCGCTCGACGCGACCGCCATCGAGACCTGGAACCCGGGCACCAACGACCCGAGCGGCACGTCGGCGGTCTACGCGCTCGCCGTGAGCGACAACCCCAACGACGGCTCGCACGAGGTGTACGCGGGCGGCGACTTCACGAGCACCGGCGGCGTGCCCCGCGACAACCTCGCGGCGATCGACCAGAACGGCGTGCCGACCGCCTGGAACCCGGGCGCCGACTCCTCGGTGCAGGCCCTGGCCCTGTCGGCCGACGAGGGCACGCTGTACGTCGGCGGCGTCTTCACGACCCTCGCCGGCCAGACGCGCAACAAGCTCGGCGCGCTCACCACGGGCACCACCCCGACGCTCACGTCGTGGAACCCGAACGTCGACCCGGCCACCGGCAACGTCGCGGCGCTCGTCATCGACGGCCCGGACGTGTACGCGGGCGGCTCGTTCACCACCGTCGGCGGGGCGACCCACAACCGGCTCGCGGCGATCGACGCCACCACCGGCGTCGTGCGCTCGAGCTTCGCCGCCAGCGTCGACGACGAGGTCTACACGCTGGCCGTCGGCCGCGGCACGCTGTACGCCGGCGGGCTGTTCCTGCACGCAGGCCTCTCGAACGGGACGCCGCGGCAGCGGCTCGCGGCGTTCGCCGAGACCGACGGCTCGCTGCAGACCTGGAACCCGGCGCCGGACGGCGCGGTGCGCGCCCTCGCCTACTCGCTGGGCAACGCCGCCTCGAGCGACCTGCTGTACGTCGGTGGCGACTTCACGACCGCGGGCGGCCAGCCGCGCGGCCGCATCGCCGCGATCTCGCCGACCGACGGCACCGCCACCGCCTGGAACCCGGGCGCCGACGCGTCGGTGTACGCGATCGCCGTCGCCGGCCCGCGCATCTACGTCGGCGGCGACTTCCAGAGTCTTCACCGGCACCCCGAGCAGCCAGCCCAAGCGGCTGGCCGCGCTCGGCACCGACTCCGGAGCCTCGATCGGCTGGACGCCGGACCCCGACGGCACGGTCAACGTGCTCGCGGTCCGCGGCTCGACCCTGTACGCCGGCGGCTCGTACAAGAACGTCGTCACCAGCGCCAGCGCGAACGGCGTCACCCAGCAGAACTACGCCACGTTCACCACGATCCCGACCAACACCACGATCCCGAGCATCACCGGCACCCTGGCCGTCGGCCAGACGCTGACCTGCGACAAGGGCCTGTGGACGGGCATGGTCGCGAGCACGAGCTACACCTACGAGTGGCGCACGCCGGGCGGCCCGATCGCCGGCCAGACCGCCACGACCTACACCGTCGGCAACGACGACGGCGGCGCGGCGATCAGCTGCCGGGTCACCGCGACCAACACCGACGGGGCGACGACCGCCGACTCGCTCGCGGTCTCGATCCCGGGCCCGCCGGCGAACACCGCGGCGCCGCAGATCAGCGGCACGACCGTCGCCGGCGGCACCGGCACCGGCCTGACCTGCTCGTCGGGCTCCTGGACGGGCACCGTGTCGCCGCCCTACGCTGACCGCCTGGAAGCGCGACGGCCTGGCCGTCGACACCGGCTCGACCCACACCGTCGTCTCGGCCGACCTGAACCACGTCCTCACCTGCGCGGTGACGGCGAGCGGTCCGGGCGGCTCGCGGACGACGGCCTCGGGCAGTCGCACGGTGCCGTCGATCCCCCAGGTCTCCTCGCTCCCGACCCTGTCGGGGACGACGACCGTCGGCTCCTTCGTGACCTGCGGCCCGGGCGCCTGGATCGGCTCGCCGGGCTACACCTACAGCTGGCTGCGCGGCGCCCAGGTGGTCGGCGGCAGCGCGCAGTACCAGATCGCCGCCGCGGACGCCCTGCAGCAGCTCCGCTGCCGGGTCACGGCGACGAACGAGTCCGGCGCCAGCCAGGCCGACAGCGCGCTCGTCTCGGTGATCGCGGTGCCCTCCAACGCCGTCGCACCGGCCATCGCCGGCGAGTCTCGGGTCGGACGCCAGCTCGCCTGCTCGCCGGGCACCTGGACGGGCTCGCCCACGTTCACCTACGCCTACCAGTGGCTGCGGGACGGCCTGCCGATCGGCGGCGCCGCGAGCGCCTCGTACACCAACGCGGCGGTCGACGGCGGTCACTCGATCAGCTGCCGGGTCACGGCGTCGAACGCCGCCGGCAGCCTGTCGGTGGCCTCCGCCGCGGCCGGCGTGCCGGCGATGCCGAGCGCCAGCGTGGCCCCGCAGATCAGCGGCGCGGCCAACGTCGGCGAGACGCTCACCTGCTCGCTCGGCACCTGGGTCAACGCCGGCACGCTGGCCGTCGAGTGGCGGCGCAACGGCACCGCGATCCCCGGCGCGACCGCCAACACCTACAGGCTGACCTCGGCCGACTCGGGCGCGGCGGTCTCCTGCCGGGTCACCGCCACGAACGGCGCCGAGAGCGCCACCTCCGACGCCACTGCGGTGTTCGTCAACAGCGCGACCGGCGGTGCCGGCGGCACCAACGGCGGCGCCGGCGGAACGGGCGGCACCGGCGGGACGAGCCCGTCGACCGGCCCGAAGCCCAGCGTCACGACGGCCGCGGTCAAGGTCGTCGCCGGCGCCGGCAAGCTCGGCCTGGGCTGCGCGAAGGGCACGGCGTGCTCCGGCACCGCGACCATGACGAGCGGCAAGGTGAAGCTCGCCACGCTGCGCTTCGCCCTCAAGGCCGGCAGCAAGAAGAGCCTCACCTTCCACCTCACGGCGGCCGGCAAGAAGCTCCTGAAGAAGAAGCACGTCCTCCACGTGACCCTCACCGTCGCGGTCAAGACGGCCAAGGGCACCACGCGCACGACCCGCACGATCACCCTCCGCGGATGACCGTCGACGCGCGGCCCGGCCCGCTCGTCGGGCCGGGCCGCGCAGGTTGACGTTTCAGGTGGTGCGCGCGAGCGGAATCGTCAGACTCAGTGAGCTCGGCACAGAGCATCATCGACGACCGCGCGGTCGACCCGCACGCTGCCCAGGGCGCGCTCGAGCGCCTGGGCAAGCGCCACCGCGACGCGGCCACCTGGGGCGCCGCGGCCGCGTTGGGCGCGGTGCTGCTGGTCGTCCTCGGCCGCTTCGACCTGGCGCTGCCGGCGGCGGCCGGCGCCGCGGCCGGGCTGGCCGTGGCGCTCCTGGCCCGCTCCGACCGGCACGCCCTGATCGTCCGGCTGGTCAGCCAGCGCTCGGCCTACGCCATCCCCGAGGTGGCCCGCGCCGCCCGGCGCATCTCCACGCCGCTGGTGCGCCAGACGCTGGCTCGCTCGCTCACCCGCCTGGTGCTCGAGGCGGACGGCCTCGAGCCGTCGAGCCCCGTCCTTTACGCCCTGCCCGACCGGGTGAGCCGGCACTCCCGCGAGATCCTCGGCGTCGCCTACCTGCTGGCCCACGAGTCGGTCAAGGTGCACCCGGCGAGCATCGCGCTCCTGAACCGTCTGCTCTCCTCGCCGCTGCGCAGCCCGCTGTTCAACCCGCAGGTGCCCGAGGCGCACGTGCGCATGGCGCTGCAGCGGGTGCGCGGCGGGATCACCGTCCAGTAACGCGGCGCAGCACGCCGAGCAGGCACGCGGCGCCGAGCAGGATCGCCGTGAGGCCGCTGAGCAGCGCACCGTGGCGGATGGCCGCCGGCGCGAACGTCCACTCGACGACGTGGCTGCCGGCGGGGACGTCGACCGCGCGCAGCACCCCGTCCACGACCAGGCCCTTCGCCGGCTTGCCGTCGACCGACACCTTCCAGCCCGGGTAGGCCAGGTCGGCGACGACGACCCGGCCCGCGGCGGAGCCGGCCGGGGTGCGGGCGACGATGCGGTCGGGCTCGCGGTCGAGCACCGTGGCCGCGACGGTCTTGCCGCCGGCGTTCAGCCGGACGAAGGGCAGGGCGCCGGGATCCTCGGTGACGACCGCGAGGCGGGTCGTCTTGACCACCCGCAGCCCCTTCGGCTGGTCCCCGGGGGGCGAGATGTAGTAGCGCACCGAGAGCGCGCGCAGCTCTCGGGTGCCCGCCCGCAGCGCCAGCTCGAAGTGGCGGTCGACGCTGTGCCCGCCGTTCGAGCGCCGCATGTAGCGGTCGTACGAGTCGAGGTGCACCGGGTTGTAGCCGGCGACGTCCTCGAGCCCGTAGGCCACCGCAGCCTGGTCGAGCAGGAGGGCCCGGGCCTGCGGCGTGCGGACGCTCCCGAGCTGGTGGTTCAGGACCGCGAACGGCGCGATCGTGGCGATCCGGAACGGCCCCTCTGCGGCCTGGCGGTCGAGCAGGAACTGCGTGCTGGCCGTCGGCGGCGGCAGGATGTCCGCGTCGGCCTTCCAGCTGAAGCGCTGGTAGCCGTGCCAGCCGAGGTCTGCCGCCAGCACCACCAGCAGGACGACGGCGCCGACCGTGGCGTAGCGCGGGTTGCGCAGGAGCAGCACGACCGCGACGGCAGCCGCGAGCGGCACGAGGTAGTCGAGCTCGAGCGCCGCGCCCCGGCCCGCGGCCAGGGCGATCAGGGCCGACAGCGCGAGCACCGCCGAGGCCTTCGGACGGCTGGCGAGCGGCCCGAACGCGAGTCCTGCGAGCACCGCCAGCGCGAGCACCAGCAGGGCCATGCCGCGCACGGGCTCGTGCGAGGCCAGGCTGCTGACGAGCGGGAACGGCTGCAGCAGCCAGCCGGCGAGCCCGGATCCCCAGACGAGCGCGAGGACGATCAGCACGAGCAGCGGCGCCCGCTCGCGCCAGCCGCGCACGAGCGCCAGGACCGCGAGCGCCGGGGTCACCGCCCCGGCGTACAGCGAGGTGATCTCGGACCGGCTCACGCCCCACGGCCCGATCAGCGCCCGCAGGTCGCCGGGCACCAGCGAGCCGATGCCGTCGGGATCGGCGACTCCGCTCGACGAGGTGGACTCGTGCAGCAGCTCGAGGCGCGGCAGCAGGGCGATCGCCGACAGGCCCACTCCGGCGGCCACGCCGAGCACCCCGAGGACGAGGCCCTCACGGCCGCGGCGCATCCACAGCCACAGCACGCAGGCGATCGCGGCGACCGCGGTGATCTGCTGGGAGCCGGCCAGGATCGAGCAGGCGAACGCCGCCGCGACCCCGGTCACCGCCAGCGCCCGGCGCTGCGGCCGGGCGTGGACGGCGGCCTCGGCGGCCAGCAGGCAGACCGGGAGCCAGGCGACGCCGCCGAGCAGTCCGAGCATCGACGCCCGGGCGATCAGGTGGGTCGAGAGGGCGTAGGCCAGGGCACCGTAGGCCGCGCCGACCCGTCCCCCGCCGAGCAGCCGCACCAGCGCGTAGGTGGCGAGCGCGGCGATCGCGTAGTGGAACAGGGCCAGCGCCCGCAGCGCGTCCGCCGGGTCGAGTCCCCAGTAGGCGAGCAGCGCCGGCGGGTAGAAGACGCCGGACTGGGCGTCGGCGGCGAACGGCTGCCCCGAGAACGCACCGGGCGCCCAGAGCGGGATGTCACCGTGCTGCAGCCGGTCGTGCAGGAACGCGCCGAACGGCCCGTAGAACGCGTCGGTGTCGGTGGCCTTCGGCAGCTCGCCGCCGATCGCGAGCGGCCACAGGACGAGCACCATCGCCACGAGGACGAACGCGATCGCCACCACGTCCGGCCCGAGCCGGAACCGGAAGGCGCGCCCGATCAGGCCCTCCCGCGCTGGAACCGCGACGGAGAGCGAGTCGCTCACGCGCCGCGCGCGAGGAGGCGTGCGTCGTGCAGCAGGCCCTTGGAGTCGAGCGGCTGGGCCGGGTACAGCAGCCGGAGCCGGCCCTTGGTGTCGACGAGGTAGATGAGCGAGCTGTGCTCGATCGCCTCGGGATGGGCCGGGTCGCCGTTCGAGGCGACGTTCCAGGCCTTCCAGATCGGCAGCAGCTGCTTGCGCGTGCCGACGAGGTAGTGGATCGAGCCGAGGTGCCGCTCCTTCAGGTACTGCTTCACGAACGCCGGGGTGTCACCCTTCGGGTCGACCGAGACGGCCAGGTTCACGAAGTTCTTGGCGTCGGCGCCGAGCCGCTTGTGGGTCGCCTGCAGCGCGCCGAGCAGGAGCGGGCAGACGTCCGGGCAGTGGGCGTAGACGAAGGTGACCGCGACGCCCTTGCCGCGCGCGTCCGAGAGATCGAAGCGCTTGCCGTAGACGTCCTTCAGGTCGATCGCCGGCGCGGGCTGGGTCTGGATCTGGAGCGGCGCCTGGAACTCGTTCCGCGGCGGCGGCGGTGCTCGTCGCGGGCGGGGCCGCGCTCGTGGTCGTCGTCGCGTCGGAGCCCGACGATCCACCGCACCCCGCCGACGACGAGAACGCCGGCGAGAACGGCGAGAAGGAGGGCTGGTCGCATGCCTCCAGGGTACCCGCGCGCCGCAGGTCCGCGCTGCTCAGCCGCGGTCCGCCACCCGGATCCAGGCCCGCGCACCGGTCAGCCGGAAGACCTCGCCGACGACCGTGCGGTCGCTCGACAGGTCGTTCAGCTGCACCTCGTCGCCGACCTCGACCAGCTGGTGATCGAGGACGTCGACCTCGATCGTGTCGGTCTGGTCCAGGCTGCTCAGATCGGCGGCCAGCTCTTCCATCTCGTGCTCCTCGTCGGGGGCGCCGATGGCGGGGTCGCGACACGGTAGCGGCTTTGCCGGGCGGAGGCAGGCGCGCCTCAGCGGGCCCGTTCGAGCACCTCGGAGACCAGCGCCGCGGCCTCCTGCGGCGCGATCTCGAGCGAGGCGTCGCCCATCGTGAGCTCGCAGCGCGAGCTGCGCGGCGTCGAGGGTCGGCGAGACGCGGCCGAGGGTCCACGCCCGGCGCTCGCGGGCGACGTCCAGCACGGCCCGCTCGACCCGCTCCGCCGGCGCCGCCAGCAGCAGGTGCATCATGTTGACCTGGGGCGGGTCGGGCACGATCCGCACGCCGGGCACCTCGCTCAGCGCCGCCGCGACCGCCCGCGCGTGGGCGGTGTACTGCGCCATCCGCGGCAGCCGCTCGTCCAGCCCCAGCTCGGCGGCCAGGGTGTACGGGTACAGCTCGATGAGCCGCCCCCCGTGGCGGGCCTGCCAGACCCGGGCCTCGTCGATCACGTCCTGCTCGCCGGCCACGCAGCAGCCGGCGATCCCGCCGAGGCCCTTGTAGAAGGAGACGTAGACCGAGTCGAAGAGGCCGGCGATCTCGGACAGCGGCCGCTCGTAGAAGGTCTGGGCCTCCCACAGCCGGGCGCCGTCGAGGTGCGACCGCCAGCCCGCGCTCGCGGGCCCAGCCGACCTGGGCCTCGAGCTCCTCCCACGCCGGGAGCTGGCCGCCGATCTCGCGCTGCGGCAGCTCGAGCAGGAGCGTCCCGAGGGTCTCCTTGACCTCCTCGAGGTCGGCCAGCGTGAGCAGCCGGTCGGGCGCGCCGACGGTGCGGGCGTGCAGGCCGTGCAGGAGCTGGTAGGCCCGCGACTCGTGGATCTCGAGGTGGCACGTCGGGTGCCAGGCGACCCCGCGCCGGCCCGAGCGGTCGGCGTGCACGCGAAGGACGGCGAGCTGGGCCATCGTGCCGCTCGGCATGAACGCCGCAGCGGGCATTCCGAGCAGGCCGGCGATCCGGCGCTCGAGCCGCTCGATCAGCTCCCCGCCGCCGTAGCGGTCGGCGTCCTGGTCCTCACGCACCGAGCCGGCGAGCTGGCGCAGCACCGCGGCCGGCCGCCGGCCGTCGTACCCGTGGCCGTGCAGGAACCGGTCGCAGGCCGCGGCGACTGCGCGGCGCTCCTCCTCGGAGACGCCGCTCACGGGGCGTCCGTCGGGAACACGGCCATCGTGGCCGTGAACCCGTGCAGGAACGCCCGGCCGCCGACGGGCCCGATCTCGCCCTGGCAGAACATCCCGGCCACGGGTGGCCCGTCGAGCGCGTCGAAGACCATCCGGGCGTCGTGGTCGGGCACCGAGAACATCGCCGAGCCGCGCCCGTTGCAGCTGAACAGCAGCACCCCGGCGACCGGCTGGGTGGCCAGGCCGAGCACGGCGCGCAGCTCCTCGTCGGCCGACTGCTCGTCGCGGACGTGGAAGCGCACGAGCTGGCCGACGCGGGGCAGGTCGCCGATGACGAGGCCGCCCTGCTCCTGGTCGACGCCCATCAGGCCGCGGATCAGGAAGTCGCCGATGCCGTGCTCGGCACGGTTCTCGTCGATCACCAGGCCGAGCATCAGGCCCTGCATCGCCAGGGCCCGGTCGGCCGGGGTGAGCTGGTCGACGACCTCCTGCAGCTTGTCGATCGCCGGCTGGCCGGCCAGCTCGAGGATCGTGCTGCCCTCGGCCGAGGTGATCGTCAGCTCGGGGCCGACCGGCCTCGCGCCCTGGGAGACCAGCGGCTCGATCGGGACGCCGCCGATGGCGATCCCGACGACGCCCTCGAGGGCCAGGCCGCCGGTCCAGAAGAGGCGGGCGGCGCCGCGCGCCCCGAGCCCGGCGAGGCCGCCGATCACCGGCAGGTCGGCGAGCTCGAGCAGCAGCGGCTCGACCGGGAAGCTGTAGGGATCGGCGATCGCCAGGAGGCAGCGGGGCTCGGGCAGCAGGTCGAGCTCGGGCCAGCCGGTCATCACCAGCTCGCCGTGGGCTCCCTCCTCCACCTCCAGGTGGAGCGGGATGACCCGGGCGTGGTCCGGGAGCGCGGCGGCCCAGACGGCGATGCCGGGCTCCTCCTCGAGCTCGTGGGCCTCGCCGATCACCCCGTCCGCGACGCAGGCCCCGACCACCGCCGCCGCCGGTGCTCGCACGGCGAGCTCGTCGGCGATCCGGGCGGCCTGGGGCGCGTGGTGGGCGCTCGCGAACACCACGACGACGTCGGGCTCCGCGCCGGCGAGCTGGGCGACCGCCTGCCGCCAGGCGTCGTCGAGGGCCTCGAGCGACGAGCCGGCCAGCGCGATCGCCGCGCCGACGCGGATCGCCTTCACGTCCCGCCGAGGTCGGCCGACGCGAACTCGAGCAGCCCGCGCGGCGCGACCAGCGCGAAGCCGAGCGTGTTGCGCGAGCGCGCGATGCCGAGCGCGCCGTCGTAGTTCGAGCCGTTGCCGAAGAACTGGCTGAGCAGGCGCTCGGTCCGGTAGGTCCGCTGCTCGGTCGGCTGGGCCAGGAGGACGCCGATGCCGTCGCGGTAGCCGATCAGCGGCAGGCCCAGCGTTCCAGCCGACGATCGCCGGCGCCGTGGCCACGCCGGACGCGGCCTGGCGGACGCGCCAGGCGGTGCCGCTGCGGGTGCCGACGTAGACGCCGGCGGCGTCGCGGGCCAGGCCGGTCGCGACGACCGCCGCGGAGCCGTCCGGCCCGAAGGTGATGGCCGTCTGCCCCGTCGTCGGCCGGCACCGTGCCGATCCGCTGCGACGGCTTCCCCGGCGTGACGATCCGCAGCGAGCGCGAGCGGGCGTCGACGAAGCTCACCCAGGGCCGGTTCCTGGCGTCGAAGGCCAGGCCGACCTTGCTCGCGTTGGCCCCGTTGACCGACTGGCGGTACGTCGTCTGCTCGAGCTTCGTGATCTGCCAGACCCCGTCGACGATCCGGGCCAGCCGGACCTCGACGGCGTCGGAGCTGTCGAGCCGCACGAGGTAGGCGATCGCCGGCCGGCCGTGGCGGTCGAAGGCGGTGGTCTCGCCGAAGCCGTTCACGTCGAGCTGCTCGATGAACCACGGGTGGCCCGGGAACGAGCGGGCGACGTACAGCACGCCGTTCGGCGGGGTGCCGGCCTTGAGCGCCAGGTCGGTGCGGAACGCGAGCACCCGCAGGCCGGTCGGCGAGATCGCGAGGGACGGCTCGCGGCCGACGCGGCGGCCGGAGATGTCGGCCGAGATGGTCGAGACGTGCCAGGTCGTGCCGCGGCGTTCGGCGTAGTGCAGGCCCTGGGCGGTGAGGCGGTCGTCGTAGGCCGCGGCGAAGCCCTGGCCGGCGGGGAGCGCCGCCACCGAGACGGCGGACGGGCGGACGCTCAGGTCGACGAGCTCGGGCGCGGTGGCGTGCGGCGCAGCGGGGCCGGCGACTGCGGCGGCGGACCCGGCGAGCGCGGCCGCGAGGGCGCAGAGGAACAGGCGGTGCGTGCGCATCGCATCGAGAGTACCGGCTGTGCGCGCGGTTCCCTTCAGCTGGCGGGAGCGGCCGGTGGCAGCAGGCAGTAGCTCGAGCCGCCGGCGACCGCGCTGGCGGCGGTCCCGGCGGACACGTCGAACGACAGCTTGACCGGGCCGGGCTTGGTCACCCGGAGCTGGACGAAGCCGTCGGGACCCTTCGTCACGCAGGCCGCGGTCGGGTCGTCGACCCGCCAGTACGGGGTGTAGCGGGCGCTCAGCGAGTACAGCCCGGCGGTTCCCGCCCAGAGCACGTACGACGAGCCCGAGTAGTCGATCACCTGGGCGTTCGCGTCCTCGACGTCGCCGTACAGCGGCCGGAAGATCGGCTTTCGGTTCTCGACCGAGTAGATCGTCCACTGCGGCGTCTCCTCGACCCGCTCGAGGCCGGCCTGCGGCGTAGCTCCGCTCGAGCACCCGGGCCTCCTGGCCCGAGGAGGCGTCGAGCTCGTCGTGCGGCAGGAGGACGTAGGCGACGCCCATGCTGTGGAGCCACTTCTCGTACCTGGCCGGGGTCAGACCGGGCGAGTAGAGCACCTGGTTGAGCGGGAAGTCGTCCTGCCGGTACCAGCCGCGGGCGATCGGGATCCCGCGCCCGGCGAGGTAGTAGGACTCCCAGTGACCCCAGGTGGCGACGACCTCGACGCGGTACTCGGGCGACAGCTTGTGCTCGTCGAAGAAGCGGAACACCGGCTGCCAGAAGGTCGAGGCCTGGGCCTGCTCGAGGGCGATGCCCGAGGCGTTGCGGTAGGCCGGGGCGACCTGCCAGACGACGGCCACCCCGAGGGCCACCGTGGCCAGCAGCCGGGGGCGGAACTGGCGCTGGGCCAGGACCAGGGTGAGCAGCGGGACGGCGGCGTAGTCCAGGAGCCGGGCGACGTTGCCGCCGAGCGCCGAGGGCTGCAGCTTGGCGGTGACGCCCAGCACCAGGTAGGCGGCGAAGATCCCGGCGAGCGGGCGGGTGCGCTCGTTCCGGCCGGCGAACAGCAGGCCGGCGACCGAGAACAGCACGATCCCGAAGAGGTCGAGCCACGGGTAGGGGAACGTCCCGCCGGCCGGGAAGGCCCGGAAGACGACCATCTCGGCGCCGCAGATCGCCGACAGGGCCAGCACCGGGGCGACGCTGCGAAGCGGCCAGGCTCGCAGCATGCGGGTGTGAGCCAGGGCGAGGCCCGCGAGGATCACGATCAGGAGCAGGAACGCGAGCGGGCTCGCCAGCAGCGACACCAGCGCCGCGAGCACGGCGAGCCACAGGCGGTGGCGCTGGAGCAGCGCGAGGGCGGCCATCGCGAGCAGCGCGCCGAGGGCGAACGGGTACTGCGCGGCGACGATCAGGGCCGGCAGCGAGAGCGCGAACGTCCGGGCCGACCAGCGCGCCGACGGGCCCCACTGCCGCAGCACGATCGAGGCGAACAGCCCCGCGGTGCCGGCCACCGAGAGCACCGCCAGCAGCAGCCCGCCGACGAGTGCGGCCAGCGGGTAGAAGAGCACGCTGTAGTTGACGAGCTCGTAGCGGCCCGCGTACCAGTAGTTGTCCCAGAGCCGCCAGCCGTGGGCGCTGAACTGCTCGAGCTGGTAGGCGTGGGCCGCCGAGTCGACGCCCGGGCCGAACGCGGCGAGGGCCAGCGCGAGCAGGCCGGCGAGCCCCACCGCGAGCGAGGTCTCGACCCACGCGGGGCGAGGCGAGGCGAGGCGCGGGGCTTCGAGGCCGCCAACTGCGACGGCCGCGTCGTGAGCAGGAGGCGTCACAACAAGGGATCTGAGTCCAGGTTGCTGGACTCGGGGCAATGGCTGAGTCTACCCCGCTGGGCCGGACCTACCGCGCCGGTCCGGGACCGTTTTCCGCTGGGAGCGGGACCGGCACGATGTGGGGCGAGCGGGGGCTGGAAGCCAGGGCGATGCGCCCGTCCCACAGCTCGAGGAGCTCCCGGCCGACGAGCTCGCCCCTCCAGCCGGTCAGCAGACGGTGGCCTTCCGGGGTACCCGCGGCGGCCTGGCGGGCGAAGTCCTCGAGCTCCGCGCGGGTGGCGACGAGCTCCGGCGACAGGCCGGCCTCGTCGCAGCGGGCCCGCACCAGGAGCGCGCCGAGCTGGGCTCCGGCGGCGGCTCGACGGGCGAGGTCGCCGGCCGGCTCGCGCGGCTCGCGCAGCGGCTCCGAGTCGACGCCGCGGCGGACGGCGGCGAGCAGCTGGTCGACGTCGCCGCCCCGCAGGTTGCCGACGCCTCGGACCCGGCGCAGCGAGTCGGCGTCCTTCGGCTGGACCCGGGCGAGCTCGACGAGGCTCGGGTCGCGGATCAGCCACTCGCGCGGCAGGTCACGTCGGCGGGCCTCGCGCTCGCGCCAGGCTGCGAGCTCGCGCAGGACGGCGAGCTGGCGGCCGCTGAGCCGGCCGCGGCGGGCGACCTTCTGGAACGAGCGCTCGGGGTCCGGGACGATCGCCTCGGGGTCGCCGAAGCGGTCGCGCAGCTCGTCGTTGGCCCAGTCCTCGCGGCCGAGCTTGCGCAGGCGGGCCCGGATCTCGTCGGCCAGTGGGAGCAGGAAGCGGACGTCGTCGGCGGCGTAGGCCAGCTGGGTCTCGGAGAGCGGCCGGCGCTGCCAGTTCGTGAACGTCTCGTTGTGCTGGAGCTTCACCCCGAGCCCGGCGTCGACCACCCGCTCGAGCGAGAGGCCGGTGCCGATCCCGACGAAGCCCGCCGCGGTCTGGGTGTCGAAGACGTTGGTCGGCTTGGCGTCGAAGCGCAGGGCCAGGAGCAGCAGGTCGGACGCCGGGGCGTGCATCACCAGCTCGACCGCCGGATCGGTGGCGACCTCGGCGAGCGCCGAGATGTCCCCGCCCTCGAGCGGGTCGACGAGCGCGATGCGGGTGCGCGTCGCGACCTGGACCAGGCAGAGGATGGGCGCGTAGCTGCGCTCCCACAGGAACTCGGTATCGAGCGCGAGCTGGCCCTCGGCTCTCGCCTGGTTGGCGATCGCCTGGACGTCCTCCGCGCCGCGCAGCATCTCCGGGAGGATCGCCTCGGGCGGCATTGGCCCTCTTCTAGCACAACACAGGTGTAGACTCGCGCCGCTGTAGATGGAGGTTCGCCCGTTCGGGCGCGAAGAGGGAAGCCGGTGAGAGACCGGCGCGGTCCCGCCACTGTGAGCGGTAGCTGGGGGCACGGCACGTGCCAGCCACTGGGGCTTTCGGCCCTGGGAAGGCGCTCCCATGCGCGACTCCGCGAGCCAGGAGACCTGCCTCCATCGGGAACTGCTCCGAGGAGAGGCACATGACGAAGAGGTTCCGGACGCTGGCGGCGCTGGCCGCAGCGACGGCCGCGCTGGCCGCGGCGACGACGGCGTCGGCGACGCCGGTGACGGCGACGATCCGGGTCGAGGGCTTCGACGCGACGGTGGTCCCGCTGACCCAGGCGACGACCGACGGGCGCATCGTGTCGGCCACCACGCTCGATCGGGCCGTCTCGCGCTCACGCTGCTGGCGGACGTCGCAGACCGGATGCAGCGTGCCGATCGAGTGCCAGTGGTTCTCGTTCGGCAGCCTCGGACCTGCTCTCGTCGGCCATGACCGGCGCGCGCTACCCGTTCGGAGCGGCACTGCCGTGTTCTGGCTCTGGTCGTGAACGACGTCGACGCGCAGTTCGGCGTCGACGACCCAGCCGCTCGCGAACGGCGACCGGGTGTGCGATCGTTGCTCACCGCCTACCCCGCACCCGACCCCGCCGCTGCTCGAGCTGCACGCTCTCGGGCGACGTGCTCGAGGCCGGCTCGACCCTGAGCGCGAACGTCCGCTCCTACGACACCAACACCGGCGCTTCGATCGCCGGCGGCCGGCGCCCGGCTCGAGTACGGCACGCAGATCGCGTATCACCGACGCAAACGGCGTCGCGACCCTGATCGCCGGCGCGGCCGGCACCCAGACCGTCGGCGCAGGCCTTCCTGTACGGCGCCACGCGCTCGGCGCGCCGTGGCCGTCTGCTCCTTCACCAGCGAGCCGACCGCGTGCACCGCCCGACGACGCCGTCCGCTCCCACGACGCCCACCACCCCGACCACGCCGACCACCCCGACCGTCCCGATCCCGAGCACCTCGACCCTGGCCGACACCGTCGCCCCGTCGAGCCGGATCACGTCGCCGCGGCTGTTCTCGAAGGTCAAGCACGTCGTGCGCCTCGGCGGCGCCGTCGCCCCGGACCGCTCCGACGTGGCGTCGGTGCAGTACGCGCTGGCGAAGCTGTCGGGCACGCAGTGCCGCTTCCGCCAGGTCGACGGCACCCTCGGCCCGCTCGGCCCCTGCACCACCCGGACGTGGCTCGCCGCCCGCGGCGGCGCGTTCTGGACGGTTGCCCTGCACGCCGCGCTCGCGCCGGGCCGCTACCGGGTCTGGTCGCGGGCCACCGACGGCGCCGGCAACCAGGAGCGCGCGTTCGTGACGGGCACGTCCAACGGCAACTTCACCGTCGTCAAGTGATCGCGGCGCTCGTCGCGAGCGCCGTCGTGCACGCGCCCCCGCCGGTCGATCGGGCGGCGGGGGTGCGCGGCGCGCGCTGGCTCGCCTCCCAACCCATCGGCGACACGGCCTCGGGCGGCGCCGAGGCCGACACGGTCGTCGCGGTCGCCGCCGCGGGCGTGAACCCGGCCTCCCACCTGGCGGCGCTCAGGCAGATCGCGCCGGGCTACGCGACCGGCCCGGGTGCCGCGGCCAAGGTCGCCCTGGCGGCGGTCGCGGCCGGCCAGAACCCACGCTGCTTCGCCCGGCTCGACCTCGTCAAGACGATCCGCGCGGGCTACGCCGACGGCCTGTTCGGCGCCTCGATCTGGGACGACGCGCTGTCCATCGACGCGCTCGCCGGCGCCGGCGAGCGCGTGCCGGCGGCCGCGGTCGCGAAGCTGAAGGCCCTGCGCAGGGACGGCGGCTACGGCTTCGGGCTGAGCGGCAGGGGCCGCGACGACCCCGACTCCACCGGCCTCGCGCTCACGGCGCTCGCGGCCGCGGGCGTCACGGCGAAGGATCCAGCGGTCAGGGGCGCTGCGGACTGGCTCCTGGCGCACCGGGTGCAGGGCGGCTGGGGCAGCGGCTCGCCGAACGCGAACTCGACCGCGCTCGGCATCCTGGGGCTCGTCGCGGCCGGGCGCGCGGTGCCGCCGGGCGCGTTCCTGGCACTGCGAGGGCTGCAGGCCGCCGACGGCTCGTTCAGCCTGAGCAAAACGAGCAAGGGCGACCCCGTGCTGGCCACGAACCAGGCCGTCCCGGCGCTGCTCGGCAAGCCGTTCCCGGTCGCCCGGCGAAGCTCTCCCGGAAGGCCCTGCTAGCGGGACAGCGCGCGAAGCAGGGCGCGGTGCACCCGGACGAGCGCGCCGGCGGTGCCCGCGTCCTGCCGGTAGCGCGGGAACGCGAACTTGGTGCGGCCAGGCAGGTCGCAGCCGGAGGTGCAGGCGAGCTGCAGCTTCCCCTTGCGGATCGACAGGATCCGCTCGCGCTGCAGGATCCGGGCCAGCGCGCCGCGGCCCTTGCGCTCGACCAGCATCCGGGCCAGGTCGGCGTCCTCGACCCCGTCGCGGATCGCCTCGAGGCGCAGCGACGAGACCGGCTCGGAGTACGAGCTCGACGCCGGATACACGAGCACGCTCTGGCCGTGACCGGGGAGCTTCTTGTACGGGTTCAGGCCCTTGTAGGTCGTCATCCCGTCGGAGTACAGCGTCCCGCCCAGCCCCTCGAGGGCGTTCCAAAGCATGAACACCGTCGGGTTCGTGACGGGCTCGTCGGCGGCGTACCCGGGCGAGCCGGCAACGCCCGTGTAGGTGTAGCTCCACACCGACGCGCCGTGCCGCCGCGCCGTCTGGATGTTGCGCAGCTCGGCGCGGGCCGGGTCGAGACCGGCATAGCGCTCGAGCGGCGTGGCGTAGGTCCCGTAGTAGCGCCGCGACAGGACGACCCAGGTGTCGACGTCGTTGCAGCCCTTGCCATCCCACAGCTGGCGGTTGTCGCCGGGCTCGGCGGGCAGCGTGTAGGTGCGCGTCGACCGGCCCCACCGCACCTTCACCGTCCGGCGGGCACGGGGCGCGCGCAGGGTGTCGGTGAGGAGGTAGCGGGTGCCCGGGCTCGAGCGGTGGATCGTGCAGGCCTGCTGTGAGACGACTCCGCGGTCGGTCGCGTCGCCCGGCTCGTCCCAGCCCCACATGACCGAGCGGCCGAGCCAGCCCTGCTGGCGCCACAGCGGCTGGACGGCGCGCTGCAGCCAGCTCCCCCAGGTCGCCGGCTTCCGGGCGCTCGGGCCGGGGTGGCTCTTGACCGCGCGCTGCGTCGAGATCGGCAGGCGCATCGCCGAGAACGGGTACTGGCCGGACGAGAGCATGATCGAGCGCGTCTGCCGCCACCAGCCGGTGCCGTCGACGTAGCCCTCGGCGCCCGGGTTGCCGTAGCCCCAGTCGCCCGGGTTGACCCGGTAGGCCGAGAGCAGGCGCATGAGCCCGCTGGTCAGCGCCGGGCCGCTCGCGTGCGGGTCGTCGCCCGTGCGATCGTCGACGGCGTTGATGTAGGACTGGGGCGAGACCAGGAAGAGCGTGCGGAACGCGTCGGCGTCGTCGCGGCGCGGAAGCCGCACGTCGTAGACGCGGAGCTCGAGCGGGATCGACGCGGCCGGCTTGCCGTCGAGCGTCGCCCGCAGCAGGCCGTGGTAGGTGCCCGGCTTCGTCCCCCGCGGCACCGAGACCCGCACCAGCAGGTCGGCGCTGCCGGCGACGCTGGTCTCGGGATCGAGCGGCGGCAGCGGGTCGGCGACGCTGCGGCCGCTGACGCTGGTGTGGGTGACCTGCAGGATGCTCGAGTGGGCCACGAGCAGGGCGTCCGAGGCGGCCGGGTCGACGCTGACGCTCAGCGCGCCCTTCACTCCGCGCAGCTGGAAGCGGGCGTCCTCGTACTCGTCGACGGCGGCGTCGATGGCGATCGTCGGGCCCGTCGGGGTGCTCACGTGCACGCCGGTGGCGGCCCAGGCCCCGGCATCCTTGGCCGCCGGCGCGATCGGCAGGGCGGGTGGGCCGACGATGAACGTCCAGGTCGCGTCGCGCACGTTGCCGAGCTCGTCCGCGGCCTCGACGCCCACGATGTGCGGGCCCCAGGCGAGCGGGCCGGCGACGGTGGCGGCGTAGCGGCCGTCGACCAGCGTGCCGGTTCCCGGGTAGAGCGACGAGCCGTCGAGGGTGACGCGCACCGTGCGGGCGGCGAGGCCGCTCGGATCGGCCGCCTGGAAGGCGACGGTCGCGGCGGTCTCGGTCGCGGGCAGGATGACCGGATCGACCGTCGGAGCGGTCCGGTCGACGGGCGGCTTGACCGGGCGGGGCGTCGTCGTGGAGGGCGACGACGGGCTGGTCGCCGGCGCGGCGGAGCTGGGCGCCGCCGGCGGCGCGACGGCGAAGGCGAACGAGGTCGCGACCGAGCGGCCGAGGCCGTTCGACGCGCCGAAGGCCAGGGTGTGGGCGCCGGGCGCCAGCGCCGTGGCCGGGCGGCCGCTGTAGACGCCGCCACTGGCCGTCAGCGGGAGCTCGACGCCGTCGATGGTGGCGCTCGCCGCGGCCACCCCGCTCTGGGGATCGCTGACGGCGATCGCGATGGTCGGCTGGGCGGCCGACAGGCCGGCGATCGTCGCGTTGGTGAGCGTGACGACCGGGTCGGAGGTGTCGATCAACAGCGTCCCGAGGGTGACCGTGGTGACCGTCCCGGAGCCGTCGACGGCCTGCGCCGTGACGGTGTGCGAGCCGTCGCCGAGGCGGGCGCTCTCGAGGCAGACGGTGGTCGAGAAGCTGAGCTGGCCCGGCACCAGCGTGGAGGTGCGGGCGGCGGTGTTGGTCGCCCGCACGCGGCCGTCCACCAGCAGCGACACGCTGGTCACGCCGGAGCCGCTGTCGGAGGCGAGGAACGGGAGGCAGATGCTGCCGTCGTGCCAGCGGCCGTCGCCGATCGGCGAGCTGCTGCCGAGCGCGGAGAGAACCGGCGCGGACGGGTCGCGCAGCGTGAGCGTCGCCCCCTGCAGGGAGAACGCGTCGTCGCTCGAGCTCGTCACGGTGCCGGACGGCACGGCGGCGGTCGCCAGGAAGACGACGCCGAGCTTCGCGTAGTCGCCGGCCGGCACGCTGACGTCCCCGCTGTCGCTGCCGACGGGAGCGGCGAAGACCGACGTCCCGTTCTTGACCGCCTGGGCCGCGGTTGCGGTCTTCACGCCGATGCTGAACGACTGGTCGTGCGTCAGCGAGGTGTCGAGGGACAGCGTGCCGCCGACGATCGACGTGCCTGCCGGAGCGGTCACCGAGACGACGGCGTTGTTGGTGCGGGCGACGCTCGTGCCGGGCGCCACCCAGGCGCTCGGGCCGGCGAGCGACGGACAGCTCACGACGCCGTCGAGGCCGCAGGTCGAGAAGCCGGTGCCTCGAGCCGTCCAGCTCCAGCCGCCGCTCAGGCCCTGGGCCGGATCGAGCACCACCTGGTAGTCGCCGGCGCGCGCCGGCGCGGCCGGACCGAGGACGGCGGCGAGGGCGGCGAGGGACAGCAGGGCGCGGGGGCGGCGCACACTCCCCTCATCGGCATCAGCGGTCTCGCGAGAGCACCCGTTCGGGGGTCTAGACGGACTAGTGGTGCCGCTTCGGTCGCAGCCCCCAGACGCGCTGGTAGCCGACCAGCAGCAGCGTCCGGGCGTCGCCCGAGATCGGGACGTAGCGGCCGTGCCGGAACGTCTGCAGCCGCTTCCCCCGCGCCAGCGAGCGGGCCTCGGTCACGCCGCCGAACGAGGCCGACCAGACGACGCCGGCGACGATCTGCGGTGCGCCCGAGATCGCACCGGGCATGCGCGCCGTCCACACCGTACGCCCGCTCGAGGCGCGCAGCGCGACCAGCCGCCCGCTGTACGACCCGGTCACCACGATGCCGCCGGCGACCGCCGGGGCGGCGTACACGTAGCTCCCGAGGGAGCGGCGCCACAGCAGCCGGCCGCTGCGGGCCGACAGCGCGGCGAGGTAGCCGCCGGTCGAGCTGGTGACGAAGACCCGCCCGCCCCAGACGGCGGGAGCGGCGTAGATCCGGCCGGGGAGCCCGGTGCTCCAGCGCACCCGGCCGCTGCGGATCGCCAGCGCGGCGACCCGACCGCCGTACGTGCCGACGACCAGGTCGCTCCCGGAGCGCGCCGGCGCGCTCGTGATCTTCGAGCCGAGCGAGCGCGACCAGCGCACCCGGCCGCTGCGGGCGTCGAGCACCATGATCCGGCCGCTCCAGGTGGCCACGGCGATCCGCCCGCCGGGGAGCACCAGCGGCGACGACTCGGACGGCCCGCCGAGCGAGCGGCGGTAGCGCGGCCGGCCGGACGGCAGGTCGAACCCGTGCAGGAAGCCGTCGAGCCCGACGACGACCAGGACGTTGCCGACGACCGCCGGCGAGGCGGCCATGACGGCGCGCAGGTGGTGGCGCCAGCGGACCCGGCCGGTCTGGGTGTCGAAGGCCGTGAGCGTCCCGTGGGCCGAGGTGAAGTAGCCGATGCCGCCGGAGGTCACGGGCGGCAGCTCGACCAGGCCGTCGGTCTTGACCGCGTAGACCTGGCGGAGCGGCGGCCGCAGGCGGATCCAGCGCGGCGCCTGGGTGCGCTCGGGCGTCGCGCCGTACATCGGCCACGACGCGCCCGGACGCCACAGCCAGACCGTCGCGTAGCGCTGGCGGCGCAGGTTCACCCGGGTGCGCAGGGCCTCGTGGCCGCGGGCGCCGACCTGCACGAGCAGCCGGCGCCGCCCCGGATCGGGAAGCCGGGCGATCCCGGCCCTGCCGGTCAGGTACACGTGCCCGCGCGAGCGCACCCGGGCGCGGGCCAGCGGCCGCCCGGTCAGGCGATCGCGCACGGTCACCGTGACGTGCCGCGGCTTCGGTCTCGGCTTCGGCTTCGGCTGTCCGGTGGGGCTTCGGCGCCGTCGTCGTCGGGTGGTCGGACGGTGCGTGGGCGGCCGGCGCCGGCGTCCCTTCGGGGCGCGCGCCGGCGCAGCCGGCCAGCACCGCCGCGAGCAGCAGCGGCAGCAGTCGGAGGACCCATCGCACGCCTTCCACCGTACCGGCGGGCGAGGTCGGAGCCGCCGGCCGGCCGGCGCGCGCCGGCCGGCCGGGCTGCCCGTCACGGGTGGGCGAACGACAGCTTGATCGCGATCAGCTTCGCGTTCACCTGGTCCAGCTGGGCCTGGTTCAGGAGGCCCGAGCGCAGCACCTCGTCGTTGTCGATGTGCCCGGAGGCGACGCGGCTCTGCATGCCGTCGGCCTGCGTCTGGTCGATCACGCCGTTGGCCACGAGCCCGTTCAGGGCGGCGCCGGTCATCGCCAGCAGATCCGGGTCGACCCCGTCGCCAGGACGCTGCGCGGTCTGCCTGCGCCTGCTTGGCGGCCCTCGTGTCCTGCACGGTGGGGTCGTCCTTCGGCGAGCCGCTGCCGGCGGCGATCCCCGCACCTCCCGGCCAGGACGGCAATGCCCAGCAGACTCGCCAGGGCGACCCCTTTCCGGCGGCGCGAGAGGCGTGCTCCGATCACGGTGACCTCCTCGGTCGGTGTCGGCGGACACGAGGCCCGCCGCGGTGCCCTCACCCTCGCGCCCCGTCCTGAAGCCGCCCTGAAGGCCGCGGCTTCTTCAGCTGACCTTCAGCTCGAGCGCGGGATAATCGAGCGGTGAACGAGCAGGCCGGGCCAGCGCGAGTCACCGTCGTCGAGGACGAGGACTCGCTGCGCGACGCGGTCTGCGGGGCGCTCCGCTCCGACGGGCACGCCGTGACGGCGTTCGCCGACGGACGCGAGCCGGCGCGCATCCTGGCCGCCGCGCCGGACCTGGCGGTGCTCGACGTCATGCTCCCGGGCGCCGACGGCTTCGAGCTCGCGCGCAGGCTGCGGGCCTCGCGGGACGTCGCGATCGTGTTCCTGACCGCCCGGGACGGGCTGGACGACCGGCTCGCCGGCTTCGAGCTCGGCGCCGACGACTACCTGGTCAAGCCGTTCGCCCTCGAGGAGCTGCTCGCTCGCGTACGGGCAGTGCTGCGCCGCGCCGGCCGGCTGCCCGCACGGCTCGAGGCGGAGGACGTGGTCGTCGACGAGGCCGCCGCCGTCGCCACCCGCGCCGGCCGCCCGCTGCCGCTGACGCCGACCGAGCTGCGGCTGCTGGCGTTCCTCATCCGCCACCGAGGCCAGGTGCTGTCGAAGTACCAGCTGCTGAGCCAGGTCTGGGGCTACGACGCGTACGACCCGAACCTGGTCGAGGTGCACACGAGCGCGCTGCGGCGGAAGCTCGAGGAGGGCGCCGCGCCCCGACTGATCCACACGGTGCGCGGCATCGGCTACCGGCTCGGGCCGGCGTGAGCACGGGGTCGCTGCGCCGCCGGGTCATGGCGGCCGTCCTGGGCCTGCTGCTCGTGGCCGTGGTGGGGTTCGGGGCGATCGTCACGGTCGCCTACCGCCAGAGCCGGCTCGACGACGTGCACCGCCGGCTCGCGGCGGGCGCCAGGGCGCTGTCCGAGTCCTGGCCGAGCGCCCTGTCGAAGGGCCTGGTCGCGGCGCTGAACCTCGAGGGCATCAGCGTCGAGCTCGCCCAGCGCGGCGACCGCGCGCCGGAGCTGCTGGCGACGCCCGACAAGCCTGGCACCGCGCCGCTGAAGCCTCCGGCCTCCTCGCTGGTCACGGTGCAGGTGGATCTGAGCGACGGCGGGACAGCGACGCTGGCAGCGAGCACCGACGGCGTGGACCAGGACGTCCAGCGGCTGATCCTGCTCGAGGCGCTCGTCGGCGCGGCGATCCTGATCGCCGGCGCCCTGGTCACGCTGCTGGTCACCCGGAGGGCGCTGCGGCCGCTCGACCACGTCGCCGCGGTCGCCGAGGGCATCGCCGCCGGCGACGTCGACCGCCGGCTGCGGCCGAGCCGCTCGGACACCGAGCTCGGCCGCATGGCGGCGGCCTTCGACCGGATGGTCGACGCGCTGCAGGCGGCGCTCGACCGCTCCCGCACCGCCGAGGCCACGACCCGCCAGTTCCTGGCCGACGCCTCGCACGAGCTGCGCACCCCGATCGCGAAGCTCCAGGCCACGGCCGAGACGCTGCTGCGCGAGCAGCCCGGCCGCCCCGACCGGGACGCCCTCGAGGCCCGGCTCGCCGGTGACGCGGCCCGGCTCGGCCGGCTCGTGGCGGACCTGCTCGACCTCGCCCGGCTCGACGGCGTGCCGGGCACCGAGGGCGGCGAGGTCGACCTGCGCCAGGTGGCCCGGGCAGCGCTCGACGACGCCGGCGCGGCCGCCGACCGGGTCGAGCTCGACGTGGCGCCAGGCGGCCCGCCGCGCGTCCGGGGCGACGCCCGCGCGCTGGCCCGGGTGGTGCGCAACCTGCTCGACAACGCGGCGACGGCCGCGCCCGCGGCCGGACGGATCCGGCTCGAGCTCGACGGCACGACGTCGGAGGCGCTGGTGCGCGTGGTCGACGACGGGCCGGGTGTGGCGACAGCCGACCGCGAGCGGATCTTCGAGCGCTTCGTCCGGCTCGACGCCCGCGCCGGGAGGCCCGGCGCCGGCCTCGGCCTGGCGATCGCGCGCGGCATCGCGCGGCAGCACGGCGGCGACCTGCGCTGCGACAGCGTCGAGCACGGCGCGTCGTTCACCCTGCTCCTGCCGGCCGCCCGCGAGGACCTGTAGCGCTCGATCAGGCCGGGGGCGCCGTGGCGCAGGTGGCCGCGCCGAGCGCGCGGGCAGCGCTGCGGGCCCGACTGCGGGCCGCATCGGCAGCGGCCCCGTCGGCAGCCAGGGCGCGGACGTCGCCGCTGCGGGCGTCGTCGACGACCCGGCGGTCGGCGTCGATCGCCCGCCGCAGCGCGTCGACCAGCCGGCCGTGAGCGGCCCGGTCACGGTCCGGCGGGTGCAGGCCGGCGATCCGCGAGACCTGGTGGCTGGCCAGGTCGACCTGGTGGTCGCCGATCCGTCCGAGGGTCTCGAGGTCGCGCGGCGCGCCGGTCGCGGTGATCGTGCGGATCGCGTCGCCGCAGGCGGCGTTCGCCCGCTGCACGAGCTGTGCGTGGCTCAACGGGCCGCTGTCCCCGCACCCGGCTGTCACCGCGGCGGCCGCGGCGACGAGCAGCACGGAGAGCCGCCGCAGGCGCACGCCGGGATCCTAGTGTCGCGGTCTGCCTCGAAAGGGCCCGCCGGTTACACTGGAACGCGCAGGACAGGCAGCCGCGGGGAGCCTGGAACCAGGCTCCCTGAGGAAAGTCCGGACACCGCAGGGCAGGGTGCTGGGTAACTCCCAGGCGAGGAAACTCGACGGAAAGTGCAACAGAAAACACACCGCCAAAGCGGCTCATGTCAGCCGCCGGCAAGGGTGAAAAGGTGCGGTAAGAGCGCACCAGCGGCGCGGTGACGCGCCGGCTTGGCAAACCCCACCCGGTGCAACGCCAGACAGGGGTGACGACGCTGCCCGCCGAGCCCCGGGTAGGCGGCACGAGCCCCGTGGAGACGCGGGGCCGAGATAGATGGCTGCTCCCGACAGAATCCGGCTTATCGACCTGCTACGGAAAAAGCCCTGGAAACAGGGCTTTTTCTATGGACCGGCGAGCGAGCGGGAGTAGGCCGCGGGCGTCGTGCCGACGTGCCGCCTGAAGTGGCGCGTGAGGTGCGCCTGGTCGTAGAAGCCGACCGCACCGGCGACCGCCGCGACCTCCTCCCCGGCGAGCAGCCGGGCCCGGGCCGCGTCGATCCGCCGGCCGAGCACGTAGGCGTGCGGCGGCAGGCCGTACGTCCGGCTGAACGAGCGGACGAGATGCGCCGGGCTCACCGCCAGCTGCTCGGCGAACGTGGCCAGGGTGAGACGCTCGTGCAGGTGCGCCTCGAGCAGCTCGCGCAGCTGCCCCGCCAGGAAGCCGTCGCGGGGCGCCGCCTCGGCAGGCCGGCGCGAGAGGTGCAGGCGCAGCCGCTCGGCGACCAGCGCGGTCACGCTCTCGGCCTCGAGGGCGTCGTCGGGCTGCTCGAGCAGCGGGTGCAAGCGCCCGACCGCGCGCCGCAGCGCCGGGTCCTCCATCGCCGAGCGGTCGACCGCCCGGCCGATCAGGTCCTCGCCGAGCACGCTCGTCTCGAGGTACAGGACGCGCTTGACGTAGCCCCGGTCGTCGGCCGGCCGGCCGTCGTGGACGACGTGCGGCGGGAGCACGCTGACGGACGAGTGCCAGGCGCCGCGGTGGTGGCGGTCGAGGTCGTAGCGGATCTCGCCCGCGTCGACGATGAACAGCGTCCAGGTGTCGTGGACGTGCTTCGGGTAGGCGTACTCGGCGAAGCGCGCGTGGAACACCTCGCTGACGCCCGGAACCGCCGGCTTCCACGCCTTGACGGTGTCGGGTGGCCGCTGCGCTCCGATGGTCACGATCGTACAAGACGCCTGCTGGCGAACGGCCTAGCGTTGAGAGGTGACCGACGTGGCGGCCCTCCTGCTGTTCGCCTTCGTGAGCACGGTGACGCCCGGGCCGAACAACGTCGTCCTGTGGGCCTCCGGGATGCGCTTCGGAGTACGCGCCACCCTCCCCCACGTCGCCGGCTCGGCCATCGGCGTCGGCGCGCTGGTCGCGCTCGCCGCGGCCGGCGTGGCAGCGGTGCTCTCGGCGATCCCGGGCAGCAGCCTGGTGCTGCGGGTCGTCGGCACCGCCTACCTCGTCTACCTGGCCTACCGGGTGGCCGGGAGCGGCGCGCCCGGCGAGGGCCAGGCGCCGCAGCCGCTGACGCTGCGGCAGGCGGTGGCGTTCCAGTTCCTGAACCCGAAGGCCTACCTGTTCGCCCTGGCCGCGGTCTCGACGTACCGGCCAGGCGGGCTCCAGGTCGTCGTCGGAAGCGCGCTGGTCGTGGTGGTGATCATGCTGGTGGTCGTGCCGAGCGCCACGCTCTGGGCGGCGGGTGGGCGGGTGCTGGCGCCGCTGTTCGCGAGCCCCGCCCGCCACCGCGCCCTGACGATCGCGCTCGCCGCCCTGCTGGCCGTGACCATCGCCCTGATCTGGCTCTAGCCAGTGGCGGGTCGTGCCGGCAGACCCCACGCTTGTGTACCTTGACAGTTACGTAACCATCCTGGTACGTTGACGGCATGGAAGCCGTGCTCAGGGCGCTGGCGGACGAGAGCCGGCGGACGTTGCTCGAGACGCTGGCCGACGGTCCGGCGACCGCCGGTGAGCTGGCGGCGCTGCTGCCGATCGCGCGGCCGGGCGTGTCGCGGCACCTGCGGGTGCTGCGGGAGGCGGGGCTGGTCGACGTCCGCCAGGACGCCCAGCGGCGGGTCTACGGCCTGCGCCCGGAGCCGCTGGCCGAGGTCGACGAGTGGCTGGGCCGGTACCGCGCCCTGTGGGAGCAGCGTCTGGACGCCCTGCACACCGAGGTGGCCAGAGGAAAACGCGAGCGACGGAGGGACAGATGACGAGCAACGCAGGCGGGGTTGGCCGCATTCTGGGCACGCTGAGCTCGGCCGATGGCGTCGGCGTCGTGCGGATGGAGGATCGCTTCGACACCGACATCGACGACCTCTGGTCGGCGCTGACCGATCGCCGGCGGCTGGCCCGCTGGCTCGGCGAGTTCGAGGGCGATCTCCGGCTCGGCGGCGAGTTCCGCGCGCGCTACTTCACCAGCGGCTGGGAGGGCACCGGGCGCGTGGAGGAGTGCGAGCCGCCCCGGCGACTGCTGGTCCGCACCCGCGGCACCGAGGCGCCCGCCGAGCACCGCATGGAGGCGACGCTGGCCGCCGACGGCGACCAGACCATCCTGGTCATCGAGACGCGCGGCATGCCGCTCGAGATGGTCGCGGGCTACGGTGCCGGCGTGCAGATCCACGTCGAGGACCTGGCCATCCACATCTCGGGCAGTGAGCGTGGCGACATGGAGGCCCGGTTCCACGAGCTCTTCCCGGCGTACAAGGCGATCGCCGCGAGCATGCGCTGATGGCGGACACGTCGGCCGACGAGCTGCGCTGCTCGTTCTGCGGCAAGGCGCAGAGCGAGGTGGCCCACATCGTGTGCGGCCCGACCCCCGACATCGCGATCTGCAACGAGTGCGTCACGCTCAGCACCGAGATCATGCGCGAGGAGTCCGGCGAACCGCCGCCCGCGCCGGGCGATCAGGCCTCGCCCTCCCAGTAGTCGAGCCGCGGCTCGGTGCGCAGGATCAGCTGGTCGCTGCCGCCGGCCGCCCAGATGTTGACCTTGCCGCTGTCGGGATAGTGGACGACGGCGATCGGAGCCTTGTTCGACAGCAGGAGCACCCGCACCGTCTCGCCTGAGCGGTTCACGACCTGGTGCGCCCCGGCCGGCCCTTCCGGGAAGACCGCGACGTCGCCGGGCGCGAGCTCCTGCTCGCCGTCGGGCGAGCGCAGCGTCGGCCGGCCGGCCACCACGAGCAGCCACTCCTCGCAGCCCAGCTCGTAGTGGTACGGGGCGCTCTTCTCGCCGGGCGGCAGCTCGTACAGGCTGCCGCCCATCAGGCTCGCGCCGAGCCGCGGCCCGATGGCCGCCACCCGGTAGCGGTAGCCGTCCCTGTCGTTCTCGCCGTCCCATCTCTGGTCGGCAGCCGTGAGGTTGAAGACGTCCATGTCCTCGACGGTAGTCGTCTCAGAGCAGGCGCAGCTGCGGCCGATCGGCCGGCTCCTCGAGCACCGAGCCGCAGGACTCGCAGGCGGTGATCCACTCGCCGTCGAGCGCGCGCTCGCGCCGGGCTGTCTCGTGGCAGACGATGCAGCGCACCTGCTGCGGCGCGCCGTCGGCCCGGCGCCGGCGGTGCGGCTCGGCGGCAGCGCCGAGCGCCGCGCGCAGCGCGTCCTCGAGCGTCTCGTCGAGCTGGGCGGCCAAGGCAAGCATCATCACACCCTCCGGAACACCCCGACCACCCTGCCCAGCACCTCGACGTCGTCGGGGTACGTGGGGCGCAGGGCCGGGTTCGCAGGCTGCAGGCGCACCCGGCCGCTCTCGCGGTACAGGCGCTTGACGGTGGCCTCGTCGCCGTCGACCAGGGCGGCCACGATCTCGCCGTCGATGGCGTCCTGCTGGCGGTGGATCACGACGTAGTCGCCGTCGAGGATGCCGTCGTCGATCATCGAGTCGCCGCGCACCCGCAGGATGAAGTTCTCGCCCGGCGCGGTGAGCAGCTCGGGGATGCCGATCTCGTCCTCGACGTTCTGCTCGGCCAGGATCGGCGCACCGGCAGCGATCTGGCCGACGAGCGGGAGCACCCGCACCCGCGGGTCGGGCAGCGTCGCGACCGCGGCCGCGACCGGCGCCTCGCGCGCCACGAGACCGAGCGCGCGCGGCTTGGTGGGGTCGCGTCGCAGGTGACCCAGGCGCTCGAGGTTCGCGAGGTGGGCGTGCACGGTCGACGAGGAGGCAAGACCCACGGCCGAGCCGATCTCGCGCACGGTCGGCGGGTAGCCGTGCGAGTCGCAGTGCTCGTTGACGAAGTCGAGGATGTCCTGCTGTCGCTGGGTGAGACTCATGTGGGCGTGCCCCTCCTTGCTGGGAGCGAACGTGTGTTCGTAGGCTACCCGGCGGGTCGGACGGAGTCAAGCGGGCGACCCCCGGCGACGGCCCCGTTCGCTCGCCTCGCGCACTGCGCTACGATTTCGCGTGGCCGTTCCCTGGCCCCACTGCGCTGGTGGCGGAATTGGTAGACGCGCTAGGTTGAGGGCCTAGTGACCGCAAGGTCGTGAAGGTTCAAGTCCTTTCCAGCGCACCTCGCGAACCCCTGCAGCGCAGGGGTTTTGCGTTTTTCCGGGGACGCTGCAGCGCTCACACGACGTGGTAGCCGCGCGGCCAGCGCCCGGTGGTCGCGGCGAGCGACCCGTCGATCGGCTCGTTCCCCGCGAGCTGCAGGGTCACGCAATCCACCAGAGGAGGCGGAGATGGACGTCGCAGTCATCGGAGCCGGGCGGATCGGCGGAGGCATCGCGCGCCAGCTGCGGGGCGCAGGGCACGGCGTCACCCTGGCCTTCGCCCGCGACCTGGAGCGGCTCCGGGCCCTGGCCGACGACATCGGCGCGACGACTGCTGCACCGCGCGACGCCGTCGCCGGCGCCGAGGTCGTCGTCCTGTCGGTGCCGTGGAGCACCCTGCCCCAGGCGATCGAGGCGATGGGCCCGCTCGACGGGCGGATCGTCGTCGACACGACCAACCAGTACGGCGCGCCGCCGCTCCCCGCCGAGGGGCAGACGGCTGCCAGCCTGAACCGTGACCGCCTGCCCGGCGCCCGCTACACGAAGTCGTTCAACACCCTCACCTCGGCGTTCCAGGCCGAGGCGGCCGGCCGGCCGCCGGCGACCCGCGTCGTGCAGTGGCTGTGCGGCGACGACGCCGACGCTCGCCGGGTCGTCGCCGGCTTGATCGAGGACGCGGGCTTCGCGCCCGTGGACCTCGGCGGCTGCGACACTTGCACGGTCATGGAGGCCCCGCGCCGCCCGGGAGCGGTGTACGGCGAGGAGTGGCGGCTGCCCGAGGCCGACGGCGTCGCCGCCGCCGTCCGCGCCGGGCGACCGATCCCCCCGACCCTCGACTACGCGCAGGAGGCGACGTGAGCACCACTCCCAGCCGCCCGATCGCCCGCGATCACTGCCTCGCACCCGAGCGCATCGACTCGCCGGTCTACGCCGGGCGTTACCGCCGGCTGCTCGAGGACCTGCCGCCGCTCGAGGTCGACGAGGAGTCCCTGCACGCGCTCGGCCGGCCGGGCGGCCCGTGCGACGCCGGGATCGAGTTCGTCGACGATGCCGACGACGCCGACGCCCGGGTGGCCGCGGTCTGGCCGTTCTTCGGCCAGTTCGTCGCCCACGACATCACCGCCGACCGCTCCCCGCTCGGGCACCGCGCGACCCGGGCCAGATCCGCAACTTCCGCACCCCGCGGGCGAACCTCGAGGGCGTCTACGGCGCCGGCCCGGTCGGCTCGCCGTACCTGTACGAGCGCGACGACCCGGCCCGGCTGCTGCTCGGGCCGGGCGGGCACGACGTCCCGCGCAACCACCAGGGAATCGCACTGGTCGGCGACCCTCGCAACGACTCGCACCTGTTCATGAACCAGATGCAGGTCGCGTTCATCCGCCTGCACAACGCGCTCGTCGAGCAGCTGCGCGCACGACGGCGCGGACGAGGCGGCGATCTTCGACGAGGCTCGCCGCTCGGCCGCCTGGCACTACCAGCACGTGATCCTGCGCGAGTTCCTGCCGCTGCTGATCGGCGCCGAGCTGGCCGCCGACCTGCTGGACGGCGGCGCCCGCCTCTACCAGCCCGGCGACGAGCCGTACATCCCGTTCGAGTTCGCCGACGCCGCCTACCGCGCCGGCCACTCCCAGATCCGCCAGCGCTACCAGGTGAACGCCGGCTTCGGCCCGGTGCCGGTGTTCCCCGACCTGATGGGCTTCGGGCCGGTGCCGCCCGAGCGCGCGGTCGACTGGAGCCTGCAGATCGACGTGCCGGGCGGGCCGCCGGCGCAGCGCTCGAAGCGCATCGACGGCCGCCTGCCCTCCTCGCTGATCGCCCTGCCCGTGGCCATCTCGGGCGCCGAGGAGGGGACCGACTACGCGTCGCTGGCGAACCGCGACCTGCAGCGCGGGCTGGCCGTCGGCCTGCCTTCGGGCGAGGCCGTCGCCCGGGCGCTCGGCGTCGAGCCCCTCGGCCCGGCCGAGGTCGGGCTCGCGGAGCACGGCTGGCAGGGCGAGACGCCGCTCTGGCTGTACCTCCTGAAGGAGGCCGAGGCACTGTGCGACGGCGATCGCATCGGCCCGGTCGGCGGGCGGATCGTCGGCGAGGTGCTGGTCGGGATCGTCGACGCCGACCCCGAGTCCTTCCGCTCGGTCGACCCGAGCTGGAGGCCGACGCTGCCGTCGCACGAGCCCGGCCGGTTCGGGCTCGCGGACATCCTGGCGCCTCCCGCCGCCGTCCCTAGACTTGACGCGTGAAGGTCGTTCGCGGCTGCTGCCCTCTGGACTGCCCCGACACGTGCACCTGGGAGGTGACGGTCGACGACGACGGCCGCGCCGTCGACCTGCGCGGCGCCCGCGACCACCCCTTCACCCGCGGCGCGCTGTGCGGCAAGGTCAACCACTACCTCGACGCGCTGTACGCGCCCGACCGCGTCCTGCACCCGCTGCGCCGGGTCGGCGCGAAGGGCGAGGGCCGCTTCGAGCGGTGCTCGTGGGACGAGGCCCTCGACCTGACGGCGAAGGGGATCCTGCAGGCGGTCGAGCAGCACGGGCCCGAGTCGGTGCTGCCGTACTTCTTCGCCGGGACGATGGGCGAGGTGCAGAGCTGGCGCGCCGGCCCGCGGCTGTTCGGAGCGCTCGGCGCGAGCCGGTTGCAGACCACGATCTGCACCGCCGCGGTGAAGGCCGCCCTGCAGGCCACCCACGGCGGCGCGGTCGGCCTCGACCCCGAGGACCTGGCCCACTCGAAGCTCCTGCTCCTGTGGGGGACGAACCCCCTGGCCACGAACGTCCACCAGTGGCGCTTCGTGCTGCAGGCCCGCGAGCAGGGCGCGCACGTCGTCACCATCGACCCGCTGCGCTCGGCCAGCGCGGAGCGCAGCGACGAGCACGTCGCCCTCCTCCCCGGCACCGACGGCGCCCTGGCGCTCGGCCTGATGCGCTGCGTGCTCGATGCCGGCGCCGCCGACCGCGCCTGGCTCGAGGCCCACACCGTTGGCTGGCCCGAGCTCGAGGCCCGCCTCGGCGAGTGGCCCGTGGAGCGCGCCGCCGCGGTCTGCGGGCTGCCGGTGGACACGGTGCGGCGCCTCGGCGAGCGGCTCGCGGCCACCCGGCCGACCGGGATCCGGATCGGCCTCGGCCTGCAGCGCCACGGCGGGGCCGCCTCGGCGATCCGGGCCGTGCTCGCGATCCCCTGCGTCACCGGCGACTGGCGCCACGTCGGCGGCGGCGCGGCCTCGATGACCGGCGGCCACTTCCCGACCAGCGGCCTGCCCCGCGTCCCGGGCCCGAACGGCGTGCCGCGGGCGATCAACATGTCCCGTCTCGGCCACGCGCTGACGGCCCTGGACGACCCGCCGGTCGGGGCGATGGTGGTGTTCAACACGAACCCCGCCGCGAGCGCCCCGAACCAGGAGCTCGTGCACCGCGGCCTCGCGCGCGAGGACCTGTTCCTGTGCGTGCTCGAGCACCAGCTCACCGACACCACGCGCTTCGCCGACGTCGTGCTGCCGTCGACGATGCAGCCCGAGCACCTCGACCTGATCATCCCCTACGGCCACCTGTACCTGCAGTACAACGAGCCCGCCAGCACGCCGCCGGGCGAGTGCCTGCCGAACAGCGAGGTGTTCCGCCGGCTGGCGCCGCGGCTCGGGCTCGACGACCCGCGCCTGCAGGAGTCCGACGAGCAGATCGTCCGCCAGCTCCTCGACAACGACAAGGCCCGCGCCGCCGGCCTGACGGTCGAGGCGCTGCGGGAGCGCGGCTACGTGCGCGGGCCGCTGCCGGTGCAGACGGCACCGTTCGCCCAGGGGCGCTTCCCGACCTCCGATGGCAAGGTGCACCTGCGCGCCGACGAGCTCGAGCGGCGCGGCCTCGACCCGGTGGTCGGGTTCGTGCCGCCGTACGAGGTCCTGGACGAGGAGCTCGCAGCCCGCTTCCCGCTGGTGCTGCTGTCCCCCGCGAGCCGGTTCTTCCTGAACTCGTCGTTCGCCTCCCTGGCCTGGCACCGGGGCAAGAGCGGCCAGGCGACGCTGCACCTGCACCCCGACGACGCCGCCGCCCGCCGGATCGCGGACGGCGCCGTCGTGCAGGTGTTCAACGACCGGGGCCGCTTCGAGGCCGTCGCCGCCGTCTCGGAGGCGACCCGGCCCGGCGTCGCCTTCACCCTCAAGCAGCAGTGGCCGGGCCTCTCACGCGGCGGGCGGAACGTCAACGCGACGACCCCCGAGCGCGACGCCGATCTGGGCGGCGCGCCGACGTTCCACGACAACCGCGTCGAGGTCGTTCTGCGCTAGAAGGCTCCGAGGCCGATCGGGGTGCCGAGGCCGGTCGGGCCGTCGTAGCCCGGCCCGCCGTGGCACATCACCGGCGCGGCGCAGGTGCCGTTCGAGCCCTGCGTCACGTCGAACAGCGCCCCCGGCTTCTTGTACGGCAGCTGCAGCGGCTTCTTCTTCGACGAGGCGTTGCCCGCGAGGCCGTAGACGCCGGCGATCAGCGGGGCCGACAGGCTCGTCCCACCGACCTGGTGCCAGGAGCCGTTGAACTGCACCGCCGCGCCGGTGTTCGGGTCGGCCACGGCCGACACGTCGGCGATCGCCCGGTGGGCGCCGCAGCCCGTGGCGGCCCAGTTCGAGAGCGTCTGCTGGAACTTCGGGGCCTTGGTGAAGGCGCTGCACCCGCTGTCGGCGCCGCTCCACACGGTCTCCGAGGCGCGGTGGCCGGCGCCGTCGAGCACCAGGTGGGTGCCTCCGACGGCGACCACGTTCGGGTCGGTCGCCGGGTACTGCGGGCCGCCGGCGAAGCCGAGGTCGCCCGTCGAGGCGACGACCGCGGTGAACGGGTGCTTGTAGGCGCTGATCGAGCCTCCCGAACTCGCTGCCGCCGTAGCTGTTCGAGATGACGGTGGCGCCCATCGTGGCGGCTCGGTTGACGGCCGCCGCGAGGTTCCCGAAGGAGTTGTCGTTGGCCTCGACCAGGAGGATCTTGCAGCTCTGGCAGATCGCATGGGCGATCTCGACGTCGAGGGAGATCTCGAGGGCCCAGCCGTTGTCGGTCGGCGGCAGCGGCGAGCTCGCCCCGTTCTGGTTCACCTTGCGGAAGCAGCCGTTCGCCGTGGTGCAGGCGGGCAGGCCGAAGGTCGCGTTGTAGGTGGCCAGGTCGGACTCGATGTTGGGCGCGTTGAACGCGTCCACGATCGCGATCGTCGTGCCCGCGCCGCCGGCGGTGGGCAGGCTGTAGGCCGAGTGCAGCTGGGCCGGGCCGAAGCCGCCGGGCAGCGCGTCCGGGGAGGCGGCGGTGATGGCCTGGCCGCTCGCGTTGGACAGGACGAGCGCGGTGCAGGCGGCTCCGCCGAACAGCGGAGCGCAGACGGGCTGGGCCGTCGTGGTGGGCGTGCCGGCCGCCAGGGCGGGCACAGCCGCAACGCCGAGCGCGACGACACTCACCGCGGCGAGCAGCGCTCGCCGAAGTCCTCGGTTCCTCACTCGTCCTCCCCTTCGCCGGTACGCGCCGGATCGTTCCGGCGCCCACGAACGTACACCGAGCAGGAGGCCGCGTCGATCAGGTGGATGCCGATGGATCCAGCAGCCGGCGAGCGCTACAGCGCGAAGCCGAGCGCGACCGTGGTGCAGGCGAGTCCGATCGAGACGACGATCGTGAGGCGCGTCAGGTTGCGCTCCATGATCTGCGTCCCGCCGAACTGCGACGAGCCGACGCCGAAGGCGCCGGACAGACCGGCGTCCTTGCCCGAGTGCATCAGCACCAGCGCGATCGTGGAGAACGCGAAGAGCATGTGGATGACGATCAGGACGGCGAGAAGCATCGGCTACTCACTGTACCAGGACGCTTCCGGCAGGCCCCTCCTGCAGCGCGCCGACCACCGCGGCGGCCGGGACGTCGCGTGCGACCAGGCCGTCGAGCAGGATCTGCAGCCGCTCCGGCGCCACGGCGACGAGCAGCCCGCCCGAGGTCTGGGCGTCGCAGGCGAGCAGCCGGTCGAGCTCGCCGAGGCGCCCGTCGAAGGTCGTGTACGGCTCGGCGTCGCCGAGGTTCCGCCGGGTCCCGCCCGAGACGTGGCCGGCCTCGGCCAGCTCCCGCACGCCGGTGAGCCACGGCAGCGCGTCGTAGTCCAGGCGGGCCGCGACGCCGCTGGCCTTCGCCAGCTCGTGCGTGTGGCCGACGAGGCCGAAGCCGGTGACGTCGGTGACGGCGTGCGGCCCGGCCACCCGGACGGCGTCGGCGGCGTCGGCGTTCAGCCGCTGCATCGACGCGAGCGCCGCCTCGGCGGCCTCGTCCGGCGCGGCCTCGTGCTTGATCGCGGTGGCCACGACGCCGGTTCCGAGCCGCTTCGTGAGCACCAGGACGTCGCCGGCGCGGCCGCCGTTGTTGCGCCACAGCGCGTCGGGGTCGGCGAGGCCGGTGACGGCCAGCCCGTACTTCGGCTCGGGGTCGTCGATCGTGTGCCCGCCCACGATGGCGCAGCCGGCCTCGGCAGCCTTGGCGGCACCGCCCTGGACGATCTCGCGGAGCAGGCCGAGGTCGAGCTCGCGTGGCCAGGCGGCCAGCGCGAGCGCGAAGACCGGCCGCGCGCCCATCGCGTACAGGTCGGAGAGCGCGTTCGCGGCGGCGATCCGGCCGAACGTGCCGGGATCGTCGACCACCGGGGTGAAGAAGTCCACGCTCTGCACCACGGCCAGCCCGGGGGCCACCCGGACGGCCGCCGCGTCCTCGTTCCCGTCGTGGCCTGCGAGGACGTCGCGATCGTGCACGGCGGGCAGATCGCGGAGCACCTCGGCGAGCTCGCTGGCAGGCAGCTTGCAGGCACAGCCGGCGCCGTGGGAGAGGGTGGTGAGTCGGATTTTTCCATCGCTTGGCTACGCTACACGTCGGTGGCCGTGCGAGTCCGCCGGATCTGACTGGTCTGACTGACACCCGCGCTCACGCGCGAGCTTGGAGGGATGCAGGACATGCAGACGCGGACGTTCGGCGCGAGCGGCGTCGAGGCATCGACGGTCGGCTTCGGGGTCGTGGACCATCTCCACCGGCTGGTGGGGAGAGGTCTCCGACGAGCAGGCCCACGAGCTCCTACGAGCGGCCTTCGACGCTGGCATCACGCTCTTCGACACCGCTGACACCTACGGCGAGGGCCGCGGCGAGCGGCTCCTGGCCGAGGCGCTCGGCGACGTCCGCGACCAGGTGTCGATCGCCACCAAGTTCGGCTATGACATCTACTCGCCGTGGGACCGCCAGGGGCACCAGGAACGGCCGCACGACTGGTCGCCGACCTTCGTGCGGTTCGCCCTCGAGCGGAGCCTCGAGCGGCTGCGCACCGACCACGTCGACGTCTGGCAGCTCCACAACCCGCGCATGGACGCGCTGCGCTCCGACGCCCTGTGGGAGGCGATCGCCCAGGCGAAGGACGAGGGCCTGGTGCGCGCCGTCGGGCTCGCGCTCGGCCCGGCCATCGGCTGGCGCGACGAGGGCGTGTTCGGGCTCGCGGAGCGGCCGCTCGACGAGCTGCAGATCATCCACAACATGCTGGAGCAGGAGCCCGGCCGCGAGCTCCTCGAGATCGCGAACCGCCAGGGCGTCGGGGTCATGGTGCGGGTGCCGCACTCCTCCGGGCTGCTCGAGGGCCGCTACACGAAGGACACCGAGTTCGCCCCGAACGACCACCGCCGGCACCGCCCGCGGCGCTGGCTGCTCGAGGGCGTCGACAAGGTCGAGCGGCTGCGCTTCCTCGAGGAGCCGGGCCGCACGCTGGGCCAGGCCGCGATCCAGTGGCTGCTGTCCGACCCCGCGGTGACCTGCGTCCTGCCGAACATCTACGGCCGCGAGCAGCTCGACGAGTTCGCTGCGGCCCCGGCGACGCCCCCGCTCTCGGACGACGAGCTGGAGCGGGTCGCCGAGCTGCACGAACGCAACTTCGACGTCGTCCCCGTGGAGGCGTGAACCGGCGCTCGTGGGCCCTCGCCGCCGCGCTGCTGCTCTCGGTGCCCAGCGCGGCAGGCGCTCGGCCGGACGGTCCGCCGCTCGCACTGGGCACGCCGACGCCGGTCGGCCCGCTCGCCCGGGTGGCGGCCGTCAACGACGCCGCCTGCACCTACGAGGCGCTGTCGACCGCGTGCCAGTGGGCCTTCGAGCTCGACCAGGCGGCGACGGGCGACCCGACGCGGCGGTGGTTCGGCACGGTCGGCGCGATCTCGGTCACGCCGCCGCAGGGCAGCTGCCTCATCGCCGTCCGGGTCGTGGCCCAGTACCGGCTGCAGCCCGGGGTCTCGCCGTCGCTGATCGTGCGCACCGCTCCTGCTCCGTCCCAGCTGCACGCCGACGCCGGCGGCTGGTCGACGGTGCTCCTGAACGTCGACGCGAGCGGCGCGGCGACGCCGCCGGGGACGCTCTCCGAGACCGTCCGCGGGGCGCCCGGAGCGGTCTCCAAGTGGATCCAGGTCGTCCCGCTGCGCGGCCCCGGCGGGATGCCGAGCGGGACGCGCATGCTCAGCGTGATCACCGAGTGGAGCGGGCGCGCAGCCGGGTCGGTGCAGATCGCGACCGCCGAGGAGCAGGCGAGCGCCGACGGCCCGGTGATCGGCAGGGTCCACGTCGAGCCGGTGTACGTGCCGGGCGCATGCACCTACGTCGCACCGGCCGGGCCGGGGTTCTACGTGGCCCCGGCGCTGGGCACGGCCAGCCAGACCCGGCAGAACTGCATCCTGGTGCGGGCGCCCGAGCCGGCGAGCGTGACGTGGTCGGTCACCGGCCCCGCCTACCGCTCGGCCGAGCGCTCGACCCCGCTGCGCAGCGTGGCGGGCTACGGCCGCTCCTGCCTCCCCGTCCCCCAGCTCGCCCCCGGCCGCTACCTGGCGCACGTGGTCGTGCGCGGGGGCCGGGCGACGCGCCGCTACGACGTCGGCTTCAAGGTGACGCCATGACGGCCGGGCCCGCTGCGGTGGCGGGCCCGGCCGTGTTGCGTCAGATCGTGCTCGTCGCGATCGCCGGCTCGGCCTCGATGGCCGGGCGTTCGGCGCGCACCAGGGTCGCCGCAGCGACCACGGCGACGATGCCGAGGCCGACCAGGACGTAGAACGCGGCCTGGAAGCCGTGGACCAGCGCGTTCGGGTCGAACGCGCTGACCTGGTTGTCGGTGGCGTAGTTCGCCGTCCAGGTCGTGGCGATCGTGCTGACCAGGGCCAGGCCGATCGCGCCGCCGATCTGCTGGCTCGTGTTGATGAGACCCGAGGCCACGCCGGCCTCGTCGGCGGTGACGCCGGTGAGCGCGGCGATCTGGATCGGCACGAACGTCAGGCCCAGGCCGATCCCGCCGATCAGGAGCGGGAACAGCAGGTCGGGCACGTACGTCCCGTCCACCGGAAGCCGCGAGTAGCCGACCAGCCCCAGCGTGGCCAGCGCGAGGCCGACCGTCAGCACCGGCCGCACCCCGACCCGGGTCACCAGGGCCTGGGCGACACCGGCGAAGACGATGATCGACGCGGTCACGGCGATGTACGCCACGCCGGTCTGCATCGCCGAGTAGTGCAGGACCTGCTGCATGTACAGGGACAGCAGGAAGAACTGCGAGAAGATGGCGCAGCCGACCAGGAAGCCGATCACGTTGGCCGCCCGCAGCGTGCCGAGGCGGAAGATCCCGAGCGGCAGGATCGGGTTGCGCGAGCGCATCTCGATCACCACGAAGGCCACCAGCAGCACCGCCGACGCGACCAGGTCGGAGATCGTGCGCCCCTGGCCCCAGCCGTGCTCGGTGGCGTAGGTCATCGAGTAGACCAGCAGCATCATCGAGCCGGTGATGGAGACCGCGCCGGCGACGTCGAAGCCGCGCTGGTTCAGGACCCGGCTCTCCCGCAGGAGGATCGGGCTGGCCAGCACGACGGCCACGCCGACCGGGACGTTGACGAAGAAGATCCACTCCCAGCCGACCTTGCTGGTGAGGACGCCGCCGAGCAGCGTGCCGGCCGCGGCGCCGGTGCCGGCGATCGCGCCCCACACGCCGAGGGCCAGGTTGCGCTCGCGGCCCTCGCGGAAGGTCGTCGTCAGGATCGAGAGCGCCGCCGGCGAGAGGATCGCGCCGCCGAGGCCCTGAGCCGCCCGGAAGGCGATCAGGGAGCCCTCGCTCCAGGCGAGCCCGCACAGCAGCGAGCTCACGGTGAACAGGGTGACGCCGGCCATGAAGACGCGGCGCCGGCCGCCGATGTCGGCGATGCGGCCGCCGAGCATGAGGAAGCCGCCGAACATGATCGAGTAGGCCGTGAGAACCCACTGCAGGCTCTCCTGGCTGAAGTGCAGGTCGCGCTGGATCGAGGGCAGCGCGACGTTCACGATCGCGATGTCCAGGACGACCATGAACTGTGCGGCGCAGATCGCGGCGAGGGCGAGCCAGCGCCTGGGGTCTTGGTCCGTGTCAGGGACGGTGTCGTACGTGGCAGGCAGGGCCATGAGTCGTCTGCTCTCCTGTCGCTAGGTCAGCCCGACTGTTGGTTGCCAGATCGTTGGCACTACCAACGGTTGGAGATGGTAGGCTAAATTCGGTGGACGCGCAAACCCGAACTGCGACGGAGCGGTGTGAGCTGCCGGCGAGCCTCGCGTGCAGCGCGGGCTTCCTGCTCTCGAAGCTCGGGCTCTACGCGAAGTCGGCGTTCGGGCAGGCGATGATCGACAGCGGCCTGCGTCCGCCGCACTACGCGGTGCTGGTGTTCCTGCGGACGAACACCAACCAGCCGCAGACCGCGCTGGCCCAGATGCTGCGGATCGACCGCTCGGACGTGGTCTCGCTGATCGACGCGCTCGAGGCCCGCGGGCTCGTGCAGCGCGGCCGCGACCGCGAGGACCGGCGGCGCTACGCGCTCGCGCTGACCGCCGACGGCCAGGCGCTGGTGGAGCGGCTGGCGACGGTGGCGGCCGAGACCGAGGAGCGGCTGTTCGCGCCGCTCGATCCCGACGAGAAGGCCCAGCTGGTCGAGTACCTCGGCCGGCTCGCGGCGTTCCACGGGATCATCGGCGTCCCTGTCTGACGGCGGCTTCGAGGATGGCGGCGACGCGCGCCGCCTCCTTCTCGACGGCGAACGGCGCGGCGGCGGCGACCGCCGTCTCCCCCGGCTCGAGGGTGCGGGCGAGCTCGAGGCCCGCGACGATGGAGTCGGTGTCGGCGGGATCGCACAGGGCGCCGGTGACCCCGGGCTCGACGACGTGGGCGGCGCCGGCGTTGCGGGTGAGCACCACCGGCCGCCCACAGGACAGCGACTCGACGGCGACCAGCCCGAACCCCTCGACCCGTGAGACCAGGCAGCCGACGTCGGCGGCCCGCATCCAGCGGGGGACGTCGTCCGACGGCACCTCGCCGGCGAAGGTGACGGCGTCGCGGATGCCGAGGGCCGTCGCGCGGGCCTCGAGGTCGGCGCGCAGCGGTCCGTCGCCGACGACCGCGAGCCCGCCGCCGTCCTGCGCATGGACCCGGGCGAAGGCCTCGAGCAGCCGCTCGACGTTCTTGACGTCGACGAGGTTTCCGACGAACGCGTAGCGCGGGTGCGGCGCGTCCCAGCCGAGCGCGGCGGCCGCGACCTCACGGTCGCCGTCGTGGAACCGGGCGACGTCGATCCCCGCCGAGACGACGTGGAGCCGGCCGTCGAGGTCGCCGTAGATCGCCCTGAGGCGGTCGGCGAGCTGGTCGGAGACGGCGATCACGGCGGCCGCGTCGCGCACGACGGCGCGGGTGGCCTCGCGCAGGCGCGGGTTGGTCTCGGCGTTGACGACGTCGGTGCCGTGGGCGGTGGCCACGTAGGGGACGCGCAGGAGCTTGCCGACGCGCCGGGCGATCGTCCCGGTGGGGACGAGGTAGTGCGACCAGACGACGTCGGGCCGGTGCGCCGCGCCGCGGGCCACGCCGAGGGCGGCGAGACCGGCGTACTTGAGCGGGGTTCGCACGCGCCCGCGCGCGCGAGTGGTCAGGACGGCCCGCTCGACCTCGACGCCCTGGTCGGCGAGCGCGTCGGCGGCGCGGCGGACGAAGCTCCCGAAGCCGGGGTTCTTCGCGCTCGGGTAGGCGTTGGCGAGGAGGAGGACGCGCATCCGGGGAGGGTAGTGGGCGCGCCCGAGGCGAGCACCAGCGCGACGGGCACGAGCCGATCAGCGAGACCGCGGCACGCACCAGCGCGAGGCCGAACGAGCGGCAGGACCAGCGGCACGCACCAGCGCCACCCGACACGGATGCGGCGAGGAACCAGCGGCACGCACCAGCGCGCACCCGGCCCCGGGTCGCGCTTGTAGCGAGGCTCGTAGTGCGCTGCGCAGCACGGGCCACGGAGCTCGTCCCGCCAGGGACGAGCGCGGCCCTGCCGGTGATCCGACGCCAAGGACCGCACCGAACCCGAGCACGCGCACGACCAGAAGTCGGATCACCGGCTTCAAAGGGCCGCCCCTCTCCACGGGTCCCAGGTCGCGCCCCTCGCCGACGGCGAGCGCTACGCCAGGACGCTGGTCGAACCCACCACAAGCGGACCAGCGGCAAGTCCGAGCGCGACCACGCCCCGAAGAGCGCTGGTAGCGAGGCCTGTAGAGCGCTGCGCAGCACGGGCCACGGAGCTCGTCCCGCCAGGGACGAGCGCGGCCCTGCCGGTGATCCGACGCCAAGGAGCGCCCCGAACCCGAGCACGCGCACGACCAGAAGTCGGATCACCGGCTTCAAAGGGCCGCCCCTCTCCACGGGTCCCAGGTCGCGCCCTGCTCGGACGGCGAGCGCTCCGCCAGGGCGCTGGTCGTGGTTCTGCTCGCCGCGCTCGCGCTTGCCGAGCCCGTCCCTGCCGAGCTCGTACGAACCATCTCCGCGCCCGCATCGGGGTCGGTAGGCAGACCTCCCAACGACGAATAACCGGCCCAACCACAGTCGGTGATCCGACTTCCGGTCGAGCGCGTCCTCGGGTTCGTTGCGTGCCTAGGCGTCGGATCACCGACAGGGCCGGTTGAAGGGCTTCGCCCTACTTGCCGAGTCCTCTCCGGGTCGCGCTGGCCGCTTGCCGCTGGTCCGTCCTGCCGAGACCGTTGCGGGTCGCGCTGGCCGCCCGCCGCTCGCCTGCCAGCCGCGACCGCTTCGGGTCGCGCTGGCCGCCCGCCGCAGGCCCGCCAGCCGAAACGGCTCCGGGTCGCGCTAGCCGCCCGCCGCAGGCCCGCCAGCCGAAACCCTCCGGGTCGCGCTGGCCGCTCGCCGCTGGCCGCCTGCCGAGACCGCTCCGGGTCGCACTGGCCGCCCGCCGCTGGCCCGCCTGCCGAAACCGCTCCGGGTCGCGCTGGCCGCCCGCCGCCGGCCGCGAACCGCTCCGGTCGCGCCGCGCCCGCCGCGCCCGCCTGCCGAGACCGCCCCGGGTCGCGCCGGCTCAGCCCACCGTCACGAAGCACGCGTCGTGCGCCGACCGCGCGATCCGCCGGCGGTGCCGGGGCACGCCGCGCAGGTCGGCCAGCACCGCCGTCCCTGCGTCCAGCGACGGCGTGCAGATGCGCCCGGCGCCGAACGTCACGTTGTAGGAGCCGACCGGGACCCAGCTCTCGTGCAGCAGGCGCCCGTCCTCCACGGCGTGCACCCGCAGGCTGGCCGAGTCGCCGCTCGTCACGTACGCGGCGTCGTCCAGCACCACCACGTGCTGCGGCGGCTCGCCGGCAGGCAGGCGGTACAGCACGTTGCCGGTGCGGGCGTCGTGGATCGCGATCGCCTCCTCCGCGCCGGAGGTCACCCAGACCCGCCGCGCCGTGCGGTCCCAGTCCACGTCGTGCGCCAGGAACGACGGCTCGACCGTGCGCCGCAGCCGCGGCTTCGTCGGCTCGGACGCGTCGACCACGGCGATCGCCGACGCCTTCGTGCCGAGCGCCGTCCAGAGCGTCTGCCCGCCGGGCGCGATCGTGACGTGGCGCGCCAGGGAGCCGACCTCGCAGCGGCCGGCGATCCGGCCGCGCAGCACGTCGACCACCACGACCTGGCCGAGCTTCGCGTCGGTCACGTAGGCGTGGCGGCGGTCCGGCGCCGCGGCGGTGTAGCGCGGCTCCGAGAAGCCGCCGAGCTCGTGCACCACCGTCAGCGTCCGCGCGTCGACCAGGCTGATCGCGCCGTGCTGGGTGTGGCACACCAGCGCGGTCGCGCCGCCGGCGACGGCCTCGATGCTGCGCGGGCCCGGCAGCGTCGGGACGTGCGCCAGCACGGCGCCGCTTCGAGCGTCGAGCGCCACGAGCCTGCTCTCGAGGTCGGCGGTGACCAGCGCCAGCGCTCGCGCAGAACCGCCGGTTCGCAGCGCGAGCGGGGCTGCCGCGAGCCCCATCAGGAACGTCCGTCGGTCCATGTCAGGAGCTACGACGCGACGAAAGCCACAGGTCCCGGCTATCTTCCGCGCATGGCCAAGGCCCGCCCAGTCGAGATAGCCGGCGACGAGCCGTTCGCCGACGCCGCTCGCCGCGTGCTCGGCGTGCGTGCCGAGGAGCTCGTCGAGCACGCTCGCGCCTGCAAGGAGGATCCCAGCCCCGACGCGATCCACGACACCCGCGTGGCCGCCCGGCGGCTGCGCAGCGTGCTCGAGGTCTTCACCGGGGCGCTCCCCGAGAAGCAGCGAAAGCGGGTGCTCGACGAGGTCAAGGAGGCGCTCGAAGGGCTCGGCCCGGCGCGCGACCTCGACGTCCAGCTGATGCTCGTCGAGCGGTTCATCGACGCCGCCCAGGCCCAGGACCGCCGCGGCATGCGGGTCGCCGCACACCGCATCACGACCGAGCGGGAGCTCGTCCGCAGCACCGCCAGCGAGGCGCTCGACCAGATCCTCGACCCGGAGCTCACCAGCCGCATGGAGCGGCTCGCAGCCGGATGAAGCCGCTCCCCGTCAAGGGCCTCGACGGCGCCCGGCCGGTCGACGACAGCGCGCGCAAGATCCTGCGGGTGCGGTTCGGCGAGCTGCTCTCGTTCGACGAGAAGGTGCGCGACCCGTGGCAGTCGCTCGCGCTGCACGACGCCCGGATCGCGGCCAAGCGGGTGCGCTACGTGCTCGAGATCCTCGGCCCGACGCTCGGCGACCCGTCCGACGACCTGCACGACCGGGTCAAGGAGATCCAGGACATCCTCGGCGAGCTCCACGACTGCGACGTCCTCGGCCCCCGGCTCGAGCGGCTGTCCCGGGAGCTGCGCGCCCAGGACGCGCTCGCCATCAGCCAGAAGGCGAGCGACCCCGACGGCGTCATCACCTCCACCGGCGCCGCGGCGAACGCCACCGCGCACCGGGGGCTGGCGGTGCTCGAGGCTGCGCTCACCGCGCGCCGGGCACTGCTGCACCGCCAGTTCCTCGAGCGCTGGGAGGAGCTCCTGGTGTTCGACGTGCAGCCCGCTCGTCGGCGAGCTCCCCTAGTCCGACGACGGCGCGTCGGCGGGCTCGCGCCGCAGCCTGCCGGCGTAGTCACCCTGCCGGACCTGGCGGCGGACGTCGCTGTAGCGGATCGCCTCGTACGCCATCAACGCCACCGAGACGGCGGCGACGAGCGCCATCGTGACCAGCGCCGGCGGCTCGTCGGCGAACGGCGCGTACGCCAGCAGCGCCACCGCCACCACCAGCCGACGCCAGTTGACGGTGCCGAGGTTGCGCATCCGGAAGGCGACGTGCGTCAGCAGGTAGAGCGCGACGCCGCCGGTCAGACACGCCGCGGCGGTGCTCGGCAGGTGCCCGTGGGCCTCGACGATCGTCTCCTTCGCGCCGAACGCGTAGAGCACGATCCCGGCCACCAGGCCGTAGTGCAGGTAGCTGTAGGCGTCCCGGGCGATCAGCACCTGCTGCAGCGGGTCGTAGGCTGCCAGCCGGCGCGACGCGACGACCGCCACCACGTCGAAGTAGGCCCACCAGAGCGCGGCCACGGTGGCCATGCCGAGCAGCGCCGCAGCGACGAGGGCCCAGTCGAACGGCCGCGCCTGGGCGCCGACGCCGATCGAGACGATCGACTCTCCGAGCGCGATCAGGACGATCAGCCCGTACCGCTCGGCGAAGTGGTGCGCGCCGATCCGCCACCCCGCGCCGTGCCCGAGCAGCGCTCCGCCGAAGTCCGTCACCACCGCCAGCGCGATCCAGACCGTCCGCAGGCTGCCGCTCGAGGCGGCGCCGGCCGCCAGCAGGGTGACGGCGATCGCCGAGCTCGCCCCCAGCCGCAGCATCGCGTTTCGCAGGTCGCGGTCTCCGCGCGCGGCGATCAGGTACAGGACGATGTGGGCGACCCGGACGCAGGCGTACGCGCCGACGAACCACCACGCCTCGTCCCCGTAGACCCGGGGCAGCGCGATCGCCGCCAGCAGCATCGCCCCGGTCGCCGCGAACATCGCGATCCGGGTGGCGTCGTCCTCGGGATCGAGGTTGTTGGTCAGCCAGGAGTAGCCGGCCCAGGCCCACCACACGAGCGCCAGCACCAGCAGCCCGCGTCCCACCCCGCCGGCCGTCGGATGGTGGGCGATCAGCTCCGAGACCTGGGTGATCGCGAACACGAACACCAGGTCGAAGAACAGCTCGAGGCTGGTGACCTGCTGCTCCCCCTCCCGCCGCAAGGGGATCGGGACCCGCGGACTCTCGCTCATCGTCCGGCGAACGATAGCCCTGCCGGGCGGAGCCGAAGCCCCGCCCGGCAGGAGCCCGTCGTCAGCTCGCCGGCTTGACCTTCACCTGCAGGTAGTTGCCGTTGTCACTGCTGTTCGTGACCTGGATGATCGTGCCGGTCTTCGGCACGTTCACGCTGGTGGTCGGCCGCGCCGGGTCCCACCAGTCGAGCAGGTCGTTGAACGTCGACACCGGCGGCTCCGACGGGTAGGTCATCGTCGTGCCGAAGGACGTCAACGTGATCGGATCGGTCGGCTCGAGGCCGAAGGTCGCATCGAACGCCTGGATGCGCGGCCGCCACGGCGTGCCGTTCGAGCGCAGGAGCACGTTCTGGTGCGAGTCCACCGGCAGGATCTGGCCCTCGCCGGGGTGCGCCAGCGTGTCGTTGTCGGTGTAGAAGGTGTTCCAGTACAGGAGCAGGAGCCCGTTCTGGTACGGGAAGTGCTCGACCGTGTTCGGGTGGCCGGCCGTGTCGAAGAAGTTGTACGGGCCGGTCTGCAGCGAGGCGTCGTAGCCCAGGTAGGTGCGGTTCTCGGCGATGTAGTAGTTGTCGTAGTCGCCGGTCACCGAGCCCGTGTAGCGGGTGAAGCCGTCGGCGGTCCAGCCGCTGTCGGCCGTCTCGACGTCGTCGCTGAACACGGTCGCGCCGTCGACGTCGACGGTGATCACGTCGGCGGTGAAGCCGGGCCACGTGGTGCCGCTGTCGGTCGAGTAGCGCCAGCGGAACATGATCGACTTACCGGCCCACGGCGTGAGGTCGTAGTGCAGGTCGCCCCAGCCGCCCGAGTCGCCGTTCAGCGCCGGGTTCTCGGCGGCGTCACGCTGGATCGGCCCGCCGTTGAACGTGCCGTCGATCGGCGCCCAGGTCCCGCCGCCGTCGGTCGACACCTCGCCGTAGACGTAGTCGAAGCCCTCCTCGACCTGGTACCAGACCTTCGCGTTCAGCGCCGCCGAGCTGGCGCCGGTCAGGTCGATCGACCGCGTGAGGGTGTTGTTGAGGTTGTCGGCCTTGCCGCCGTACCACTCGTAGCTGCCCTGGAACGGGGTGTTGACCGTCACCGTGTAGGTGCGCTTCGGCAGCTTGGTGATCACGGCCTGGGTGCCGCGGTCGGGCGTGCCCTCGGCGGGCCCGACGCGGTGCGTCGAGGCCGGATCGCCGGCGTTCGTCAGGTCGTAGGTCAGCCAGCCCAGGAACAGCTTGTCCCAGGCGTTCATGTCCATCGGCTGGTTCTCGAGCGGGCCGCCGTCGGTGCCGTACGAGCCCTGGCTCATCAGCGTCCACCAGCCGGTCGAGTTCTCGCCGCCGACACGGTCGTACTCGTCGGGCAGGCCGAGGTCGTGGCCGAACTCGTGGGCGAACACGCCGAGACCGCCGTCCTCGGGCTCCATCGTGTAGTCCGCGGCCCAGATGCCGGTGCCGGGGAACTCGTAGCCGCCGGCCTTGTTGAAGCCGGGACCGACGAGGCCGAAGCCGCCCTGGTTGGCCGACGAGCTGTGCGACCAGATCGCATCCGCGCCCTCGGCGCCGCCGCCGACCTCCTCGCCCTTGCCGGCGTGGATCAGGATCAGGTGGTCGAGGTAGCCGTCGGGCTCGTTGAAGTTGCCGTCGCCGTCGTAGTCGTGGCGGTCGTACCTGTCGAACCGCTGCAGGTAGGTCGCGATCTCCTCGTCGGTCCAGCCGGCGCGATGCTTGTCGGCGGTCCACTGCGCGAGCGCGTCGCGCACCAGCAGGAAGGCCTCGGGGCACACGATGGAGCCGCAGTCGTCGTTGCCGTAGAACGACTCGGGCTCGTTGACCGTGACCCAGTCCTGCACCTTGCCCTTGACCGTGTAGCGGCCCGAGGACTGCTCGAGGTAGAACGTGTGCAGCGAGCGGCCCGAGCGCGAGAACAGCATGTTCTGGTAGTGCTTGGTGTTGAAGTTCGGCACCCAGAGGCTGGTGTTGTCGTCAGCAGTCGGCGCGGGGATGTGGTTGCGCATCGGGCCGGCGCCGGCGCCGAACTGGGCGATGATGACGAAGATCTGGTCCGTCTGCTCGCGCTTCAGCTGGACGAACTGGCCGCCGACCTTCGCGACCTTCGCGTCCCGCTTGACGCGGCCGGCGAGCTGGTCCGACAGCGCGCGCTGGTGCAGCTTCGTCTCCTGCTGCGTCTGCGCGCTCGGCAGGTTGTCGACGGGACGTGGGGCGGCCATGGCCGCCGGTGCGAGGACCGCCGCCAGAGCTGCGGTACCCGCGAGCACGGTACGTGCGTGCAAGGTGGATCTCTCCCCAAGTGATGATGAGCGCGCGGACCCTCATCCGCGCGAGCCGAGGTCAGGCCGACCAGGGGAGGCGCGCGCATCCCGCAGCCGAGCGCGAGCACGCCCAGCCGGGGCAGGGAGACGGCCGCGGGGCGAAGCCGCACCGGGCGGGCACGACGGCCGCGGGAGAGCTTGTGGCGGGCGAGCCGGCGCACGATCGCCGCGCCCGCGTGGCGGGCGGCGGTGACGGCGACGGCCGCCGCGAGGGCTGCCAGGACGAGCAGGGCCCAGGTCGTCGCCGGCGCCGAGAACAGCGCGGGACGTCCCGCCGAGAGCGACTGCTCGACGGACTCCTGGGCGGCCACCCAGAGGACGGCGGCGCCGGCCAGGCCGGCGGCGTGGGCGGCGAGACCGTCGCGGGCGCGGCCACGGGTGAGGGCGATCGCCGCGAGCGCGGCGACGATCGCGAGCGCCGCGAGACCGGCGAGCCCGATCAGCGGCTGGTAGGCGTGGGCGTAGGCCGTCTCGCCCTCGTGCGGCGTCACCGACGGCCAGACGACCGCGTGCACCGCGAGCGCGCACAGCAGCACCGGTCCGAGCCGGCGCCCCGTCTCCCCCACCCGCCACACGCGACGCACGCATCGAGGCTATCAATCCGCAGCCGCAAAGGGAAACTCCGTTGCGGCAACGTCGGCAGAGCCGGCGCTAGGGTGCCCGTGTGCTGCCCGTCGCCCTCCCGCCTCCGGTCCCGCTCGTCGTCGCCACGCTGGCTCCGGGCCAGGCGAAGCGCTCGGTCACGCTCACGGCTCACGAGACGGACGCGTGGCTCCGGGTGAGCCTGCCGGCGGCCGCCGACGTCGACGTGAGCGCCTGGCACGCCGGCCGGGCGAGCCGTCAGCTGCCGCGCACCTCGCCGGCCTGCCACGTCGCCGCCGGCCGCCGCATCTGCACCTGGCGCCTGCTGGACGACGCCCGGGGCCGCTGGCAGGTCGGGCTGCTGAAGCGCTCCCAGCCGGCCGTGACCGTTCGGGTGATGCTGCTCGAGAGCCGCTTCACCGTCCCGCCGCCGCGCTAACGGTTGATGCCGTCGGGCCGGCGCCGTTCAGGGCTCCGGATCGGCACACTGGCGGCCGCGCGGTGGCGCCGCCCAGGCGGGTCTGCCTGGGCAAGCCGCCGCGTGGTCGAGGGTGTGCGCGCGCGCCGCACATGCAGGACGCGGTCACGAGCGCACACCCGGCCAGGATGTCCGAGGCGGCGTCCTGAACGGTGTCAGCTCGACGGCATCAACCGTCAGCTTCAGCCGCGCTGCAGAGCAGGAGCGCCCCCCCGTCTCCCCCACCCGCCACACACGACGCACGCATCGAGGCTATCAATCCGCAGCCGCAAAGGGAAACTCCGTTGCGGCAACGTCGGCAGAGCCGGCGCTAGGGTGCCCGTGTGCTTCCCGTCGCCCTCCCACCTCCGGTCCCGCTCGTCGTCGCCACGCTGGCCCCGGGCCAGGCCAAGCGCTCGGTCACGCTCACGGCTCACGAGACGGACGCGTGGCTCCGGGTGAGCCTGCCGGCAGCCGCCGACGTCGACGTGAGCGCCTGGCACGCCGGCCGGGCGAGCCGTCAGCTGCCGCGCACCTCGCCGGCGTGCCACGTCGCCGCCGGTCGCCGCATCTGCACCTGGCGCCTGTTGAACGACGCCCGGGGCCGCTGGCAGGTCGGGCTGCTGAAGCGCTCCCAGCCGGCCGTGACCGTTCGGGTGATGCTGCTCGAGAGCCGCTTCACCGTCCCGCCGCCGCGCTAGCTGCCAGGCTCGCTCGCCCCGCTGCAGCAGGAGGATCGCGGTGTCGTCGGCCAGCGGGCCGCCGTTGGCCTGCTCGGCGAGCTGCAGCAGCGCGTCGAGCCCCTCCGGCTGGAGCTCGTGCTCCCGCAGCGCCTGCAGCAGCCGCTCCACCCCGAACCGGGCCGGCGAGCCGGGCTCCGCGCGACCCTCGACGAGCCCGTCGGTGTACAGGAAGAGCGACGCGCCGTCGTGCAGCCGTGCCTGGCCCGGGGCGAACGCCGTGCCGTAGCCCAGCGGCGGGTTGACCGGGGCGACCAGCTCCTCGGGCCCGTGGCCGTCGTGCAGGATCGGCGGCGGGTGGCCGGCGCACACGAGCTCGCAGAGGTCACCGCCGGGATCGACCTGGAGCGCGCAGACGGTGGCGAAGAGCGCGTCCTCGGGCCGCTCGCGGCGCAGCATCTCGTCGAGCGCCGCGACCACCTCGACCAGCGGCACGCCGGCCAGCGCGAGCCCCCGCCAGGCGGCCCGGAGCGTCGCACCGAGCGCCGCAGCGCGGCGGGCCGTGGCCGGCGACGTCGCCGATGATCGCCGCGAGCGAGCCGTCGGCGCGCTCGACGGCGTCGATGAAGTCGCCGCCCAGCAGCATCCGCTGCTCGCCGGCGCGGTAGCGCGTCGAGACCCGGATCGCCGGGCGGGTGACGGTCGGCAGCGGCGGCAGGAGGCTCGCCTCGAGCTGGGCGTGCAGCTGCTGCCACTCGCTCTGGGCCTGCCGCCGGCGCGAGTCCTCGAGCGTCAGCGCGGCGAGGTCGGCAAGCCGCTGGGCGAGGGCCATCCCGGCCCGGCTGGGCTGCGGCTGGGGGTCGGCGAACCCGACGACGATCAGGCCGTCGATCTGGTCGCCGGTGGCCAGCGGGATGCGAAGGAGCGAGCGGGTGCCGAGCCGGCGCACCTGCTCGGTCAGCTGCGGGAAGGCGGCGACGACGTCGTGCAGGAACGTCACGCGCCCGCGCTGGAGGTCCCCGGCGAACGCGGGGAAGTCGGCGATCGCGATCCGGCGGCCCGGCTCGAACCCGTCCGCCGGCGGGTCGCGGGCGACGAGCTCGAGCTCGACGCCGTCGGTGAGCCAGACCGAGCCGGTGGTGGCCGCGAACGTGTCGCGCGCCGCGCGCGCGATCGCCCCGGCGGTGCTCTCGAAGCTCTCTCCGGCGCCGAACTGGGGGGCGAGCTCGAGGAGCCGGATGAGCGTGGCGTTCAGCTCCTCGGCCTCGCCGCGGGCCGCCGCGACCTCGGCGTGGAGGTCGGCGATCCGTTGCAGCGCCTGCACGTGGTCCAGCGACTCCCCGAGCAGGGCAGTCATGTCCGTCAGCGCCTGATCGAACGCCTCCGATCCGCCGGCAGGCGCCCGTACCGTCTCCATCTCCTCCACGCGACCTCCGGCCGCTGACGATACGCCACTGCCCCCAGTGTCAGCCAGGCCCGCACCGGCAATTGGTGCGGGTTGCTCAGGTTCAGCTCGCCGCCAGCCCGGCCGCCGTCGCCGGCAGGCCGTTCCAGGCGCCGATCGGCGCGAGCGTCCCGGCGTCGTCGACGCGCCAGCCATGGATCTCGCGGGCGTCGGCGTCGATCGCGTACAGGAAGCGGCCGTCGCTCGTGAGGTCCTCGTCGCGCAGGCCCTTGCGCCCGTCGACGGTGACGCCGGCCGTCGCGTCCTCGAGCTCGAGCTCCCCACCGGCGCCGATGGCCCAGCGCGAGACGGCACCGTCGGCGAAGTTCGTCGTGTAGACGCGCCGGCCGTCGGGCGTGATGACGGCCCAGCAGATCTCGCTGCGCCCGTTGCCCACCGACCGGGAGCGCGGCTCGACGCCCTCGCCGAGCCGGTACGACGAGGCGGCGGCCTTGCCCACCTGGGCGCCGAAGGCCTCGGTCACGACGAGCGTTCCGTCCCCGGCCACGGCGAAGCCGTACGGCGTCGGCCCCGAGGACGGCGTGACCTCGGCCGGGCCGAGCTGTCCGTCGGCGTTCACCGGGAAGCGGACGATCGCATCCGTCCCCCGCTCGGTGACCAGGAGCCAGGCGCCGTCGGCCGAGAAGCCGACCTGGGCCGGATCCGCCGACGGCGAGGAGAGCGCGCGGGCCGAGCCCCGGATGGCCTGCAGGTCGCCGTCGAGGCGGTAGCCGGCCAGGCTGGCGTCACCGGTGTTGAGGACGTAGACCAGGCCGTCGTGCTCGGCGACGCTCTTCGGCGCCGGACCGGTCGGGGTCGCCCCGACGAGCTCCAGCCCGTCGCCGACACGGAAGGTGCTGACGCTGGCGCTCCCGGCGTTCGCCACCAGCAGGTGCCGCCCGTCGCCCGTCAGCACGACCGAGCCCTGGGAGGTCAGGTGGGGCTGGCCGTCACCGCGGCCGGCGGTGGAGAACGAGCCGAGGGGCTCGAGCCGGCCGTCTGCGTCCCGCCGGAAGGCGACGACGCGGTTCTCGTCCTGCTCGTTGGTCTGCACGTAGACGGCGCTCATCAGAGGCCTCCTGGGTGGCGGGGATCGACGCCTCGAGGTCTCGCCATCGGCAGCGGTCGTTACAGGGGGTGCCTGGTAGGCTCGGCCACCACCTCGGAGGGAGACGCGATGGATCCGCAGGCACGAGTCACGAGGCGCGGCTTCGCGAAGCTCGCGGGCGCCGCGGGCCTGGCCGTGACGTTGCCGGGCACGGCCGTGGCCGCCCCCCGGGCCGCGAAGGCGCAGGGCGGCGACCGCACCCTCCACGACGGCGAGCCCGGCCGCGCGGGGTTCGACCCCGCCCGGATCGAGGACGTCTTCGCCCGGGTCGCACGGCGCGCCGCCGACGGCCGCTACCCCGGCGCGGTCGCCCTGGTCGCCCGGCACGGCATCGTCGTCGGCGAGCGCGCGTCCGGCGTCCGGCTCGCCGGCAGCGACGAGGCGATGACCACCGACACCCTGTTCGACCTCGAGTCCAACACGAAGGTGCTGGCCACCGCCACGATGGCCATGCAGCTCGCCGAGGCGGGCACGATCTCGCTCGACGACACCGTCGCGAGCTACCTGCCGGCGTTCGCCGCCAACGGCAAGAGCGCCGTGACGATCCGCGACATGCTGCGCTACTCGGCCGGCCTGCCCGTCGACAACAACAAGACGGACACCAGCGACCGGGACGCGATCTGGGCCTTCATGCTCGACACCGCGCTCGAGTACCCGACCGGCACCAGCGTCGAGTACTCCGACCTGACCTACCGGATCCTCGGCCTCACCCTCGAGACCGCCGCGGGCATGGACCTGGACGCCTGGGCGAAGGCCCACATCTGGGGCCCGCTCGGCATGTCGGACACGACCTACAACCCGTCGCCGGCGCTCGTGCCGCGCTGCGCCGCCACCGGCCAGGGCTCGTTCGGGCTGCGGCCAGGCCCGCTGCGGGGCCAGGTGCAGGACGACCAGGACTGGCTGCTCGGCGGGATCGTCGGCTGCGACGGCGCGTTCTCGACGGCCCGCGACATCGCCGTCTTCTGCCAGATGATGCTGAACGGCGGGGTCTACGGCGGGACGCGCGTGGTGTCGCAGAAGAGCGCCAGCGCGATGGTCAAGAACCAGACGCCGCAGGTGAGCGAGGCCGACACCGACCTCGACCCGACGCTGAACCTGATCCTGACGCCGAAGGGCTACGGCTTCGAGCTCTGGACGCACCGCTTCTCGCCCGGCGGGATGCTGATGTCGCGCCCGTCCTACGGCAAGTCCGGCGGCGCCGGCACGTTCTTCTTCAGCGACCCCAAGCGCGACCTGTTCGCCATCCTGCTCACGAACCACGGCCTGCCGGTGCCGTTCGACGAGCCCGGCTGGAACCACCTGCTCGACGACCTGGGAGTGGCCGAGTTCTTCGACGGCGTGATCACCGCCGTCAAGGATTGAGCCGGCTCAGGCGGTCGGGGTGACCTTCGTGAGCCCGGGCGGCTGGTCCGGGTTCCAGCCCCGCATGCGGGCGAGCCGCTCGGTCAGGATCTGGGCCGGAATGGCCAGGACGAGCGGCATGACCTCCTCGGGCAGGTCGCCTGCGGTCGGCACCTGGCGGCCGGGGCCGATCGGGATGGTCACCGAGCCGGCCTCGGCCAGCTCGGACTCGACCGCCTCGACGTCGGCCGCCAGCGCGCCGCCGGCGTGGAACACCAGCGCGGGCAGCCTGCGGGCGGCGGCGCGCGGGCCGTGGCGCAGGTCGGCCGACGAGAAGCCCTCGGCCCACAGGCCGGTGGCCTCCTTCAGCTTGAGCGCGGCCTCGAGGGCGATGCAGTACGAGAAGCCGCGGGCCACGCACAGCGCGCCGTCGCGGTCGAGCAGCGCGTTCGCCGCCCGCTCGGCGGCCCAGCCCTGCTCGATCGTCTCGGCCATCGCCTCGGGCACGCGGGGCAGGCTCCGGCCCACGGCGTCGGCGCCGAGGGCCGCCGCCAGCAGCGCGATCGCCGCGAGCTGGGTGGTGAAGGTCTTGGTCGCGACCACCGCCAGCTCGGGTCCGGCGCTCGTGGCCAGCAGGTGGTCGGCCGCCCCGGCCAGCGCCGAGCCCGCGTCGTTGGTGAGCGCAGCGGTCAGCGCGCCGCGGGCCCTGGCGTACTCCAGCGAGTCGACGATCTCGGGCACCTGCCCGGACTGGGAGACCCCGATCACCAGCGCCCGGGACAGGTCCACGGGCGCCCGGTAGGCGGTGTACAGGGAGGGCGCGGCCAGCGCCGAGAGCAGGCCGCAGCGCGCCTCGAGCAGGTAGCGGGCGTACAGCGCGGCGTGGTCCGAGGTGCCGCGGGCCACGAGGACGACGCTCGAGACGCCGCGACGCTCGATCGAGGCGGCCAGCTCGCGCGTGGGCTCGCGCAGCGCCTCGAGGGTGCGCTCGACGGCCTCGGGCTGCTGCCCGATCTCGTCTCGCATGATCGTCCCGGACATTCGTCGGCTTCCCTTCCGCAGCGGCTGGTTTCGAGGCGTTTCCAGTCTACTGGTCTAC
>CAWCFJ010000008.1:0-532296 GCA_963794695.1 uncultured Actinomycetes bacterium | reverse complement strand
GCCGTGAGCGACCGCATGCGCCGCGTCAACGAGCAGCTCCGCCAGATCGTCTCGGAGGCCGTCGGCGGACTCGCCGACCCACGCCTCGGCTTCGTCACCGTCACCGGCGTCGAGACCACCACCGATCTCGAGCACGCCACGGTCTACGTGCAGGTGCTCGGCTCCCAGGCCCGGCGCGACAAGAGCCTCGACGCGCTGGCCCACGCCCGCGGGGCGCTGCAGGAGAAGGTCGGCCGCCAGGTGCGGCTGCGCCGCGTACCGCGGCTCACGTTCGCCTACGACGAGTCGCTCGACCGGGGCCTTCGGATCGGCGAGATCCTGGCCAAGGACCCGCCGAGCGAGGAGCCGATCCCCGAGGGCAGCGACGTGCAGGGGGAGGCGTGACCGAGGACGGCTACGCCGCCGTCGTCGAGCGGCTCTCGCAGGACCGGCGCATCTGCGTCACCACCCACGAGAGCCCGGACGGCGACGCCATCGGCTCCCTGCTCGGCGCCGGCCTCGCCCTGCGCGGAGCCGGCTACGACGTCGCGTTCTACCTGTCCGGCTCCGACGCCTACCCCGCCGAGTACCGCTTCCTGCCGGTCGAGGAGATCGACCGCGAGCCCCCGGCCGACGCCGCGGAGCGCGTCCTGTACGCCTTCGACTGCGGCAGCGCTCGCCGCATCGGCCCCGACTACGAGGGCCTGCTCGAGCGCTTCGCCGGGGTGGTCAACGTCGACCACCACCACGACAACACCCGCTTCGGCGACGTCAACCTGGTCGACCCGCAGGCCGCCTGCACCGCGCAGATCATCGCCCGGCTGCTGCACGCGCTGCGCATCGAGGTCCCGCACGTGTCCGCCGAGGCGCTGTACGTCGGCCTGGTCACCGACACCGGCCGCTTCCAGTACGCGAACACCACGCCCGACGCGCTGCGCCTGGCCGCCTCGCTGGTCGAGGACGGCGTGCAGCCCGCGCGGATCTTCGGGGAGATCTGGGAGAGCGTCCCGTTCGCCAAGCAGCGCCTGCTGGCCACGGCCCTCGGCCGGGCCCGGCTCGAGTGCGACGGACGGCTCCTCGTCACCTGGCTCGAACGGAAGGACTTCGACGACGCCGGCGCACCGGACGCCTTCTCCGAAGGCCTGATCGACCAGCTCCGGGCGGTGCAGGGCGTCGACGTCGCCGGCCTGATCCGCCAGCCTGCCGGCCCCGGCGGCCCGCGCCACAAGGTGTCCCTGCGCTCCCGCACCGGCGGGGTCGACGTGTCCTCGATCGCCCGCCAGCAGGGCGGCGGCGGCCACAAGGAGGCCGCAGGGTTCTCCTCCGAGGCGAGCGTCGACGAGATCGTCGCGTTCCTCCGCCGCGCGGTCGACCGCGCCGCCAGCCACTGATGGACGCCGTCCTCCTGGTCGACAAGCCCGCAGGGCCGACCTCGTTCGACGTCGTGGCCCACGTCCGCCGCGCCCTGCCGCGCAAGACGAAGGTCGGGCACGCGGGCACCCTCGACCCCTTCGCCACCGGGCTCCTGCTGCTCATGACCGGGCGGGCGACGCGGCTCGCGCCGTTCCTGGTCGGCCTCGAGAAGCGCTACCGGACGACCGTCGAGCTCGGCGTCCGCAGCGACACCGGGGACGTCGACGGCGAGCTCGTGGCGAGCGGCGAGCCGCTGCCGAGCGAGGACGAGCTACGCGAGGCCGTCGCCGGCTTCGTCGGCGAGCTCGACCAGGTGCCGCCCGCGGCGTCGGCGATCAAGGTCGGCGGCCGGCGGGCCTACGCGCTGGCCCGGGCCGGGGAGACGTTCGAGCTCGAGCCCCGCCGGGTCCGCATCCACGCGCTCGAGCTGTGCGGCTACGAGGGCGCGTTCGCCGACCTCGACGTGCGCTGCTCGAAGGGCACCTACATCCGCTCGCTGGCCCGCGACCTCGGCGAGACGCTCGGCTGCGGCGCGTACTGCAAGACGCTGCGGCGGACGGCGATCGGCTCGTTCGAGGTCGACGACGCCGGCACGCCCGACGCCGTCGCCGGCGACCTCGCCCGCTGGGCTCGCAGCCCGGCCGACGCGCTCGGCCACCTGCCCGCCCGCACGCTCGACGAGCGCGAGCAGGCCGACGTCTCGCACGGCCGCTCGCTCGAGCTGCAGGGCGAGGACGGGCCCACCTGCTGTCTCGCCGCCGACGGTCGTCTGCTGTGCCTCGCCGAGCCCGGAAGCGGCCGTCTGAAGCCCCGCGTGGTGCTGGAGCCGGCCGCGTGAGGGTCGTCGAGGGCATCGCCGAGCTGCCGAAGGCCAGCCGCCGGGTGGTCGCGCTCGGGACGTTCGACGGCGTGCACCTCGGCCACCGCTCGCTGATCGAGACCGCCCGCGACCGGGCCAGGCAGAACGACGCGGTGTCCACCGTCCTGACCTTCGAGCCGATGCCGGTCGAGGTGCTGCGCCCGCAGCAGGCGCCGCCGCGGCTCGCCGGCATCAGCCGGCGCGCGGCGCTGGTCGGCGAGCTCGGCCCCGACGAGCTCCTGATCGTCCGCTTCGACCGCTCGCTGGCCTCGCTCACCCCCGAGCAGTTCGTGGAGCGCGTGCTGTCGAGCGCGCTGAAGGCCGTCCACGTCGTCGTCGGCCAGGACTACCGCTTCGGCCACAAGGCCGTCGGCGACACCCGGCGGCTGATCGAGCTCGGCCGCGAGCACGGCTTCACCGTGTCCAGCGTGCCGCTCGTGACGATCGACGGCGAGCGCGTCTCGTCGTCCTGGATCCGCGAGCTGATCGCCCAGGGCGAGGTCGCCCACGCGGCCCGTCTGCTCGGCCGCGACCCCTGGCTCGAGGGCGTCGTGGTGCACGGCGAGGGCCGCGGCAAGGCGCTCGGCGTGCCGACCGCGAACCTCGCCTGGCCGCCGCACCGGGTCGTGCCGGCGCACGGCGTGTACGCCGGCTGCGTGGTCTTCGGCGGCACCGGGGCGCGCCGTCCGGCGGCGATCTCGGTCGGGGCGAACCCGACGTTCGGGATCGGCAACCCGACCACCGTCGAGGCCCACCTGATCGACTGGGACGGCGACCTCTACGACCAGGTCATGCGGGTCGAGTTCCGCGAGTTCCTGCGCCACGAGCTGCGCTTCGAGGGCATCGACGACCTGATCGCCCAGATGCAGGCCGACATCGACCGCGCCCGCCAGATCGTGACGGGCGGCCCGCCGACCTAGCGGTCGTTCGTCGTCCTCCTCCTGCTCGGCCAGGAACTGCTCGAACTCGGCGGCCAGCGTCTCGCCCGACGGGATGTCCTCGAGGGTCGAGCCGAGCTCGTCGGCCCGCTGCTCGAGCTCGTGCACGTAGGAGGCGACCTCGGCGTCGGCCTCGACGGCCCGCCCGACCTCGCGCTCGTAGGCCACCGCGGCCTGGGTGAGCTCCGAGGTGTCGAAGCGCGTCCCGACCATCGTCGCGAACCGCCCGACGAGGGCCAGCGCGGCCTTCGGGTTCGGGGCGATCGAGACGTAGTGCGGCACCGCGGCCCACAGGCTCGCCGAGGAGACCCCGGCCATCCGCAGCGAGTCGTGCAGCACGCCGACGATGCCCGTCGGGCCCTCGTAGCGCGACTGCGACAGGCCGAGCTCCTGGGCCACGTCGAGCTCCGCGGTGCCGGTGACCGGCACCGGCCGGGAGTGGGGCGTGTCGGCGAGCAGGCCGCCGAGGGTGATCACCAGCGAGGCCTGGATCGTCTGGGCGACCTCGAGCACGGCGCCCGAGAACGTCTTCCAGCGGTTCTGCGGCTCGATCCCGAGCAGCACCACGAGGTCGCGGTCGGTGTTCGGCAGCGGGGCGGTGTAGAAGCCGTTCTCCGGCCACTCGATCCGGCGCATGGTGCTGCCGATGAGCGAGACCTGCGGCCGGACCTCCTGGAAGTCGTAGAACTCCTCGGGGTCGATCGTGCAGAAGCGCTGGGCCGAGAGCTGCGTCCGCAGGAAGGTCGCGGCCAGCGTCGCCGCCTGGCCGCCGTCGTTCCAGCCGCGGAACGCGCAGACCACCACCGGGTCGCGCAGCTGCGGCCGGTCTTCCCACTGGAGCACGTCCATCAGGGGATTATCCCCCTGGCAGGTCGGTCTACGCGCGGGATGCGGCCAGCCGGCGGCGGGCGGCCTCGCGGAAGTTCCGCGTCCGGAAGCGGTTCGCGGCCAGCGCCATGCCCGCCTTGACCGGGAAGCTCGCGAGCGTCCAGGCCACCGCGGGCGACGGCCGGGCGCCGGAGCGGGGGAAGCTGTGGCGGGCCATCGCGGCCCGGCACATCCGCTCGCAGATGTAGATCTCCCGGCTGGTCAGCGCGCCGCGGGCCCAGCGGCCGGCGGACTCGGGGTTCAGCCCGCGCGTGTCGCCCTTCCACGACGAGAACGTCGACTTGACCTGGGGCACCTCGAGCATCGACGGGCTGTAGGTCAGGCCGATGAAGTCGCACAGGCCCGACACCTCGCGCTCGCCGTCGGCCAGCAGGTCCTCGAAGCGCAGCACGTGCACCCGCGGGTCGCTCGCGAACGTGTCGCCGGCGTCGACGGCCGACTTCCACAGCAGGCTCATGGTGACCGGGTGGTAGTTCGCCCGCAGCCGCAGCGTCTCGTTGCGCGGGAGCTGGTTGAACCCCTCGCGGCGCATCTTCCAGCGGTGCTTCTGCGACGAGAGCACGTCGCGCGGGTCGCGCACCATGACGATGACCCGGGCGTTCGGGTAGGCGGCCAGGATCTCGCGCAGGTAGTAGACGTTGCGCGGCGTGTGGTCGCAGGAGATCGGCTTTCCCCGCAGCGTGCAGATGTAGGCCAGGAACGCGGCGAACACCAGCTCGGCGGTGGGCCCGTCGGGCAGCGTCGCCACGATCTCCTCGGCGTCCTTGCGGAACTCGTCCGAGGAGGCGTCGATCTTGCGGGTCGACTTGTAGCGGTGCCGCCACAGGAGCCGGTTGACGAGGTCGACGGCCTTGTCCTTCGCGAGCGGCGTGGCCCGCTCGGCCTCGGTCGAGATCTCCTCGAAGAAGTGCAGCTCGGGGAGGCGCCGGACCTCGTCGTTCAGGCCGAGCAGGGTGCCCATCATCGAGGTGCCGCTGCGGCTCGCGCCGCAGACGAAGATCATCTTGCGCCCCAGGATCTCCTCGGGGTGAGACGGGACAGCGCAGCTACCGCGTCGGCGTGATTCCCGGCGTCGGGCCGGCTGTTCGGGTCCATGCGTCCACGATACACCGGGGCATCTGGCGTCGTCACCGGGCGCCAGGCCCCGCCGGCGCCGGTGGCGCGGGCAGGGCGCGGAGGCGCCTGGCGTCGTCGGGATGCGCCGGGCCGAGCACGGTCACGAGGGTGTCGCCGGCCAGCACGGCCAGGCCGCCCTTGAAGCGGTAGAGCTGCGCGCGGGTGCCGTCGGCCAGGCGGATCCGCCGGGCGGGCCAGGTGCGGTAGAGCGCGAGGTCGCTCGACGCCTGGGCCGACTCGGCCGGCTCGCTGCGCACCTGCAGGGCGCCGGAACGGACGGTCACGCCGTCGTCCTGCGGCTGCGCCGCGCGGTGCTCGAACGCCGTCGTGCCGGCCTGCGGGCCGAGCCAGTAGGCCTGGACCGGGACGCTCGGCGCGGCGCCCGGCCGGAGCTCGACGTCGCTGGTGGCGGCAGCGCGGGCGTCGATCGCGAACAGCTCGTCTGCGCGCGCGAGCGTGCGCACGACCCGGAGCGTCAGGAACGGCCGCCCGTCGAGACGCACCCGCAGCTCCCGCTGGCCGGTCACCTCGAGCCGGTGGCCCGAGACGACGGACTCGTGCTTCCCGGCGGCGTACAGGCCGATCGCGTCGGCCACCGTCAGGCGGGCCCGGTCGCCCAGGAAGGCGCGGGTGAGCCCGCGCCGCAGGTACGTGCCCGCGGGTCCGGTGCTCTCGAAGGTCGTACCGTGGACGACCGCGCTGGTGGCTCCCTCCTGCACCCGCCACGACCCGCTGGACGGAGCGATCCAGGCCGTGCCGGCGTCGACCCCGCCGGGAGCGACGGCCGAGAGCTCGTACACCGTGTCGCGCGACGGCCTGGCGTCGGCTTCGGCTTCGAGCGCCACCGCGCGCTGCGGCTCGGCGTGGTTCGAGGCGACGCCGCTGAGGTGCGGCGAGATCGCGATCAGGGCGACGACGATGCCTGCGGCGGCCAGCAGCGGCAGGCCGCGCCGGCGGCGGCGCAGCGGACGGGGTTGGGCGATCTCGGACACGGCTCCCGCCTGGTATCGGCGGCCGCCGCCGAAGCCGCAAGCCCGCTACACTGCAGGCGTCCCCGTTCCGGCGGGCGTTGGCGTGCCCTGCCAGCGCCAGGCTGGAACGAGCGGAGAAACCCCACCCGGGAGGCTTCATGGCACTGACCAAAGAGGGCAAGCGCGAGCTCGCGGCCAAGTTCGGCCGCTCCGAGACCGACACCGGCTCGGCAGAGGTGCAGATCGCGCTCATGAGCTTCCGCATCAACGAGCTCACGCAGCACCTGCGCGAGCACAAGAAGGACCACCACTCGCGGCGCGGCCTGCTGATCCTGGTCGGCCGCCGCCGGCGGCTGCTGGACTACCTGCACCGCAAGAACGTGGAGTCCTACCGCAACGTGCTGCGCGGAGCTGGGTCTGCGGCGCTAGAGGCGCAGACCGCGGGACGGGGCCAGGCATCGGGCCGGCCCCGAGACGACAAGGGAACGTAGAGATTCACATGAGCACAACCACGCTCGGCGAGACGGTCATCACCGTCGAGATCGGCGGCGAGGAGATCACCCTCTCCGCGGGCCGTCTGGCCAAGCAGGCAGATGGCGCGGTGGTCGTCAGGAGCGGGGACACGGTCGTCCTCGCGACGGCGGTCGGCCGCGCCGAGGCGCGTGAGGGCGCGGACTTCTTCCCCCTCACCGTCGACATCGAGGAGAAGATGTACGCCGCCGGCAAGATCCCCGGCGGCTTCTTCAAGCGCGAGGGTCGCGCGTCCGAGAAGGCCACCCTCAACGCGCGCATGGTCGACCGGCCGATCCGGCCGCTCTGGCCGAAGGGCTTCCGCAACGAGGTCCAGGTCATCGGCACCGTCCTCTCGGTGGACGGCGAGCACGCCCACGACGTGCTGGCGATCAACGGCGCCTCGGCGGCGCTCACCGTCTCCCCGCTGCCCTTCCTGGGCCCGGTCGGCGCCGTGCGCGTCGGCCTGTTCAGCGGCGAGCTGGTGCTGAACCCGTCGATGCCCGACATGAAGGAGTCGGAGCTCGACCTGATCGTGTGCGGCACCGCCGACGCGATCACGATGGTCGAGGCCGGCGCCCGCGGCGCCACCGAGGACACGGTCATCGCCGCGCTCGAGCTGGCCCACGAGGCCATCAAGAAGCTGTGCGCCGCCCAGGAGGAGCTCCGCTCCCGGGTCGGCAAGGCGAAGTGGTACGACCCGGCCGTCAAGGACGAGCTCGACCAGCGCTTCGGCCACCGCTTCGACGCGCTGCTGAACGAGCACGGCCTGGCCGGCATCGCCGCCGCCGAGAACGAGATCCTGGTGGCCGAGCTGCCGCCGGTCGCCGGCGACGCCAGCGAGGACGAGATGGTCCGCCGCACCCAGGTCGCCTTCGCGACCAAGATGCTCGGCGAGGAGCGCCGCCAGAAGGCCGTCCAGGGCCCGCTGGCCGAGCAGTTCTGGGACGCGCTGCGCAACCTCTCGGACGCCGAGCAGGACTCGAAGGAGCTGAAGTCCGCGAAGCGCGCCGCGCTGTACGACCGGATCGACGCCGAGATCAACCTGCCGTTCCCGGCGCGCGGCGAGGCCGGCCTCGAGCCGCTCGCCCGCTCCTGGGTGCGCAAGGCCGCCGACGCGGTCTACAAGCAGATCGTCCGCCACAAGATCGCGGTCGAGAAGCGCCGCCCCGACGGCCGTGCCGCCGAGGAGATCCGGGCCATCAACTGCGACGTGTCGGTCACGCCGCGGACGCACGGCTCGGCCCTCTTCACCCGCGGCCAGACCCAGGCGCTGACGCTCGTCACGCTGGGCACGGCCAAGGAGGAGCAGCGCATCGACGACCTGTCGCTGGACACGACGAAGCGCTACATCCACCACTACAACTTCCCGCCCTTCTCGGTGGGCGAGACCGGGTTCATGCGCGGCCCGAAGCGCCGCGACATCGGACACGGCGCCCTCGCCGAGCGGGCCCTCGTGCCGGTCATCCCGACCTCCGAGGAGTTCCCGTACACGATGCGGCTGGTCTCCGAGATCCTCGAGTCGAACGGCTCGTCCTCGATGGCCTCGGTGTGCGGCTCGACCCTCGGGCTGATGGACGCCGGCGTGCCGATCAAGGCGCCGGTGGCCGGCATCGCGATGGGGCTGATCAAGGAGGGTGAGCACGTGATCGTGCTCACCGACATCCAGGGCGCCGAGGACCACCTCGGCGACATGGACTTCAAGGTCGCCGGCACGGCGGACGGCATCACCGCCCTGCAGATGGACATCAAGATCACCGGTGTCGAGCAGGACGTCCTGCGGCGCGCGCTGTCGCAGGCCCGCGAGGCCCGGCTGTTCATCCTCGACCGCATGGCCGAGGCCCTGGCGCAGCCGCGCGAGGAGCTCTCCTCGTTCGCCCCGCAGGTGATGTCGGTCAAGATCGATCCCGACCAGATCGGCATGATCATCGGCAAGGGTGGCGAGACGATCCGTGGGCTCGAGGAGGAGTTCACGGTGAAGATCGACATCGAGGAGGACGGCTTCGTCCGCATCTACGCGGCCGACGGCCAGAGCGGCGAGGCCTGCCGGGCGCGCATCGAGGAGATGACCCGCCCGATCGGGGTCGGCGACGTGTACCCGAACCGGCGCGTCGTCAAGACGGCCGACTTCGGCGCGTTCGTCGAGATCCGCAAGGGCACGGACGGCCTGCTGCACGTCTCGCGGGTCGCGCCGGGCGTGCGCATCGACTCCATCGAGCAGGTGCTGTCGAAGGGCGACATCGTCTCGGTCGAGGTGACCGAGGTGGACGCCGAGCGCGGGCGCATCGCCCTCAAGCTGGTCTCCAAGCAGGAGGACGGCGCCGAGGTCACGCCCGAGGTGCTCGGAGCCCGCTACAAGGAGCAGTTCCCGAACGCCGGCCAGGGCGGCAGCCGCGAGCGCGAGGGCGGCGGCGACCGGGGCGGCTACCGCGAGCACCGCGAGGGCGCCGGCGCCGGAGGCGGCCGGCCGCGCAACCGGGGACGCGGCGGCGGCGGCAACGGCGGCCGCTCGTAGGTCAGCGAACCGATCCGTCCGTAGGAGAGAACGACGAGGTGCCGGCGCGAGCCGGCACCTCTTGCTTTCATGGGTAGAGAGGCTTCGATGACGCGAATCCGCGAGCGCGCGGCCGGGCCGCTGCACGTCGCCGTCGGCGGCGATCCCGACGCGCCGCCGATCGTGCTGGTGCACGGGCTCGGCGGCACCTGGCACTCGTGGGGCACGGTCCCCGAGCGGCTCGCGGCGAGCTACCGGGTGGTCGCCGTCGACCTCCCCGGCTTCGGTCGCTCGAGGCCGCTGCCGGACCGGGCGTTCCCGCTCGAGGTGGTGGGGGACCGGCTGGCCGAGGCGCTCGACGCCCTCGGGATCGACGAGCACCTGCTGGTCGGCCACTCGCTCGGCGGCGGCGTCTCGATCGTCTACGCCGCGCAGCGGCCGCAGCGGGTGAGCGGGCTCGTGCTCGTGGCGCCCGCGGGGCTCGTGGCCACCGGAGCCGTCCGGCCGTCCTGGCGGCGGCCGCTGCTGCACCGGATCGGCCGCGACGCGACGCTCCTGGCCGAGCCCCTGCTGGTGGCCTCGGGGCGCCTGCGGCGGGCGGCGCTGTCGCGGCTGGTGCACGACCCCGACGCGCTGCGCACCACCGACGTCCTGGCGCTGGTGCGCGGCTCGCGCAAGGGCCGCGCCAGCGGCCCGGCCGGGATCGAGATCGTGCACGCCGGGCTGCTCGACCGGATCGACCGGCTGACCATGCCGACGGTGGTGATCTGGGGCGAGCAGGACCAGGTCATCGGCGCCGGGGGAGCCGAGCGCCTGGCCCGCGCGCTGCCCGACGGCCGTCTCGTGTTCCTGCCCGGCACCGGGCACCTCCCGCAGATCGAGCGGCCCGACGAGGTCGTGCAGGCGATCTCGGGGCTCGCGAGCGGGGTCTTCTCACCCGTAAGCTGTTCCGCGTGACCGAGGACCACCGCCTGACGACGCTGCCGGGAGGCGTGCGCGTGATCTCCGAGGCCCTGCCCTCGGTGCGCTCCGTCGCGATCGGCTGCTGGATCGGTGCCGGCTCGCGCGACGAGCGGGCCGCCCAGGGCGGGATCTCGCACTTCATCGAGCACCTGCTGTTCCGCGGGCTCGAAGCGGTTCACGGCGCTCGACATCGCCCAGACGTTCGACGGCCTCGGCGGCGAGCTGAACGCCGAGACGTCGAAGGAGTACACGCTGCTGCACGCGCGGGTGCTCGACAGCCATCTCGACACCGCGCTCGAGCTGATGGGCGACATGCTGCGGGCGCCGACGTTCTCGGAGCTCGACGCCGAGCGCGAGGTGGTGCTCGAGGAGATCGCGATGTACGCCGACGCCCCCGACGACCTGGTGCACGACATGGTCGCCGCGGCGGTGTTCGGCGAGACCGACCCGCTCGGCCGACCGGTGATCGGCACCGAGAAGACGATCGGCGCGCTCGGCGTGCCGGACGTCGACAGCTACCACCGCGCGATGTACGTCGACGGAAACGTGGTCGTGGCCGCTGCCGGCAGCGTCGAGCACGACGCCCTCGTCGAGCTGATCGGCACGCACCTGGCGCCGCTGCACGAGCGCACCGGGCCGCTGCCGCAGCGCGACCTCTGGACCGGGCCGGGCCCGCGGGCCGTGCTGTTCAGCGAGAAGGAGACCGAGCAGTTCCACGTGTGCCTCGGCGCGCCCGGAGTCTCCCGCTCGGACGACCGGCGCTTCGCGTCGTCGCTGCTCGACGCGATCTTCGGCGGCACCGCGTCCTCGCGGCTGTTCCAGGAGATCCGCGAGCGCCGCGGGATGGCCTACTCGGTCTACAGCTACACCTCGCACTACGGCGAGACCGGACAGGTCGGGGTGTACCTGGGGACGCGCGGCGAGAACCTCCGGGACCTGCCTGCAGCTGGTGCGCGAGCAGGCCGACGAGCTGGCCGCCGGGCGCTTCGCCGACAGCGAGCTGCAGCGGGCCAAGGAGCACCTGAAGGGCCGGATCGTGCTCTCGATGGAGTCGACCTCGGCCCGCATGTCGCGGCTCGGAAAGTCGCTCCTGACCGGCGTCGAGATCCTGTCGGTCGACGAGATCGTGGCCCGCATCGACGCGGTCACGCCCGACGAGGTGGCCCAGCTGGCCGGTGACCTGTACGGCGCCGGGCAGCTCGCGGCGGCCGGGGTCGGGCCCGACGAGGCGCGCTTCGACGACGCGGTGGAGGCCGCCGCGCTGCAGCGGCGCGCTGCGTAGCGGTGGCCGCGCTGCGGGTCGCGGTGGCCGGGGCGACCGGCAAGACCGGCGGCCCCGTGGCGCGCGGGATCGACGCGGCGGATGACCTCGACCTGGTGGCCCGGGTGGCGCCGAGCCTGCACGGGAGCGGGGAGGGGGCGTACGGCCTGCTGGCCGAGGCGCTCGCCGAGGCCCGCCCCGACGTGGTCGTCGACTTCACCCGCCCGGAGCTGGTGGAGGGCCACTGCACGCTGTGCATCGAGGCGCGGGTGCCGCTGGTGCTCGGGACGAGCGGGCTCACCCAGGAGCTGCGCGACGACGTCGACCAGGAGGCCAGGGAGCGCGGCGTCGCGGTGTTCTGGGCGCCGAACTTCGCCATCGGGGCGGTGCTGATGATGCGCTTCGCCGAGCAGGCCGCGCGGGTGCTGCGGCGGGCGGAGATCATCGAGGCGCACAACGAGCGCAAGCTCGACGCGCCGTCGGGCACGGCGGCGGTGACCGCCGAGCGGATGGTCGAGGCGAGCGGCCAGCCGGTGGCGATCCACTCGGTGCGCCTGCCCGGCCTGGTGGCCCACCAGGAGGTGCTGTTCGGCGGCGACGGCCAGCTGCTCACGATCCGGCACGACACGTTCGCCCGCGAGGCGTTCGTGCCCGGGGTGCTGGCAGCGGTGCGGGCGGTGCGCTCGCTCCCGCCGGGGCTGACGGTCGGGCTCGAGCGGCTGCTCGAGGACTGACTCACCCTCCCGGACGGCGTGGGGCGCGCCGATATCGACCGCATGCGACGGAACCTTCTCGCCCTGTTCGTGTGCCTTCTCGCGGCCGCGCCCTCGGTCTCGGCCGACCCGCTCGTGCCGACCCCGGACGACGGCAGCCTGGCAACCACGGACCTCTTCCACCTGCACGTCACGGTCACCGCCGAGGGCGACACGCAGGACTACGGCGACGAGTGGTTCTCGCCGGGATCCGGGGCCTTCAACGCCGTCGTGCCCGGCGGCTTCGCGCTCTCGAACGACACCCACGTGGCCTACACCTTCGACGAGCACCGCGTGGAGCGGGTGGTCGGCTCGGCGGCCTTTCTCAAGGCCGTCTCGCAGCCGACGATCCTGCAGCCCGGCGCGGCCTCGCTGTTCGCCTACCTCGAGGGCGAGCAGGACGACGAGCTGAGCTCCGACGTCGTCGACGGCCGCCTCGTGCTGCGGGTCGACACCCAGCCACAGGAGAACTCCGACGAGGTCGTGACCTTCGAGAGCACGGTGCTCGAGCGCGTCACCCAGGCCGAGGCCGAGGCCCGCCAGCTCTTCGTCACGCCGAAGAGCACCTCGACGCTGACGGAGCGCCGCGTGGGTCAGCGCGCCGGCAACGGGGTGCATGCGTGGTGGCTCGGCCGACGGCACGGCGGCCATCCCGCGGTCACCGCGGTCGAGCTGACCAGCCGCACGGCGACCTGGGACGGGTTCACCCGCTCGTACACCACGGTCTACCAGGACACGCACGGCACGAGCCTCGACCCGCGCGACGACCTCTGGCCCTCGTGGCCCGGGTTCGGCAACCTCGACCGCGACGAGCTGCTGGTCGAGAGCATCCCGCTGGGCTCGAGGCTGCGTGGGCTCGACCGGCGCACCGTCCGCCGGCGAGCGTTCCGGCTGGCCGATGGATCGACGGGGCGGCTCCTGTCCTCGCCGCACCTGTACGGCACCTGGGTGCAGACCCGCGACGCGCTCGTCGAGCTCTCTGGCCCGGGCCTGGACGACGAGCACCCGCTGGCCGCCGCGCGGCTCCTCCGGCCAGTCGGCTGAGGCTTCGAGCGCGGCGACACGGTGCAATTTCCACCCCAGGAGCGACGATTGACACCACCGGTCACCGGATGAGAGCCTCCGACGCATGAGTCGGATCCGAGCCGCCCTGGCGGCCCTCACCCTTGCCTGCGCCCTGGCCGCTCCCAGCCTGGCCAGCGCCGCGCCCGAAGTGGACGCCGTGTTTCCGCGCCGTCGGGCCGTACCAGTGCGCCGCCGTCAAGGTGCCGCTGGACTACGGCGACCCGCACGGCAAGAAGATCAAGATCGCCATGACGCGGCTTCCGGCCACGGACCAGGCGCACCGCATCGGCTCGCTGTTCGTGAACCCGGGCGGGCCGGGCGGGCCCGGCGTGGAGTTCCTCCTCGAGGTCGGCCAGCAGCTCTTCACGCCCGAGGTGCGGGCGCGCTTCGACCTGGTCGGGTTCGACCCCCGCGGCGTCGGCCGCAGCAACCCGCTGCGCTGCTTCAACTCGTTCAACCGGATCGGACCAGCGCTGCAGAGCGTCCCGTATCCGACGACGCCCGACGAGCTGCAGGCGTGGGAGGCGGCCGATCGCTTCCTCGACGCGAAGTGCGCCGCGAAGGCAGGACCGATCGCCTCGCACATGGCCACCGCCGACGTGGCCCGCGACATGGACCGCCTGCGCGCGGCCGTCGGCGATGCCGGTCTGACCTACGCCGGCCTGTCCTACGGCTCGTACCTCGGCGTGACCTACGCGAACCTCTTCCCGACCCACGTCCGTGCCCTCATCGTGGACGGCGTCCTCAACCCGGTCGAGTGGGCCACCGGCACGCCGGCCGACGCCGGCCTGCCGTTCTCGACCCGGGTCGGCAGCCAGCTCGGCTCCCAGGCGACGCTCGGCGAGTTCTTCCGCCTGTGCGACGCCGCGGGCGCCGGCTGCGCCTTCGGACCGGACTCGGCGGCGCGCTACGCGCGCCCTCGCCGCGCGGCTGCAGGCCAGTCCCATCACCCTCACGAACCCGGACGGCAGCACGTCCCCGTACGGCTACTCGAACCTGATCGGCGACACCCTCGGCAACATGTACAGCTCGAGCGGCTGGGCGGACTTCGCCGGCTTCCTGGCCTTCCTGGACAGCGCCGGGCCGAGCGCGCGCGTGCCGCAGCACCTCGTCTCGTTCTCGAAGGGCGGGGCCTTCGCGCCGCGCCTGCCGTTCCCGCACAACCGCCGCTACTTCAACTTCCTCGAGAACTTCCCGGGCGTCGCCTGTGCGGACGCCGACAACCCGAACGACTACGCAGACTGGTCGGCCGCCGCCGCAGCCACTGCCGGACAGGGCTACTTCGGCCCGATCTGGACCTGGTCGAGCTCGATCTGCGCCGAGTGGCCGTTCGCCGACGCCGACCGCTACACCGGCCCGTTCACGGCCACGACGGCGAGCCCGCTGCTGGTGATCGGCAACGAGTTCGACCCGGCGACCCCGTACGCCGGGGCGCAGGCGGTGGCCTCGATGATGCCCGGCGCGCGCCTGCTCACCGTGCATGCCTGGGGCCACACGTCGCTGTTCCTGTCGGCCTGCGTCGACGAGGCCGAGGCCCGCTACCTGATCGATCAGCAGCTGCCGCCCGCAGGTGCGCAGTGCAGCCAGGATCACGTGCCGTTCGGCTGACCGTCGGCCGCGGGAGGGAACGGGGACCCGCGCCCGTACAATCCCGGCATGGCTCAGAGCGCTTCCGCGCCTTTCGGTCGCGTGGTCACGGCGATGGTCACCCCGTTCGGGGACGACGGATCGCTCGACGTCGCCACGGCGCGCTCGCTCGCGCGCTGGCTCGTCGACCACGGCAACGACGGCCTCGTCCTCGCCGGGACGACCGGCGAGGCGCCGACGCTGCGCGACGACGAGAAGCTCGCCCTGTGGGAGGCGGTGCTCGACGAGGTCGGCGACGACGCCCACGTCATCGCCGGCACGGGCACCTACGACACCGCGCACTCGGTGCACCTCACCCGCGAGGCCGCCCGCATCGGCGTCGAGGCCTTCCTGGTGGTGGTGCCGTACTACAACAAGCCGCCGCTCGAGGGGTTGATCCGCCACTTCGCGGCCATCGCCGAGGCTGGCGGCGGGCGCCCGGTCATCCTCTACAACATCCCGAGCCGGGTGGTGTTGCGGCTCTCGCCGGCCGACATCGCGCAGCTCGTCCGGCGGGTGCCGGCAGTGACCGCGGTCAAGCAGGCCATCGACGACGACGCCGACGCCAGGGCGATCGTCGAGCTCGGCCTGGCGCTGTACGCGGGGAACGACGAGCTGCTCGAGCGGTTCTGCGAGCTCGGCGCTGCCGGCGGGATCTGCGTCGCCTCGCACCTCCTGGGCCGCGAGTTCCGCCGGATCTGCGACCTCGTCGCAGCCGGCGACGTCGAGGGCGCCCGCGCGCTCGACGCCGAGGTCCGGCCCGTCTACGAGGTCGTCAACACCCTCACCACCAATCCGATCGCGATCAAGGCCGCCCTTGCCCTCGCCGGGCATGCGGTGGGCGGCCTACGCCTGCCACTGGTCGACGCCGACGAGGCGCAACGCGAGATCCTTCGCGAGCTGCTCGAGCGGCACGGCCACCTCGTGCGCGCGTGACCGAGCCGGTCCGGATCATCCCGCTGGGCGGCCTCGGCGAGGTCGGCAAGAACATGACCGTGTTCGAGCAGGGGGAGGACCGCATCCTCATCGACGCGGGCCTCAGCTTCCCCCGCGACGAGATGCTCGGCGTCGACCTCGTGCTGCCCGACTTCTCCTACCTGAAGACCGGCGGGACGCTGCAGGCGATCGTCCTCACCCACGGCCACGAGGACCACGTCGGCGCGCTGCCGTACGTGATCCGCGAGATCGGCTGCCCGCAGGTCTGGGGGACGCGGCTCACGCTCGGGCTGATCAAGTCGAAGCTCGACGAGCACGGCCTGGTCACGGCCACCGAGTTCATCGAGATCGACCCCGAGGGCGACCAGGTGCGGATCGGCCCGTTCGACGTCGAGTTCGCCCGGGTCACGCACTCGATCCCCGACGCCGTGGCCGTCGCCCTGCACACCGACCAGGGCACCATCGTCCACACCGGCGACTACAAGCTCGACCACACCCCGATCGACGGGCACCGCACCGACCTGGCCCGCTTCGCCCGGCTCGGCACCGCCGGGGTCGACGTGCTCCTGGCCGACTCGACGAACGCCGAGCGCCGCGGGATCACCGAGTCCGAGCAGGTCGTCGCCGGGGCGCTGCGGCGGATCATCCGCGACGCGCCGGGACGGGTCATCGTGACGTCGTTCGCGTCGCACATCCACCGGCTGCAGGAGGTCATCGACGCGTCCGAGTCGGCCGGCCGCAAGGTCTGCGTGATCGGCCGCTCGATGGTCAAGAACCTGAACATCTCGCGGAACCTCGGCTACGCGGACGTGGGCGAGGGCCTGCTGGTCAAGCCGGGAAAGCTCGAGGAGCTGGCGCCGGCCGAGACCACGATCCTGTGCACGGGCTCCCAGGGCGAGCCGCTCTCGGCGCTCACCCGGATGGCGTTCAACGACCACCCGCTGGTGCAGATCCGCCGCGGCGACACCGTGATCATGTCGGCCAAGCCGGTGCCCGGGAACGAGCTCGCGGTGCACGACACGATGAACGCGCTGTGCCGCGCGGGCGCGACGGTGCTGCACCAGGAGGTCGCGCCGGTGCACGTGTCCGGCCACGGCTCCGCCGACGAGCTGAAGACGCTGCTCGCGCTGGTCAAGCCGCGCGCCTTCATGCCGGTGCACGGCGAGACCCGCATGCTGGCCGCGCACGCCCGCCTGGCCGAGGAGATGGGCGTCGATCCCGACCGGGTGTTCATCTGCGAGAACGGGAGCGTGCTCGAGCTGAACCGCGGGTCGCTGCGGCGCGCGCGGTGAGGTCGAGGCCGGCGTGATCTTCGTCGACGGTCTGGGGCTCGGCGACGCGAAGGACGTCGTCCTGCGCGACCGCCGCCAGCTCTCCGCCGACGGCGTGCTGATCGTGGTCGCCCAGCTGCACCGCACGAACGGCGACGAGTTCCCCGAGGTCATCGCCCGCGGCTTCGCGCCCGAGGGCCAGGTCGCCGACGAGGTCCTGCTCGAGGCGCGGCGCGCAGCCGCCGACGTCCTGTCGCGGCTCGACGGCGACGACGGGCGCGAGCACAAGCTCGTCCAGACGCACCTGCACGACGCCATCGCCGAGCTGATCTGGGAGCGCTGCCGCAAGCGCCCGCTGATCATGCCGGTGGTCGTCGACGTCTGAGGCGTACGATCGGGGGCGTGCGGACGCTCGTCCTCGCAGCGCTCCTGGCCGCGGTCCCGGCAGCCGCAGCGCCGGTGCGTCAGCCGGTCGCCGTCGTCGGCGATCCGGGCTCCCACGGCCCGTGCGGGCCGCGGGCCATCGCGCGCAGCCTCTCGACGTTCCTCGACGCGTTCAACCGTGGCGATCGGGCCGGCCTGCGGCGGCTGTTCGGGCCCGAGTTCAAGTGGTTCACGGTCGACGAGCCGACCAGGCACGGGATCGTCATCTTCACCCGCGCTGACGCCGTCCCGACCCTGCTCGCGCGGCGGCGCGCCGGCGAGCGGATGCACCTCGTCATGGTCGGCACGACCCGCTTCACGTCGGGGTTCACGGACGCCACCATCGTGCTCCGTCGCACGGCGCCGGACATCGGACCGGGCGTCGGCGGCGCCTACCATCTGGCCTCGGGCAAGGCCGAGTACTCCTGCCCGGAGCAGCGCATCGTGATCACGAGCCTCGGCATGGGCCCGAACGAGACCACCCTGCCCTGGCCGTGTCGCAGGCCGCAGCGCTGGACGCCGGCGTCGTCGACGGCCATCGCCTGCCTGCGGAACTAGGTCAGCGCCTGTCGGCGAAGCGCCCGACGTGGCGCTTCTCGGCGTCGTCCGGCGTGCGGTCCTGGCCCTCGCTGTAGTGGCCGACCCGCCCGCTCGGGTTGTCGTGCAGCCGCTGCTCCTGCCCCAGGCTGTACCGCCCGACGTGATCGGCGTCGAGCTCGTGCTCGCGCCGGTCGAGGCCCTCGCTGTAGTGGCCGCCGTGGATGCGCTCCTGCGTCATCGTGGCCTCCTCTCGTGGAGCTGCTCGAAGGGTTCTCCCCCAAAACGCCGGCAGGGACACCGCCCGTCCCCGGCGAAGTGAGGGGCAATGGCTGCCACTCGCCGCCCGTCGCGTCCTGCCCGCAAGACCTCCTCGTCGCGCGCGCCCGCGAAGCGCAAGCCGACCCGCGCGAAGGCCCAGCCGCGCACCCCGCGCGAGCCGCTGCTCGGCCCGGGGCAGGCCCGCGACCTGGCCGGCCTGGCCCTGATCGTCCTGGGCGCCTACGCGGCCTTCGTCCTGTACGGCCGCTCCGACGGCGCCGCCGCCGGCACGTGGCTCTCCGACACCCTGCACAAGCTCGTCGGGCGCGGCGCCGGGGTCGCCCCGCTGGTGGCCATCGCCGCCGGCGCGGCCCTGCTGGTGCGGATCGACCCGGCCCGCCTGCGGCCGTTCCGGCTCGGCGGCCTGCTCGCCCTGACCGGCCTGCTGCTGGCGGTGTCCGGCACGAGCCTGTCCGACGACCAGCGGCTGCGGCAGGAGGGCGGCCTCGTCGGCAACGGGATCGCCTCGCTGCTGGCCCACGTCAGCGGGCACATCGGCGTCGACCTGGTCACCGTCTTCCTCATCGCCGCAGGCGTGCTCCTCTTGACCGGCGGGTCGCTCGGCGTGATCCTGCGGGCCAGCGCCAGCGCGGCCCAGCGCTCGGCGCACCAGGTCGTCCAGGCGGCGGTGGCCGCACGGCCGCGCAGGGTCGCCCCTGCCGAGCCCGGCAAGGCGAGGCGGCCCCGGGCCAAGGCCGCCGACGTGCCCGAGCCGTCCGAGCCGGTGCAGTGGGATCTCGAGCCGCCGCCGTGGGTCGACCAGAACCCCCTCGAGGAGCCCGGGCCGCTGAAGCCGCCGCCCCCGGCGGCCGAGGTCGAGCCCGAGCGCGAGTCCACGATCGAGCAGCTCGAGTTCGGTCCGCCCGAGCCGCTCGAGATCCCCGTGAAGGCCGACGACGTCGAGGAGGCCGCCCCGCGGCCCGTCTCGGCCTACCGCCTGCCCGACCCGAACGTGCTGCTGAAGGGCAAGGCCTCGCGCGGCTCCGACGCCGACGCCGAACGGGTCTCGAAGGCCCTCATCGCCGCGCTCGCCGAGCACGGCGTGGAGGCCCGGCTCGTCGGCACGGTCTCGGGCCCCCGGGTGACGCGCTTCGAGATCCAGCTCGCCCCGGGCACGAAGGTCTCCCGGGTCACCTCGCTGCGCGACGACCTGGCCTACGCCCTGGCGACCACCGAGATCCGCATCCTGGCCCCGATCCCGGGCAAGCAGGCGGTCGGCGTCGAGGTGCCGAACCGCTCCCCGAACATGGTCCTGCTGGGCGACCTGGTCGACGACATGCCGCCCCAGGCGAGCCCGCTGACCGTGTGGCTCGGCAAGGACATCTCCGGCCAGACCGTGACCTGCGACCTGACCCGGATGCCGCACGTCCTGATCGCCGGCACCACCGGCTCGGGCAAGTCGGGCTGCATCAACGCGATGCTCTCCTCGATCCTCCTGCGGGCCACGCCCGAGGAGGTGCGGATGATCCTGATCGACCCCAAGAAGGTCGAGCTGAACCACTACGAGGCGATCCCGCACCTGCTCACGCCGGTCGTCACGAACATGAAGAACGCGGCCAGCGTGCTGCAGAGCGTGGTGCAGCAGATGGAGGACCGCTACGAGCTGATGGGGATCGCCCGGGCCCGCAACCTGATCGAGCTGAACAAGACCCGGGCCAAGGAGGGCAAGGCGCCGATGCCCTACCTCCTGGTGGTCATCGACGAGCTGGCCGACCTGATGATGGTCGCCCCGACGGACGTCGAGGACGCCATCATCCGCCTGGCCCAGAAGTCGCGCGCCGTGGGGATCCACCTGGCGCTCGCCACGCAGCGCCCGTCGGTCGACGTCATCACCGGCATGATCAAGGCCAACGTGCCGAGCCGGATCGCGTTCGCCGTGTCCTCCCAGACCGACTCGCGGGTGATCCTCGACGGCTCCGGCGCCGAGAGCCTGCTCGGCCAGGGCGACATGCTCTACAAGCCGGTCGGCACCTCGCGGCTGCAGCGCGTGCAGGGCGCCTTCATCTCCGAGGACGAGATCTTCCAGCTCGTCAACCAGACCCGCCACCAGCGCGAGCAGGAGTTCGACGACGAGTTCGACCCGATGGAGCAGCCCGACGTCGAGTCCGAGGAGCTCGACCCGGACGAGGACCCGCTGCTCGACGACGCGATCCTGTGCGTGGCCCAGCACGAGACGGCCTCGGTGTCGCTCATCCAGCGGCGGATGCGGGTCGGCTACACCCGGGCCGGACGGCTGATCGACATGCTCGAGCGGCGCGGGGTCATCTCGGGGTACGAGGGATCGAAGCCGCGACGGGTGCTCGTCTCGTACGACGAGGGCCTGCGGATGACGGGGCGCGACTCGTCCTGAGCGCGCCTATCGTGCGCGCCGTGCCCGAAGGCGCGCGCATCTGGGTCCTGGCGATCGTCGCGGGGTTCATCTCCGAGGGCCTCCTGGTGGTCATCATCAAGGTGCTCGGCAACGACGCCCAGGGCGCGTCGATCCTGCTGGTGCTCGAGGCGATCATCCTCGGCTGGGTGTTCGGGGCCTGGCCCGGCGCGGTCGCGGCGGTGGCGCCGATCCTGATCTTCCTCGGGGTCGACCTGCTCACCGCGACCGACGCCACGGCCGAGGTCGCGATCGCGCTCTACGCGGTGCTCCTGCTCGGCTTCTGTGCCTGGCTCCCGGGCGTCCTGCGGGCGCGCTACGGCCGCGACCGCTGAGCCGGGCCGTCGGCTAGACTGGGCGCCGCCCGAACCCCGGGCGTTGCAGCATGTTCGAGATTGGAAACTCCCTCCGCGAGGCCCGCGCCCGCCGAAAGCTCAGCTACGACCAGGTCGAGGCCGAGACGAAGATCCGGGCGAAGTACATCCGCTGCCTCGAGGAGGAGGAGTACGACGCGCTCCCGTCCGGCACCTACGTCAAGGGCTTCCTGCGGACGTACGCCGACTACCTCGGCCTCGACGGGCAGCTGTACGTCGACGAGTACAACTCGCGCTTCGGCGACTCGCATCACGAGGACCAGCTCTTCCGCCGCCGCGAGCGGCCGGTCCAGCGGCGGCGCCAGACGAACAGCGGGGTGATGGTCGCCCTGGCCGGCATCGTGGCCGTGGCGGTGCTGTTCTTCGTGGCCTGGAAGTTCGGCGGCGAGAAGGCCACCCCGCCGCCGCAGGTCAGCACGCTGACCGCGCCGGTCAACACGAAGCCGGCGCGCAGCGCGAACCCGAACCTGCCGACGCCGACCAAGACGACGACGACCAGGAAGAAGGCCAGGAAGCACAAGCCGAAGCCGGTGGTGCCGGTGAAGCTCACGGTCAAGGCGACCCAGTGCCGTGCCTGGCTCGAGGTCAAGCACGGGGCGAACGGCCAGGTGGTCTTCGAGGACGTGCTCGAGCTCGGCGTCTCCCAGACCTACACCTGGAAGGCGGGGTTCACGATCGACAACGTCCCGAACTACTCGTGCATCGACGTCGTGATCAACGGCAAGACCTACCACATGTCGAGTCCCGGCCCCTGGCGGGTCACGACGACCGGCCTGCGTCCGGCCGGCGCTTGAGCAGCGACGGGAACGCTCCCCGGCCGTCCGCCGCGGTGCTGGTCACCGGCAGCGAGATCCTGCTCGGGCTCACGCAGGACCGGAACTCGGGCTTCCTCGGGCGGGCGCTCGACGCGATCGGGGTCGAGCTGCGGCGGGTGCTGACCGTCGGGGATGGCCAGGAGGAGATCGAGAACGGCCTGCGCGAGCTGCTCGGGCACGACCTGGTCATCACCTCCGGCGGGCTCGGGCCGACGCACGACGACCGCACCGTGGCCTGCGTGGCCGCCGTGGCCGGCGTGGAGCTCGAGACGCACGAGCCGACGATGCGCTACCTCGAGGAGCGGACCGCCCGCTTCGCCCGCGACCGCGGGCTCGACCCGGCGTCGTTCGTGCGCGGGAACCGCAAGCAGGCGCTCGTGCCGCACGGCTCGACGGTGATCGCGCCGGTCGGCACCGCACCGGGCGTCGCGCTGGACGCCCAGGGCACGCTGGTGGTCGTCCTGCCCGGGCCGCCGCGGGAGCTCTCCCAGATGTGGGACACGGCGTCGCAGCTCCCCGAGTTCGAGGCGGTGCTCGGCCGGGCCGAGAGCCTCGAGCGCCACGTGATGCGGGTCTACGGGACGAGCGAGTCGGCGATCGCCGACGCCTTCGAGGACGCCGGCGGCGACGACGGCGGCACCGTCACCACGATCTGCGCCCACCGCTTCGAGGTCGAGGTGCTGGTACGGGCGCCCGAGCGGCGGCGCGACGCCCTCGAGCGGCTCGTGGCCGGCATGAAGGAGCGGCTCGGAGACGCCGTGTACCTCGAGGACGAGCGTTCCGTCGAGGAGCTGGTGCTCGACCTGTGCCGCACGCGCGGCCTGACGGTGGCCGCGGGGGAGTCCTGCACGGCAGGCCTCGTGGCGGCCCGGCTGGCCTCGATCCCCGGCGCCTCCGACGTGCTCCTCGGCGGCGTCGTGGCCTACGCCAACGAGCTCAAGCAGGGCCTGCTCGGCGTCTCGACCGAGACCCTCGAGCAGCACGGCGCGGTCTCGGCCGAGTGCGCCGCCGAGATGGCCGCGGGCGTGCGGCGGGCGACGGGCGCCGACCTCGGCGTCTCGGTGACCGGCGTCGCCGGCCCGGGCGGCGGGACCGCCGAGAAGCCCGTCGGGCTGGTCTACATCCACGTCTCGGCGCCGGACCGGGAGCGGGGGAGGCGGATCGTCTTCCCCGGCGACCGCAACAGCATCCGGGACTTCGCCGCGACGACCGCGCTCCACCTCCTGCGACGGACGGTGACCGACCCGCGCTGAGGCCTCCGTGACTTGACGTCGACGCCGCCGTGATGTCATAGTGACGTCATGGATGGGCATCGGCGACAGCATGGAGCGGCAGGATGAGGCGTCTCCTCGCGCACCGGGACGCGCGGCTGCTGCTCGTGGGGCAGACCCTGTCGTTCTTCGGCGACCGGGCGCTGTACCTGGTGCTCGGCATCTGGGTGAAGTCGCTCACCGGGAGCAACGCCGCCGCCGGCCTCCTGTTCTTCGTCCTCGGCGTGCCGGCGCTGTTCGCGCCGCTGGCCGGCCTCCTGGTCGACCGCATGCGCCGCCGGCCGCTGATGATCGCCGTCGACCTCGCCGTCGGCGCGGCCGTCCTGCTGCTGCTGTTCGTGCACGGCCGCGACGACGTCTGGATCATCTACGCCGTCACGTTCCTGTACGGGGTGAGCGCGCTGCTGTTCGACTCGGCGATGTCGGCGCTGCTGACCGTGATGATCCCGGAGGAGCTGCTGCCCGACGCGAACGCCGCGCTGCAGACCTCGAGCGAGGCGCTGCGGCTGATCGCCCCGCTCGCCGGGGCGGCGCTGTTCACCGCGGTCGGCGGCGGGGCCGTGGCGGTGCTCGACGCCGCGTCGTTCCTGGCCTCGGCAGCCTGCCTGGCGCTGCTCGCGGTCAAGGAGCCGAAGCCTGCGCCCCGCGAGCAGCACTTCCTGGCCGAGGCCTCGATGGGCATCCAGCACGTCCGCCGGACGGTCGCGCTGCGCCGGATCATCGGCGCCACGGGGGTCACGATGCTGGTGGTCGGGTTCAGCGAGACCCTCGGCTTCGCGGTGGTCGCCGCCCTCGGGCACGCGCCGTCGTTCCTCGGCGTGATCCTGACGATCCAGGGCATCGGGGCCATCGCCGGCGGCGTGACCGCGTCCCGGCTGGTGCGCAGGTTCGGCGACGGGCGCGTGGTCGGCCTCGGGACGCTGGTGTTCGCCTGCGCGTCGCTCCTCCTGACCGCGCCGACCCTGGCCATCGTCGGCCCGGGCGTCGTGCTCTTCGGCGTCTCGATCTCGTGGGTCGTCGTGGCCTTCGGGACGTCCATCCAGCAGCGCTCGCCCGCCAACCTCCAGGGCCGGGTGTACTCGGCGGCGAGCCTCGTCGTCGGCGTGCCGCAGATCGTCTCGATCGCCGCCGGTGCTGCACTCTCGACGGTGGTCGACTACCGCATCCTGCTCGTGATCATGGCCGTGGTCACGGCCGGCACCGGCCTGTACCTGCTCACCCGGCGCTTCGGTCCCGCCACCGCCGACGTCGAGGCGGCCGAGGGCCGCGTCGCGGCGACCGGCGCGCTGCCCGAGCTCGTCGAGGGCCCGGCGCCGATCGCGCTGCCGTAGGGCTCGGCGGGCGCTCGCCGACGCCAGCCTTCGGTGACGTCCGTGACACCCCTGTCACGGTCCGCGACGTTCACGGCACACTCCGTTCCGAAGTTGGCCCGGTCCGTAACGGACACGTAACGGGTGCCCGCCGTAGGCTCCTCCCATGCCCGGCAACCTGCGCACCTTCGTCGCTCTGGCGCTCGCCCCCGGCGATGCGTCCGAGCTCGCCGCCTGGGCCGCCGAGGCCCTCGCGGGCGTGCCCGACGTGCGTCCGGTGCCGGCGGCGAACCTGCACGCGACGCTCGTCTTCTGCGGGATGCTGCAGGAGCCCGAGCGCGCCGAGGTCGCCCGGCTCACCCGGGCCGAGGCCGAGGGCGCGCCGCTCGCGACGCTCTCGCCGAAGCGGGTCTCGGTGCTCGGCTCGGTGGTCGCCGTGATCTACGAGCCGGTCGGCGACGCGGCCCCGCTGCTCGCCCTGCAGGCCCGGCTCGCCACCCGTCTCTCCGGCGCCGGGCTGGCGCCGCACGAGGATCGTCCCTGGCTGCCCCACGTGACCGTCGCCCGGGCCCGGCGCGGCGTCCGGCCCCGCCTGGGCCGGCCCGATCCGCCGCCCGCCGACATCAGTCCGTCCGGGGTGGCTGCCTACACTAGCGTCCCGATGCAGGGAGGGGTGACCTACCGCCCCATCGCCTTCATCGGGCTTGACGCGGATACGCGGGCGCAGGTCGCGCCCGATCGAGGAGGCTGACGTGGCAGACGACAAGGACCAGGCTCTGCAGGCAGCGCTCGGGCAGATCGAGCGACAGTTCGGCAAGGGCTCCATCATGCGCATGGGAGAGAAGTCGCGCCAGCCGATAGCGGCGATCTCCACGGGCGCGCTGATCCTCGACGTGGCGCTCGGCGTCGGCGGCTTGCCGCGCGGACGCATCGTCGAGATCTTCGGGCCCGAGTCCTCGGGCAAGACGACGTTGTGCTACCACGTCATCGCCGAGTCCCAGAAGCTCGGCGGGGTGTGCGCCTTCATCGACGCCGAGCACGCGATCGACCCGGCCTACGCCCGGCACATCGGCGTCGACATCGACGAGCTCCTGGTCTCGCAGCCCGACAACGGCGAGCAGGCGCTCGAGATCGCCGAGATGCTCGTCCGCTCGAGCGCGGTCGACATCGTCTGCATCGACTCGGTGGCGGCCCTGGTGCCGAAGGCCGAGATCGAGGGCGAGATGGGCGACTCGTTCGTCGGCCTGCAGGCCCGGCTGATGAGCCAGGCGCTGCGCAAGCTCGCCGGCACGCTCAACCGGACGAACACGATCTGCATCTTCACGAACCAGCTGCGCGAGAAGATCGGCGTCATGTTCGGCTCGCCCGAGACCACCTCCGGCGGCCGCGCGCTGAAGTTCTACGCGTCGGTCCGGCTCGACATCCGGCGGATCGAGACGCTCAAGGACGGCGCCGAGGCCTACGGCAACCGGGTGCGCGTCAAGGTCGTCAAGAACAAGGTGGCGCCGCCGTTCCGCCAGGCCGAGTTCGACATCGTCTACGGCCAGGGGATCTCCTGGGAGGGCTCGGTGCTCGACGTGGCCCTCGAGCGCAAGATCGTCACCAAGAGCGGGTCGTTCTTCAGCTTCGGCGACGAGCGGCTCGGCCAGGGCCGCGAGCGGGTCAAGGCGTTCCTCCGAGAGCACCCCGACACGCTGACGGCGATCCTGAACCGGATCCAGGCCGAGTACGAGGGGCTGATCATCCCCGGGGCCAGCGTGCCGCCGCCGGGTGCGGCGACCGGTGAGATCGTCGAGCCGCAGGAGTCGACGAACGGGGCGGAGCCGGTCTCGGCCCGATGAGCAGCGAGCCGGTCGCCGAGCCAGCACCAGGTGAGGGCCGCTCGCCCCGCGAGCGAGCCCTTGCCCTGGCCGGCCGCGAGCTCGCACGACGCCCGATGTCCCGGGCGCGGCTGCGCGAGCGGCTCGAGCGGGTCGCGCCCGCCGACGTGTGTGATGACGTGGTCGCCGATCTCGAGCGGCTCGGCTACCTCGACGACGAGGCCCTGGCGCTGTCGCTGGCCGAGCAGCGGCTCGCGGATGGCTGGGGCAGGGCGCGGGTGGAGTCGGACCTCGACCGGCTCGGCCTGCAGGGCGGGGCCCGCGACGCAGCCCTCGAGCGGGCCGAGGCGGGCGAGGCGGCGGCCGCGAGCGCGCTCCTCTCGCGCTCGCTCGTCGGAGGCTCGGCCGCGGCCCGCAAGGCGTGGGGCCTGCTGGCGCGCCGCGGGTTCAGCAGCGGCGCGGCCGAGGAGGCCATCGACGCGATCGCCGACGACCTGCCCGGCGGTGGCGCGCCCGTGCTCGACTGACCGCGACGACGGGTCCGCGACGGCCGGGTCGGCGGCGCGCCGGGCGGCAACCCCGGCGAGATCGCCTGTGCCGTTCGCCTCGATCTGCGGTAGATCTGCGGTAGATCCCGTTCGGCTTCGCGAAGTCGCCCTTCACAGGGTTCCGAAGCCGCGGCAGGATCGTGGCACCCCCTGCCTCGCGCACTTCCAGCCCCAGGAACGCCGTCACCCCATGCAGACCATCGTCGCCGCCACCATCCTCACCGCCGGTGAGGTCGCCGCTGCCTTCGGGCTCTCGCGGCTGCTTCGCCGCGTGCTCGTCGGCACGCGCTAGCCACCTCCCCAGCGACTGCGCTCGATCGTGGACCTCGCTTGCCCATGCGGCGAGAGGGCCGCGGCCGCGTCCGCCGAAGCGTTGCCCAATCGGTTACGCGAAGGGTAGGATTCGCCCAGCCAACCCACGTTCGATGTAGTCAACCTCGCCGCCCCAACGGCTGCGGATGCAGGGAGTTCCCAGGGCCGGGCCCGACGATCAGCCCGGCCGCGAGACAGTCCGAATAGCCCGATTGCTCGGCAGCCCGCCCGTGCCGTAGGCCCTCGGTCACGGCAGGGTCGGGATCCTTGTGCGCACCCGCGACGGCGGCTCGATAACTGAGCCGGCGCCCGGAGCCACGGGTCCCCGGCAGCCAAGGAGAGCTCGATGGAGGCAGTCCTGATCGTCGCCGCGTTGCTGTTGGGCGCGGCGCTCGGCGCTGCCGTCTGCTTCGTGGTGGTGCGCGCGACGCTCGGCAAGCAGGCGGAGGCCGATCGGATCGAGGCCGGGAGGGTTCTGGAGGACGCGAAGCGCGACGCCGACGCGGCGCGCAAGGAAGCCGACATCGCGGCCAAGGAGCGCATGATCGGCCTGCGTTCGGAGGTCGAGCAGGAGCTCAAGGAGCGGCGGTTCGAGGTCACCCGCGGCGAGGAGCGGGCCGATGCCCGGGAGCGGGACATCGACCAGAAGCTGGCCGAGCTGAAGCGGCGCGAGCAGGGGCTCGACGACCGCGAGGCGCACGTCCGCCAGCTCCAGGAGGAGTCGAAGAAGGCGAAGGAGGACGAGCTGCAGACCCTGCAGCGGATCGCCGGCATGACGCAGGGGCAGGCGCGCGACCTGCTGCTCCGCCAGACCGAGGAAGAGACGCGCCACGACATGGCGAAGATGATCCGCCAGATCGAGGAGGAGGCGAAGTCCGAGGCCGACCGCCGCGTCCGCAACATCATCTCGATCGGCATCCAGCGCACCGCCGCGAGCCACGCCGCCGCGACGACGGTGTCGATGGTCGAGCTGCCCTCCGACGACCTCAAGGGCCGGATCATCGGCCGCGAGGGCCGCAACATCCGCGCGCTCGAGAACCTCACCGGCGTCGACGTGATCATCGACGACACCCCGAACGCGGTCGTCCTGTCGGGCTTCGACGGCGTCCGCCGCGAGATCGCCCGGCTGACGATCTCGAAGCTGGTCGCCGACGGCCGGATCCACCCGTCCCGGATCGAGGAGACGTACTACCAGGCGAAGGCGGAGATCGAGGAGGAGATCGTCCGCGCCGGCGAGCAGGCCTCGTTCGAGGCTGACGTGCCGGGCCTGCACGGTGAGCTGATCAAGCTGCTCGGCCGGCTCAAGTTCCGCACGAGCTACGGCCAGAACGTGCTGCGCCACTCGCTCGAGGTGACCCACCTCGCGGCGATCATGGCCGCCGAGCTCGGCGCGTCCGAGAAGACCGCCAGGCGGGCCGCGCTGCTGCACGACATCGGCAAGGCCGTGAGCCACGAGGTCGAGGGCTCCCACGCCGTCGTCGGCGCCCAGATCACGCGCAAGTTCCGCGAGTCGAACGCGGTCGCCCACGCCATCGAGGCGCACCACTTCGACGTCGAGCCGCAGACCGTCGAGGCCGTGCTCGTGCAGGCGGCCGACGCGATCTCGGCGGCCCGCCCCGGGGCCCGCGGCGAGTCGATGGAGCACTACATCAAGCGGCTCGAGGCGCTCGAGCGGATCGCGACCTCGAAGGCCGGCGTCGACAAGTGCTACGCCATGCAGGCCGGCCGCGAGGTGCGGGTCATCGTCAAGCCGTCCGAGATCGACGACGACGCCGCGACGCTCCTGTCCCGCGAGATCGCCCGGGAGATCGAGGACAACCTCGAGTACCCCGGCCAGATCAAGATCACCGTGATCAGGGAGTCGCGGGCGACCGAGTACGCGAAGTAGCCGGGCCGTCTGGCCAATTGGCCACGCGCGTCGTGGCCAATTCGGCCAACCCCGTCGAGCGCGACCAGCTCGACCGGGTCGCCGAGCCGGATCGTCCCCGGCTCGAGGACGTCGCAGTTCAGGGCCAGCCGGCCGTCGAAGCGCTCGACGATGTCGCGCAGGACGCCGACGTCCTGATCCAGCGTGTCCGGGTCGAACGTCGTCATCACGCAGCGCGCCCGCAGCGAGTCCACCCCGATCAGCACGTCGCCGATCCGCAGCGCCGAGCCCGGCCAGTCGCGCTCCGCGAGGCCCTCGACGCCGCCGATCACGATGTTCGGCCGCAGGCGGCGCCCGTCCCGGCCGAACGCCTCGACGGCGCCGTCGGTGGCCACCAGCAGCGGAAGGATGTCGAAGCGGACGAGCCCGTCGTCGTACAGCTCGACGTCCTGGCCGGCAGCCTCCCGAACGGCCGCGCGGGAGCGCGGATCGTCCCAGGGCAGGCCGTCGATCAGCGGAATCCCGTCGTCTCCCAGCCGGGCCGAGAGCCCGAGCAGCCGGGAGCGCGTCCTCGCCGTCACGATCCGCGTGGTCGTGCGGGCGTGGACCACCCGGTCGCCGTAGATGCCGTCGACGTCGACGAGCGCGGACTCGAGCCGCTCGCCGGCCAGGGACTTCACGGGGTAGCGCCACAGCTCCTGAACGACCATGGGAAGACCCTAGCGCCGATTTCTCACGTTAGCAATCAGTGGTACCGTGAGAAACGTGGCCGAGAGCCCCGCAGACCTGGCGGTCGCGTTCGCCAACACGGTCTACGCCGTGCGGGGCCGTCCCGGCGACGCGATCGCCACCGCCGACGGCCTGCGCGCGTGGCTGCAGCGAGCACGGCGCAGGACGCAGGCGCCCGGGCCGACGGTGCGTCGCTCGACGAGCCGGCCGCGTTCCGCGCGCTTCGCGACGCGGTCCGCGAGCTGTTCGCCGCCGCCGTCGGGGGCACCGACCCGCCGCCGGCCGCGCTCGCAGCCGTGAACGCGGCCAGCGTCGCCGCCCCGGCCGCCGCGACCCTCGCGTGGCGCGGGGCAGACCGGACCATCGTCGAGCACCGCGCGGCCGACCCGGCGACCGCGACCCGGGCGCGCCTGGCGGCGGCGGCGATCGCCCTGCTCGGCGGCCCGCGCGCCGACAGCCTTCGGGCCTGCGCGGGCCCGCGCTGCGTCCAGTACCTGCTGCAGGACCAGCCGCGCCGGGCGTTCTGCTCCGACGGGTGCAGCACCCGCGCCCGCGCCGCCCGCTACTACGCCCGGCACCGCGGCCCGGGCCAGGGCTCAGCCGGCGGCCGATAGCACCGCGGCCAGCCGGTCGAGGCTCGCCTGCGGCCACAGCTCCTGCTGGTCGTAGTACACGTCGACCAGCGGCGCCGCGTCTCCGACCGTCACCCAGGGCAGCTTCGAGCGGCCGAAGATGTGCACGTCCGGCGCCACGCTCGACGGGTCGTCCAGCGTGCCGGCCCGGACGTAGCGCACGCGCGGGGCTCCCGTACTGGCTGAACACCGCGACCTGGCAGGCCGGACAGCGGAAGACGACCTGCGAGCTTCCGTCGTCCCGCGGCACGGGCACCGGCTGCGGGTCGCCGGCCAGGACCTGCACCCGGTCGGCCTCGATCAGGAGGTTGACGACGAACGCGCTGCCCGTGGCCCGCTGACAGTCGCGGCAGTGGCAGCAGTGCGTGAACAGCGGGTCGGAGGTCAGCCGGTAGCGCACCGCTCCACAGGAGCAGCGGCCCTCTCGTTGCGTGCTCATGCGCGTTCCTTCCACAGGGCTGGGAGCACCGACGGTACCCGACCAGGGAGAGCCCGTTCCGGTACATAGACTGCCGTCCATGCGCGTCGCCGTGCCCGACGTCCAGCCGTTCCGCTCCCACCTGCCGGTGAGGGTCTCGTTCGGCGACGGCGCGGTGGGGGAGCTCACCGCCGTCGCCCGGGGTCTCGGAGCATCGACCGCGCTGGTCGTCATCGAGGAGCCCGTCGCTGCCATCGAGGCCGTGGCCGCCGCGCTCTCGGACCTCGAGCGGGCCGGCGTCGCCGTCGAGCGCTACGTCAAGCCGCCGGGCGAGCCGACGTTCGACCAGGTCGAGGACGCCGCGGCGCACATCGCGCGGGCGAACCCCGGCGTGCTGATCGCCGTCGGCGGCGGCTCCGCGCTCGATCTCGCGAAGGCCGCCCGGCTGGTGCACACCCAGGGCGGCCCGCTGGGCCGGTTCGCCGGCGGCGCGGAGCCCGTCGAGGAGCCGTCGCTGCCGCTGGTCACGATCCCGACGACGTCGGGCACCGGCTCCGAGGTCTCGGGCGGGGCCGTCATCACCGACAAGGCCGAGCACCGCAAGGTCGGGTTCGCCAACCCGCTGATGCGGGCCCAGCACGCCCTCGTCGACCCCCTGCTGACGCTCGGCCTGCCGCCCGGCGCGACCGCCCAGACCGGGGTCGACGCGCTCGCCCAGGCCATCGGCGGGGTCATCGTCACCAACGGCAACCCGCTCTCGTTGGCCATCGGTCTCGAGAGCTGCCGCTACGTCGCGGCCGGGCTCGAGCGGGCCGTCGCGGACGGCTCCGACCGCGACGCCCGGCGCGCCATGAGCATGGCCAGCCTGCTGGGCGGCCTCGCCATGAACCTCTCGGACTGTGCCGCCGACCACGCCCTCGGCCAGGCGATCGGCGGGCGGCTCGGCCTGCCGCACGGGCTCACCATCGGGATCGTCCTGGCCGAGACGCTCGACGTCAGCCGGGTCGACTGCGCAGGCAGCCTCGAACGGGTGGCCGACGCGCTCGACGAGCCGTCCGACGGCACCGCCGACGGCTCGCGGGCCGTCCGCGCGGTGCGGCGGATCCTGGCCTCGATCGACTTCCCGACCGCGAGCGACGCCGGGGTCACGCAGGAGCACCTCGACGACCTGGTGCCGCTGGCGCACGGCGAGTACTTCCTCACGATCGACCCGCACCGCTGGTCGCAGGACGACATCCGCCGGGCCTACGAGGGCGCGCTGGCGCTCGACGCGCGGTGATCGCCGACAACCACAACCACTTCCTCATGGCCGGGGACATCGACCTGATCCTCGGCGCGGCGGCCGACGCCCCGATCGACGAGATCGCGTTCTGCGAGCACGTCTTCAACATCACCGAGGCCCGCCAGAGCATCGACGGCCTCGACCGCATCCGGCCCGAGGGCTCGGCCCTGTCCCACGGCGAGTACCTGCGGACGGTGCACCACGCCGCCGAGCGGGCGGCGATCCCGGTCAGGGTCGGGATGGAGCTCGACGTGCGGCCCGACGAGCCCGAGTTCGAGCGCCAGATCGAGGCGTTCGTCGAGCAGTACGGGGACGCCTGGGACGTCGCCATCGGCTCGGTGCACACGATCAGCGGGCGCGTCTCGGTGCACGCCCTGCCGCCGACCCCGGCGGACGAGGCCTGGGACGACTACGTCGACCGGCAGCTCGCGGCCGTGTCCACCCGCCGCTTCGACGTCGTCTCGCACCCGGTGCGGCTGGGCCACGTGCTCGAGGGCATGCCGGACGCGCTGCCGGGCCGGCTCGGCGAGCTCGCCGCCAGCGCCGCCGAGGCCGACGTCGCGCTCGAGGTCAACGGCTCCGACTTCCGCCACCGGCCGGACCTGGTCGAGCACCTGATCCGGGGCTGCGTCCGCCACGGCACGGCCATCAGCCTCGGCTCGGACGCCCACGTGCCGCGCGCCGTCGGCCGGGTCGCGAACGCCGTCCCGCTGCTGCGCGAGCTCGGCGTCACGCAGGTCGCGCGCTTCGTCGGGCGCACCCGCGAGCTCGTCCCGCTGTAGCGAGACAGCCGGTCTAGACTGCCCTGCGTGCGGCGCTACCACGTCACCACGTTCGGCTGCCAGATGAACGCCCACGACTCCGAGCGGATCAAGGGCCTGCTCGAGTCGTCCGGCCTCGGCGAGAGCGTGACGGCCGAGGACGCCGACGTCGTGGTCTTCAACACCTGCACGATCCGGGAGAAGGCCGACGACCGCTTCGTGGCCCACCTGATGAACGCCCGGGCGGCCAAGGAGCGAGACCCCGAGAAGGTCATCGTGGTCGGCGGCTGCTGGTCGGAGTCGGTCAAGGACGAGCTGTTCGAGCAGTACCCGTTCGTCGACCTGGCCTTCGGCCCGGGCAACATCCACCGGCTCGGCGACTATCTTTCGGCCGGCGGCGAGGTGCCCAACGGGCACTTCTCGACCTTCGACGCGTTCGCCGGCCACCTGCCGATGCACCGCGAGCGGCCCTACCAGGCGTGGCTGCAGATCTCGATGGGCTGCAACTCGACCTGCTCGTACTGCATCGTCCCGGCGGTGCGCGGCCGCGAGCGTTCCCGCCCGGCCGCCGAGCTCGTCGCCGAGGCGCGTGCCCTGGCCGCCGACGGCGTCCGCGAGCTGACGCTGCTCGGCCAGAACGTGAACTCCTGGGGCCGCGACCTGCCCGTCGGCGAGCGGGTCGGCTTCGGCGGCCTCCTGCGCCTGCTGGACGAGATCGACGGCATCGAGCGCATCCGCTACACGAGCCCGCACCCGAAGGACATGCGCGACGACGTCATCGCCGCCCATCGCGAGTGCGCCAGCGTGTGCGAGCACGTCCACCTGCCGCTGCAGTCCGGCTCGACCCGGATCCTCAAGGCGATGCGCCGCACCTACTCGCGCGAGCGCTACCTGGCCCTGGTCGAGAAGCTGCGCGACGCGCTCCCGCAGGTCGCCCTGACGACCGACATCATCGTCGGGTTCCCCGGCGAGACCGAGGCCGACTTCGCCGAGACGCTCGAGGTCTACGACGCCGTCGGCTACGACCACGCGTTCACCTTCGTGTACTCGCCGCGCCGCGGCACCGACGCTGCGGTGATGGACGAGCAGGTGCCGGAGGACGTCAAGCGTGACCGCATCGAGCGGCTCGTGGCGCGCGTCCAGGCCCACGCCCAGGAGCGCAACCGGGCGCTCGTCGGCAGCGTCCAGGAGGTGCTGGTCGAGGGCACGTCGCGCACCGACCAGAGCCAGCTTCGCGGCCGCACCCGCCAGAACAAGACGGTGATCTTCGACGCCGCCGACGGCGCCGCGCCCGAGGGGACGCTGCAGCCGGTGCGCATCGATGCCGCGACGTCGATGACCCTGCGCGGCACCCACGCCGTGCGCGTCGCCGCCTGAGCTTGGCCAATTGGCCACGAGGCGCGCGGCCAATTGGCCACGGCGTGCGACCGGTCGTCGCGATCTTCGGCCCGACCGCGGCCGGCAAGTCCGCGCTCGCGCTGCGGCTGGCCGAGCGGGCCGGCGGCGAGATCGTCTCGTGCGACGCGATGCAGCTGTACCGCGGGCTTCCGGTGCTCACCGCCCAGCCGACGGCAGCGGACGAGGCCCGCGCGCCGCAGCACCTGGTCGGCGTGCTGGCCAATTGGCCACGACGGCTCCGTCGGCGAGTACGCCGAGCTCGCCCACGCGGCGATCGACGCCGTCCGGGCGCGGGGGAGGCTCGCGATCGTCGCCGGCGGCACCGGGCTCTACCTGCGCGGCGCGCTGGTCGACCTGGCCCTGCCGCCCGCGGTGCCCGACGAGCTGCGGCGCCGCTTCGAGGGGCTGTACGACGAGCAGGGCGCCGAGGCCGCCCACGCCGTCCTCTCCGAGCGCGACGCCCGGGCCGCGGCCGCGGTCCACCCGAACGACCGCCGGCGCGTCGTGCGGGCGCTCGAGCTGCACGCCGTCGGCGCCAGCCTGCACCCGGACGAGGACGCGCCTGTGGACCGACGAGCACCCGCCTCCCGACCCACGTCTTCACCCTCGAGTGGGAGCGGGCCGCCCTGCTCGAGCGGATCGAGCAGCGAACCGACGCCATGCTCGCCGGCGGCGCGCTCGCGGAGGTGCGGGCGCTGCTCGACTCCGGCGTGGAGCCGTCGACCACCGCGAGCCAGATCCTCGGCCTGCGCGAGCTGCGCGAGCACCTCCTCGGGCGCGTCACCCTGGCCGAGGCTCGGGAGCGGATGCTCGTCCGCACCCGCCAGTACGCGCGCCGCCAGACCATCTGGCTCCGTAAGATCCCGCGACGGATCCCGCTCGCGGGAGCCGACGGGGACGACCACAACGCCGACCTGATCCTGGACCGCATCGCATGACCCTGGCCGAACGCATCGACCGCTCCTACGACTCCGGCGAGCTCGACGCCGAGGCGATCGAGGAGGCCATCGCCCTGCTCGACGCCGGCGAGCTGCGCCTGGCCGAGCCGCCCCCGGGCGGCAGCGGCGAGTGGACCGTCAACGCCTGGGTGCAGCGGGCGATCCTCCTGTACTTCCGGCTCCGCCCGATGCAGGCGATCGAGGTCGGCCCGTTCGCGTACCACGACAAGATCCCGCTCAAGCAGGACCCCGCGGGCGCCGGGATCCGGGTCGTGCCGCCGGCCACCGTCCGCCGCGGCGCGTTCGTCGAGGCCGGGGCCGTGCTCATGCCGAGCTACGTGAACATCGGCGCCCGGGTCGGTCGCGGGACGATGATCGACACCTGGGCCACGGTCGGCTCCGGCGCCCAGGTCGGCCGCGACGTCCACGTCGCCGGCGGCGTCGGCATCGGCGGCGTGCTCGAGCCGCCCGGCGCCCGGCCGGTGATCGTCGAGGACGGCTGCTTCCTGGGCTCGCGGGCGGTGGTGACCGAGGGCTGGCACCTCGAGGAGAACGTCGTGCTCGGCGCCAACACCGTGCTCACCGGCTCGATCCCGGTGATCGACGTGACCACCGAGGATGCCGCGCAGATCCGCGGCCGCATCCCCGCCGGCTCGGTCGTCGTCCCGGGCACCCGGCCGCGCACCTTCCCCGGCGGCACCTACCACCTGTCCTGCGCGCTCTTGATCGGCCGCCGCAGCGAGAGCACCGACCGCAAGACGTCGCTCAACCAGGCGCTGCGCGACTTCGCGGTGCCGGTGTGAGCATCCTCGACGCCGACGCCCTCGCAGCGCTCGCCCTGGAGCTCGTCGAGATCCCGAGCGTCACCGGGGACGAGAAGGCCGCCGCCGACTTCGTGGAGGGCCGCGTCCGGGCCATCGAGGGCGTGCAGGTCGAGCGTCACGGCAACGGCATCGTGGCCCGCAGCGGCCCGCCCGACGCCGAGGCGATCGCGCTCGTCGGCCACCTCGACACCGTGCCGCCGTGGCCCGACCACCGGCCCTACCGCGACGGCCTGCGGGTCGTCGGCCGCGGCGCGGCGGACATGAAGGGCGGCGACGCGGCGATCCTCGCGGTGCTGCTCGAGGCCGCCGCCGCGCGGCGCCCGCTGGTCGTGGTGTTCTACGACCGCGAGGAGGGCCCGAGCCACGAGAACGGGATCCACGCCCTGCTCGACGCCTCCGAGCTGCTCGGGCGGCCGCCGTTCGCGTTCGTCGCCGAGCCGACCCGCAGCCTGGTGCACGCCGGCTGCGTCGGCGGGATCAACGCCGACGTCGTGTTCCGCGGCCGGACGGCCCACAGCGCCCGCCCGTGGGAGGGCGAGAACGCGATCCTGAAGGCCGTCCCGTTCCTGGCCCGGGCGGCGACGGTCGCCGTGCGGCCGGTGCAGGTCGACGGGCTGACGTTCTACGACACCCTCTCGGTGACCCGCGCCGAGGGCGGCCTGGCCCGCAACGTCGTCCCCGACGAGCTGGTGCTCGGCCTGAACCTGCGCTTTGCCCCGAGCCGCGACGTTGCGAGCGTGCGCGCGGAGCTCGAGCGCCTGGTCGCCGGCGAGGGCGAGCTGCGGATCGTCGACGAGAGCCCGCCGGCGTCGCCGAACCTGACCGACCCGATCCTGCGCGACTTCCTGGCCCAGTCCGGCGTCCAGGTCGAGCCCAAGCAGGCCTGGACGGACGTGGCCACGCTGCAGGCCCGCGGGATCCCTGCCGTGAACTTCGGCCCCGGCGAGCCGGGCCAGGCGCACCAGCCCGGCGAGTGGGTCGACGGACAGGCGATCGCCACCGTCGCCGGGGCGCTGACCCGCTTCCTGGCGTCTCGTGACGTTTGCGACGCAGGCGATGGTGGGGATAGCCTGGCGCCCATGTCCACGGCACTCGAAGAGCAGACCGATCGCCGAGCCTTCCCCCGCGTGCGGGCCGAGGCGCCCCTGTTCCTGCGCTCGATGACCCAGAGCGCCGGCCTGCAGTCGGGCGCGCTCGAGGGCCAGCTGATCGACGCCTCCCGCGGCGGCGTGGCCTTCGCGAGCTCGAAGCCGGTCCGCCCGGGGGACATCATCGAGGTGCGCATCGACACCCCGAGCGGCGACCCCTGCCTCAGCGGCGTGTACGCCCGCATCGTGGCCACGCGCCCGCATCCCGAGCACGACCTGATCGTGCACTGCCAGTTCACTGACCCGATGGAATCGGACAGCTGGCTCGCGAACCTGCGCCACCCCGGCTCGGACTAGACCGTCCCGCTACCCTCCGTCGGGTGCGGGTCGAGAAGTGGCAGGCGCTCGGCAACCACTTCCTGCTGTGGGAGCGGGAGCACGCGCCGTTCCCCATGACCGCGCCGCGCGCCCGGCTGCTGTGCGACGACGCGCTCGGGTTCGGAGCCGACGGCGTGCTCGACGTGCGGCTCGGGGGCCGGGCCGACGTCGAGGTCGTCGTCCTCAACCGCGACGGGAGCGTCGCCGAGATCTCGGGCAACGGCACCCGCATCGCCTGCGCCTGGGCGGCCGAGCGGCTGGGGCGCGACGAGCTCACGGTCCACACCGGCGCGGGCCTCGGACGGGCCCGCCGGCTGGACGACGGCCGGATCGCCGTGACGATGGGCCAGGCCACGCTCGACGGACGCCAGTACGCGCCCGACGGGGCGCCCGAGCCCGGCCCGCACCGCTTCGTCTCGACCGGCAACCCGCACTGCGTCCTGCTCGTCGACGAGGATCCCGGCGGCTACCCGCTGAGCGAGCGGGGGCCGGAGCTCGAGCACCACCACTGGTTCCCCGAGCGGGCCAACGTCGAGGTCGTCCAGGTGGCCGACGCGCACCGGGTGCGGATGCGCGTCTGGGAACGCGGCGTGGGCGAGACCCAGGCCTGCGGCTCGGGCGCCTGCGCCGCCGCCGTCGCCGTCGTGACCGCGGGCCGCTGCCAGAGCCCGGTCGCCGTGGCCATGCCCGGCGGCGAGGTCGAGGTCACCGTCGGCCCCGACCTGGCGCTCGAGCTCGCCGGCCGGGCAGAGCAGGTCTACGCCGCCGAGGCGTCGGCCGCGCTGCTCGACCGCCTCACCGCCGCCACCTAGACAGGAGAACGACTCCGTTGCGCCACGCTCGCCGCCTCGACGCGCTGCCCGAGTACCTCGCGGCCCAGCTCGCCCGAAAGGTGGCCGAGGCGCGCGCCCGGGGCATCGACGTCATCTCGCTGGGGATCGGCGACCCGGACCTGGACCCGCCGGAGGAGCTCGCCGAGGCCCTGTACGAGAACGTCCGGCGCGCCGACACCCACGGCTACCCGACGAACCGCGGCCTGCCCGAGCTGCGCGAGGCGGTGGCCCGCTACTACGCCACCCGCTTCGGCGTGGAGGTCGACCCCGAGCGCGAGGTCGTCCCGCTGCTCGGGGCCAAGGAGGGGCTGGCGCACCTGTGCCTGGCCCAGCTCGACCCCGGCGACGCCGCGCTGATCGCCGACCCCGGCTACCCGGTGTACGCCGGCGGCCCGACGCTGGCCGGGGCGGAGCCGGTGCGGCTGCCGCTGCGCGCCGAGCACGGCTTCCTGCCGGATCTCGACGGCATCGACCGGCGGGACGCCGAGCGGGCCAACCTCCTGCTGTGCGGCTACCCGAACAACCCCACCGGCGCCGTCGCGGAGCCGGCGTTCTTCGAGCGGCTGGCGGCGTTCGGGCTCGAGCGCGGCGTCCCGATCTGCCACGACAACGCCTACGCCGAGATCACCTACGACGGCTTTCGGGCCACGAGCTTCCTGGCGGCGCCTGGCGCGAAGGACGCCGGGATCGAGGTGCTGTCGCTGTCGAAGGCCCTGAACATGCCGGGCTGGCGGGTGGCGTTCGCGGTGGGCAACGCCGAGATGGTCGCAACCCTGACCAAGCTGAAGACCCACGTCGACTCGGGCATGTTCGAGGCCGTGCAGCGCACCGCGATCCGGGCGTTCGAGCTCGTTCCGGCGTTCTCGCGGCGGATGAGCGAGGTCTACGCCCGCCGCCGCGACCTCGCCGTCGCGGCCCTCGCGGCCCACGGGGTGCACGTCGAGCCGCCGCGCGGCTCGCTCTACCTGTGGATGCCGATCCCGCCCGGCACGACCTCGGCCGCGTACGCCGAACGGGTCCTGACGGAGAGCGGCGTGGTGGTCGGACCGGGCACGGCGTACGGCCCGAGCGGGGAGGGCTACGTGCGGCTCTCCCTCACCGTTTGTGACGAGCGGCTGGTCGAGGCGATGGAGCGGCTGGCGCCGCACCTCTCGACGACGGCCGCCGCCTGACTATCCTGCAGCGGTGCGAGACAGATCCAGCGAGCGGCCGAACCCGAACCAGCCCGAACGCGCGGTGATCGTCGCGGTCCTGCCGCAGGGCACCGATCCCGGGCGCGAGACCGAGGAGCTGCGCGAGCTCCTGCGGACGGCCCACGCCGACATCGCGGCCACCGTGGTGCAGCACCGCGACCGCCCCGACCGCCGTACCTACGTCGGGAAGGGCAAGGTCGAGGAGGTGAAGGAGACCGTCGAGCGTGTCGGCGGCGAGGTCGTGGTGACCGAGGACGAGCTCTCTCCGAGCCAGCAGCGCCACCTCGAGGACGCCCTGCAGATGCGGGTGATCGACCGCACCGCCGTGATCCTCGACATCTTCGCCGACCACGCCCGCAGCGACGCGGGCAAGCTCCAGGTCGAGCTCGCCCAGCTGCAGTACAACCTCCTGCGCATGCGGGGCATGTGGAAGCACCTCGAGCGCCTCGGCGGCGGCATCGGCACCCGCGGCCCGGGCGAGAGCCAGCTCGAGACCGACCGTCGCCTGGCCCGCGACCGGATCGCGCTGCTCAAGCGGCGGCTGTCGCGGCTGCAGGCCCACCGGGCCCGGATCCGCCAGGAGCGCTCGCGCGAGACGCTGCCGTCGGTCGCCCTGGCCGGCTACACGAACGTGGGCAAGTCGACCCTGCTGAACGCCCTCACGGGCGCCGAGGTCTCGTCCGCCAACCGGCTCTTCGAGACCCTCGATCCGACGACCCGGGCGTTCGAGCACCTCGGACGGGCCTACGTCGTGACCGACACCGTGGGCTTCATCCGCAAGCTGCCGCACGGCCTGGTCGAGGCCTTCGCGTCGACCCTCGAGGAGACCCTCGCGGGTGACCTGATCCTGCTCGTCGCCGACGCCTCGGCCGACGAGGACGAGCTGGGCGTCCAGCAGGCCGCCGTCGAGACGGTGCTGCACGAGATCGGCGCCGACCAGATCCCGCGCCTCCTGGTGCTGAACAAGATCGACCGCTGCGACGAGGTCGCCCGCCGGCGCCTGCTGAACCGGGCGCCCGACGCGGTGCTGGTGTCGGCCCGCACGGGCGAGAACCTGGACGTCCTGCGCGCGCGCATCGGCGAGCACTTCGCCGGACGCTTCGAGCGGGTCGAGCTGCTCGTGCCGCACGACGAGGGCGCGCTCCTGGCCCAGCTGTACGCGCTCGGCTCGCCGATCGAGCGCGAGGACGAGCCCGAGGGCGTGCGCATCCGGGCCCACCTGCCCGCTCGGCCTGATCGAGCGCTACGCGGCGTTCCGGGTCGCGCCGACGCCCGCGACGCAAGGCCGCGCGCGAGGAGCAGCGCGGGGCATGACCAGCCGGCGCCGAGGACGGCGCCCCGCTCCGGGTGCGCCTCGTCCGCGTGCGGCCGCACGCCGTGCTGCCGGAGCGGGCCTACGAGCACGACGCCGCCTTCGACCTGTCCGCCGCCGAGCCGGCGATGGTCGAGCCGGGCGGCCGGGCCACCGTCCCGACCGGGGTCGCCATCGAGCTCCCCGAGCGAAGCTGCGCCCTCGTCCTGCCCCGCTCGGGCCTGGCCGCGCGCCACGGCATCACGCTGCTGAACGCGCCCGGGCTGATCGACGCCGGCTACCGGGGCGAGCTGCAGGTGGTTCGTGCACAACACCGACCGCGAGCCGTTCGCCGTCGAGCAGGGGATGCGCGTCGCCCAGCTCCTGGTGCTGCCGCTGCCGGCCGTGCAGCTCGAGCTGGTCGATGCGCTGGCCGGCTCGCAGCGCGGGACGCGCGGGTTCGGCTCGAGCGGGCTCGCGGGAAGACCCGCCTGATGCACGAGCCTCCGCGCCTGCGGGTGTCGGCGCTGCTGCACCGCGGCCGCCACGTGCTCCTGGTCCGCCAGGAGAAGCTCGGCCGCCCGTACTGGCTCCTGCCGGGCGGCGGGGTGGAGGGCGGCGAGACGCTGATCGACGCGCTCGGCCGCGAGCTGCAGGAGGAGGTCGACCTCGAGGAGGTGACCCTGGTCGGGCCCATCGCCATCGTCGAGTCGATCGCCCCCGGCGGCTCGGGCTCGCGCCGGCACATCGTCCACGTCGTGTTCTCGGGCGAGCTGCCCGAACGCGGCCTCGACCAGCTCGCGGCCGGCGATGGATCGATCCGCAACCTGCGCCTGTTCCAGCTCGACGAGCTGGGGGAGACCGACCTGCGCCCGCCGATCCAGCGGTTCGTCGAGCGCTGGCGGCCGGGCGACCCGTTCGTGTACCTCGGCTCGGTGTGGTCCGCATGAGCGAGCCGACGTTCCGCGAGGAGATCGCGCTCGGCCGGGTCTCGTCGTCGGCCCGGCTGTGGCGGCCGGCGTCGCGGGTCTTCGCCGCCGCCTGGACGCTGGTCATCGTCACCGTGGTGTGCGCCTTCGTGATCGGGCTGCCGACGATCGTCGACTGGATCCTCGGCATCGGCGCCGCGCTCCTGGTCTTCGGCTGGCCGCTCGCGCCCCGCCGCAGCCAGCCGATCGTGGTCACGGTCGACCCCGACGACCTGGTCGTGGCGCAGGCCGAACGCAGCACCCGTGTGCCGCTCTCGACGGTGCGCCGGGCCCGCGTCCTGCACCCGGCCGGGCAGAAGCGCAGCCTGCAGGGCTGGGGGCTCTCGTGGGGCCACGCCGGCCGCCGCGTCTGGGACCTGCCGGTCGACGGGCTGGGGATGGTGCGGATCGAGCGAGACCACCGCGGTCTCGACCTGGACGTCGCCAGCGCCCGGCCCGAGGCGCTGGTCGAGGCCCTGGCAGAGGCAGCGTCGGCCGGCGGAATCAGCCCACCGCCGGCGGGGTAGACCCAACGATGACCCTCGACCTTCGCGACCTGCTGGACGACGCCGACCGCGAGCTCGCCCCGCTCGAGAAGGCGTACTTCCTGGCCGAGTGGAAGGTCGCCCAGGAGGCGACCGACGACGGCGAGCAGGCGCTCGTCGACGCCTCGCTGGCCTACGACACGGCCCTCGCCGACCAGGAGCGCTACGGCGCCCTGCTGGCCGCCGAGAAGCGCAACGGCACCCACGACACCTCCCTGCGGCGCCGGCTGACGGTGCTGCGCAACGGCGCCGCCGCCCGCCAGCGGCCGCGCGACCTGGCCGAGGCGATCCTGCGCCGCGAGGCCTCGCTGGCGTCGCTGTACTCGCTGCACCGCGGCGAGCTCGGCGGTGCCCAGGTCTCGGACAACGAGATCGAGGAGGTCCTGCGCACGAGCACCGACCCGGCCGAGCGCCGCGCCGCCTGGGAGGCCTCGAAGAGCATCGGCCCCGGCGCCTCGGACCAGGTGCGGGAGCTCGCCGCCCTGCGCAACGAGGCCGCCCGGGCGCTCGGCTACCGCGACCACTTCGCCATGAGCCTGCAGCTCGACGAGCTCGACGAGGACTGGCTGTTCGCCCTGCTCGACCGGCTCGACACGCTGCTCGCGCCGTCCTCCGCCCGGGTCAAGGAGGCCATCGACGAGGACCAGCGGCGGCGGCTCGGCCTGCCCGGCCAGCACCTGCTGCGGCCGTGGGACTACGGCGACCCCTTCTTCCAGGACCCGCCGCCGGCGCCCGACGACGCGTTCGAGGCGGCCGCGTCGCGGTCTCGACACGATGGCCGTCTGCCGGGCGTACTTCGAGGCGCTCGGCGAGCCGGTCGACGAGATCCTGGCCCGCAGCGACCTGTACCCGCGCCGCAACAAGAACCAGCACGCGTTCTGCATCCCGATCGAGCGGATCGACGACGTCCGCGTCCTGGCCAACGTCGTGCCGGGAGAGCGCTGGCTCGAGACGATGCTGCACGAGCTGGGCCACGCGGTCTACGAGCGGGCCATCGACCCGGCCCTGCCGTGGACGCTGCAGATGCCGGCGCACATCTTCACCACCGAGGCGATCGCGATGCTGCACGGCCGGCGGGCCCGCGACCCGCTGTTCCTGCGCCGCTTCGCGGGCCTCGACGAGGCCGCCGACGACCCGCGCCACGCCGAGACGGTGCGCCGCCAGCTGCACGTCTTCGTGCCCTGGGTCCAGGTGATGACGCGCTTCGAGCGGGCCCTCTACGCCGATCCCGCGGCCGACCTCGGCCGGACCTGGTGGGAGCTCGTCGAGCGCTACCAGCGCGTCGCGCCGCCCGACGGGCGCGCGGCCGCACGACTGGGCCGCGAAGCAGCACGTGGCGCTGTCACCGGTCTACTACCAGAACTACCTGCTGGGCCAGGTGACGGCCTCGCAGCTCGAGTGGGCGCTGGCCCGCGAGACCGGGTCGCACAGCCCGGCAGGCGAGCCCGAGGACGCCGGCCGCTTCCTGCGCGAGCGCTTCATGCGGCCCGGTGCGTCGCACCGCTGGGACGCGCTGATCGAGCACGCCACCGGCGCTCCGCTGAGCGTCGAGCACTTCGCCGCGGAGCTCTCCTAGGCCGCTTCGTCGCCCGCTGGCGTGACCAGCTCGGCGATCTCGGCCTCCTGCTCTTCGGGCTCCTCGGCGGCGATCCGCCGGCTGTTGCGCAGCGGCAGCTCCCGCAGCCGCGTGGCCAGGACGAAGGCCACGACGGTGAACGGCACGGCGGACAGGAAGACCAGGTGCAGGGCGTGCGCGAAGCTCGCCACGACCTCGTCGTGCACCCGCGGCGGGAGCGCCTTCAACCGGTCCGGCGAGGCCTGCAGCGCGGTCGGGTCGAGGCCGGCGCCCCGTGGCAGGCGCTGGGCGAGCTGGTCGGCGAGCCGGTTCGCGAGCAGCGCGCCGAACAGGGCGACGCCGAGCGAGCCGCCGAGCGAGCGGAAGAACGAGACCGCCGAGGTCGCGGCACCGAGGTCGCGGTGCTCGACCGCGTTCTGCACCGCCACCAGCAGCACCGGCATCGTCGAGCCGAGCCCGACGCCGATGATGACCATGTAGACCACCGTCTGCCAGCGCGGCGTGCCGGGGCCCATCGTCGAGAGCAGGCTGAACCCGACGACCAGGACGGCGGTGCCGCAGATCGGGAAGATGCGGTAGCGGCCGGTGCGCGAGACCGTCCGCCCGACGACCGTCGAGGTGGCGATGATCCCGATCATCATCGGGAACAGCTGCAGGCCCGAGCTCGTGGCGCTGACGCCGTTGACCACCTGCAGGAACAGCGGCAGGAACACGATCGCGCCGAACATCGCCAGGCCGACGACCAGCATCATCCCCGAGACCACCAGGAACACCGGGCTGCGGAAGAGGTGCGGCGGCAGGATCGGCTCGGCCGCGCGTCGTTCCTGGATCGCGGTGAGCCCGAGCAGCACGAGCCCGACGGCGGTCAGGCCGACGATCTCGGCCGAGCCCCACGGGTAGCGCGTGCCGCCCCAGCTGGTGGCCAGGAGGACGCAGCAGATCCCGCTGACCAGGAGGCTCGCGCCGAGCCAGTCGATGGCGTGCGGCCGGCGGGCGAACGGCAGGTCGAGCACGACGCTGGTCACGATCAGCGCGGCCAGGCCGATCGGCAGGTTGATGTAGAAGACCCAGCGCCAGCTCAGGTTGTCGACGAAGAACCCGCCGACCAGCGGGCCGGCGATGCTCGACAGCGCGAAGACCGCGCCGAGGTAGCCCTGGTAGCGGCCGCGCTCGCGGGGCGAGAGGATGTCCCCGATGATCGCCTGGGCGAGCACGATCAGGCCGCCGGCGCCGAGACCCTGCACGGCCCGGAACGCGATCAGCTGGTTCATCGACTCGGCCGCGCCGGACAGCACCGAGCCGATCAGGAAGATCACGATGGCCGCCTGGAAGATGCGCTTGCGGCCGTAGAGGTCGCTGATCTTGCCGTACAGCGGGGTCGAGGCGGTCGAGGCCAGGAGGTACGCGGTCACGACCCAGGACAGGTGGTCGAGGCCGCCGAGGTCGCCGACGATCGTCGGCAGGGCCGTCGCCACGATCGTCTGGTCGAGCGACGCCAGCAGCATCCCCAGCGCGAGCCCGCTGTAGACCAGCAGGATCTGGCGGTGGGTGAGTGGTCGCCCTTCCGTCACCGGCCGTCCCCGACCGTGCGCTGCAGCCCGGCCGCGAAGCGCTCGAGCAGCTCGGCCAGGGCGGCCTGCTCGTCGGGCGCGAGGTCGTCGAGGGCGTGCCGGATGCGCGCGATGCCAGTGCGCCCGCAGGCGCCGCTGGGAGCTACGGCCGTGCTCGGTGAGGTGGAGCAGGGAGGCGCGGCGGTCGAGCTCGTCGGCGGTGCGCCCGACGAGCCCGGCGTCCTCGAGCTTTCGCACCTGGCGGCTCGCGGTGGAGATGTCGACCTGCAGGGCCGCCGCCAGCTCGGACAGGCGAAGCGGGCCGCGGTCGGCCAGGATGGCCAGTGCGATCACCCCGGCACGCTCGACGGGGACGCCGGTCTCGGTGACCTGCCGCTGGTGCGCCCGGGGCGACTTCGCCGTGCCGATCACGCTGCGGATGCCGGCGATGACGCGCTCCACGTCGCCCTTCGGGGCGTCGTCGGGGGCGTCGGCGGGTCTTGGCGTCGCGGCGGGAGCCATCGAGGTTGGTTGTACCATACAACGACATTGGGAAGGTGCAGTCGATCATCGGGCAGGGCGATCGTCTGCCGTGATCCGCAGCGCGAGCTCGACGGCGGTCGCGTAGGACGGCGCGACGGGCTCGTCCGCGGGCCAGCCGGTCGGTGACCAGCCGGAAGAGCAGCGCCCGCACCAGCAGCTGGCCGAGCTCGTCCACGTGGGCGAGCTCGGCCGCGAGCTCCTCGCCGGCGCCCTCGAAGAGGAGGGCGTCGGCGAGCACCACGGCGGTGGCGAAGCCGGTCGGCCGCAAGTACAGCGAGAGGTCGAGGATCGCCGGCGGCAGGCCCTCGGCGAACAGCACGTTGCCGGTCAGGTCGCCGTGCACCAGCTGCGACGGCGCGCGCAGCGGCCGGCGGGCCGCCAGCAGCCGGTCGACCAGCGGGTCGCGCACGGGCGCGTCGAGCTCGCCGAAGGCCACCCGGTCGGCGATCGCCCAGCGGTCGCTGCGCCGGTCGAGCAGCGCCGGACGCTGCTCGCCGCGCGAGCGCCGCGTGCAGCCGCTCGCCGGCCGCGACGACGTCCAGCCAGCGCCCCGGCTCGTGCCGGCCCTCGGCGAACGCCGTGGCGCACCAGCCGTCGACCACCAGCGCGCCGCCCGCGGCGCGCAGCGGCCGGGCCAGCCGGAAGCCCTCGCCCTCGCGCACCCGCGCGAGCAGGCGCGCCTCGTAGGCCAGCTCCTCCGGGCGGCGGTCGAGCGGCTTCAGCACCACCGCAGCCGGCGCGCCAGGTGGTGCCCTGTCCGCCGGCGAGCGGCACGGCCGGGGCGTCCGCGCCGAAGGCCGCGAGCACGGCGCGGGGGAGGGCGTGGCACGCGCTCAGGCGCGGGCGATGCGCGCGGCGCTGTCGGCGGCCCGCCGCTCGAGCGCGTCGTCGAGCGGCTCGAGCTGCACGATCCCGTGCGTCCGCTCGAGCGCCTTGACGATCAGCCAGTCCGCGAGCCACGGGTTCTTCGGCAGCAGCGGGCCGTGGATGTACGTCCCGACGATGCGTCCGTGGCGGACGCCCTCGTAGCCGGACTCGCCGTCGTTGCCGTGTCCGGCCACGACCCGGGCCAGCGGCGTGACCTCCGGCCCGAGCAGCGTGCGGCCGGCGTGGTTCTCGAACCCGACGAGCTGGCGCGGCCCCGAGCCGTCGTCGAGGTCGCAGGTGCACAGGATGTTCCCGATCATCCGCTGCTCGCCGGCCACGGTCTCGAGGTCGACGAGGCCGATGCCGGGGATCTCGTCGCCCTGGTGGCCGCGGTAGCGATGGCCGAGCAGCTGGTAGCCGCCGCACACCGCGAGCACCGCCGCGCCGCGCTCCACGGCGGCGTGCAGGGCGGCGCGCTGGCGCTGCAGGTCCTCGGCGACGAGCACCTGGTCGCGGTCCTGGCCGCCGCCGATCAGGTACAGGTCGGCGCCGTCCGGCTCGAGCGTGCCGCCGAGCTCGAGCGGGCGCTCGACGAGCTCGATCCCACGCCAGGCGCAGCGCTGGCGCAGCACCTGGACGTTGCCGCGGTCGGCGTAGATCGAGAGGTGCGCCGGGTAGAGCTGGCAGAGCACGAGCCTCACGTCGCGGACTCCTCCCAGTAGGGCTTGACCAGGCCGCGGCCGGCGACGACCCGCTGCAGCTCGAGCATGGCGGTGTAGGTCGGCAGGAGGTAGGCGGTGCCGTCGGGGCCGGTGAGCTCGAGGGTGCGGTCGAAGGCCCGCACGAGGTCGCGCTCGACGTGCAGCCGCTCGGCCGGCACGCCCGCGTACTTGAGGCGCAGGGCCATGTCGTCCGCCCGGGTACCCGCGACCACGACCTGGCCCAGCGACCCGGCGAAGGCCTCCCAGTCGACGTCCCAGATCCAGGAGACGTCGCGGCCGTCGGCGATGCGGTCGTTCAGGGCGACCAGCGCCGTGAGCTCGCCGTCGGCGCCGCGCAACGTGCGCAGCGCCTCGTTCGCGCCGGCGGGGTTCTTGACCAGCAGCATCACGGCCCGGCGGTCGTCGAGGGCGATCCGCTGGAAGCGGCCGAAGGCCGAGCGGAACCGGCCGAGCCCGATCCGGATCTCGTCGAGCGGCGCGCCGAGCGACAGGCACAGCGACGCCGCCGCGAGCGCGTTGTAGACGTTGTACAGCCCGGGGAGGGCGAGCCGCACGCGGGCGGTGCCGACCGGGGTGACGAGCTCGAAGGCCGTCGCGTCGAGGCCGAGCAGCTCGACGCTGCGGGCCGCGATGTCGAGCGGCGGCCGGCCGTGGCCGCAGCTCGGGCAGCGGTAGTCGCCGAGGTGTCCGAAGTACACGGTGGCGTAGCCGTAGGCGTGGCCGCAGCGCACGCACCAGCGCGAGTCGGCCGCGTGCTGCAGCTCGGGCAGCCCGAGCGCCGGGTCGTCGATCCCGTAGCGCAGCGTCGCGCCGGGCGTGCTCTCGGAGAGGTCGGCGGCGATCGGGTCGTCGGCGCAGGCGATCAGCAGCGAGCTCTCGGGGAGCCCGGCGACGAGCTCGCGCCAGCGCTCGGCCACCAGCTCGAGCTCGCCGTAGCGGTCGAGCTGGTCGCGGAACAGGTTCCCCAGGGCCACGGTGTGCGGCCCGACCCGGCGGACGACCTCGGGGAGGGCGGCCTCGTCGGTCTCGAACAGGCCGAGCAGGCAGTCGCCGTTGCCCTCGAGCAGCGCCGCGCTCACCCCGGACAGGAGGTTCGCGCCGGCGGCGTTGTGGCACAGCGGCAGCTCGGGCTGCAGGATCGCGGCGGCCATCGCGCAGGTCGTGGTCTTGCCGTTGGTCGCCGAGACGACCGCGGCGCCCAGCGGGAGGCGGGCGGCGAGCCGCTCGGGCGCGTCCGGGTCGAGGGCCAGGAGGACGCGTCCGGGCAGGGTCGTGCCGCCGCCGCGGCCCGCCGCACGGGACAGCGAGCCGGCCAGGCGGGCGGCGCCGAGCGCGGCCGGCAGAGGGAGGTGGGGGCGCAGGTGCAGGGCGATCGCCGCAGTCTACGCGGCGGCCCTGCTCGGCGCTGTCGTGCCGGCTTGACGAGCCGTCGGCGTGAGGGTCCCGACGGGCAGCCTTACCAATCGAAAGCGGTGCGATTGCAGTTTTTCGGTATTGCTCTATGATCCGTGAGAAGGGTTCGCCCCGCTCTCGACGCGTGGGCTTCCAATGTCGGAACAAGGACGGCGCCGATGAGCGCACAGCGTGGCGGGCGGTACCCGCAGATCACGAACATCGACCCGGAGCGCCTGGCGGCGTTCCAGGCGGACCTGCGCAAGCGCTACTCGGACGACCAGATCCTGGGCGAGCTTCGTGCCTGCGCCGAGCGTCTCGGCCGCTCGCCCACGATGCGCGAGTTCGCCGCCGACGCCGAGACCACCGTGCACCCGCAGACGGTGATCGAGCACTTCGGCACCTGGAACAACGCCAAGCGCCAGGCCGGCCTCGTGCCGCGGCGGTTCGCCACCCGCGAGGAGCTCCTCAGCCTGCTGCGCGACCTCGGCGAGCGAGCTCGGCCGCACCCCGACGGCCAAGGACCTCGAGCAGCGCAAGGCCTCGATGCCCTCGAAGTCGCTCTACTGGCACACGTTCGGCTCGCTCAACAACGCCCTGCGCGAGGCCGGCTTCGACGTCCCCGTCGGCGCCGAGCGGCTCGCCCGGGCCATCGAGCAGGGCGTCGTGCTGGCGATCCGCTCGGGCCGGCTGCCGCGCTTCTCGGACTGGGCCGAGGCCCGCAAGACCGACGCGAGCCTGCTCACCGAGTGGCAGGTCTACCGGATGTTCGAGGCGCGCCGCGGCGCGTGGTCGACGTTCCAGTTCCTCATCCGCGAGCAGCTCGCGGAGCGGGGAATCGACGTGGGGCCCGACGGGCACCTCGTCGAGGCCTGATCAACCTGCATCGCTAGGATGCGCCATGGGGTCGGAACCGCCGCGTCGCGAGGTGCGCCCACCGGACGGCGTCAGGTTCCTGCTGGTGCAGCTCGGCTACCACGCCGCCCGGCGCCTCGCCGAGCGGCTCGAGCCGCTCGGGCTGGAGCCCCGCCACTACGGGGTGCTGCGGGCCGTCGCGGCGCTCGAGGGGGCGACCCAGCAGGCGGTGGGGAGCCGCCTGCAGCTCGCCGCGCCGCGCATGGTCGCGCTGATCGACGACCTCGAGCAGCGGGGCCTCGCCGAGCGACGTCGCAACCCGAACGACCGCCGGGCCTACGGCCTGTTCCTGACGCGCCGCGGACGCTCGTGCCTGGAGGAGTCCGTGGCCGCCGCGGCAGCCGAGGAGGAGGAGCTGCTCGGCGGGCTCGAGCCCGACCAGCGCGCGGAGCTCGAGCGGCTCCTGCGGCAGATCGCCGACCGCGAGGGGCTCGCCGACGCGATCCTGCCTCCCGCGCCGCCGGTCGAGGCTGGCTAGCGGGCTCCGGTTCCGCGCAGGACGACGCCGATCGTCCGCAGGAGGATCGCGAGGTCGAGCGCCAGCCCGCGGTGCTTCAGGTAGTAGAGGTCGTACGAGAGCTTCAGCCGGGCGTCGTCGAGCGTCGCGGCGTAGCCCGCCGACACCTGGGCCCAGCCGGTCAGGCCCGGCTTCGTGAGGTGGCGCGGCGAGTAGAACGGCACCGCGTCGACGAGCTGGCGCACGAACTCGGGACGCTCGGGCCGCGGGCCGACCATCGTCATCTCGCCGCGCAGCACGTTCCACAGCTGGGGGAGCTCGTCGATCCGGTAGCGGCGCAGGTAGCGGCCGACGCGGGTCGTGCGCGGGTCCTCCTCCTCGGCCCAGACCGCGCCGTCGGTCTCGGCGTCGTCGCGCATCGAGCGGAACTTGACGCAGGTGAAGACCCGGCCGTGCTCGCCGACCCGCTGCTGGCTGTAGAGCACCGCACCCGGGCTCGTGAGCTTGACGGCCAGCGCGGTGAGCAGCATCAGCGGCGCCGAGATGACCAGCAGCACGAGCGCCACGACCAGGTCGAGGATCCGCTTGAGCGCCGCCGAGATGCCGCGGTTGGCCACGTTCAGGGCGTGCAGGAACCAGACCGAGGTGATCTCCTCGACCGGCACCCGGCCGAACTTCTGCTCGAAGAACTCCGGCAGCTCGACCACGTTGAAGCTCAGGTGGGAGAGGGCCAGGAGACGCTGGAAGACCGCCGGCCGGCCGGTGCGGGCGCCGATCACCACGAGGTCGCAGTCGGCGGCCTCGAGGGCGTGCTCGAGCTCGTGCAGCGTCCCCAGCACGGGGAGCTCGCCGGCCAGCGTGCGGGCAGCGCCGTCGCGCGGGTTGTCGTCGATCAGGCCGACGATCTCGAAGTCCAGCGCGCCGGGCGCGAGCGGCTCGCGCAGCAGCAGGCGGGCCGACGACGGCGAGCCGATGACCAGGCAGCGCAGCGGCCGGCCGAGCCCGAGCCCTGCGGCGACCATCACCTGCCAGACGTAGGCGATCACCGCCAGCTCGGCCACGCCGGCCACCAGGTGGCCGTTCGAGACGGGCAGGTCGGCGACGGTGGAGAGGGCGAGCACCCCGACCACGTAGAAGGCCGAGGCGCCGGCGAGCTGGATCGCCGTCCAGGCGCCGGAGCGAAGCTGGTTCTGCTCGTGCAGCGCGGTCGCCTCGAGCGCCAGCCACCAGCCGCCGGCCAGCAGGACCGTCTCGACGATCCCGCCGACGGTGACCCCGTCGGCGTTCAGGAGGGTGCCCCAGAAGGCCAGCGCCAGCAGGAGGTGGACCCGCCTGACCAGCATGCTCCGCCCGATACGGAACGCCGTGCGGCGCAGGCCGGCGCGGGCGGGAGGGCTCAGGACGTGGGACATCGGTATTCGCGGCAGGGGCGAGAGAGCGCTGGCGCCCCTCAGCGAACAGCCTTGCAGATCGGACAGGTCCGGCGCAGGTGGAGGGGCAGCTCGAGCAGCTCGTCGGAGAGCGCGGCGAACGCCTCGGCGTCGCCGCGCACCAGGCGGGAGGTGAGCTCGGTGAAGGCCACCGTCGCGTTGCCGACCATCAGGCGCACGAGCCAGGTGCCGGCCGGGCCTGCGGCGAGCGCCTCGCGGGCGTCCGCGGTGGTGCGGCAGTCCTCGAGCACGGGGTCGCCGGTCGCCGTGTCGATGCCCGCGAGCACGGTGAGCGAGGCCAGGCGGCCGCTGCCGAGCTCGAGGCGTCTGCAGAAGAAGTGGGGGAGGTCGCCGCCCGGCATCGGGTAGAAGCGGAAGCCGCGGTCGACGAGCTCGGGGGTGCCCTCGAGGTGGCCGCAGCAGCGCCGGAGCGCGGCGGCACGGTCCGCCGGCGTCGCCTGGCGGGTCTCCTCGACGGCGAGCAGCCGGAGGTCGATCACGAGGCGCGCGTGATGCCGCGGGCCTCGGCGAGGCCGCGGTCGAGCTCGAAATCGGCACGGCGCCGATCGCCGGCGAGCTCGGCGAGCATCCGCTTGAGCCGCCGCCAGGCGAACGGCTCGTTCTGCTCGTAGTGCAGCGCGTCGCCGGACCTGGTGCCAGCGAGGTACTCCTTCCAGGCGCCGACCTCCCGCTCCTCGAGCTGGGCGATCCGCGCCGCATGACGCGTCTTGAGCTCGTGTTCGGTTGGGTGGCGCATGCTGGACGTCCTTTGCTTCCGAGGAGCGACCTCGCAGATCGGTCTTCTCCCCTTTTCGGCACGATCACCCCTTTTGCTGAGGCGGAAACGCGAGTCTCCTGCAGCGGTCGCCCTCAAGCGTCCGCTCGCCGGGGGCCGATCCTCCTGGTCACGAGCATCGTGAGCGCCCTGCCCAACAGCCCTGGCCTTCCTCCCGGCACCGTCGCCGTGCACGGTGGCGTGCTCGTGTTCGAGCCGCCCGCCGGCGGCCGCGCGCCGGCCCTGCTCGACTGGGAGGCGGGGGTCGTGGTGCTGGTCGACGGCGAGGCGCCCGAGCAGCGTCCGCACGCCGCTGCGCGAGGGCGACGCCGTGCGCGTCGAGCTGCCGAGCGACAGCCCGAAGGTCGAGCTGCACGTCGACGTCTCGTCCGACCGGATGTCGGCCACGCTCGGCTTCGAGCGCCTTCCGGGCACGCGCTACCGGCTGGCCGACGCGCCGCCGACCGACCGGCTCGTGCTGCGCCGGCTGGTGGTGGAGCGCGTCCCGTGCCCCGCGCCGACCGCCCAGCAGCTCGCCCGGGTGCTGCAGGAGCACGGCGTCGTCCACGGCATCCGGCTCGACGCGCTCGAGCGCTGCCGCACCCACACGGGCCGCCCCGAGCAGGTGGCCTGGGGCACCCGCGCCGCCGCTCCGGTCGACTCGACCATCGCCTTCGCCGAGAAGCCCGCGCCGAGCGCCAACGCCGGGCTGTGGAGCGTCGAGGCCCGAAAGCTCCTGGTCAGCTGACGCCCGCCCGCGAGGGCCGCGACGGCCGCGACGTGCACGGCGCCGTCGTGCCGGCGCGCGCCCCGCGCACCGTCACGATCTCGCGAGAACGCAGGCGTCGAGGCTCATCGGCGGCGGGCTGTACGCCGCGCTCGACGGCTTCGCCGTGCTCGACGGGTCGGCCCTGCGGGTCGAGCCCGCGGCCACCCTGCCGTCGCTGGACGCGTCGGCCGGCCCGATCGTCGCCGCCGGCGCCCTGACCGTGACCGGCGCGATCGGCCCCGACAGCCGGCTGCGCGCCCGCGGGACGGTGCGGGTCGGCGGGGTCGTCGATCGGGCCGAGCTCGAGCTGCTGGGCTCGGGGATCTTCGCGTCTGCCGGTGATCGGCGCGAGGCTGCGCGTCGGCGGCGCGGCCGAGGCTGCCCGCCGCGTGCTCGCGCTCGTCGGCGAGGTTCCCGCCGAGCTCGCGACGTCGCACGCCATGCTCGAGCAGCTGCTGGCCGCGGCCCGGGCCAGGGGGACCCAGGTGCCGCCGCTGCGCGCGGCCGCCGCCGTGCTCGACGGCTACGGCGCCGGCGCGATCACCCGCCTCGCCCAGGGCTCGGGCGTCGCCGGCGGTGTGCGGGCCCTGGTCGGCGCGGGCGTGGCCGACGCCCTGCGCCTGTCCGTGAGCCGCTACGCCGCGGTCCGCGAGGGGAAGATCGAGCTGCTCGGCGAGCTCGTCCAGCTCGTCCGCGGCGCCGTCGAGGCGCTCGAGGCGACGGCGGCGGAGACCGCCCGGGTCGAGGTCACCGTCCCTGCAGCAGACCACCGCCGAGATCACCGGCGACCTCGTGATCACCGGCCGCGGCACCGTCAACTGCCACCTGAAGGTGAGCGGCGACGTGTCGGTCGGCGCGGGCGGCAGCGTCCGCGGCGGCACGCTCGAGGTCGGCGGCGTCGCCCGGATCGCCGAGCTCGGCACGCCCGGCGGTGCGGGCGGGATCCTGCGGCTCGGCCCCGGCGCCCGGCTCGAGGCCGGCGTCGTCCACCCGAACGTGGTGGTCGACGGGCCGAACGGGGCGCTGCGCTACGACCGTCCCCAGCGGGACGTCGTGCTCGACGCGGCCAGCTACTCGGCGTAGCGGGCGATGAGCTCGCGGCGGCGGACGAGCAGGATCGGCTCGCCGGCGATCCGCAGCTCCATCCCGGCGCCGCGCGGGAAGACGACCTTGTCTCCGGGCGAGATGCCCTGGACGTCGTCGCCGACCGAGACCACGACGCCGCTGCGGGCGGGGTTCTCGGAGGCCGCCGGGATGATCAGCCCGTGCGCCGTCTCGTGGGTCTCGTCGCTCGGCTCGATGACCAGGTAGTCGTCGAGCGGCTCGACCTGCGCACTGGCCCGTGGGGTCCGGTGCACGCGGTCGACGGTGTCGTCCTCTCCCAGCATCCGCAAGCCAGTGTACGCCCAGAGCCCGCCAGTAGACTGCGACCCGCCATGATGGACTCCCGCGCGATCGCCAAGAGCTTCACCGACCACTTCGTCGAGCGGGGGCATCTGGCGGTGCCGTCGGCCTCGCTGGTGCCGGGGACCCTCGACCCCTCGGTGCTGCTGACGACCGCCGGGATGCAGCCGTTCAAGCCGTACTTCCTCGGCCAGCAGCAGCCGCCGGGGCCGCGGCTCACGTCGATCCAGAAGTGCTTCCGGACGACCGACATCGACGAGGTCGGCAACACCGCCCGGCACCTCACGTTCTTCCAGATGATGGGGAACTTCTCGTTCGGCGACTACTTCAAGGAGGGCGCCGTCCAGTTCGCCTGGGAGCTCTCCACCGGCGTGTGGGGGCTCGATCCGGCGCGGATCTGGGCCACCATCTACCGCGGCGACGAGCGGCTCGGCCAGGACGACGAGGCCCGCGACCTGTGGCTCGCGATCGGCGTCCCGCCCGAGCGGATCGTGGCCCTCGGCGGCGACAACTTCTGGGCCGCCGGCCCGACCGGCCCGTGCGGGCCGTGCTCGGAGCTGTACTACGACCGCGGCGTCGAGCACGGCTGCGACCGCGACGACTGCGCCCCGGGCTGCGAGTGCGACCGCTTCCTCGAGTACTGGAACCTCGTGTTCATGCAGTTCGACCGCGGCGAGGACGGGTCCCTGACGCCGCTGCCGAAGCAGAACATCGACACCGGCTCGGGCGTCGAGCGGGTCGCCGCGCTCCTGCAGGACGTGCACTCGGTGTACGAGACCGACGCGTTCCGGGCGATCATCGAGACCGCCGAGGGGTGGTCGGGCGCGCGCTACGCGAACGAGGGCGCCGAGCAGAAGGCCCTGCGGGTGCTCGCCGACCACGGCCGGGCGATGACCATGCTGGCCACCGACGGGGTCATCCCGTCGAACGAGAGCCGCGGCTACATCCTGCGCCGGATCATCCGCCGGGCCGTGCAGCACGGCTCCCGGATCGGCCTCGAGACGCCGTTCCTGGGCCGGCTGCAGGACGTCGTCATCGAGACCCTGGGCGACCTGTACCCCGAGCTCTCGCAGCACCGCGAGGACGTGCGGCTGCTGCTCGAGGCCGAGGAGGAGCGCTTCTCGCGCACCCTCGAGACCGGCTCGAAGCTGCTCGACGAGGTCATCGAGCGGACGAAGGCCGCGGGCGCCACGGCGATTCCCGCCGAGGACGCGTTCCGGCTGCACGACACCTACGGCTTCCCGATCGAGGTCACCGCCGAGATCGCCGAGGAGGCCGGCCTGACGGTCAACGAGGTGGGCTTCGCCGAGCTGATGGACGAGCAGCGCCAGCGCGCCCGGGCGGCCGCCAGGCGCGGCGGCGACGGCGAGGCCGAGCGGCTCGCGGCGTTCGTCACCCGGGCCGGCTTCCGGACCGAGTTCCGCGGCTTCCAGACGCTCGACCTCGAGACGCAGCATCGGGGCCGTCGAGGACCTCGGCGAGGGACGCGTGCTGGTCAAGCTGCGCGAGTCGCCGTTCTACCCCGAGGGCGGCGGCCAGGTCTCGGACGTCGGCACGATCGAGACCGACTCCGCCCGGGCCGGCGTCGAGGCCGTGCACCGGCTCGACGGCGACCAGGCCCTCACGGTGCGCCTGGAGCACGGCGAGCTTCGCTCCGGCGAGCGCGTGCGGGCCCGGGTCGAGGCGAGCCACCGCCGGCCGACGGTGGCGAACCACACCGGCACCCACCTGCTGCACCGCGCGCTGCGCAACGCGCTCGGCGACCACGTCCGCCAGGCGGGCTCGCTGGTGCGTCCCGACCGGCTGCGCTTCGACTTCACCCATCCGAAGCCGATGACCGCCGAGGAGCTGAAGGCGGTCGAGGACGAGGTCAACCAGACGGTCGTCGAGAACCGGCCGGTGCGGGCCTACGAGGTGCCGATCGACGAGGCCCGGACGCTCGGGGCGACGATGCTGTTCGGCGAGAAGTACGGCGACATCGTGCGGGTGGTCGACATCGACGACTACTCGCGCGAGCTGTGCGGCGGCACGCACGCCCGCTCGACCGCCGAGGTCGGGCCGTTCAAGATCACCCGCGAGTCGTCGGTCGCCCAGGGCGTCCGCCGGATCGAGGCCGTCACCAACGGCACCGCCCTGAACCTGCTGCGCGGGCGCGAGCGGGCCGCCGAGGAGGCCGCCCACGCCGCCCGCACCACGCCCGAGGAGCTGCCGCAGGCGGTGGCCGCGCTGACGGCGCGGGTCAAGGAGCTCGAGAAGGCGGCCAGGAGCGGCGGCGTGAAGGCCGCCGGCGGGGCCGACGTCGAGGCCTTCGCGGCCCGGGCGGTGGCCCGCGGCGACGGCCTGCGGGTGCTGGCCGCCGAGGCTCCCGCGGGCACGCGTCGGCGACGCGCTCCTGCAGTTCTCGGACCGGGTCAAGGGCAAGCTCGGCCCGTCCGCGGTGGTGCTCGGCGCGGCCGACGAGGAGGGCAACGTCCAGATCGTGGCCAACCTCTCGCAGGAGGCGGTCGACGCCGGGCTCTCGGCGGCGACCGTCGTGCGGGCGGTGGCCCCGACCGTCGGCGGCGGAGGCGGCGGCCGGCCGCAGATGGCCCGCGCCGGCGGCAAGGACGCCTCGCGGCTCGCCGAGGCGCTCGACCAGGCGCGCGAGCTGCTCACCGCGGCGCCCTGACGCCAGCGTGAAGGTGCTGGCGCTGGACTACGGGAGCGCCCGGACCGGCGTGGCCGTCAGCGACCCGACGGGCACGCTGGCCCGGCCGCTGGGCGTGGTGCTGAAGGTCGGGACGCCGAAGGGTCTGGCCGAGCTGTCTGCGATCATCGAGCGCGAGGCGCCCGAGCTCGTGATCGTCGGCCTGCCGCTCACGCTCCGGGGGGAGCACGGCCCGCAGGCGGCCGAGACCGAGGCGTTCGTCGAACGGCTCAGGAAGCGATGCGGCACTCCGATACAGACCGAGGACGAGCGGTTCACGACGAAGCTGGCCCGACGGACGGGTTCGACCTCCCGGAACCGCCCGGACGACCCGGCGGCAGCGGCCGTGCTCCTGCAGGGCTTCCTCGACAGCCGCGCCCTCCGAGCCGGAGAACCCTGATGCTGCGCCGGCTGTTCGGCCTGGCGGGGGTGATCGTCCTGATCGGCGGCGGCCTCTGGGTGTACCGCTACCTGGACCGCACGCTGCTCGGCGGCGCCGGCCCGATCGGCCCCGTGGTGTCGGTGCGCATCCCGGAGGGCAGCGGGGTGGGGAGCATCGGCGACATCCTGGACAGCCGCCGGCGTGGTCTCGAACGGCCAGGCCTGGGCCCTTCGGGTGCGCATCAACGGCGACGGCGACGGCCTGCAGCCCGGCACCTACCGGCTGCACCGCAACGAGCCGTACGCGGTGATCATCAAGACGCTCACCGACGGCCCGCAGACGCCGCGGGTGGCCTCGAAGAAGCTCACGGTGCCCGAGGGGCTGCGGATCACCGACATCGCCCGCCTCGCGCCGAAGGTCGGCATCTCGCGGAAGTCCTACCTGGCCGCGGTGCACCGGGCCCGGCCGCCTGCCGGGTTCAGGCCGACCGGCAAGGAGCGCCTGGACATGGAGGGCTTCCTGTTCCCGGCGACCTTCGACGTGCGCCGGCCCCCGTCGGCCAACCGGCTGGTGGGCCAGCAGCTCGACGCGTTCGCCGCGGCGATCCGCAGGGTCGACTTCGCCGCCGCGACGAAGAAGCACCTGACGCGCTACGACGTCGTGATCATCGCGTCGCTGATCGAGCGCGAGGCCCGCTACCCGGGCGACCGGGCCAAGATCGCCGCGGTGATCTACAACCGGCTGCACCAGCACATGCCGCTCGGGATCGACGCCACGGTGCAGTACGCGGCCGGGTCGTGGCGGGTGCCGACGGCGGCCGACCTGAAGCACGCCGGTGCGTACTCGCGCGACCGGCCCGGGCTGCCGCCGACGGCGATCTCGAACCCCGGGCTGGCGTCGCTGCAGGCGGCGGCGCACCCGGCGAAGGTGCCGTACCTGTACTACGTCGCGATCCCGCACGACCCGAAGCACCGCCACTTCTTCACGGCGAGCTACGCGGCCTTCCAGCAGTACCAGACGGAGCACCCGGCTGGCTGAAGTCGATCTCCGGCCGGACGCGCCTCTGCTGCGTGCTGGGCGACCCGGTCGAGCACTCGCGCTCGCCGGCGATGCACAACGCGGCCTACGCCGTGCTCGGTCTCGACCGGCGCTACGTCGCCCTGCGGGTGCGCCGCGAGGGGCTGGCCGACGGGGTGCGCGGCCTGGCGGCGCTGGGGTTCGACGGCGCCAACGTGACCATCCCGCACAAGCCGGCGGCGGCCGGCCTGTGCGACTCGCTGTCGGCCGAGGCCGAGGCCGCCGGCGCGGTGAACACGCTGGTCTTCGGCGGTGGGCGGATCGACGGCCACCTGACCGACGGGACGGCCCTGGTGGACGCGCTGCAGGCCGCGGCGCCCGCGGCGCTCGGGCGGCCCGCGCTGGTGGTCGGCGCCGGCGGCACGGCGCGCGCCGCGGCGTTCGCGCTGCTGGCCGCGGGCGTCCCCGAGCTGCAGCTCCTGGCCCGGCGGCGCGAGGCCGCAGAAGCGCTCGCCGCCGACCTGCGGCCGCTCGGCCGGGTGCGGGTCGTCGAGTCCTCGACGGGCGCCGGCGGGGGCGCGCTCGTCCACTGCACCCCGGTCGGCGGCCTGCAGGACCTGGAGAACCTGCCCGTCGCCGCCGATGACGTACCCAGACATGGGAATCGTCGCCGACTACGCCTACCGCGCCGACGGCTCGGACACGCCGCTCGTGCGCGCCGCCCGCACGGCCTCCGTGGCCGTCGCCGACGGCCTCGAGCTGCTGGCCCGCCAGGGCGCGCTCGCCTTCCGCCTGATGTGCGGCCGCGAGGCGCCGCTCGACGTGATGCTGGCCGCCGCTCGCGGGGCCTCGTCGTGAGCCCGCTCCTGCGTCGCCGCCCTGGCGGCGCTGCTCGGCGCGGCCGTGGGCGCCGCCTGGCGGCCGCTGGTGCCGGTCTTCGGCCGCCGCTCCGAGGACGCCAACGAGCAGCCGCGCTGGACCGACCACGCGACCGCCACGCCGGTGCTGGTCGTCGGCAGCGCCGCTCGCCTTCGCCGCCACCGGCCTCGTGCTCGGCTGGCAGGTCGCCCTCGCCCCGGGCCTCGTGCTGTGCGCCCTGCTGGTCGGGGTGACGGCGATCGACCTGCGCTACCGGATCGTGCCGAACCGGCTCGTCCTCATCGGCACCGCCGCTCGGGCTGGCGCTGCAGCTGACCCTCGAGCCGGACCGCTGGCTCGAGCTCGTGCTGGCCACGCTCGCTGGCCTTCCTGCTGCTGTTCGCCGTCGCGGTCTTCTCGCCCGGCGGGATGGGGATGGGCGACGTCAAGCTGGCCGCGATGCTGGGCGCGTTCCTCGGCCGGGCCGTCTCGGTCGCCCTGATGTCCGGGCTGCTGCTGGCAGCGGTCCCGTCGATCCTGGTGCTGGCCCGCTTCGGGGTGAGGGGCGGCCGCAAGCAGACGCTCCCGCTCGGCCCGTTCCTGGCCCTCGGCGGCCTGCTGGCGCTGCTCTTCGGGCACAGCCTGCTCGACTGGTACTGGAGCGCCCAGCGCCTGAGCTCTGAGGGTATTTGGAGGAACGTTCATACCTTTTGAGCGGTCCTTCACACGCCCTCAATCTGGCGGGCGCTAGCGTAGGTGCCAGTCGTTCGAACCCCTCCCTGACAGAACGATCAGGCGCGACGTCTGCACCCTCCCCTAGCACGCAGGCCAAGGCGCCCCCGGGACGTTCCGCGTCCCCGGCGCACCTCTCTCGGCGCCTCCCGCACCCAACGGCGGGAGGCGCTTTGCGTTGTGCCTATCCAGAACTCGTGCAGAGATCCGGCATCACACTATTGCGGTATTGCATGAAGTTGTCGTATGCTCGTTTCGATGACGACTTCGATGTTGCAGCCGGACGCCTCGCAGCTCCCGCAATTCGCCCGGGCCGGCCACGTCCTGCCCGTCGCCTGCGAGCGGCGGGTGCTCGACTTCCGCGTCGCCGAGGAGCCCGACGCGAGCGGTGCCTTCAGCGCCTACGCGCCGCGGCTGCTGGTCCGCGAGGGCCTGCGGGTGGGCACGCGGGTGTTCGCCGACGGCTCGGTCTACGCGCTCGACCACCGCATCGCCTCGGCGATCCCCGTGACCACCGGAGAGGCCCTGATCAACCTCGAGCTGGTGCGCGTCGAGGAGCTCGGCGAGGAGCGCCGGGCGCCGCGCGCGGCCTACGCCGCCCTGGCCACGGTGCGCTCGGCGTACTACGCGGCCTACGACCTCGCCCCGTTCCGCGTGAACATCGTCGAGGTGTCCCGCATCGGCCTGGCCTTCGAGTGCGAGCGCGAGTTCAAGCCCGGCCTGAGCTGGGACGTGACCTTCGAGGACGAGGGCGGCAACGACGATCACCGGCCGCATCGACACCGTCCGCGTGCAGACCGGCCGCTTCGGCCGCAGCCGGGTGCTCACCCGCTTCCTGGCGCTCGACCCCGCCGACCGCCTGCTGATCGACCGGCTCGTCGACCGCGCCGAGCTGCGCGTCGAGCCCGAGCCCGTCGAGCTGCCGCAGGAGTCCTTCGGCGACCTGCGCGGCCAGCTCCTGGCCGAGCCGAGGACGGGCCGGGTCTCGCGCTTCCTGCGCCGCCGCTAGGCGCCCGGCGCCGGCCGCTGTAGGCTCGCCGGCGTGGATCTGACGCTGGTCACCGCCGGCGAGTCGCACGGGCCGGGCATCACCGCGATCGTCACCGGCCTGCCGGCGGGGCTCGAGATCGAGCACGAGGCGATCCGCCGCGACCTCGCCCGCCGCCAGGCCGGCTACGGGCGCAGCCCGCGCCAGAAGATCGAGAAGGACGACATCGAGGTGCTCGGCGGCATCCGCCACGGCCGCACCCTGGGCGGGCCGGTCTGCCTGATCGTCCGCAACCGCGACCACGCCAGCTGGGGCGCCGCGATGAGCGCCTGGCCGGTCACCGAGGCAGGCGCTCGTCCGAGGTGCCCGACCGCAAGGCCGCGGCGGGTCGTGCTGCCGCGGCCCGGGCACGCCGACCTGGCCGGCGTCCTCAAGTACGGGCTCGAGGACGTGCGCGACGTGCTCGAGCGGGCCTCGGCGCGCGAGACCGCGGCCCGGGTGGCCGCCGGCGGCCTGGCCAAGGCCCTCCTGGCGCGGGCTCGGCGTCCGGGTGCGCGGGCGGGTGCTCGAGGTCGGCGACGTCGTCGCGGCCGCCCGACGCGGGGCTCGAGGCGGACTTCGACCGGGCCCTGCAGAGCGAGCTCGGCTGCTCGGATCCGGCGTCCGAGGCCCGCATGATCGCCGCCGTCGACGCCGCCCGGGCCGACCGGGACACGCTCGGCGGGCTGCTCGAGGTGCGGGCCTTCGGCGTGCCGCCGGGGCTCGGCTCGCACACCGAGCCGCGCCTGCGGCTCGACGCGCGGCTGGCCGGCGCGGCGGTCTCGATCCAGGCGATGAAGGGCGTCGAGATCGGCGACGGGTTCGCCAACCGCTCCCGGCGGGGCTCCGAGGTGCACGACGAGCTGTTCTTCGACGACGAGCGCGGCTACCACCGCGAGACGAACCGCGCCGGCGGCATCGAGGGCGGGATGTCGAACGGCGAGACGATCGTGGTGCGGATCGCGATGAAGCCGATCCCGACCCTGATGCGCCCGCTGCGCTCGGCCCGGCTCGACACCCACGAGGCGGCCGAGGCCCTGGTGGAGCGCTCCGACACCACGGCGATCGCGGCGGCCGCGGTGGTGGCGGAGGCGGTCGTGGCCTTCGAGCTCGCCCGCTGCGCGCGCGAGAAGTTCGGCGGCGACCACGTGGACGACCTGCACGCGGCCTACCGCGCGTACCTCGAGCGCATCCCGTGGGTTCCCCGCTAGCACGCCGCCCGCTGGTGCTCGCCGGCTTCATGGCGGCGGGCAAGTCGACGGTCGCCCGCGCCGTCGCCGGAGCGTCTCGGCCGGCCCCTGGTCGACCTCGACGCCGAGCTCGAGGCCGCCGACGGGCGGCCGATCTCGGCGCAGTTCGCGGCGGACGGCGAGGCGGCCTTCCGGGAGCGCGAGGCGGCGGCGATGCGGGCCGTCCTCGAGCGCGACGACGCACCCGTGGTGGCGGCCGGCGGCGGGACGCTGCTCGACCCCGTGACCCGGGCGAGCCTGCGCGAGCGGGCGCTGACCGTGTGGCTCGACGTGTCCCTCGAGCTGGCCAGGGAGCGGGTCGGGACGGGGGAGGGGCGGCCGCTCGCCGCCGATCCCGCGGCGTTCGCCGCCCGCTGGGCCGAGCGCCGGCCGACCTACGCCGCCGCCGCCGACGCGATCCTCGACGCGGGCGCGCCGCCCGAGGTGCTGGCCGCCGCGCTGGCGCTGCAGGTCTGGACGCTTCCCGGCCACGCCGCGCGGCTCGGCGAGGAGGCCGGCGGCCGGCGCGCGGTGCTGGTGGTCGACGCCGCGGTGGACGAGCGGGTCGGCGGCAGCTTCGCGGCGCGCATCCCGCTCTCCGGCGGCGAGCAGGCCAAGAGCGTGGCCGGCGCCGAGCGGCTCTGGAAGGCGTTCGCCCGGGCCGAGGTCGAGCGCCGCGACCTCGTCGTCTGCGCCGGCGGCGGCACGGTCACCGACGTCGGCGGGCTGTGCGCCGCGACCTTCCGCCGGGGCGTGCGCTGGATCGCCGTCCCCACGACGCTCGTCGGCCAGGTCGACGCGGCGATCGGCGGCAAGACGGCGATCAACGTGGCCGCCAAGAACGACGTCGGCGCGTTCTGGCAGCCCGAGTCGGTGATCTGCGACCCCGACCTGCTCGAGACGCTGTCCCCGCGCGAGTGGGCCGCCGGGTTCGCCGAGGCGCTGAAGACCGGCCTCCTGGCGGGCGGGCCGCTGCTCGACCTGGTTCGCTCGTGGCCGCCCGGGCCCGGCACGCCGGCGCAGCGGGGCGAGCTGGTGCGCCGCTGTGCCGGCTTCAAGGCGGTGGTCGTGGCCGAGGACCCGACCGAGCAGGGCCGCCGGGCGATCCTCAACCTGGGGCACACGATCGGGCACGGGATCGAGGCGGTCGCCGGCTACGGCGGCCTGCTGCACGGCGAGGCGGTGGCGATCGGCCTGGTGGCTGCGCTGTGGCTCTCCGAGCGGGTCCGCGGGCTCTCCCCGGCGCTGCGGGCGGAGGTCTCGGCGCTGCTCGTCGCGCACGGGCTGCCGACCCGCGCCGACGGCGTGGACGCCGATGCGGTGCTCGAGGCGATGCGCCACGACAAGAAGCGCGCCGCCGGCACGCACCGCTTCGTCCTGCTCGACGCGCCCGGCGCGCCGGTGTTCGGCTGCGAGGTGCCCGACGCGCTGGTGGCCGAGGCGGTCGAGCAGGTCACGTGAGCAGCGCGCGGATCGGCTCCGCGCCCCGCACGTGCTCGATCCAGCCCGCCGGCAGCCCGTCGTGGATGCGGTCGCGGCGCATCCGGTCGGCGCCGCGGGCGAGCAGCAGCTCGACCATCCGCCGGTCGGCCGAGAGCACCGCCATGTGCAGCGGCGTGAGGCCCTGGAACGGCCCGGCGTCGACGTCCGCGCCGTGCTCGAGGAGCCAGTCGACGGCCGCGTAGCGCCCGTTGCGGGCGGCGTGGGTGAGCCCCTCGGCGAGCAGCGTGGCCTCGTCGTCCGGCGGCTCGGCGTCCGGGTTCCAGCCGACGTCGGCCAGGTTCGGGCGCTCCCGCCGGGCCTCCTCGCGGATGCGGCCGCTCGCGTCGAGGGCCCCCTCGAGCAGGTCGATCCGGCCGAGCCCGGCGTAGACCCAGAACGACGGCGGCTCGATCGCCGCGTGCGCCGCCAGGACGTCGGCGGCCTGGTGTGCGCCGTGGTAGATCGCCGTCTCGAACGCCGTGATGCCCCACACGTCCCGGGCGCCGGCCCGGCCGCCCGCCGCCAGCAGGAGGCCCACCAGCTCGACCCGGTCGAAGCACGACGCGATCTGCAGCGGCACGTCGAGGTCGGCGCCGGCGTCGACGAGCACCTGCACGCAGCGCTCGTCGACGCCGAGCTCGGCGCGCAGGTGGCTGCCGAAGACGTCGGGCTGGGCGATCGTGCTGAGCAGGGTCTCGTCGCGCACCGCCTGGGCGTTGGCCAGCTCCGGGTGGGCCTCGAGCAGCGCCCGCAGCGCGTCCGGGTCGCCCCGGCGGATGGCCTCGATGGCCTCGCCCATCGGCCGGCCCGTCTGCCCCTGCCAGCCGGGCGAGTGCTCGACCCGCTGGCGCACCGCGCCGACGCCGTCGGCCAGCGCCTGCCAGGTCGGGAAGCCGTACTCCCGGGCCACCACCAGCCGGGCGTCGGCCCCGGCCAGCGGGCGGGCGGCCAGGGTGGTGTCCGAGAGACGGGCGAGGCGGGCGACGTGCGTCCGCACCCGCTTCAGCGCCAGCGGGTCGGCGCGGCCGACGGCGGCCGCCAGCCCGCGGGCGGTGGCCTCGTAGACCTCGACGCCGTCGATCCCGATCCGCGACACCGAGCGCACGGACGCGCCCTCGGCCTCGAGCACGGCCCGCCGGAACGCCGGCCAGGCGCCGTACCCGTGCTCCCGGGCCAGCGCGCGCTGGACGTCGGCCAGGCGCAGCGGCTCGGGCAGCGTGCCGAGGGCCTCGCCGAGACGGGCCAGCGCGGCGGCGTCCCCGCCACGGCCCGCTCGCAGCAGGCGCTTCGCCGCCTTGCGGTACCACTCGAGGCTGGGCTGGTCGAGGACGCTCGCGTCCCGTTCGCGCAGCAGCATGACGACCTCCTCGCGGCCCGTGTCCGCGGCGTGGGCCAGGTGATCGTCTGCGATGGTCGAGCGATCCGTCCTCTCGAGGTGGGAACGTCCCTGCCCGCGGACCGGAGGCGCCCTCGCGCGCCGTGCCCCACATCGTAGACTGCGCCGGTGCAGGTGGCCGTCCTCAACGGAGTGAACCTCGACATGCTCGGAAAGCGCGACCCGGCGCAGTACGGGACGCTCACGCTCTCCGACCTCGAGAGCCGCGTCTACGCCTGGGCCCGCGAGCTCGGGCTGACCGCCCGCTGCACCCAGACGAACCACGAGGGCGCGTTCGTCGAGGCGATCCACGACGCCGTCGGCTCGGCCGCCGGCCTGGTGGTCAACCCCGGCGCCTGGACGCACTACTCCTACGCCATCCGCGACGCCCTCGAGATCGTCGACGCCACCGTGGTCGAGGTGCACCTCTCGGACGTCGACACCCGCGAGGACTGGCGCCGCCACTCGGTCATCGCCGACGTCGTCGCACGCGCGCATCTCCGGCCGCGGCGCCGACGGCTACCGCGACGCCCTGGCGCTGATCGCCGAGCGGACGAAGGTCGCGGGATGAGCGTCGCCACCGGCCAGCGTGCCGACCGCCTGCGCGCGGCGCTGGCCGAGCACGAGCTCGACGCCCTGCTGGTCACGAGCCCGATCTCGGTGCGCTACCTGTCGGGCTACGCCGGCTCCAACGGCCTGCTCTGCGTGACCCCCGGCGGCGGCGCCCTGCTGACCGACTTCCGCTACGCCACCGCCGTGGCCCACCTGCGCGAGCGCTGGAACGTCCAGGTCGTGGACACGAACCTGGTCGGGTCGCTCGCCGAGCGCTTCGGCGACCTGTTCCGCCCCGGCCAGTCGATCGGCTTCGAGTCGGCCCACGTCTCGCACCAGGCCTTCGTGCAGCTCGCTGCGGCCGCCGACGCCGCCGGCGCGCGGCTCGTGCCCACGCGTCGGCGTCGTCGAGGCCCTGCGGGCGGTCAAGAGCGCCGACGAGCTCGAACGGATCGCCCGCGGCGCCCGGATCACCGACCAGGTGTACGAGTGGCTCGCCGACGAGGGTCTCGGCGGGCGCAACGAGCGCGAGGTCGCCTGGCAGATCGCCGTCCGCTTCCGCGAGCTCGGCGCCGACGGGCCGGCGTTCCGGCCGATCGTGGCCTCGGCGAGCCAGGGCGCGCTGCCGCACGGCGAGCCGCGGGACGTCGAGATCGAGCGCGGCACGCTGGTCGTGATCGACATCGGCGGGCTGGTCGAGGGCTACTGCTCCGACTGCACCCGCACCTTCACGAGCGGGCCGGTGGACGCGGAGATGAAGGAGGTCTACGAGCTCGTGCTGCGGGCCGAGGAGGCCGCGCTCGCCCTGGTCCGGCCCGGAACGCCGTGCGTCGAGGTGCACGAGGCGGCGCTGCGGATCATCGGCGAGGCCGGCTACGGTGAGCACTTCCGGCACGGAACCGGGCACGGCATCGGGCTCGCAGTCCACGAGGAGCCGCGCCTGCGGGCCGGGGTCTCGGGGGTGCTCGAGCCAGGGAACGTCGTGACGGTCGAGCCGGGCGTGTACCTTCCGGGTCGCTTCGGCGTTCGCATCGAGGACCTCGTCGTGGTGACCGAAGGCGGGCACGAGGTGCTCTCGAAGTTCCCCAAATCGTTGGTCGACGCGGGATAGGCAGATGGCAGAGACGATCTCCACGAACCAGTTCAAGAACGGCATGCACGTCGAGGTCGACGGCGTCATCTGGCGCATCGTCGAGTTCCAGCACGTCAAGCCGGGCAAGGGCGGCGCGTTCGTGCGCACCAAGCTCAAGGCGGTCGAGACCGGCAAGACGGTCGACAAGACGTTCCGGGCCGGCGAGACGATGATGCGCGTCCACACCTCGGTGAACGACATGCAGTTCCTGTACGACGACGGCACCAACGTCGTCCTCATGAACACCGAGACCTACGAGCAGATCGAGCTGCCGCGCGAGGGGGTGGCCGACGAGATGCAGTACGTCAAGGAGAACGACGTGGTGCAGCTCCTGAGCCTCGACGGGCGGCCCTCGTCGCTGCAGCTGCCGGCCTCGGTCGAGCTCGCGGTGACCGAGACCGAGCCCGGGGTGAAGGGCGACACGGTGTCGAACGTGACCAAGCCGGCGACCCTCGAGACCGGGGCGGTCGTGCAGGTGCCGCTGTTCGTCAACGAGGGCGACCGGATCAAGGTCGACACGCGCGAGGGGCGCTACCTCTCGCGCGCCTGAGCGCGCACCGCACTTGACGCGACTCGTCGACACGACCATCCGCCTGCTGTCGCAGGACCCGCTCGCCGGGTCCCTGTCGACGGCGCGGCTCCTGCGCGTGGCCGAGCGCCTCGACGAGCTCGGCTACGCCGGGCTCGAGGTGTCCGGCGGCGGCTGCTTCAAGAGCGCCGTCGAGCGGGCCGTCGAGAGCCCCTGGGAGCGGATCCGCGCGATCAAGGCGCGGGCGCCGAAGACGCCGCTGGTGATGGCCCTGCGCGGAACGTTCCTGGTCGGCATGAAGCCGGCCCACCCCGAGCTCGTGCGCCGCTTCATCCTGGTCGCCGCCGAGTCGGGGATCGACGTGTTCCGGCTGAACGACCCGCTGAACGACGTCGACGACCTCGAGGGGCCGGCCGACGCGGTGCGCGAGGCGGGCGCCCAGCTGCACGCCGGCCTGGTCTACAGCGACGCCGCCGGCGTCCAGTCGCTGGTCGAGCGGGCGGGCAAGCTCGCCGCGTTCGGCGCCGAGCGGGTGCTGCTGCACGACCCCGCGGGCGCGCTCGACCCGGCCGCCGCCGGCGAGCTGATCGGCCGCATGCGCGACGTCGCCCGGATCCCGGTCGGCCTGTACACCCAGGGCGCCGGCGGGACGAGCCTCGCGGTGGCCATCGAGGCGGCCCGCGCGGGCGCGGATCCGATCGCCACGGCCTCCTACCCGATCGCGATGCTCACCCACCGGGTGCCGGCCGAGCTCCTGGCCCAGGCCCTCGGCGGGCTGAAGCTCGACCACGGGCTCGACCGCCAGGCCGCCTGGGAGGTCGCCCGGCTGATCGAGTCCGACATCGGCGAGGCCGCGGGCTCGCAGCCGCCGGTCTCCCCGAACGTCGCCCTGCGGGCCGCCCTGAACACCATCCCCGCCGGGCTCGTCGCCGGCATCGAGCGGCGCCTGCAGGCCGTCGGCGCCGGCGACCGGGTGGACGAGGTGCTCGACGAGCTGCACCGGGTGCGGGCCGACGCCGGGTCGCCTCCGCCGGCCTCGCCGGTCGGGCGGATCCTGGCCTCCCAGGCGATCCAGCACGTGCTGACGGCGCGCCGCTGGGAGATGGTCGACGAGGAGATGCGGCGCCTGCTGGTCGGCGAGTACGGCCATCCGCCGACTCCCGTCGACCCCGCCGCGCGGGCCGTCGCCGAGCGCACGCCGGCCCAGACCGAGCCGCAGACCTCGCTCGAGGACGCGAAGGCCGAGGCCGGCACGCTGGCCGCCTCCGAGGAGGACCTGTGCCTCGTCGCGCTGTTCGGCGAGAGCGCGTTCCCGCTGCTCTCGACGCTGCGCGGCCGGCGCATGCCCACCGGCGACGAGGCCGCGGTGGTGGACGACTCCGAGGGCGAGCGGATCCGCCGGCTCATGCGGATGCTGGACGAGTCCAGCCTGCACGAGATCACCGTCGACGACGGCGGCGTCCGCTACACGCTGCGAAAGCCCGAGCCCGCGCCGGCGGTGCAGTACGTCGCCGCCGCGCCGGTCGAGCAGGCCACGAACGGCCCGACGCCGCCGGCCGAGGCCGCGCCGCCCGCCGAGGACCTCGTCCTCGTCGAGAGCCCGATGGTGGCCACGTTCTACCGGGCGCCGTCGCCGAGCCAGCCGGCGTTCGTCGAGGAGGGCGACCGGGTCGAGGTCGGCCAGACGCTGTGCGTGCTCGAGGCCATGAAGCTGTTCAACGAGCTCAAGTCCGATCACGCCGGCACCGTCCGCAAGATCCTGGTCGGCAACGCCGAGCCCGTCGAGTTCGGCCAGACGCTCTTCGAGATCAGCCCGGCCTGATGTTCACGCGGGTTCTGGTGGCCAACCGGGGAGAGATCGCCGTGCGGGTGATCCGCGCGTGCCACGAGCTCGGGCTCGAGGCGGTGGCGGTCTACTCGACCGCCGACAGGGACGGCTCCTGGGTCAAGCTGGCCGACCGGGCCGTCTGCATCGGCCCGCCGCCGGCGGCCCAGAGCTACCTGAACCAGGCGAGCGTGATCGCCGCGGCCGCCACCACGGGCTGCCAGGCCGTCCACCCGGGCTACGGGTTCCTGTCCGAGAACCCGCTGTTCGTGCGCAACTGCGTCGAGAACGACCTGGTGTTCGTCGGCCCGTCGCCGGACTCGATGGAGTCGCTCGGCGACAAGGCCCTGGCGAAGGAGACGATGCGGCTCGCGGGGCTGCCGCTGCTGCCGGGCTCCGAGAGCCGGCTCGCCGGCGTCGAGCACGCCAGGCGCGATCGCCGGCGAGGCCGGCTACCCGGTGCTGCTCAAGGCGGCCGCGGGCGGCGGCGGGCGCGGGATGCGCATCGTCGAGGCGCCCGCCGACCTCGAGCGCGCCTACATGACGGCGCAGGCCGAGGCCGAGGCGGCCTTCGGCGACGGCGGGCTGTACCTCGAGAAGCTGGTCGTCGGTGCGCACCACGTCGAGGTGCAGGTCGTCGGCGACGGGCAGGGCGGGGCGCTGGTCTGCGGCGAGCGCGAGTGCTCGGTGCAGCGGCGCCACCAGAAGCTGTGCGAGGAGGCGCCCTCGCCGTTCCTGTCCGACGCGACCCGCACGCGCATGCAGGACGCGGCGCTCGGCGCGGTGCGCTCGACCCGCTACCTGAACGCCGGCACGATCGAGTTCCTGGTCTCGGCCGAGCAGGAGTTCTTCTTCATGGAGATGAACACGCGGCTGCAGGTCGAGCACCCGGTCACCGAGGAGGTCACGGGCCTCGACCTGGTGCGCACCCAGCTGCGCCTGGCCGCCGGGCGGCCGCTGCCGCGGCAGGGCGTGATGGCGCTCGAGGGGCACGCGTTCGAGTTCCGCCTGAACGCCGAGGACCCGCGCCGCGGCTTCGCGCCGTCGCCGGGCCGGCTGACCCGGTTCCGGCCGCCGCTCGGGCCGGGGGTGCGGGTCGACACGCACGTCTACGAGGGCTACGTCGTGCCGCCGAACTACGACTCGCTGATCGGCAAGCTCGTCATCCACGACGCCGACCGGCCGGCGGCGCTGCGGCGGGCGGCCCAGGCGCTGCGCGAGCTCGAGGTCGAGGGGATCGCGACGACCGCGCCGCTGTTCGCCGAGATGCTCGACGACCCGCCGTTCCGCGACGGGCAGTACACGACGAGCTACATCGACGAGGCCCAGTCCCGGCTGGCCTCGCTGGGGTAGGGTCCGGCCTGATGAGCCAGCGCGTCGTCTCCCGCCGCCAGGCCCGCCGCGCGGCGTTCGTGCTGCTCTACCAGCACGACGTCGTCTCGACCCCCTTCGAGGCGCTGTTCGAGCGCTACGCCGCCGACACCGGCGAGCCCATCCCGACGTACGCCCGCGAGGTCGTCGACGGCGTGACCGCCGCCCTTCCCGAGCTCGACGGCCGGCTCGACGCGGCGGCCACCGGCTGGACGAGCGACCGGCTCGGCGCGGTCGAGCGGGCGGTGCTGCGGCTCGCGGCCTGGGAGCTCACCACGCGGCCGGACATCCCGGTCCCGGCGGTGATCGACGAGGCGGTGGAGCTGGCCAAGCGCTACGCCTCGCCCGAGGCGGCGGTGTTCGTGAACGGCGTCCTCGGACGGATCGCCCGGGAGGAGGGGACGGGCCGGTGAGCGAGGCCGACGAGCAGCGCCTGCGCAGCCTGCTCGCGCGGCTCGAGGCGCTGCGCAGCCAGCTCGACGACGCGAGCGCCGACCCCGACAAGGCCCTGTCGCTCATGGGCGAGGTCAACGACCTGGCGCTCGAGGCCACCCAGGAGCTCGACCGGGCCCGCCAGGGCGCCCGCGACGCGCAGGAGGACGAGGATTGAGCACCGTCACCGGGCGGCTCGAGCGGCTCGGCAAGCTCGTCGAGCAGGGGCTCGCCGGCCTCGACCTGGGCGAGCCGGAGGATCTCGAGCCGCTGGCCGACGGCGATGCGCTACTCGCTGCTCGCCGGCGGGAAGCGCCTTCGCCCGCTGCTCTGCCTGGCGACCGCCGAGACCGTCGGCCTGGCGGCCGAGGAGGCGCTGCCCGCGGCGCTGGCGCTCGAGCTGGTGCACACGTTCTCGCTGGTGCACGACGACCTGCCGGCGCTCGACGACGACGACCTGCGCCGCGGCCGGCCGACGGCCCACGTGCAGTACGGCGAGGCGGTCGCGATCCTCACCGGCGACGCGCTGTTGAACGCCGCGTTCACGCTGCTCGCCGAGCGCCAGGAGCGGCCCGGCCGAGCGGCGGGTGGCGGCGATCGCCGAGCTCGCCCGGGCGGTCGGGCCGGCGGGGATGATCGGCGGCCAGTACCTCGACGTGACCGCCGCCGAGGGCATCGGCGAGGCCGGCCTGCGCCGGCTCTGCCAGCTCAAGACCGGTGCGCTGATCGAGGCCTCGGTGGGGCTCGCGCTGGCGCTCGCGACGCCGCCGGCCGGGACCGCCGCGGCGCTGCGCCGGTACGCGGCCGAGGTCGGCCTGCTGTTCCAGATCGTGGACGACGTGCTCGACGCGACGGGCACCGACGCGGTGCTCGGCAAAGCGGGCCGGGGCCGACGAGCGGGCCGGCAAGCGCACCCACGTGACCGTCCTCGGGCTCGAGCGCGCCCGGGCCCTCGCCGAGGACACGCACGGCCGGGCCGTCGCGGCCCTCGAGGCGGTGCCCGGCGACACGGCGGCGCTGCACGCGCTGGCCGACCTGGTCGCCCGCCGCGATCGCTGAGCGATGCTCGCGTTCCGGGTGGCGCTCTCGCCGCTGGCCGTGGTCACCTGGGCGGTCGAGCGACCGCCCGAGCTGCCCGTCCCGCTGCGGCCGGTGCTGGTCGACGGCCGGGCGCTGGTGTCGCTGGTGGCCTTCCGCAACGTCGGGCTGCGGCCGGTCGGCGCGCCCGGGCCGCGGCCTGTCGTTCGCCCAGGCCAACCTGCGCACCTACGCCCGCAGCCCCGACGGCGGCGCGGTCGTCTTCCTCGCCGCCCTGGTGCGGAGCCGGCGTGCGGCCGCGCTGGGGCTGCTCGGGGCGCCGTACCGCTACGCCCGGCTGAGCGTCCGGCGTTCGGCGCAGGCGATCGAGATCCGGGGCGAGGGGCTCGACGTGCGGGTCGAGGCCGGGCCGCCGGCGCGCTGCGATCCCGCCCTGACGGCGCTGGTCTGCGCCGAGCGGGAGGCCTGGATCGCCTGGGGGCCGCTCACGCTGGTGCTCGACGTGCAGCGGGAGGCGACCGCCATCGCCCCGGCCGCGGTGACGGTGCCGGACGTCGCGGCGCTCGGCGGAGCGGTGGAGGGCGAGCCGCTGTGCGCCCACGTGCTGCAGACCGGCGAGTGGCGGATGGCGTTCCGGCACGGTCGATAATGCCTCCATGCCGCGCCTCGACGTCCTGCTCGCCGAGCGCGGCCTCGCGGAGTCGCGCAGCCGCGCCCAGGCGCTGATCATGGCCGGCAGGGTGACGGTCGACGGGGCGGTGGTCACGAAGGCCGGGACGCCCGTCGGCGACGCGGCCGCGCTCGAGGTCTCGCAGCCCGCCCGCTTCGTGTCCCGGGGCGGCGACAAGCTGCAGACGGCCCTCGACGCCTTCGGGGTCGACGTGGCGGGCGCGCGCTGCCTCGACGTCGGGGCCTCGACCGGCGGCTTCAGCGACGCCCTGCTGCAGGCCGGCGCGGCGGCGGTGATCGCGCTGGACGTCGGGCGCGGGCAGCTCCACGAGCGGGTGCGCAACGACCCGCGGGTGACGGTGATGGAGCAGGTCAACGTCCGCTACCTGCAGTGCGATTCGCTCCCGTTCGTCCCGGAAATCGCGGTGATCGACGTCTCCTTCATCTCGCTCGGACTGGTGCTCGAGCCCGTGCTAACGTGCCTCGCCCGCCCGTTCCAGGTGCTGGCGCTGGTCAAGCCGCAGTTCGAGGCTGGCAGGCACGAGTCGAGACGTGGAGTCGTTCGCGATCCCGAGGTGCACGCCGAGGTCTTGCGGCGCGTCGCGTCCCAGGCCGTGGAGCTCGGCGCGGTGGTCCTGGGAGCCTGCTCCTCGGGACACCCCGGCCCCGCCGGGAACCGCGAGTTCTTCCTCCACCTCGTCTCGCGCGACCACCCTGACGCCACCACCGCCCCCGACGACCTCGATGCCGTCCTCGTCCACGTTGCAGCCGGTTGAAGCGGTGCCCCGCCAGGTCACCCGTGCCGCCGTCATCACCCACGGCCTCGCCATGACCATCGGCGATGGTCTGCACCGGCTGGCCCGGGTCGCCGAGCGGTTCGGCGTGGAGCTGGTGGTGCCCGAGGTCGAGCTGCGCAAGCACCGGCTCGAGGCCGGCCCGTGGCGGGTGATGGACGAGGACGACCAGACCGACGGCGCCGACCTGATCGTGGTGCTCGGCGGCGACGGGACGACGCTTCGCGCGCTGCACCGTTCGCTGGACACCGGGGTGCCGGTCTTCGCCATCAACTACGGGCGCGTCGGGTTCCTGACGACCGCGCCTGCCGACGAGCTCGAGACCGCGCTGTCGCGGGCGTTCTCGGGCGACTACTGCGTCGTCCAGCTGCCGTCGGTGGACGTGCGCCGCGAGGGCGAGCGCTGCGGCCTCGGGGTCAACGACGCGGTGGTGACGAGCGCGCTGCACGGCCGCATGGCCCACTTCCAGTGGTCGGTCAACGGGGTCGACCTGGGCGAGATCGGGTGCGACGCGGTGGTGGTGTCGACGCCGTCGGGCTCGACCGCCTACAGCCTGTCGGCCGGCGGCCCGGTGCTCGGCTGGGGCCTCGACGGGCTGGTCGTCACGTTCGTGGCGCCGCACTCGCTGACGGCCCGCTCGCTGGTGCTCCCGCGCGGAAACGTGATCGTGATCGAGAACCGCGGCGAGGGCACGGCGGCCCGCATCGTGCTCGACGGCCAGGTCGTGGACCGCGACCTGGCCCCCGGCGAGCGGATCACGATCTGCATGGCCGAGGAGCAGGTGAACCTGGCCCTGCTCCCCGAGGTCTCGTTCCTGCAGCGCTTCCGGGACACGTTCGCCGGCTGATGGAGCTGCGTAACCCGGTCGGCGGCTCGCTGCCGATCCGGCTGCGAGCCGCGGACACCGGCGGGACGCAGACGCTGCTCGAGACCGTCGCGGCGCCCGGAGAGGGACCGCCGCTGCACGTGCACGCGGTCGAGGCCGAGCTCCTGTACGTGCTCTGCGGGACCTTCCGCTTCCGGCTCGCCGACGACGTGTGGACGGCATCCGAAGGCGACCTGCTGTTCGTGCCGGCTGGCACGCCGCACGCGTGGCAGAACGCAGGGTCTGCGCCGGCGCGCCTGCTCGTGCTGTTCACGCCTGCCTCACCAGGCATGGAGGCGTTCTTCGAGGGCTTCGCGGCGCGGCTCGGCGAGAGCCCTGGGCCGGCGCCGTTCGCCGAGCTCGCCGGGGTCGCCGGGATGACGCTCGCCGGGCCGCCGCTGGCGGTCTCCCACGCACCCGCGTAGGGTAGCCTGCATACGAACAGGCGTTCGCTCGCTCCGTCCGACGCCCTCCGTATCGTGGCTCCTGTGCTGGCCTTTCTTCGCGTCGACAACCTCGTTCTCATCCGCCGCGCCGAGCTCGAGCTCGCGCCGGGGCTGACGGTGATCACCGGCGAGACGGGCGCCGGCAAGACGATCCTGGCCGAGGCGATCGGCCTGCTGCTCGGCGGCAAGGCCGATGCCGCGCTGGTCGGCCCGGCCGGGCGCGAGGCCTACGTCGAGGCCGCGTTCGAGGGCGTCGAGCCCGGGTCGCTGCCCGCCGTCCTGGCCGACCTGCGCCCCGACGACGCCGACGAGCTCGTGCTGGCCCGGCGGGTCGTCGCCGACGGGCGTTCGCGCGCGCTCGTGTGGGGGCGAAGCTGCGCCCGGGCCGACCTCGAGGCGGCCGGCGGCGGACTGGTCGAGATCGTGTCCCAGCACGAGGCCCGGCGGCTCGCCCGGCCCGCGGTGCAGCTCGACCTGCTCGACGCCGCCGGGGGCCCGCGCAGCGCCGAGCTCCGCACCCGCATGGCCGACGCCTGGCGCGCGCTCAGCGAGGCCCGGCGGCTCGAGGCCGACGCGCTCGCGCGGGCCGGCGAGCGGGCCCGCGACCTGGCCGAGCTCGAGGCGCTGGTCGAGACGCTCGACGCGCTCGAGGCCGAGCCGGGGGAGGACGACGCGCTGCGCGCCGAGCGCGAGCGGCTGCGCCACGTCGACGACCTGTACGCCGCCGCGGCCGGCGCGGCCGAGGCGCATCAACCCCGAGGACGGCGCCGGCGCGCTGCTCCTGACCGGCGAGGCGGCGCGGCTCGTCGAGGGCGCGATGGCGCTCGACGCCACGCTCGAGGGCCCGGCGGCCGAGCTGCGCGACGCCGCCGAGTGCCTGCAGGAGGCGGCGCTGATGCTGCGCGGCTACGCCGGGGCGCTCGATGCCTCCCCGGCCCGGCTCGAGGCCGTCGAGATCCGGCTCGAGGCGTTGTCCGACGCCCGCCGGCGGTTCGACTGCGACACGCTGGCCGTCCTGCTGGCCCGCGCGGCGAGGCGGCGCGGGCCGAGCTCGAGGCCGAGGGCGAGGGCGGCGGCCGGCTGGCGGCCCTGGCCGCGGCCCGCGAGGCGGCCGAGCGCGAGGCGTCGGGTCGCCGAGGAGCTCGCGGCGCTGCGCCGCAAGACCGCGCGGCGCTTCCGCAAGGCCGTCGAGTCGCACCTCGCCGAGCTCGGCATGGCGGGCGCCGAGCTGCACATCGAGCTGGCCGCGCGCGATCTCGGCCCGCGGGGCAGCGACGGCGTGTCGCTGCTGCTGCGGGCCAACAGCGGCCTGCCGCCGGTGCCGCTCGGCACGGGCGCGTCGGGCGGAGAGCTCTCGCGGATCGCGCTCGCGGTGCGCCTCGCGGCGCGCGACCACAGCCGCCGAGACGCTGGTGTTCGACGAGGTCGACGCGGGCATCGGCGGGGTCACCGCGCGGGTGCTGGGCGAGAAGCTGCGGCGGCTGGCCGAGACCGCGCAGCTCGTGGTGATCACGCACCTGCCGCAGATCGCGGCGCTGGCCGACCGCCACTACCGGGTCGAGAAGCGGGCCGGCAGCCGCTCCGAGACGCGCATCGAGCGGCTCGAGGGCGACGCCGTGCTGGCGGAGCTGGTGCGCATGCTCGGCGCCGAGCACGACGACGAGGGAGCGCTCGCGCTGGCCACGAGCCTGCGCGCCCGGGCGGCCTGAGAGGGCCACCCGGGCGCGGGCGCAGCAGGGTCGTCTGGGGTCAGCCTGGAATCCACCGATCCGCGCGGGCTCGGAGCGCCTCGCGACACCCCGGCCGCGCACCCGCGTCAAGCCACCGCCATACGCGACCGCGCGAAGCGGGCGCGCTACGCGCGCCGGCACCTTGTGCAGGCCACCAGCCTGCACTGCGGCACCGGTGCACGCCCGGGGAGTCCCGAGACACTCCGAGCGATCACGGGTCTCGAGTCGAGTCGGCTCAGACCCCGGCGCAGACGACGACCGGGATGGCCGTCTCGAAGAGCGTGGTCGCGCTGTTGACGAAGCTCTCCCAGCCGCCGTTGAAGGCGATGGTCGAGTTCAGGTTCACCGCGAGGTTGCTGGTGAGGGTGAGCACGCCGCCGCCGGTGGCCACGGTCGGGGCGGGGCAGGCGACGAAGACCTGGGTCTGGGTCGCGCCCGGCATGCCGGTCTCGGCGCCGACGGCGACGGTGTAGCCCTTGACCTTGCCGCACACCGCGTAGGTCTGCAGGAGCGTCGTGGTGACGCCCTGGTTGTGCAGGATCGAGCGCCAGCCCTGGCCCGAGGCGTACGAGCCGGACAGGTTCACGGACAGGCCGAGCGACGTGGTGAAGCCGCCGCCGCCGAGCGGCTTGCTGCCCTTCGGGCACTCCGCGAACACCTCGAGGTGGCTCTGGCCCGGAACGTTCTCGGCCGACGTGACGACGCTGTACTTGGTGGGCTTCTTGGCGCAGATCGCCTGCACCTGGAAGAACGTCGTGGCGCCGCTGGTGTTGTTCACCCAGCCGCTCCACCCGGTCGGCGTCGGCGCCGAGTTGTTGATGTTCGCCGCGGTGTTGTTCGACTGGATGAACACGCCGCCGCCGAGCGGCACGGTGCCGACGGGGCACTCGACGTGCGCCGTCGACTGCGCGCCGGTCGGAGCGACCTGGAACGGGGTGTTGACGACCGCGTCGCCCTTGGGCGCCTTCCCCGGCAGAGCCGTCGGCGCCGCCGTGGGAGCCGGCTTGTCGATCGGGGTGTCGGCGCTCGCCGCGCCCGGCGAAGGCCAGGGCGCCGGTGACGGCGACGGCCGCCGTCAGGCGCAGTGCACGCAGGTGCATGGTTCGTGACTCCTTGAGCGCAAAAAAGATGGCGCGCGCCGGGAGGAATGGCGCGCGCCTGGTTGCTACGACCCTAAGCAGCGGGGGCCGAAGGAATCCGTGATCCCCACAACGTTTGGCCGCTGCGGAGGGGCCCGGGACGCGCCCCTACCCCCGCCGGGTGACACGACGTTCAAACACCCCTACCGGGGGTCTTTGAGCGACCCGTGGAACCGATGCAGTTGGGGACGGCACGGCGGATCAGGAGTCCACGAAGATGATCGACGATCGAGATCGACGACAAGCCCAGGCGCACACCCGCCGCACGCGGGTCGTGACGCTCGAGCTCGCACCAGCAGATGTTGTGGCCGACGCCATCGTGCGGCGGCTGTCCAGCATCACGCTGGTGCCCGGCCCGGCGTCGTACCGCCGATAAGGCGGTGCGGCGGGGTGGTGGGGGCGCGGGGCGGCGCTCCCACCACCCGGCCTGGGCCTTCAGGCCGGCGCGCCGAGCAGGCGCGCGCGATCACTTACTGACGGCCAGCGATGTCTACTTTCCTTCACGAGCAACGCTTCGCCGATCGCGGCGGTCGCCGCCGGGTTGCCGCTACGATGCGTCTCCCGTGGATCACGATGGGAGGCTCGCGTGGACGGCGCTGCGAAGTACGTCTTCGTCACGGGCGGGGTCGTGTCGTCGTCGGCAAGGGCATCACGGCGGCGTCGCTGGGCACGCTGCTCGAAGGCGCGCGGCCTCAAGGTCGGCGTGCTGAAGCTCGACCCGTACATCAACGTCGACCCGGGCACGATGAGCCCGTACCAGCACGGCGAGGTGTTCGTCACCGACGACGGCGCCGAGACCGACCTCGACCTCGGCCACTACGAGCGCTTCATCGACGAGAACACGACGCGCTGTCGAACATCACCACCGGCGGGATCTACGTACTCGGTGATCTGCAAGGAGCGCCGCGGCGACTACCTCGGCGCGCACCGTCCAGGTGATCCCGCACATCACCGACGAGATCAAGGCCGCATCCTGCGCGTCGGCGAGGCGTCCGACGCCGACGTGGTGATCGTCGAGATCGGCGGCACGGTCGGCGACATCGAGTTCCTGCCGTTCCTCGAGGCGATCCGCCAGATGCGCATCGAGGTCGGCCGCGAGAACGTGATGTACGTCCACGTGACGCTGGTGCCGTATCGAGGCCGCCAACGAGCTGAAGACCAAGCCGACGCAGCACAGCGTGAACGAGCTGCGGCGCATCGGCATCACGCCCGACGTCCTGGTCTGCCGCACCGAGATGCCGTTGAGCGAAGAGATGAGCGCAAGATCGCACTGTTCTGCCGACATCGACCAGCGCGCCGTCATCGTGGAGGACGCCGTCGACATCTACGAGTTACCGCTGGTCTGCGCAGGAGCGGCTCGCGCTTCGTCATCGAGCGGCTGGGGCTGGACGCCAACACGCCGGCTCTCGACCAGTGGAGCGAGCTCGTGCGACCGGTCGACGCGCCTCGAGCGGCGCCGTCCGATCGCGATCGTCGGCAAGTACGTGGAGCTCCAGGACGCCTATATTTCGGTCGTCGAGGCGCTCAAGCACGGCGGCATCCACAACGGCACCGAGTCAATATCAAGTGGGTCGACGCCGAGACGCTGAACGGGCCGAGGCCGAGCAGCGCCTGAGCCGGCGTCGACGGCGTGGTCGTGCCCGGCGGCTTCGGCGTGCGCGGCATCGAGGGCAAGATCGCGGCGTCAGCTTCGCGCGCGAACAGGTCCCGTTCCTCGGCATCTGCCTGGGCATGCAGTGTGCGGTGATCGAGTTCGCGCGCCACGTCGTCAGCTTGGAGGACGCCAACTCGACGGAGTTCGACCGAGACGCCGTATCCGGTCATCGACCTGCTGCCCGACCAGCAGGACGTCGACGACAAGGGCGGCACCATGCGCCTGGGCACCGACCCTGTGTCGTCGCCCGGGCTCGCTGGCCCGCGAGGCATACGGCGGCGACATGGTCTAGAGCGCCACCGCCACCGCTACGAGGTCAACAACGCACCACCGCGCCCAGCTCGAAGCGGCCGGGCTCATGTTCACCGGCGTCTCGCCCCGACAGGCCTGGTCGAGATGGTCGAGCTGCCGGACCACCCGTACTTCATCGCCAGCCAGTTCCACCCCGAGTTCAAGTCGCGCCCGACCCGCCCGCACCCGCTCTTCCGCGGCTTCGTCGGCGCCGCCCTAGCTTAGTCGGCGGGCGCGCAGCCCCGCCCGTGGCGCGCGGTCCCCGCCGAATGACCGCGACACGATCGGTGCCTCCGACGCCCTCGGGCTCTTCCTGAGCCTGGCCTCGCTCGTCACGCCCGTCCGGGGCGGAGCGGCCGACGCCGACCTCTGCGCCGCCTACCTGCGCGACCTCGGCCTCGAGGTGGACGAGGACGACGCCGGCGCGAAGCTCGACGGCAACGCGGGCAACCTCTACGCGCGGATCCCGCCCACGCCGCGCGCGGCGGCACGCCGCTTTCTTCTGCGCCCACCTCGACACGGTGCCGGCCGCGCCCCGATCGACCCGGTCTGAGCATCGGCGTGCGATCCCCAACGGCGACCCGACGATCCTCGGCGCCGACAACAAGGCGGCCGTGGCGGCCATGCTCGACGGGGTTCGCCGGGTGGTGCAGGGAGGGTTGGCCGCACGCCGGCATCGAGCTCGTGCTGACGCTGCAGGAGGAGGTCGGCCTGCACGGCGCCAAGCCGTTCGACCACGTCGCGGCTGCACTCCCGGGTCGGGCTTCGTCTACGACCACGCCGGCGCCGGCGGCGAGGTCATCGCGGCCCGCCCAGTACACCATCCAGCTCGACGTTCCGCGGGCAGGCGGCTCACGCCGGCATCGCGCCGGAGCAGGGCCGCAGCGCGATCCTCGCCGCGTCGCGTGCCATCGCCGGATGTTCCGGCTCGGCCGCATCGACGCCGAGACCACCGCGAACGTGGGCCCGATCCACGGCGGGTCGCGCGCAACGTCGTGCCGGCCGAGGGCTCGCCGCGAGGCCGAGGTGCGCTGCCGCGACATCGCGCCCGGCGCCGGCGCCGGCGCTGCTCGACGCGATGGCGCACGCGGCGGCCGCGCCGAGTCCGCGTCGAGACCTCGGTCCGCGCGAGTACGGGCCTACCGCTTCCGACGCGGCGACCTGGCCGTGCGCCTCGCCCGCGAGGCGCTCGAGGCGTCCGGCTTCGCGGTCCGGCACGCGTCGGCCGGCGGCGGTGCCGACTCGCACGTCTTCAACCCGCGCGCGGCGTCGCCCTGCTCGTGCCCTGGCCAACGGCATGGCGAACGTGCACACCGCCGACGAGCAGATCGCCGTCGGCGACGTCGAGGGCATGGCGCGGGTGACGCTCGCGCTGCTCGAGGCGGCCCGCGACCAGGGAGGTCGATGGCTGAGCACGAGCACGAGCTGACGCGGGAGGGCTACGACCGCCTCGCGGCCGAGCTGAACCACCTCGAGACGATGGCGCGGCGGGACATCGCCGACGCGATCCTCGAGGCGCGCGAGCACGGCGACCTCTCCGAGAACGCCGAGTACCACGCGGCGAAGGAGGAGCAGGGCCACCTCGAGGCGCGCATCGCGCGGCTCCGGAGCCCAGCTCAACGCGGCCACGGTCGTCGATGCGCCGGCGTCCACCGGCGGTGGCCTCGATCGGCTCGGACGTGACGATCCGCTACGTCCCCGGCGACGAGACCGAGAACTACAAGCTCGTCGGCTCGGCCGAGGCCGACGCGATCGCGGGCCGGCTCTCGATCGAGTCGCCGTTCGGTCGGGCGCTGCTCGGCAAGAAGGCCGGCGAGAAGGTGACCGTGCAGACGCCCGGCGGCCAGATGACCGTCGCCGTCGAGTCCGTGGGGTAGCGACCACACCCCAGCGCTCCTGCGATCGAAGGATTGCGGCGCCCAGGCGGTAGGCTCTAGCCTGGCTGCGCTTGCGACCCCTTGCGACGGAGGCCGACGTGCGTCCCACCCCTGCCCGCTGTGTGCTCCTGCTCGGCGTGCTGCTGGCCCTGCCGGCGAGCGCGCATGCCGCTGCTCCCTCGTGGCCGCAGCTCGGCTTCGAGGCCGGTCACTCGGGCGTGCAGCCGGACGAGACGATCCTCTCGACTCGAAGCGTGGGCGGCCTGCGGCTGGCGTGGACGACCTCGATCTCGCAGAAACCGACGCTCGGCGAGCCGACCGTCGACGGCGGGATGGTCTTCGTGGCGGCCAACTCCCGGCAGGTCGGCGTGGTGACGGCGTTCGACGCCACCACCGGCCTGCAGCGCTGGCACCGGACGCTCGACGGCCCGACGGTGTCGACGCCCGCGATCGCCTCCGGCCTGGTGCTCACGACCGGAGGGTCGAGCGTCTCGGCGTTCGACGAGAGCCGCGGCACGCCGGTCTGGTCGACGGCGCGGCCGGGCAGCGACGGCTACCGCGCCGGCGACCTCATCGCCCCGGTCGTGTCCGGCGGTCGCGTCTACGCGGCGTCGGACCTGTCCGAGATGGAGGTCTTCGACCTCCAGGACGGCGCGCTGCTCGGACAGGCCCCGGTCAGCCTGCAGGACAGCCGCACGCCCACCGTCAGTGGCGGCACCGTGCTGGTGGGCGCGCAGGCCTTCGACGCGGCGACCCTGGATCCCGAGTGGTCGGCGTTCGAGCGGGGCAACTGGTGGCCCGCCGTGACCACGCCGGCCGGCGACCTCGTCGGCAGCGGCTCGGCGGGCGGGCACGCCGTGGTGTGGGACGCCGTGGCGGACGGGACACCGCGCTGGGCCCTGATCATCGCGGACACGGACGTCCAGCTCGTGCCGCAGGCGGCGACCAGGAGCCTGGTGTACGCCGTGGTCATCGGCGCCGGCGACCACGCCGTGACGGCGCTGAAGACGCGCAAGGGCACGCCGCGCTGGACGACCGAGATCCCGGGCGCCGTCGGGCTGAGCGAGGCCAACGGCGTCGTCTTCGCGACGGCCGCCGACGGGCTCTACGCGCTCGACGCGAAGCGCGGCCGGGTGCTGGCGCACGTGGCTACGGACGAGCCCCTGAGCGGTCAGCCGGTGGTCGCGGGAGGCCGCGTCTACGCCTCGACGGCCCACGGGGTCGCCGCGTTCGCGCTGTCGAGCTGAGAGCCGTCAGGCCGAGCTGGCGCCGTTGTTGCCGAGCGGCACGGCGGTCGTCCGGCCGAAGACGGCCGCCAGCAGGGCCTCGAGCTCGACGCCGAGCAGCAGGGCGCCAGCGAAGGCCAGGGGCGCCGTCGTGTCGACGATCCACGAGATCGCGATTCCCGCGCTTCCGAGCACGGCGATGGCGATCAGCGCGCGCGGCACGCTCATCGTGCGGGGTCGTCGCTCCCCACGGATGAGACCGAGCGGCACGGCCACCAGATTCGCGCCCAAGACGAGGATCGCGGTCGCCGCGGCCCAGCGGTGCGAGACGCCGGGCAGCCCGAAGGCGAGCGCCAGAAGGCCTGCCGAGAGCGAGGCGGACAGCAGCGCCTTCAGCGAGTACGAGCCGACCGAGTCCACCCCGCCAGCGCACGGCTGTCCGCGTCCGCCGGTCAACGAGAGGCGGGATGTATGCTCGCCGTGTTCCAGCCGCCAGGGTTCCCGACAGCGAGGTCGCGATGAGGATCGGCGTGGTGCGGGAGATCAAGCCGGACGAGTACCGGGTGGCGCTGACCCCGGCCGGCACCCGCGAGCTGGTGCGGCCGCGGCCACGAGGTGGTGGTCGAGGCCGGCGCGGGCTCGGGCTCGGCGTTCACGGACGACACGTACGTGGCCGCCGGCGCCACCACCGGCTCGGTCGACGAGGTCTGGGGCACGACCGACCTGGTGCTGAAGGTCAAGGAGCCGCTGCCCGAGGAGTACGGCCGGATCCGCTCCGACCTGGTGCTGTTCACGTACCTGCACCTGGCCCCGGCGCCGGAGCTGACGCAGGCGCTGATCGACTCGCGGGCGACCTGCATCGCCTACGAGACCGTCGAGACCGACGACCACCGGCTGCCGCTGCTGGCGCCGATGAGCGAGGTCGCGGGGCGCCTCGCGCCGCAGGTCGGCGCGAGCGCCCTGGAGCGCCCCACCGGCCGCGGCATCATGCTCGGCGGCGTCGCCGGCGGCCGCCGGCCAAGGTGGTGGTGCTCGGCGGCGGGATGGTCGGCTACAACGCCGCGCTGATCGCGGTCGGCATGCAGGCCGACGTGTGGATCGACCGTCCGTCGACCGCATGCGCGAGCTCGACCCGATGCTCGACGGCCGCGCGACCATCGCGATGTCCAACACCCTGCAGGTCGACGAGGCCATCAGCGGCGCCGACCTGGTCATCGGCGCGGTGCTGTGCCGGGCGCCCGGGCCCCCAACTTCGTCTCGCGCGAGAAGCTCGCCCTCATGAAGCCCGGCGCGGTCCTGGTCGACGTCATCGACCAGGGCGGCTGCTTCGAGACCTCGCGTCCGACGACCCACTCCGACCCCACCTACGTCGTCGACGGGTGGTCCACTACTGCGTCGCCAACATGCCCGGCGCCGTGCCGATCACCTCCACGAAGGCGCTGACCAACGCCACCCTGCCGTACGTCGAGCTGCTCGCCGACCGCGGCTTCGAGGGCGCGATCTCCCGCGACCGGGCGCTCTCGCGCGGCGTCAGCGTCGTGGCGGCAAGGTCACCTCGCAGCCGGTCGCCGAGGCTCTCGGCTACCCCTACATGCCGCTCGCCGACTCGTTCCGTTCGTCTCAGGTTTAATGGTCGATACCGCGGCGTCGACGACGTTCAGGACGCTGCCTGGCCGTCCCGGCCGCGCGGGCGACGCGCCCGCGCTCGGCCACGCGGCGGCTTGCCCATGCAACCCCGCCTGCGCTGCGCCGCCGCGCGTCCGCCGAAACGACCATTCAGTGCCCTGAACGCCGCCCCCGCCGCGGCATCGACCATTTGGGGGCTCAGAGCCAGCCGACGCGGCGGAAGTAGCGGAACAGCAGCACGACGATGACCGTCATCAGCGCGAGCGCGAACGGGTAGCCGAAGCTCCAGCGAGAGCTCCGGCATGTCCTTGAAGTTCATCCCGTACAGCCCGACCACCAGGGTCGGTGCGGCGAACAGGGCGGCACACGCCGCGATCCGGCGCATGTCCTCGTTCTGGCGCACCGTCACCTGGGTCAGGTTCGCGGTGAGCGCGCTGGTGAGGATGTCGCGGTACGTGCTGATGTGCCCGAGCATCCGCAGCAGGTGGTCGTGGACATCGCGGAAGTACGGCCGCACGTTGTCGTGGATCAGCCCGTGGCGCCCGCGCGCCAGCCGCTCCAGCGGGTCGGCCAGCGGCGCCATCGCGGCGTAGCAGCTCGAGCACCTGACGCTTCAGCTCGTAGATCTGCTCCGCCGGGTTGCCCTCCGCCCCGGGCGAGAACACCTGGCGCTCGATGTCCTCGATGCAGGGGTCGAGCTCGTCGATCACCGGCTGGTAGTCGTCCACGATCCGGTCGACGATCGCGTACAGCGCCGCCCCGGGCCCGCAGCGCAGGAGGTCTGGCCGCTGCTCGGTCCACAGCCGGGCGTCGTGCAGGTGGGCCTCGCCGTGTCTGACGGTGATCAGGAAGTCCGGCCCGATGAAGATCAGCACCTCGCCGAACTCGACGCCCTCGGCGGAGTCATCCGCGCCGGTTTCAGCACCAGGAACAGCGTCTCCTCGTACGCCTCGAGCTTCGGCCGCTGGTGCGCCCGCACCGCGTCCTCCACCGCCAGCTCGTGCAGCCCGAACTCCCGGGCCACCGAGTCGAACTCCTCGGCGGTCGGCTCGTGCAGCCCGAGCCAGGCGAACGCGTTCGGCTGGCGGCAGGCCGCGCAGGCCGTGCCAACGACAGCGACTCCTGCGGCGGCACCCGTCCTCGTAGACCGCGCAGTCGACGATCACGCCGGCAGTATGGCCCGCCTTGCCGGAGCGCGATAGGGCCGATCGGTCAGGCGTGATCTCCCCGCACAGCGCGGGCGTAGCGCTCGCCGAGCGCTTCACCACCGCGTTCCCGTCGCGTGGCACGACGCGGTCCCACCAGGCACCGAGATCCGTTCGAACCGGTACGGCTCGACGGCCTCGGCGACGCGCGGGACCTCGTCCGAGGAGAGCGGGATCAGGTTGGGTAGCTGTACATGAACCCGACGAAGCGGGTGTCCGGGATGACCTGCAGGATGTCCCCCGTCAAGAGCGCCTCGCCGCCCGGCCAGTGCAGGACGGTGCCGCCGGCGAAGTGCCCGCCGCAGCGGATCAGGGTGAGCCCGTCGCCGAGGTCGAGCGTCTCGTCCTCCCAGTCGACGATCCGCTCGTCGGGCCGCAGGACGTGCTCGCTGTCCGCGCCGTGCAGGTAGATCTGGCAGTCGAAGCGCCGGGCCCAGTCGACCATCGCCGAGTAGTAGTGCGGGTGGGAGATCGCGATCGCCTTCAGCCCGCCGCGCTTCTCGACCTCGGCGGCCGCGTCGTCGTCGCACAGCGGCACGCAGTCCCAGAGCACGTTCGACGAGCCTGCGGGCACGAGCAGCGCCCGCTGGCCGATCGCGAACGACGGCTCGACGCCGATCCCGAGGAGTCCGGCCTCCTCGCGCAGCTCGCAGCGGTGCGTCTCGCGGAACGCCTCGAAGGTCACGAAGCGCTGCCCGCCGTGCCGGACGTACTGGCGCTCGTCCTGGCAGATCGGGCAGCCGTCCGGCTCGCTGTCGCTCTCCGCGAAGTACGTGGCGCACTGCTCGCAGATGTAGAGGGTCATGCGCGAGAAGGTAGAGCAACCAGACGCGGCGAAGCAGGGCCTCGTGGACGCCGTCGGCGACTACCTCACCCACCTGGCCCTGGAGCGCGGCGCGTCGCCGCACACGGTGGCCGCGTACCGCCGCGACCTGGCCGACCTGCACGGGTTCCTGCGCGAGCGCGGGCGCGGGGTCGACGAGGCGAGCGCCGACGACCTCGTGGCCTTCGCCGAGGCCCTCGCCCGGCGCGGCCTGGCCCCGGCCACGCGCCGCCGCCGGCTGGCCGCCGCCCGCTCGCTGCTGCGCCACCGCACCCGGATCGGCGCCCGCAGCGACGACGCCCGGACGATCGTGCCGCTCCCGGCGCGGCCCCGGCGGCTGCCGAAGGGCCTGTCCCAGGAGGAGGCCGAGCGGCTCGTCACCCACCCCGGCGCGACCCCGCTCGGGCTCCGCGACCGGGCGGCGCTCGAGCTGCTGTACGGCGCGGGCCTCCGGGTCTCCGAGCTCGTGGCGCTGCGGCCGGGCGACCTCGACGTCGACCAGGAGCTCGTCCGCGTCGAGGGCAAGGGCCGGAAGCAGCGGATCGTGCCGACCGGCCACCAGGCCGCCGAGGCCGCCCGCCGCTACCTCGCGCGGGGCCGGCCGTACCTCGGAAAGACGCCCCAGCGCGACGCGTTCCTGCTGAACCACCGGGGCCGGCGGATCAGCCGCCAGGGCGTCTTCGACCTGGTGCGCAGGCACGGCGCCGAGGCGTCGATCGAGCGCGAGGTCACGCCGCACACCCTGCGCCACAGCTTCGCCACCCACCTGGTCGAGAACGGGGCCGACCTGCGGGTGGTGCAGGAGCTCCTCGGGCACGCCTCGGTGGCCACCACCGAGATCTACACCCACGTCTCCGACACCGCCCTGCGCAGCGCCTTCGACCGTGCTCACCCGCGCGCACGGATCGCCTAATCTCCGGGCCATGGGAAGCGGGCATGCGTGATCGTGCTGGACGCCGTCGGCGCCGGGGAGCTGCCCGACGCCGCCGCCTTCGGCGACGCGGGCTCCTCCACGCTCGGCAACGTCGCCCGCGCGGTCGGCGGGCTGCAGCTGCCGAACCTGCAGGCGCTCGGCCTCGGCAACGTGATGCACCTGCAGGGCTGCCCGCCGGTGCCCGCGCCCCCGCGGTCGCCGGCCGCCTGCGGGAGCGCAGCCAGGGCAAGGACACCACCACCGGGCACTGGGAGCTCGCCGGCGTGATCACGCCCGTGGCCATGCCGACCTACCCGGACGGCTTCCCGCAGGAGATCATGGACGAGTTCTCGCGGCGCACCGGCCGCGGCGTGCTCGGCAACGTCCCCGCGTCCGGCACCGAGATCATCCAGGAGCTCGGCGAGGAGCACCAGCGCACCGGCAAGTGGATCGTCTACACGTCGGCCGACTCGGTCTTCCAGATCGCGGCGCACGAGCAGACGGTGCCGCTCGACGAGCTCTACGCGGCCTGCAAGACCGCCCGCGAGATCCTGACCGGCGAGCACGCCGTCGGCCGGGTCATCGCCCGCCCGTTCGTCGGCGAGCCCGGGGCCTACCGGCGCACCGCGAACCGGCACGACTACTCGCTGCACCCCGCCCGGCCGAACCACCTCACGCGGATCCGCGAGGCCGGCCACGAGGTGCACGGCGTCGGCAAGATCGCCGACATCTTCGCCGGCTGCGACATCGACACCTCGATGCCGACCGCGTCGAACCTCGAGGGCATCGCCGCGACCGCCCGGCTGCTGCACGACATCGACGACGGCCTGATCTTCACGAACCTGGTCGAGACCGACATGATCTACGGCCACCGCAACGACCCCGACGGCTTCCACCGCTGCCTGCAGGAGTTCGACGCCCACCTGCCGGCGCTGATCGCGCGAGCTGCGCGAGGACGACCTGCTGATCCTCACCTCGGACCACGGCTGCGACCCCACCACGCCGTCGACCGACCACTCGCGCGAGCACGCGCTGCTCCTGGCGCACACGCCCGGCCGGCCGCGCGCCGGCGCACCACGACGGCTGGTTCTCCGACGTCGGCGCCACCGTGGCCGCCTGGCTGACCGGCAAGCACGACGCCGCCCTGCCGGGCGAGCCGATCACCCTTTGCGCGCCGTCGACCTGATCGAGCGCAAGCGCGACGGCGCCGAGCACGCCGCCGCCGAGATCGCCTGGCTGGTCGACGGCTTCCTGGCCGGCGAGGTGGCGCCCGAGCAGATGAGCGCGTGGTGCATGGCGGTCGTCTTCCGCGGGCTGACCGACGCGGAGACCGACGCGCTGTGCGACGCCATGGTCCGCTCGGGCGACACCGTCGACCTGTCGAGCCTCGGCCGCACGGGTGGTCGACAAGCACTCGACGGGCGGCGTGGGGGACAAGACGACGATCGTGCTCGCGCCGCTGGTGGCCGCCTGCGGCGTGCCGGTGGCCAAGATGTCCGGCCGCGGGCTCGGCCACACCGGCGGCACGCTCGACAAGCTCGAGGCGATCCCCGGCTTCCGCATCGCGCTCGCGTGCACGAGATGGTGGAGCAGGTGCGGCGCGTCGGCTGCGCCGTGGTGGCGCAGACGGCCAACCTGGTGCCGGCCGACGGCGCGCTCTACGCGCTGCGCGACGTGACCGGGACGGTGCCCGCGCCGGCGCTGATCGCGACCTCGGTGATGTCCAAGAAGCTCGCCGCCGGCGCCGACGCGATCCTGCTCGACGTGAAGGTCGGCGACGGCGCGTTCGCCCGCACGCTCGACGAGGCCCGCGAGCTGGCGCGGCTGATGCGCGGGCTCGGCGAGCGCGCCGGCCGGCCCACGGTCTGCGAGCTGACGCGCATGGACGAGCCGCTCGGCAGCGCCGTCGGCAACGCGCTCGAGGTCGCCGAGGCCGTCGAGACGCTGCGCGGCAACGGCCCGCCGGACCTCGTCGAGCTGGTCCTGGCCTCGGCCGCGCGGCTGCTGGTGCTCTCCGACCTGGGCGTGGACGAGGCCGAGGGCCGCCGCCGCGCCGAGGAGGCCATCGCCTCGGGCGACGCCGTGCGGGCGCTCGAGCGCTGGATCGAGGCCCAGGGCGGCGACCCGCGCGTCGCCGACGAGCCCTGGTCGGTGATGGAGCGCGCCCCGGTCGTGCGCACCGTCGAGGCGCCGCGCCGGCGGCCACGTGCCCGCGTCGGCGCGCGCGGCATCGCCCAGGCGGCGATGGAGCTCGGCGCGGGCCGGGCCCGCAAGAGCGACCCGATCGACCACGCCGTCGGCGTCGTGCTGCGGGTCGCCGTCGGCGACCAGGTGGACGCCGGCGCGCCGCTGGCCGAGATCCACGCGCGCAGCGAGGCCGCGGCGACGCACGCCGAACAGACCGTGCTGTCGGCGTCGAGCTCGGCGAGGCGCCGGTCGAGCGGCCGTCCGTGCTGATCGAGACGATCGGCTAGCTTAGCCGAGCGTCAGCTGGACGACCGTGCGGTGCGCCGGCGCGCCGTCCTCGGCGGACAGCGCGTACACGGTCAGCGTCGCGGCACCGGTCGCCTGGCACGCAGCGTGGTGTCGAACGACCCGCGCACGCCGGAGCCGGACGACGCGGTGATGTCCTTCTTGACCAGGAGCGCGCCGTCGCTGCCGCGCAGCTCCACGGTCAGCGCGCCCTCGGGCGTGTCGGCGCTGCCCGACACGCGCAGCGGGCAGCTCGCGGCCTGGCCGGCGGTCGGGCGGTCGAGCAGGATCTGCGGCGCCTGCTGGTCGAGGTCGGCGCGGCCCTGGGGCGATCCGAGCGGGGCGCCGTCGAGCTCGAGCTGGACGTCGTGCACCGTCGCGAACTGGGTCGCCGTGTAGACCACCTGGGCCACGCGCAGGCCGGGATCGGCCTCGCTCGACGAGAACGCTCCGGTCACGTCGACGGTGACCGTCCCGCCGTGCCAGCGTGACCCCGCGCAGCGTCGTGCCGGCGGGGATCGCGGTCGTCAGCCCGTCCGTCGACTCGGCCTGGGTCGGGCCGGCGAGCAGCTGCTCGAGGCTCGCCCGGGCCACGCCGAGGGTGTGCGGCACCTCCCGGCGGACCGCCGTGAGCGCGCCGTCGCGCAGCAGGAACACGGTCACCGCCGTCCGCGAGGCGGGCGTCGTGGCCGTCGCCGTCGACGCCTACGGCGGACGGTGGCTGGGCCGTGGTGCCCGTCCGCTGCGGCGGAGCGGCCCGCACGATGGCGGTCCGCGTCTGCGGGTCGCGTGAGGAGGTGTCGCGTCCGGCCGAGCAGCCCGCGAGGGCGGCAGCGGCCGGGATCAGCAGGAGGAAGGGAAGCGCACGCACCGACCGTTTGACTTCCCCGGCCGGGGGTCGGTTCCTGCCCTCGGCCTACGCCTTCGCGAGCTCGTCCATCGCCGCCGACAGCTCGAGGTCCGAGGCGGTGATCCCGCCGGCGTCGTGGGTCGAGAGCGCCACCTTGACGGTGCCGTAGACGTTCGACCAGTCAGGGTGGTGGTTCATCCGCTCGGCCACCAGCGCCGCCGACGCCATGAACCCGAAGGCGCTCACGAAGTCGGGGAACGAGAGCTCGCGGAAGAGCGCGCCGTCCTTCACCGACCACTCGGGGTGGGTCTTCAGGTGCTCCTGCAGCTGGTCGTCCGTCACCTTGTCGCGAGGCATCGGGAAAGCTTAGCCCTGCATGCCCGAGCTCCCCGAGGTCGAGACCATCCGCAGGGGCCTTGCGCCCCACGTCGAGGGACGCCGCATCGCGGCGGCCGAGATCCTCGACGTGCGGCTCGTGATGCCCGAGCTTCCGGCCACGGTCGCCGGGCGGCTCGAGGGCCTGGTGATCGAGCGGCTCGAGCGGCGCGGCAAGTACCTCGTCTTCCGCCTCTCGCGCGAGCACGTGCTCATCTGCCACCTGCGGATGACCGGGAACTTCCTGTGGACCGCCGACGGCCAGGAGCGGCCGCCGTTCACCCGGGCCGAGCTGGTGCTCGACGACGGCTCGCTCGCTGCGCTACACCGACGTCCGCCGCTTCGGCACCTGGTCGCTGCTCGACGTCGAGGACGGCGCGGCGTACATCGCGAAGCGCCTCGGCCCGGAGCCGCTCGGCCCGTGGTCGGCGCGCGAGCTGCGGCGCGGGCTGGACGGCCGCGAGGCGCCGATCAAGGCCGTCCTGCTCGACCAGCGGGTCGTCGCCGGGGTCGGGAACATCTACGCCGACGAGGCCCTGTGGCGGGCCCGGATCCACCCGCGCACCCCGGCCGCGCGGGTCCGCGGGGCGAGGGTCGCGGCGCTGCACGAGGGCGTCCGCGACGTCCTGCGGCAGGGGATCGAGGCCCAGGGCGCGTCGATCCGCGACTTCCGCCGGCCCGACGGGGGCTACGGCTCGGCCCAGGAACGGTTCGCGGTCTACGGCCGGACGGGCGAGCCGTGCGAACGCTGCGGCACCCCGATCGAGCGGATCGTCGTCGGCCAGCGCGGCACCCACTACTGCCCGCACTGCCAGCGGGCGCCGAGGGCCCGCCGGTGAGCGGCCGGCTCACCGACGTCGGCGGCATCGCCGTCGGCCACCACACCGACACCGACGCCTGGACCGGCTGCACGGTCGTCGTGCTGCCCGACGGCGCGATCACCTCGTGCGAGGTGCGCGGGCTGGCGCCCGGCACCCGGGAGACCGCGCTGCTCGGCCCGGCCGGCTCGGTGCAGGGCGCCCACGCGATCCTCCTGACCGGCGGCAGCGCCTTCGGCCTGGCCGCCGCCGACGGGGTGATGCACGCGCTCGAGGAGCAGGGCCGGGGCCACCCGACGCCCGTCGCGAACGTCCCGATCGTCCCGGCGGCGGTCATCTTCGACCTGCCGCTCGGGCGGGCCGACGTCCGCCCGGGGCCTGCCGACGGAGCGGCCGCGTTCCGGGCCGCGACCGAGGGCGGGCACGCCGTCGGCTCGGTCGGCGCCGGCACCGGAGCCACGGTCGGGAAGCGGGACGGGCGCGACGGCTGGGTCAAGGGCGGGCTCGGCGCTGCGAGCTGGCGGCTGCACGACGGGATCACCGTCTCGGCCATCGCCGTGGCCAACGCCTTCGGGGACGTGATCGGCGAGGACGGCGAGGTGCTGGCGGGGCTCCGGCGCGACGGGAGCTTCGTGCGCACCACCACGACGCTCGCCGAGGAGCCGCTCGAGCGGGGCCCGGTCGGGCAGAACACCACGCTGGTCTGCGTGGCCACCGACGCGAGCCTCACGAAGACCCAGGCCTGGCAGCTCGCCCGGGCCGCCCACGCCGGCATCGCCCGGGCCACCGACCCGGCCGCGACCGCGCTCGACGGCGACGTCGCCTTCGCGGTGGCCACCGGCGTGCTGGAGCCGGCGACGCCGCTGGCGCTCGGCCCGGTGGCGGCCGCCGTGACCGCCGCGGCGGTGCGCGCCGCGGTCCGCGAGGCCACGTCCGCGCCGGGCTGCCCGGCGCTGCGCGACCTCTGACGCGGTGCGCCTGGCCTGGCTCTCGGTGCTGCCGCTCCTGGCCGCCGGCTGCAGCTCCCCGGTGGCCCGGCAGGTCGGCGTGACCGGGCCGAGCCGGGCCGAGCAGCTCCGAGGCGGCGCGCGCCAGCTTCGCCGCCTGGCCGCTCCCTGTACTGGCTCGGGCCCCGAGAGCCCGGTCTACTGGAGCTTCGGCCTGCCGCTTCCGCCGACGCCGTGGATCTGCCAGGAGCCGACCGTTCCCGGCCAGGGCCGGGTGGCGTTCTGCGTGGTCACCTACCTGCGGCCGAGCCCGCACGGCGCGTTCCGGCCGGGGGAGTACCAGCTCGTCGCCCGGCTGGCCCGGCCGGGGGCCGCGGCGGTGCTGGTCTACGCCCGGGTGCCGTCGGTCGATCCGGCCGTCCGGGCGTACGCCCGCACCCACGTGCAGCGCTACGTGCCGACGAGCGCCAGCGTGAAGCCGTCGTAGCCCTTCACGCCGACGGTCTGGATCGTCGTCGCCGACACCCGCGGCTCGGCCGCGACCAGCTCGTGGAACCGCCGCACCCCGCGCACCCGCTCGTCGGGATCGTCCGCGTCGGCCAGCGCCGCCGCCGCGCACCACGTTGTCGGCCACGATCAGGCTCCCGGGGCGGGTCAGCGCCAGCGCGGCGGTGAAGTAGGCCGGGGTGCCCTGCTTGTCGGCGTCGATGAACACCAGATCGAACGGCCCGCCCGCCTCGTCGAGCAGCTCCTGCAGGCCGTCGAGCGCCGGGCCGACCCGCACCTCGGCCAGGCCGCCGAGCCCGGCGCGCTCGAGGTTGGCCCGGGCGACCTCGGCGTGGGCCGGGTCGAGCTCGAGCGACACGAGCCGGCCGCCGGCCGGCAGCGCCCGGGCGAGCCAGATCGTGCTGTAGCCGGCGAGCGTGCCGATCTCGAGGATCCGGGTCGCCCCGACGAGGCGGGCCAGCAGCTCGAGCAGCCGTCCCTGGGTGGCCGAGACGTGGGCCGGCGGCAGGCCCGCGGCGTCGCTCGCCCGCAGGGCCTCGGCCAGCAGGTCGTCCGGCCGCACCACGAGCTCCTCGACGTAGCGGTCGACGGCTGCCCAGCGCGGGTCGCTCACAGCGCGGGGTGGCGGGCGGCGTTCTCGAAGTGCCGCGGCGACCAGCTCGTCTCGAAGCAGCCGGCCGCGGCAGCCGACGCCGAGCAGCGTCGCGCCGGGCTCGAGCGCCTCTGCGGCGCGGGTCACCGCCGGGTCGCGCACGGCCACGACCTCGCCGGCACCCGCCTCGAAGGTCTCGCCGCCGACCGTGAAGCGGACGCGTCCGGCGAGCACCAGGTAGACCTCCTCGTGCCCGCTGCCGGCCTCGTCGTGCTCGGCGGCCAGCTCGTCGCCGGCGGCCCGGGCGACGTACGCGTTCAGGCCGAACGCCCCGATCCCGAGGTAGTGGGAGAGGGCCTTCCAGTCGGGGTCGCCGGGATCGGTCGCGGTCGGCACGCCCGGCACGTCGGCCAGCGCCGCCGCGCACCAGCCGGCGCCGCTGCGGCGCGTGGTGTCGGAGTCGGACATGCGCCGAGCATAGGGGTGGACGGCGCCGCGCTCCCCGCCGGTAGCTTCGAGCCCATGTCCATCCGAACCCTCCGCGCCGCCCTGATCGGGGCGGCGCTCCTCTCGATCGGGCCGGCCGCCTCCTCGGCGAGCGCCGCCGGCCTGGTCTTCTTCCACCTGCCGAGCAAGAACATCGGCTGCGCCCTCGAAGGCTCGATCCTGCGCTGCGACGTCAACCAGTTCACGAACCCGCGCCCGGCGCGGCCGAAGAGCTGCGACCTCGACTACGGGAACGCCTTCGGCCTGCACGCCACGGGCCGGGCGAGCCTGCTGTGCGTCGGCGACACCGCGGTCGACCCGCACTCGCAGACCCTCGGCTACGGCAGGACCTGGCGCCGCGCCGGCTTCACCTGCAAGGCCTCGACCGCGGGCCTTCGCTGCACCAACCGCAGCGGCCACGGCTTCTTCCTGTCGCGCTCGAGCCAGCAGCTGTTCTGATGCCGTAGGCGATCCACGGGTTTGTTACCGGTGGGCCCGGGCGTATATTGAGGGCAATGCGCAAGGGCCACCCGTGACGAGCTGCAACCGCTGCCAGCGGTCGGTCGAGCCGACCTTCCGCTACTGCCCGCACTGCGCCGCCCCGCAGCGGCGCAAGATCGTCGAGCTGTTCCGGGCCCACGCCGGCCTGGCGTTCGACCGCGGCAAGGGCCTTCGCGTCACGCGCTACCTCGCCACCGACGACGGCGAGCGGCACGTGCGCTTCTCGATCTGGAACCGCGACGGCGTCGCCCAGGCCGCGGTCTCGCTGGACGAGGACGAGGCCCAGCGGCTCGGGCGGTTCCTGCTCGAGACCGCACCGGACGCGCAGGAGGCCACCACGGCCATCCTGCACGACACCCAGCACTAGATGGCCGATTGACGTCACCCGCCTCGGGTGAGGCCCGGCCGCAGGCGTGCCCGCGAGGCTCACCGGCATGTCGACGAAGACCGAGCCGGGCGCCCACATCGTGGTCGCCACGCTCCTCAACCTGCGCGACCTCGGCGGCTGGCCCACGGCCGACGGCGGCCGCATCCGGCACGGCGTCCTGTACCGCTCGACCGCGCTCGACCGCCTCGCCGGCGGCGACGTGGCGCTGGTCGGCGGGCTCGGCCTGCACACGGTGTTCGACCTGCGGACGGCCGACGAGCGCGAGCGCCGGGCCCGACCACCTGCCCGACGGCGTCGAGGGCGTGGTCTGCGACGTGCTCGCGGACTCGAAGGACATGGCTCCGGCCCAGCTCGCGAAGATCCTCGACGACCCTGCCCTGGCGCGCGACCTGATCGGCGACGGCAAGGCCGAGATCCTGTTCCAGCACGCCTACCGCGAGCTGGTCTCGCTCCCGAGCGCCCGCGCGGCCTACGGGGCGATGTGGCGGCGGTTCCTCGACGGCGACAGCCGCCCGGCGCTCTTCCACTGCACCACCGGCAAGGACCGGGCGGGCTGGGGCAGCGCCTCGATCCTGCTCCTGTGCGGGGTCTCGGAGGAGGACGTGCGCACCGACTTCCTGCTCACCAACCGCGACCTGCTGCCAGCGCTGAAGCCGATCATCGACCGCTTCCAGGAGCTTGGCGGGGACCCGGACCTGCTCACGCCGGTGCTCGGCGTCGAGCCCGGGTACCTCGACAGCGCGCTCGACGAGCTGCGCACCAGGCACGGCACGATCGAGCGCTACTTCGCCGACGGGCTCGGGATCGACGCGGACGACCAGGCGGCGCTGCGCGCCATCCTGGTGGAGCCTTGACGCGCTAGGCAGCCTCGACGAGCTGCGCCAGCGTGCCCTGGCGGTCGAGCTCCCGGAGCTCCATGAACCCACCGACGAGCTGGTCGCCGATGAAGATCTGGGGGACGGTCATGCGCCCGGTGAGCTCGAGGAGCTTGCTGCGGAACGCGGGATCGTCGTCCAGGTTGACGTTGGTGTACTCCATGCCCCGGGCCTTGAGCAGGGCCTTGGCCCGGTCGCAGTACCCGCACCAGGTCGTGGAGTAGACGGTGATCTCTGCCATTACGTCATGCGAACGTGCGATTGCGTCCTGCTATTCCCGTGTTCCGGACCCGGCAACCTCCGGCCCGCAGCGTACGCTGACGGGATGGGTGCGAGCTACAAGGCAGACGCCGTCGTGCTGCGCTCGTTGCGGCTCGGCGAGGCCGATCGCGTGCTGCACCTGTACACCCGCGAGCGCGGCCGGGTGGGTGCGGTGGCCAAGGGGATCCGGCGTACGAAGTCGCGCTTCGGGGCCCGGCTCGAGCCGCTCTCGCAGGTCGCGCTGATCCTGCACCAGGGGCGCGGCGAGCTGCACACCGTGTCGGCCGCCGAGATCGTCCAGAGCAACCACCGCGTGCGCGAGCACCCCTACAAGCTGGCCGCCGGGATGGTGGCCCTCGAGGCGGTCTCGCGGCTGTTCGCCGAGGGCGACCCGTCGCCGACGGCGTTCGCCGGGCTGTGCCGCTACCTCGAGCTGCTCGACGCCTCCGAGCCGCCCGGCGGCGGGACGCCGGCCCGCGATCCGGGCCTGCTGGCGCTGCAGCTCAAGCTGCACTGGATCGCCGGCTTCGCCCCGCAGCTCGACGCCTGCGCCGGCTGCGGCTCGACCGACGCGCCGCTGCTGCGCTTCTCGGCCGGCGCCGGCGGCGCCGTGTGCGGCTCCTGCAGCGGTGGGTTCCCGATCTCCGGGGCGGCCCTCGACGCGATGGCCGCCTGCCTGCGCCTGCCGCTGGCCGACGTCCCGCCGCTGAACGACCGCACCGCCGACGAGCTGGTGCGGGCCCTCGGCGACCTCGACGCCGAGCACGGCGGCTACCGGCTGCGCACCCGCCGCTGGGCGGGCGTCGCTACCTGAGGCGCTCTCCGACCTCCTGCGCCGCGGCGATGGTGCGGGCGGCGAGCGCCGGCAGGCGCTCCTCGGTGACCCGCGGCGACGGGCCCCACACGTTGACCACCGCGAGCGGACGCCCGCGCCGGTCGAGCACCGCCGCCGAGACCCCGTTCGAGAACGCCTCGTACTCGCCGACGCACGTCGCGTAGCCCTCGTGGCGCACGGCGCGGAGCTCCCGGTCGAGCGCGCCGGCATCGACGATGGTCGTGTCGGTGAACCCCTCGAGCGCGTCGGGGACCATGCTGGCCCGCTCCTCGGGCGGCAGCCAGGCCAGGAACATCTTGCCCGCCGACGTGGCGTGCAGCGGGATGGCCCGGCCGAGCCAGCTCGGAGCCGGCGGCCCCGGCGGGTCGACCTGGTCGACGTACTCGAGGTGGAAGCGGGTGGCCACCGCGAACGTGACGCTCTCGTCGACGTCGTGGCAGAGCGCCTCGAGCACCGGCCGGGCCCGGCGGACGACGGCGTCGTTCCCGGAGGCCGCCGCGAGCTGCACCGAGGCGTAGCCGACGCTGTACCGCCGGGTGGCGGGATCCTGCTCGACGAGGCCGTGATCCTCGAGCGTGGCCAGCAGGCGCCAGGCCGTCGAGCGGTTGATGCCGCAGGCCCGGCCGAGCTCCTGGGCGCTCAGCGGACGGTCGCTGGCCGCGACCGCCTTGAGCAGCGCCGAAGCCCGGTCCACTGCCTGGATCCGCTGCCGCGCGGGTGGCTTTACAGTCCTATCTGGCATTGCTAGGGTCGTCGCACGATGGTAGCGCGCTGTTCGCATCGTGCAACCGAGGGAGAGGACGTGCGACGGTAGATGGCTCCCGCCCGCAAGGTCATCGTCACCTGCGCGATCACCGGCTCCGGCCACACGCCGACGATGTCGCCGCACCTGCCGATCACGCCGGACCAGATCGTCGAGCAGTCGGTCGAGGCTGCCGAGGCCGGCGCCGCGATCGTCCACCTGCACGCCCGCGACCCGCAGGACGGCCGGCCCACGCCGGACCCGTCGATCTTCCTCGAGTACGTCGACAGGATCTCGGAGCGCTCCGACGTCGTCATCAGCCTGTCGAGCGGCGGCGGCACCGGGATGACCGTGGAGCAGCGCCTGGCCGGCGTGCTCGCGGCGAGGCCCGAGCTGTGCACCCTGAACATGGGCTCGATGAACTACGGCGGGTTCCCGATGATCGCCCGCCACCAGGGCCGCTGGCTGCACGAGTGGGAGGAGCCGTACCTCGAGAGCACCCGGCGCGAGCCGTTCCTCTCGACCTACGCCGACATCGAGAACATGCTGAAGGTCGTCGGCCCGCGGACCGGCGCGCGCTTCGAGTTCGAGGCCTACGACGTCGGCCACCTGTACACGATCGCCTACTTCCTGGACAGCGGCCTGATCGAGCCGCCGATCTTCCTGCAGACGATCTTCGGCACGATGGGCGGGATCGGCCCCGAGGTGGACAACATCGTCCACCTGCGCCGGACCGCCGACCGGCTGCTCGGCGACGCCTACGAGTGGTCGGTGCTCGGGGCCGGCCGCTACCAGTTCGAGGTGGTCACCGCCGGCGCGATCATGGGCTCGCACGTCCGGGTCGGGCTCGAGGACAACCTGTACCTCGGCCGCGGCGAGCTGGCCCGCTCGAACGCCGACCAGGTGCGCAAGATCCGGAGCGTCCTCGAGGCGCTGTCGTACGAGCTCGCGACGCCTGACGAGGCACGGGCCCGGCTCGGGCTCAAGGGCCGCAAGACGGTCGCCGCCTGATGGCCCGGACCGACCCCGCGCGCGTCGAGCGGGTCGGCATCGTCGGCGCCGGCGTGATCGGCGGCGGCTGGGCCGCCCACTACCTGCGCCGCGGCTACGACGTCCAGGCGTTCGACCCCGGCCCCGGCGCCGAGGAGCGGCTGCGGGCGCTGATCGAGCGGGCCTGGCCGTTCCTCGAGCGGCTCGGGCTGTCCGACGGCGCGAGTCCCGACCGGCTGTCGTTCCACGGCGACCTCGGCGAGGCCCTCGACGGCGTCGAGCTGGTGCAGGAGTCGACGCCCGAGCAGCTCGAGCGCAAGCGGACGACCCTCGAGGCCATCGACGCGCTGCTCGACCCCGAGGTGGTGATCGCCTCGAGCACGTCGGGCTTCGGCATGACCGAGATGCAGTCCGGCTGCCGCCACCCCGAGCGCTGCGTCGTGGCCCACCCGTTCAACCCGCCGTACCTGATCCCGCTCGTCGAGGTCGTCGGCGGCGCAGCAGACGGCCGGCTGGGCGGTCGACTGGTCGATGGCGTTCTACGCCGCCGCCGGCAAGCGCCCGCTGGCCCTGAGCCGCGAGCTGCCCGGGTTCGTCGGGAACCGCCTGCAGGAGGCGATGTGGCGCGAGGCGCTGCACATGGTCGCCGCGGGCGAGGCCAGCGTCGAGGAGATCGACGCCTCGATCGCCCACGGTCCGGGGCTGCGCTGGGCGCTGATGGGCCCGATCCTGACGTTCCACCTGGCCTCGGGCGACGGCGGCATCGGCTCGATGCTCGACCACTTCGGCCCGGCGCTGCTCGAGCCCTGGACCCGGCTGCAGGCCCCGCCGCTGACCGCCGAGCTGCGCGAGCGGCTCGTCGAGGGCTGCGCCCGCGAGGCCGCCGGCCGCAGCGTGTCCGAGCTCGAGCGCGAGCGCGACGACTTCCTGGTCGGCCTCCTGTCCCTGGTCGAGGGGAACGGCAATGGCCGCTGACGCGGACTCCGCGTCTGCGCACCGACGGCGAGCCCGTCCCGGGCGACTGGGTCGACTACAACGGGCACGTCCTCGACGCCTGCTACCTGCTGGCCTTCGCCCCGGCGACGACCGCCCTGCTCGAGGCGCTCGAGCTGGGCGAGCGCTACCGCGAGGCCACGGGCTGCACGATCTACACCGTCGAGTGCCACGTGCGCTACCTGCGCGAGCTGCACGCGGGCGACGTCCCGCACATCGACACCCAGCTCCTGGGCTTCGACGAGAAGCGCATCCACGCGCACCACACGCTCGCCCGCGGCGACGGCGGAGAGCCCGCCGCGACCTGCGAGCTGCTCTTCCTGCACGTCAACCAGGCCAGCGGGCGGGTCGAGCCGCTGCCGCAGGAGGCCGCGCGACCGCGTCGCGGCGCTGCACCGCCGGCACGCGGCGCTGCCGCTTCCGGCTGGCACGGGGCGGGGGATCCGGCTCGAGCGAGCCAGGCGACGAGGAGAGGAGGCGACGTGCACACCGACGACCATCGCGACGACGCCGTGACCCGAGGGCTCAGCCGCGAGGACCTGCTGCGCCGCGGCCTGGCCGCGGGTCTCGCCGTGAGCGGGGCCGGCATGCTCGCCGACGGCGCTGCGCTGGCGGCGCCCCGGGCGGCCGCCGCGCCGCGAAGAAGGGCGGCACGCTGCGCGTCGGCATCGCCGGCGGCTCGGCCAAGGACCTGTTCGACGGCCAGAAGATCATCACCCACCCCGACCAGGCCCGGCTCGTCAACACCTGGGAGACCCTGGTCGAGTACGACGCGAGCTTCCGGCCGGTGATGGGCCTCGCCCAGGAGGTCCACCAGGACAAGCCGGCCCAGTGGACGATCCGGCTGAAGTCCGGGATCGAGTTCCACAACGGCAAGACGCTGAGCGCCGACGACGTCATCTACTCGCTCAAGCGGATCCTGGACAAGAAGAACGGCATCGACGGCCGGGCGTTCCTGATCACCATCGACCCGAAGCGGATCAAGAAGCTCGACAAGAACACCGTCCGCCTGTTCCTGACCCAGCCCGACTCGACGATCCTCGACGCGCTCGCGCTGTACACCAACACCATCGTGCCGGCGGGCTACGACCCGAAGCGCTCCCACGTCGGCACGGGGCCGTTCGTGTTCCAGAGCTTCTCGCCCGGCCAGCGCAGCGTCCACGAGCGCAACAAGCACTACTGGCGCAACGGCCAGCCGTTCGTCGACGAGCTGCAGATCATCGACTTCCCCGACGACACGGCGCGGGTCAACGCGCTGCTCGGCGGGCAGGTCGAGGCCATCGACTCGGTGCCGTACGGCCAGACGCGGGTCATCACCGGCAACAAGAGCGTCAAGCTCCTGAACAACAAGAGCGGCCAGTGGCTGCCGTTCACGATGCGGATCGACCAGGCGCCGTTCACCGACGTGCGCGTCCGCCAGGCGTTCCGGCTGATCGTCGACCGCGACCAGATGATCAAGCAGGCGATCTCCGGCTACGGCTTCGTCGGCAACGACCTGTACGCCCCGTTCGACCTCGACTACCTGAAGGCAGCCCAGCGGACCCAGGACCTCGACAAGGCGAAGTCCCTGCTCAAGGCGGCCGGCCAGGACGGCCTGAAGATCGACCTGAACACCACCGCGGCGTCCGCCGGCATGGTCGAGGCGGCGCAGGTGTTCGCCCAGCAGGCCCGTGGCGCCGGGCGTCACCGTGAACGTCAAGAACCTCGACTCGGGCACGTTCTACGGCGACAGCTACCTCAAGTGGGTCTTCGCGATGGACTTCTGGGGGACGCGCAACTACCTCGCCCAGGTGGCCGACGGCAGCATCCCGGCGGCGCCCGTTCAACGAGTGCCACTGGGGCTTCGACGCGAAGTGGCAGGGCCTGTACAAGCAGGCCAAGGCCGCCGTCGACGCGGCCAAGCGCCGCGAGATCATCCGCGAGATGCAGCAGATCGAGTACGACAGCGGCGGCTACATCATCTGGGCCTTCAACAACCTGGTGGACGCCTACAGCACGAAGGTCACGGGGTTCGGTCAGGCCAAGACCACGAACTCGCTGAACGGCTACCAGTTCCGCAACATCTCGTTCGTCTAGATCCACCACCCTGGCGGGGCTCGGGACCCGGCCGTCCCGAGCCCTTGCCAGCCCCCTCTCGCCATGTTCCTGCTCCGTGGAATGACCGGCTCTGATCGTCCGGCGCCTCGCGCTCGGCGTGCTGACGCTGCTGCTCGTCTCGATCGTGGTGTTCGCCGCCACCCAGGCGCTGCCGGGCGACCCCGCGCGGGCGATCCTCGGCCGCGACGCGACGCCCGACGCGCTGGCCGCGCTGCGGGCCCAGCTGAACCTGCAACGAGGGCGTGCTCTCGCAGTACCTGCACTGGCTGCAGGGGCTGCTCACCGGCGACCCGGGCACGTCCCTGGCGGCCGGCGAGCCGGTGACCACGCTGCTCTCGCGGCCGGATCGCGAACTCGGCCTTCCTGGTGCTCGTGGCGGCCCTGATCTCGATCCCGCTGTCGATCCTCATCGGCGCCGGCAGCGCGCTGCGGCGCGACCGCTCGCTCGACGTCGTGTCCTCGGTGCTGCTGCTGGCGCTGGCCGCGCTGCCCGAGTTCGTCGTCGGCATCCTGCTCGTCGTCCTGCTCGGGACGAACGTCTTCACCTGGCTGCCGGCCGTCTCGCTGGTCGACCCGAACCAGCCGATCTACGAGCAGCTCGACATCCTGGTGCTGCCGACGCTGACGCTGGTGCTGGCGGTGACGCCGTACGTGAGCCGGATCATGCGCGCCTCGATGATCGAGGTGCTCGAGTCGCGACTACGTCGAGATGGCCCGGCTCAAGGGCCTGCCCGAGCGGCAGGTCGTGGTGCGCCACGCGCTGCCCAACGCGATCGTGCCCACGATCCAGGTGATCGCCCTGCAGCTCGCCTACCTGGCCGGCGGCGTGGTGGTCGTCGAGGCCGTGTTCGGCTACGCCGGGATCGGCGCGGCGCTGGTCGACGCCGTCAAGAACCACGACCTGCCGGTGGTGCAGACGCTGACGATGCTGATCGCGGCGATCTACATCGTGCTCAACCTGATCGCCGACATCGCCACCGTCCTGATCACCCCGCGGCTGCGGACGTCGCTGCGATGAGCTCCGTCCCGCTCGATCCCGCCGAGGCCGCCCTCGTCCACGGCGCCGTCCAGCGCCGGCCGTGGTTCGGCGCTGCTCGCTGCGGGCGCTGCGGATGTGGCGCACCCGCATCGGCCTGGTCCTGATCGTGCTGCTGGTCGGGATCGCCCTGTTCGGGCCGTTCTTCGCCCCGCACCCGCCGACGGACGTTCGTCGGCGGGCACGTACGGGCCGCGCACGCCCGACGCCCGCCTGGGCACCGACCACCTCGGCCAGGACGTGCTCAGCCGCTTCCTCTGGGGCGGCCGCTCGGTGCTCGGCCTGGCCTTCGCGGCCACCCTGATCGGCCTCTCGTCGCGGGATCCTGATCGGGCTCGTCGCGGCCTACTCGCGCGGCCGGCTGGACGACGTCCTGATGCGCTCGATGGACGTGGTGCTGGCGTTCCCGCAGATCGCGCTGGCGCTGGTGGCGATCGCCACCGTCGGCCCGCAGCTGTGGCTCGTGGTGCTGGTCGTCGGCATCACCCACACGCCGCGCGTGGCCCGGGTGACCCGCGGCGCGGCGCTCGAGGTGGTGGAGCGCGACTTCATCCGCAGCGCCGAGGCGATGGGCGACTCGCGCCTGCGCATCATGTTCGGCGACGTCCTGCCGAACATCACCAGCCCGCTGCTCGTCGAGGCAGGCCTGCGGCTGACGTACTCGATCGGCCTGATCGCCGCGCTCAGCTTCCTGGGCTTCGGCCTGCAGCCGCCGGCCGCCGACTGGGGCCTGATGATCAACGAGAACCGCCAGGGCCTGACGCTCGCGCCGTGGGGCGTGGTGGCGCCGGTGGTCGCGATCGCGCTCCTGACCATCGGCACGAACCTCGTCGCCGACGGCCTGTCGCGGGCGCTGATCGGCATCGACCGGGGGAGCGACGGATGAGCGCGCAGCGTGAGCGCCCGTGCTCGAGGTCGAGGGCCTGCGCATCGAGCTCGCCGGCCGCGGCGTCGACATCGTCGACGGGGTCTCGTTCGCCCTGGCCCCGGGCGAGGTGCTCGGGCTGGTCGGGGAGTCCGGCTCGGGCAAGACGACCGTCGGCCTGGCGCTGCTCGGCCACACCCGGCGCGGCGCCGAGGTCGCCGCCGGCGAGGTCCGGATCGAGGGCCGCGACGTCCTGAAGCTGCCGGTGCGCGAGCTGCGCTCGCTGCGCGGGCGGGTCGTCTCGTACGTGCCCCAGGATCCCTCGTCGGCGCTCAACCCGTCGCTGCGGATCGGCACCCAGCTGATGGAGGTGCTCGAGGCGCACCGCTTCGGCGCGTCCGGCGCCGAGCGCCGCGAGCGGCTGCGCGAGATGCTGGCCGAGGTGCTGCTCCCGTCCGACGACGCGTACCTGCGCCGCTACCCGCACCAGCTCTCGGGCGGCCAGCAGCAGCGGGTCGGCCTGGCGATGGCCTTCGCCTGCCGGCCGCCGGTGATCGTGCTCGACGAGCCGACGACCGGGCTCGACGTGACCACCCAGGCGCACGTCCTCGACCACCGTCCGCCAGCTCTGCCAGACCCACCGCGTCGCGGCGCTGTACGTGAGCCACGACCTGGCCGTGGTCGCCGAGCTGGCCACCCGGGTGGCCGTGATGTACGCCGGGCGGATGGTCGAGGTCGGGCCGCGCGACGCGATCTTCCACGAGGCGGCCCACCCGTACACCCGGCGGCTGCTGCACGCGATCCCCGACCTCGTCGCGGCGAGCACGCGCTGGTCGGCATCCCGGGCGTCGCCCCGCGGCCCGGGGACCGGCCGAACGGGTGCTTCTTCGCGCCCCGCTGCGACTTCGCCGTCGACCCCTGTCACGAGGCGTTCCCGCCGGTCGACCACGTCGCCGCGGGCCACGACGTGCGCTGCTTCCGGGCCGACGAGGTGCGTGCGACCTCGCTCCGCGAGCGCCTCGGCCGCGCCGCCGGCGCTGCGGGTGCCCGAGGACGAGGACCTGCTCTCGGTGGTGCGCGACCTCGACGCCTCCTACGGCGGCCGCCAGGTCCTGTTCGAGGCGAACCTCGCGCTGCGGCCGCACGAGTGCCTGGCCCTGGTCGGCGAGTCCGGCTCGGGCAAGACGACGCTGGCCCGCTGCATCGCCGGCCTGCACCGCGAGTCGACCGGCCAGGTGCTGCTGCGCGGCCGCCCGCTGGCCCCGGCGGCCCGGCAGCGCGACCGCGAGACCCGCCGCCAGATCCAGTACATCTTCCAGAGCCCGTACAGCTCGCTGAACCCGCGAAAGACGATCGGGCAGATCGTGGCCCAGCCGCTGCGGGTGTTCTTCGACCTGAGCCGCCGGAGCGCGACGGCCGGGTGGTCGAGACGCTCGAGAAGGTGTCGCTGCTCGAGCTCGGTCGTCGACCGCTATCCCGACCAGCTCTCGGGCGGCGAGCGCCAGCGGGTGGCCATCGCCCGGGCCCTGGCGGCCGAGCCGGACGTGCTGGTGTGCGACGAGATCACCTCGGCGCTCGACGTGTCGGTGCAGGCGGCGATCGTCGAGCTGCTGGTGGCGCTGCAGCGGGAGTTCCGGCTCGGGCTCCTGTTCGTGACCCACAACCTGGCCCTGATCCGGACGATGGCCCAGCGGGCGGCGGTCATGTGTGAGGGCCGGATCGTCGAGGTCGGCCCGGTGGCCGAGCTGTTCGCCGAACCCGACCGCGGAGTACACGCAGATGCTGCTCGCCGACACGCCGTCGCTCGACCTCGAGCCGGCGAGCGCCGGCATGAGCCTCGTCGAGGTCGCCTTCGAGGGGACGGTCGCCGTCCTCACCCTGACCCGCGAGAACAAGCTGAACGCGCTCTCGACGGACGTCGAGCGCGAGCTCGGCGCCGCCCTGCGCCGCGACGACGTGCGCGGGAGCCGCTGCCTGGTGCTGGCGGGCCGGGGGCGGGCGTTCTCGGCCGGCGCCGACACCACGGAGCTGCGCGACCGCAGCGCCGAGCAGGTGCTGGCCTACTACCGCGACACCGGCGACGTCTACGAGCAGGTCGCGGCGCTGCCGCAGCCCGTGGTCGCGGCGCTGCACGGCTACTGCCTCGGCGGCGGGCTCGAGCTGGCGCTGGCCTGCGACCTGCGGGTGGCCGACGAGACGGCCGTGCTGGGCTTCCCCGAGGTCGGGATCGGGATCCTGCCGAGCTCCGGCGGCACCGTCCGGGCGACGCGGCTGCTCGGCGCGGCCCGGGCCAAGGAGCTGATCCTGCTCGGCGACCGCGATCGACGCGGCCCGGGCGCTGCAGCTCGGCCTGGTCTCCGAGGTCGTGCCGGCCGGCGAGGCGCTGCCGCGGGCGCTCGAGCTGGCCCGGCGGCTGGCCGAGCAGCCGCCGCTTGCGGTGTCGCTGGCGAAGGCGCGCGATCGACGCCGCCGCGGAGTCCTCCCGCGACGCGGCGATCCTGATCGAGCGGCTGGCCTACGGCCTGCTCTCGCAGACCGCCGACGCCAGGGGCGAGGATGGCTGAGCACCGAAAGGCGATCGAGATCCGCTGGCGCGACCTCGACGTGTACGGGCACGTCAACAACGCGGTCTACCTGACCTACCTCGAGGAGGGCCGCGACGAGTGGCTCGGCACGACGCTCGGGGACGCGGCCGAGATCTGGAACTGGGTGCTGGCCCGGGTGGCGATCGACTACCGGCGCGAGCTGGCCCTCGACGACGACCAGGTGACGGTCACCTGCCGGCTCGAACGGATCGGGACGAAGAGCGTCACCACGCGCGAGCAGATCCTCAAGGCCGACGGCACGCGTGGCCGCCGAGGCCGAGGCGGTGCTGGTGGCCCGCGACCGGGACAGCGGGGAGACGCGCGCGATCACGCCCGAGGAGCGCGCCGCCCTCGAGCGAGGCTAGTCCCGGGGGAACAGGTCGCGCGCCAGGATGAGGCGCATGATGTCGCTCGTCCCGTCCCAGATCTCGTCGAGCCGGGCGTCGCGCAGCCACTTCTGGACGAGCGACTCGCGCACGTAGCCGGCGGCGCCGAGCGTCTGCGAGGCGGCGAAGGCGGCCTGCCAGGCGGCCTCGGAGGCGGCCAGCTTGGCCTGGGCGGCCTCGGTGCCGAACGGCTGCCCGGCGTCGGCCAGCCGGGCCGCGTGGCGCATCAGGAGCCGGGCCTGGTCGAGGGCCAGCTTGGCGTCGACGAGCCGGAACGAGACCGCCTGGAACTCGTGGATCTGCTTTCCGAACGCCTGCCGCTCCCTGGCGTAGGCCACCGCGTGCTCGAGCGCCGCCCGGCCGATCCCGAGCGAGTTGGCCGCGAGCTGCACCCGGGCCCGCTCGAAGCAGCCCATGAGCCCCGAGAAGCCCTGGCCCTCCTCGCCGAGCCGGCGGTCGTCCGGCACGAAGCAGTCCTCGAGCAGCAGCTCGCCTGCAGGGAAGCAGCGGCTACCCATCTTCGGCAGGTGCGGTCCGCGCACGAAGCCGGCGTCGCCGTGCTCGAGCACGAAGGCGGTGATGCCGCGCGAGCGGGTGCCCGGCGCGACCGTGGCGAAGACGGTGCAGAGCTCGGCCACCGGGGCGTTGCCGATGTAGCGCTTGCGCCCGTTGAGGACGTAGCCGCCGTCGACCTTGCGGGCCTCGGTGACGATCGCCGCGGCGTCCGAGCCGGCGCCGGCCTCGGTGATCGCCAGGGCGGCGGCCGGCGGGCGCGGGCCGCACAGCGCCGGCAGCCAGCGCTGCCGCTGCTGCTCGGTGCCGAGCGCGACCAGCGACCCGGCGAAGAACCCGCCCTGGCCGAGCACCAGCGCGATCGGGCTGTCGCCGAAGGTCAGCTCCTCGACGACCTGGCAGACCTCGTCGAGGCGCTCGATGCCGCCGCCGCCGTAGCGCGCCGGCAGGTCGAAGCAGGTGAGGCCGAGCGCGGCGCCCCGGTACAGCAGGTCGCGCGGGAACTCCTCGGACTCGTCGAAGGCCAGCGCGACGGGCCGCAGCTCGTCGCGGGCGAACGTCCGGGCGGTCTCGAGCAGCTCTGCGAGGTCGCGAGGCACCGGCGCGACTGTAGAGGACCGGCCCTCGGCCTGCGTATCGTCCGCGGGTGTCCGCGACCGCGCGCCGTCGGCAAGCGCTGCTCCTGGCCGGGGCCCTCGGGGTCGGCGCGGCCGTCCTGCTCGTGGTCGTGCGGCTGGCGATGGGCGTCACGCTCGGCAGCGACGCCTACTCCTACCTGGCCTGGGCCCACGGCCTGGTGCACGGCGGACGCACGGGCCACGTGGCCAGCGACTACACGGTGCCGAAGCCGCTCGAGCTGCTCGCGGCCGGCGTGGGGGAGGTCCTGCACCTCCCGCTGGCGGTGTTCGGCTGGTGGACGATGCTCGGCCTGCTCGGCGCCATCGCCGCGTCGGCGGCCCTCGGGTACCGCATGTCCGGGCGGGACGGGGCGATCGCCGCGGCGCTTCTGGCCTGCCTGCTGCCGGTGACCTGGCGCTGGTCGCTGGCCGGCGACTCGAACGTGCCGTACGCCGCGCTGGCGGTCGGCGCCGCGGCCGCCGGGGCCGGGTCGCCCGCGGCCAGCGGCCTGCTCGGCGCCGCCGGCCTGCTGCGCCCCGAGGCCTGGGGGCTCGCCGTCATCTCGGCGCTGGCGGGCTGGCGCGCGCGCCACCGCCCGGGCGCGCCGGCTGGCCGTCGCCGCCGTCGTCGCGCCGCCGCTGTGTGGCTCTTCCTCGACCGGGTGTTCACCGGGGACTCGCTCTACTCGACCCACGTCGTCGACCGCTACGACGACGCCTACCACCCGCCGATCCTGCACGCCGGCGACATCCCGCAGGCCGTCTGGGACCGGATCCCGGACGTGCTCGGCTGGCCGCTCCTGCTGCTCGGCCTGGCGGCGCTCGTCGTCGGCCTGCTGCGCCGGCCGCTCGACGCCGCGGTGCTGTTCCCGCTGGCGCTGGTGGCCGCCCTGCTGCTGGTGGCCAGCCGCGGCCAGGTCTCGCGGGACGACCTCGGCCGCATGCTCTCGGCGCTCTGCCTGTTCTGCGCCGCCGGCGGAGGCGCGTTGCTCGGCGGGCTGCCGGCCGAGATCCGCCGGGCGGCGCTGCCGGCGGCGGTGGCCCTGTGCGCGCTGGCCGTCCTGGTCGACGCCGGCCCGGCCCGGCCGGCGCTGCGCGACGGGTTCTCGGCGGCAAGCGACCAGGCCGCGCTGGCCTCGGACCTCGAGACCCGGATCGCGCCGCGAGCCCGCGGGCTGCTCGCCGGCGGCGGGGTGGCCCAGACCGAGCGCGGCTGGCAGGGGGCGTTCTCGCTGTACACCGGCGTCGACCGCCGCCGGGTCGTCACGGCGCTGATCGCCCGGCAGCGCGGGCTCGCCCCGGTGGTGTTCCTGCGGCGCGCTGCAGAGCCAGACCGGTGGGCACTGGCTACGCGCTAAGCTCGAATGAGCGTGGCCGTCATGCCCACCGAGGAGGAGATGGAGGCGGGCGACGACGACGTCGCTCCAGTTCTCGCCGCCGTCCTGGCCGACGTCGCGCTGGCCCGGGACGAGCCGCTCGAGCTGGCGCCGCTGGCCCACGCCGCCCACCGCCGGCTCGGCCTGCGCCCGCAGGACGCGGCCGGCGCCGTCCAGCGGGCCGTGACCGCGGTCCTCGACGAGGTCGACGCCCTGCTCGCCGCCGACGGGGTGGACGCCGACGTCCTGCGCGCCGCCCGCGCGGCCGAGCTCGACGACCTGACCGCCCACGTCGCCCTGGCCCGGGCCCTGCAGGCCGCCCGCGCCGCCGGCACCCTCGAGGCCGCCCGCCGGGTCGCTGCCGCGGCCCACGCGGCCGACGAGGACGCACCGCCGCCCGGCGCGCTCGGCCGGGCCGTCCGCCGCACGGCCCACGAGATCGCCGCCGCGATCGACGCCCGCGAGCCGGGGGAGGGGCTGGCGGCCCTGGCCGCCCTGGCGCCGCAGGCCGGAGAGCTGCGCTCCGGCCGCCCTCGCCGCCGAGCTGCTCGACGCCGTCCGCCCGCTCGGCGACCCGTCCCTGGTGGAGGCCCGATGAGCCTGTCCCCGATCGAGATCCACCTGATCTCCGACTCGACCGGCGACACCGCCGCGCGCGTCGCCCGGGCCGCCCAGACCCAGTTCTCGGGCCACCCGACGGCCCTGATCCGCCACCCGCGGGTGACGACCCTCGAGGGGCTGCACGACGCCTACAGCCGCGTCGGCCGCACGCACGTCGCGATCTTCTACACGCTGGTCGACCGCGAGCTCCGCTCCGAGCTCGCCGACCTCTGCCGCCGCGACGGCCTCGCCGGCTGCGACCTGCTCGGCCCGGCCCTCGACACCCTCGGCGTGGCCGCCGGGCGCGAGGCCGACCTCGCCCCGGGCCGCCCGATCGCCCTCGACCCCGACTACTTCAAGCGGGTCGCGGCGATGGAGTTCGCGGTCAAGCACGACGACGGCATGAACGGCGCCGGCCTGGCGAAGGCCGACATCGTCCTGATCGGGGTCTCCCGCACGGGCAAGACGCCGCTCTCGATGTACCTCGGCTACCTCGGCTACATGGCCGCCAACATCCCGCTCGTCCCCGGCGTGAAGCCGCCCGAGGAGCTGTTCACCCAGGTCGACCGCTGGAAGGTCGTCGGTCTCACGATCGACGCCGAGCGGCTGGCCCAGATCCGCAACCGGCGCCTGCGGGCCATCGCCGGCCGGGCCAGCGGCGGCGACTACGCCGAGCTGAACCACATCTTCGACGAGATCGACGAGGCGGCGTCCATCCAGCGCCGGCTCGGCTGTCCCGTCATCGACGTCACCAACACCGCCATCGAGGAGTCGGCCCAGCGCGTCATCGAGCTGGTCGAGTCCCGAAGACCTCACGCAAGCTGACGACTGAAAGGAGCACGGAGCGCGCATGGCACACAAGTGGGTGTACGCCTTCTCGGAGGGCGCGGCGGACATGCGCGCGCTGCTCGGCGGCAAGGGGGCCGGGCTGGCCGAGATGACGCGGCTCGGCGTGCCGGTGCCCGACGGGTTCACGATCACCACCGAGGCCTGCGTGGCCACGAGCAGGGCGGGCGGGCAGTGGCCCGACGGCCTCGCCGAGCAGGTCGACGAGGCGCTCGCCGAGTTCGAGGAGCGGACCGGGCTGACGCTCGGCGACGCCTCGAAGCCCCTGCTCGTGTCGGTGCGCTCCGGTGCCGCGTTCTCGATGCCCGGGATGATGGAGAGCATCCTGAACCTCGGCCTGAACGAGGACACCGTGCAGGGCCTGGCGACGGCCAGCGGCAACGAGCGCTTCGCCTACGACGCCTACCGCCGGCTCCTGCAGATGTTCGGCGACGTGGTCGAGGGCGTCGAGGCCCAGCTCTTCGAGGACGCCCTGACCGAGGCCAAGCGCAGCCGGGGCGTGAAGGACGACGTCGACCTCGACGTCGACGACCTGAAGCAGCTGGTCGAGGTGTTCCAGCGGATCTACCGCGAGCACGCCGGCCACCCGTTCCCGCAGGACCCGCGCGAGCAGCTGCGCCTGTCCATCGACGCCGTGTTCCGCTCCTGGGATGCGCCGCGGGCGAAGGTCTACCGCCGGGCCAACGACATCTCCGACGATCTCGGCACCGCCGTGAACATCTGCCAGATGGTGTTCGGCAACCTCGGCGACGACTCGGGCACCGGCGTCTGCTTCTCGCGCGACCCGGCGACCGGCGAGAAGGTGCTGTACGGCGAGTTCCTGCGCAACGCCCAGGGCGAGGACGTCGTGTCCGGCATCCGCACCCCGGAGCCGATCGCCCGCATGCAGGAGGAGATGCCCGAGGCCTACGACCAGCTCGTCGAGACCGTGAACCGGCTCGAGGAGCACTACAAGGACGTCCAGGACATCGAGTTCACCGTCGAGCGCGGCACGCTCTACCTGCTGCAGACCCGCTCGGGCAAGCGCACCGCGGCGGCGGCGGTGAAGATCGTCCGCGACCTGGTCGCCGAGGGCGTCATCGACGAGGACGAGGCCGTCCGCCGGATCGACCCGCGCCAGCTCGACCAGCTGCTGCACCCGCGGCTCGACCCGAAGGCCAGCTACGAGGTGCTGGCCAGGGGCCTGAACGCGTCGCCCGGCGCGGCGGTCGGCGAGGCGGTCTTCGACGCCGACACGGCCAAGGAGCGCGGCGCCGCCGGCGACGCCGTGATCCTGGTGCGCTGGGAGACGACGCCCGACGACATCCACGGCCTGATCGAGGCCCAGGGCGTGGTCACCGCCCACGGCGGCATGACCTCCCACGCGGCGGTCGTCGCCCGCGGGATGGGCAAGCCGTGCGTCGCCGGCGTCGAGGGCGCCCAGATCGACGCCCGCTCGAAGACCATGACCATCGGCGACACGGTGGTGAAGGAGGGCGACGTCCTCACCATCGACGGGACCACCGGCGACGTGATCCTCGGCGCGGTGCCGCTGGTGGCGGCGCAGCTCGGCGACGACTTCGCGGCCATCGGCGAGTGGGCCGACGGCCGCCGCCGGCTCGGCGTGCGGGCCAACGCCGACACGCCGGAGGACGCCGCCCGGGCCCGGGAGTTCGGCGCCGAGGGCATCGGGCTGTGCCGCACCGAGCACATGTTCATGGCCCGCGAGCGCCTGCCGGTGGTGCGCGAGATGATCCTGGCCGACGACGACCAGGGCCGGGCGAAGGCCCTCGAGCAGCTCCTGCCGATGCAGCAGCAGGACTTCGCCGGGATCTTCAAGGCGATGGGCTCGCTGCCGGTCACCATCCGGCTGCTCGACCCGCCGCTGCACGAGTTCCTGCCCGACCGGATCGAGCTCGCCACCCGGCTGGCCACCACCGAGGGTGAGGAGCACCTCCGGCTCGAGCGGCTCGACGCCCGGGTGCGCTCGCTCTCCGAGCAGAACCCGATGCTCGGCACCCGCGGCTGCCGGCTCGGCCTGGTGCTACCCCGAGATCTACGAGATGCAGGTGCGGGCCATCGTCCGCGGCGCCCTCGAGGCGGCGAAGGACGGCGAGGCCCCCGAGGTCGAGATCATGATCCCGCTGGTGGCCTTCGGCGAGGAGCTCGCCCGCATGCGCCGGCTCGTCGAGGAGATCGTCGAGGAGGAGCTCGAGGCCGCCGGCGCCGAGCTGCCGTACCTGATCGGCACGATGATCGAGCTGCCGCGGGCCGCCCTGCGCGCCGGCGAGCTCGCCGAGTCGGCCCAGTTCTTCTCGTTCGGCACCAACGACCTGACCCAGACCGCGCTCGGCTTCTCGCGCGACGACGCCGAGGGCCGCTTCCTGTCGACCTACCTCGAGGACGGGGTGATCGAGCGCAACCCGTTCCAGACGATCGACCAGGAGGGCGTCGGCGAGCTCGTCGCGCTCGGCGTCGAGCGGGGGCGGGCGGCGCGGCCGGACATCAAGCTCGGCATCTGCGGCGAGCACGGCGGCGACCCGGTCTCGGTCGCGTTCTTCCACCGGGTCGGCCTCGACTACGTCTCCTGCTCGCCGTTCCGGGTGCCGCTGGCGCGGCTCGCGGCGGCCCAGGCGGCGCTGGCCGAGAAGGAGCCGGCGCTCTCCCGCGACCGCTAGGCGGCCAGGCGAGAAGCCGCCGAGGCCCTGCTGGATCTCGGCCTTGACCTCGTCCAGGCTGTGCGGCGACAGCCCGAAGGTGTCGGCGGCCCGCTTGACCGGCCAGGTCGGGTGGTCGAACGGGACGAACCCGAGGCCCATGTCGGCTGCGAGCCAGTCGGCGACGTGCAGGGTGTCGCACAGGCCGCGGTCGATGCGGGCCCGCTCGGGGTCGTGCTGGGTGAGGATCGCCTCGCAGATCGGCGCCGGGAACTGCCAGGCCTCGGCCAGGCGCGCGCCGAGCTGGGCGTGCTCGAAGCCGTAGACCTCGCGCTCGACCTCGGACAGCGGGCGCCGGCCGGTGCGGGCCTTCGAGACGACGTGCAGGTACTCGGGCCTGGTCTCGCGGGACAGGACGATCGTGCCGAGCTCGTGGATGATCCCGGTCAGGAAGGCCTTCTCGGGGTGCGTCGTGCCCTGGCGGCGGGCCAGGACGCGGGCGGTGATCGCGGTGGCCACCGAGTGCTGCAGGATCTGCTGGCGGTGCTGCGAGAGCCCGTCGCGGTCGACCGCCAGCAGCTTCAGCACGGCCGAGGCGATGGCCAGGGAGCGGATCGTGCCGATGCCGAGCACCACGGCGGCGTCGGGGATCGTCTCGACCCGCCGGCCGTAGCCGTAGTGGGCGCTGTTCGCCTGGCGCAGGACGACCGCCGCGACGCCGGGCTCGAGCTCGATCTTCGCGGAGATGTCGTGCATCGAGGACCGGGGGTCGTCGCACGCCGCGACGATGCCCTCGATCGCGCCGTCTGCCGAGAGCGGCAGGAAGCGGGCGCGGTCGAGGAGCTCCTCGAGCCGGTCCTGTTGTCGATGCATACCTCGCTTCCATCGGCAACCAGCAAGCCGGACTGAACCTCACGCCCCCTGATCGAGGCCGTCGCCCTCGAGCTCCCGCTTCTTGCGGCGCTCGTGCAGCAGGTACGCGGCCAGCGCGCCGACGCCGAGCAGCACGAGCGCGATCACGCCGCCGACGCCGAGCACCTTCTCGATCGCGTTCAGCGAGCGGCCGAAGAAGTACCCCGCGAGCACCACGCTGGTGGCCCAGCAGATGCCGCCGGCCGCGTTCCAGAGCGCGAACTTCCACCACGGCATGCCGACCATCCCGGCGATCCAGGCGCCGAAGATCCGAAGGCCCGGGAGCCAGCGCGCGGCGAACACCGTCTTGCCGCCGTGCTCCTCGAAGAACCGCTCGCCCCAGCTCAGCGAGCGCTGGATGTTCCCGATGTCGGCCAGCTTCAGGACCAGGCGGCGGCCGCCGAAGCGGCCGATCGCGAAGCCGACGTTGTCCCCCAGGATGGCGGCGGTCGCGCCGACCACGATCACCAGGACGACGTTGAGGTGCGCCTCGCCCTGGGACGCCGCGAGGCCGCCGAGCAGGAGCGTCGTCTCACCGGGCAGCGGGACGCCCGCCGTCTCGAGGAACACCGGGATGAAGATCACCGGGTAGCCGTACTCGCGGAACAGGCGGAGCACCCGCTCCTTCGAGAGGTCGGGCTCGGCCACGACGTACAGGACCACGACCAGCGCCGCGAGCGCGACCACGGCGGCGATGATCAGCGCCGTTCGCAGGCTCGGCTGACGGCGGCGGCGCGGCGACTCCACGAGGCCGCGACCGTAGCATGCGGGCATGCCGCAACTGAGCCTGGACCGGATCCGCGAAGCCCACCCCGCCACGCAGCGCGCCGCCTACCTCAACGCCGGCACGATGGGGCCGCTGTCCACGCAGGCGTCCGAGGCGATGCGGGGCCAGCTCGAGCGGGCGCTCCTCTCGGGGCAGATCGGCCCGGCGGCGTTCGACGAGTGGATGGCCTCGATGGCCGGCGTGCGCGCAGGCCTGGGCCGACGTGCTCGGCGTCGGGCCCGAGTGGATCGCGCTCACCCACTCGACGACGGGCGCGATGAACCTGGCCCTGGCCGGCCTGGACCTCGGCCCGGGGGACGAGGTGATCACCACCGACAACGAGCACCCGGGGCTCGAGGAGCCGCTGGCCTCGCTCGAGCGCCGGCGCGGGGTGGTCGTCAAGCGGGCCGCGGTGCTGGACGGGGCGGACGCCGTCGAGGCCGTTCGCGGCCCAGCTCACGCCGCGCACGAAGCTCGTCGCCGTCTCGCACGTGCTGTGGGCCACGGGCCGGATCCTGCCGCTGCGCGAGCTGGTCGATCTGGCCCACGAGCGCGGGGCGCTGGTGCTGGTCGACGGCGCCCAGGCCACCGGTGCGATCCCCGTCGACCTCGAGGAGCTCGGGGTCGACCTGTACGGCTCGCCCGGGCAGAAGTGGGTCTGCGGCCCGATCGGCACCGGGTCGCTGGCGGTGCGCCCCGAGCTCGTCGAGCGGCTCGAGATCGGCCAGCCGGGCTACCTCACCCGCGACTTCCACAGCGACGGCGCCCCCTACTGGCCGGGCGCGCGGCGGTTCGACGGCGCGACGCTCTCGCCCGCGAGCCACCTGGGCCTGACCGCCGCGATCCGCTGGCGCGCCGACGAGGTCGGCCTCGACGCGAGCCTGGCGCTGGCCGCCGAGCACGCCTCGGCCGCCCGGACGCGGCTCGCCGAGGTGCCGGGCGTCGAGGTCGTGCAGCCCGGCGACGGGCCGTACGGGACGCTCGTCGCCCTGCGGCTGGCCGTCGGCGACCCCGAGCCCGTGTACCTGGCGCTGGCCGAGCGGGGCGTGCTCGTCCGCTTCATCCCGGGCACCGGGCTGCTGCGTGCCTCGATCGGGTTCTGGAACGACGAGAGCGACGTCGAACGGCTCGCGGAGGGCCTCGAGGAGCTGGCCGCGGGCGCGCGTTAGTTACGCTCTGCTGCGCAATGCTCGACCTGCGCTACGACCCCATCGCCCGCGAGGGATTGGTCAAGCTGCGGACCGGTCGCTCGGTGCGCTCCCGGCCCCTGTCGCCGGAGGCCCAGGCCGAGTACGACCGGCGCGGGCAGCTGCTCTCGATCTCGATCCGCGACCTCGACGCAACGGCGGCCGAGTTCCTGCGCACCTCCGACGAGGAGACGCTGCTGCGGGTCATCGCCGCCCAGGCCGGGGCCGGCAAGGCCGGGTTCCGGCGCGGCGGCCGGCCTCCGGCGCCCGAGCAGCCCGCGGCCCGGCCGAAGCCCAGGCCGAAGCCGAAGCCGAAGCCGAAGGCCCGGCCCGCGGCGAAGCCCGAGGTGAAGGCGGCGGCTCCCGACGGCGAGGCCGCGGGGGCCCCGAAGAAGCGGCGCCGGCGCCGCCGCAGCGGCGCCAAGAAGCCGGACGGCGGAGCGCCGCCGGCCGCTGCCGAGGGCTAGGAGCGGAGGCCGAGCTCGGCGCTGATCGGGCGGAGCGCCTCGATCACCACCTGGATGTGGTCGTCCAGGTCGACGCCCAGCTCGGCCGCGCCGTTGGTGACGTCGTCGCGGTTCACGCCGGCGGCGAAGCTCTTCTGCTTGAGCTTCTTGCGCACCGAGCGCGGCTCGATCGTCGCCAGCCCGTCGGGCCGCACCAGGCCGCAGGCGTGCACGAAGCCCGACAGCTCGTCGCAGGCGAACAGCACGTGCTCGAGCTCGCTCTCCCGCGAGGTCTGGTTCTGCAGGTGCTCGGCGTGGGACAGCACCGCCCGCACGAACCACTCGGGGTAGCCCTTCTCGCGCAGGAACGGCGCGCCGTCCTGGGGATGCTGGTCGAGCGTCGGGTGCCGCTCGTAGTCGAAGTCGTGCAGCAGGGCGACGTTGCCCCAGGCGTCCACGTCGGCGCCGCGGCGCCTCGCGTACTCCCGCACCGACGCCTCGACCGCGTAGGCGTGGCGGCGCAGGGCCTCGGACTCGGTCCACTCGTGCAGCAGGGCGAGCGCGGCGTCGCGGTCGCGGGCCAGCGCCTCTCCGTCGGCCGTCACGCCGGCTTGCGGGCCTGCTCGAGGATCGAGAGCCCCCAGGCCTTGCCGCTCGCGAACAGCTGGTCGGGATCGACGTCCTCGCGCCAGCCGATGAAGTGCGATGCCGGGTCCTCGTCGGTCGAGCCGAAGACGGCGTGGCCGACCTCGCGCATCGTGGACTCGCCTGGGTCGCTCATGCGTTCCTCCGTGACGGGTCCGTCTGCATATCCCTTGCCCATGCCCGCAACCCTATCGGCTCGGGACGCCACCGCGCTCGGTGGCCGCGTACGACCGGACGCCTTGGTAGCCTGGCCCGACGTGACCATCGCCTCCATGCTCTCAACGCGTACCCGCGTGCAGGACTTCTTCGTCATCGAAGGCGGCTCGCCGCTGTCCGGCCGCATCCGCCCCGAGGGGAACAAGAACGCGGCCCTGCCGCTGCTCGCAGCCAGCATCCTGACCGCAGAGCCGGTCGAGCTCGACAACGTCCCGCGCATCCGCGACGTCGACGCGATGCTCGAGCTGCTCGACGACCTCGGCGTCGAGGTGTCCTGGACCGGGCCGAACCGGGTTCGGCTGCACGCCGCCGACGTCCGCACCACCGCGCTCGACGCCCGCCTGGCCGAGCGCATCCGGGCCTCGCTGCTGCTGGCCGGGCCGCTCCTGGCCCGCTGCGGCCGGGTCGAGCTGCCGCCGCCGGGCGGCGACGTCATCGGCCGGCGCCGCGTCGACACCCACCTCCTGGCCTTCGAGGGCCTGGGCGCCACCATCTCCGTCGGCCAGACCTACCGGATCTGGGCCGAGGGCGGGCTGCGCGGCACCGAGCTGTTCCTCGACGAGGCCTCGGTGACCGGCACCGAGAACGCGATCATGGCCGCCGTCCTGGCCGCCGGCGAGACCACGATCCTGAACGCGGCCTGCGAGCCGCACGTCCAGGACCTGTGCCGCCTGCTGGTCTCGATGGGCGCCGACATCGAGGGCATCGGCTCGAACGTCCTGCGGATCCGCGGCCAGCGCACCCTGCGCGGCTGCGAGCACCGCGTCTGCTCCGACCACATCGAGGTCGGCTCGTTCATCGGCCTGGCCGCCGTCACCGGCGGCGACGTCACGATCGAGGACTGCGAGATCGCAGGACCTGCGGGCCACGCTGCAGGCGTTCGCCCGGCTCGGCGTGCGGGTCGAGATCGACGGGCGCGACGTGCGCGTCCCGCCGAACCAGGAGCTCGTCGTCGTCGACGACTTCGGCGACCAGATCGCCAAGATCGACTCCGGCGTCTGGCCGGCGTTCCCGGCCGACCTGACGTCGATCGCCGTCGCCGTCGCGACCCAGGCCCGCGGCACGATCCTGATCTTCGAGAAGATGTTCGAGAACCGCCTGTTCTTCACCGACAAGCTGGTGGGGATGGGCGCCAAGATCATCCTCTGCGACCCGCACCGCGCCGTCGTGACCGGCCCGGCCCAGCTGTACGGGCAGCGCCTGTCGAGCCCCGACATCCGCGCCGGCATGGCGCTCCTGATCGGCGCGCTGTGCGCCGAGGGGCAGAGCGTGATCGGCGACGTCGAGCAGATCGACCGCGGCTACGAGCGGATCGACGAGCGGCTGCGCGAGCTCGGCGCGCAGATCGAGCGCGTCTCGGCGTAGGACGGCCGATGCCACGAGCTGACGCCGTGCAGGACGCCCTCTCGATAGGCTGCGTCGCCTGATGCTCGAGATCCTGCCCGAGCTCCCGGTGAGCGCCGGCAACGTCGTCCGCCGCCGCCTGGCGCCGGGCGCGCCGACGCGCGTCGTGAGCGTCGACCCGCTGGCGGTGGCGAAGGCGTACGCCGAGGGTGGCGCCGACGCCCTGCTGCTGACCGACATCGACGGGATGGACGCCGGCGCGCCGGCGGCGCTCGCACTGGCCGCCCGGCTGTCGGCCGAGGCCGGGCTCGAGGTGACCTACCGCGGCGGGCTGCAGAGCGCTGCCGACATCGACCGGGCCGGCGAGGCCGGGGTGTCGCGCTTCGTGCTCGACCGGGTGGCCTTCGGCGACGCGGCCGTGCTGCGCTGGGCCGTCGACCGGCTCGGCTCGCGCCTGCTGGTGGCGCTCGACGCCGACGGCGACCAGGTGCGGCTGCCGCGGGGCCAGCAGGGCCCGCTCGACCTGGCCGACGCGGCCGGCGAGCTGGCCTACCGCGGCGTCGAGGCCTTCCTGCACACCGACCTCGGCGCGGCCGGAACCCTGACCGGGCCCGCCGAGGCCTCGCTGGCGCGGCTGCTCGAGTCCGTCGCCTGTCCGGTGGTGTACGCCGGCGGGGTCGCGACGGCCGACGACGTCCGCCGCCTGGCCGCGCTCGGCCATGCCAACCTGCGGGCTGTGAGCATCGCCACGGCGTTCCACGAGGGGCGCCTGACCGTCGCCGAGGCGCGCGCCGCCGCGGCCAACCCGACCTCGGAGGAACGCGAGCCATGACGCAGCCGTCCGCCGTCCGCACCGAGCAGGCCCCCGCGCCCGTCGGCGGCGCGCCGTACTCGCAGGCCATCGTCGCCGGCGAGCTGGTCTTCGTCTCGGGCCAGGTGCCGCTCGACCCGGCCAGCGGGAAGCTGGTCGAGGGCGACGTCGCCGCCCAGACGACCCAGATCTTCGCGAACCTGAAGGCGATCCTCGAGGCCGCCGGCTCGAGCCTCGCGCGGGTGGTCAAGACGACCGTGTTCCTCACCGATCTCGGCGACTTCGGCGCGATGAACGAGACCTACCGCACGTTCGTCGGCGACCCGCCCCCGGCGCGCTCGACGATCGAGGTCTCGAAGCTCCCCGCCGGCGCCTCGATCGAGATCGAGTGCGTCGCCCTCAAGGAGTGACGTGAGCAGCGACGTCGAGGTCTTCCTCTACCTCATACCGATCTTCATCGTCTCGCTGACGCTGCACGAGCTGGCCCACGGCTGGACCGCCTACAAGCTCGGCGACCCGACGGCCAAGCTGCTCGGACGGCTCTCGCTGAACCCGATCGTGCACATGGACCCGCTCGGCACGCTGGTGTTCATGATCAGCTACTGGACCGGCTTCCTGTTCGGCTGGGCCAAGCCGGTGCCGGTCGACCCGTCGAACTTCCGCGGGCACCCCCAGCGCGGCATGGCCGTGGTGGCCGCCGCCGGGCCGGCGACGAACTTCCTGCTCGCGATCGTGTGCGCCCTGATCTCGAGGGAGCACGGGAGCTTCGGCGAGATCGGCGACCAGGTCCTCGGCTACGCCTTCCTGGTCAACATCGTGCTCGGCGTGTTCAACCTGATCCCGATCCCGCCGCTCGACGGCTCGCGGATCGTCGGCGCGTTCATGGACCGCCGCACCTACGCCCAGTGGTCGCAGCTCGACCAGTACGGGATGGTCGTCCTGCTGGTCGTGATCCTCCTGTTCAACAACCAGTTCGCGATCTTCTTCACCGGCGCCACCGACCGCGTCGCCAACGTCATCGCGGACATCGTCGGCACCGTGCCGACGATCACCTACGCGTGAGCCGGATCGGCGCGGTGTCCTTCGACGGCGACGACACGCTGTGGGACTTCCCCACGGTGCTGCGCGGCGCGCTCGAGGCGTCGATCGACGAGCTCCGGCGGCGGGTTCCCGCCGGCCGGGCCGACGAGGTGACGGTCGAGCGGCTGTCCGAGCTGCGCGAGCGGGTGTACCAGGCGCACGCCGCCGAGAACCTGTCCTACCGCGAGCTCCGGCTGCTGGCCTACGCGGCCCTGCTGGACGAGCTCGGGCACGCCGAGGAGGGCCTCGTGGACGAGCTGGCGAAGATCTTCCAGGACTCACGCTCGACGCTGATCGAGCCGTACCCCGACGTCGTGCCGGTGCTCGACGCGCTGCGCGACCGCTACACGCTCGGGCTGATCTCGAACGGGAACGCCGACGTCGAGCGCTGCGTGCTGCGCGGGCGCTTCGCGTTTCGGGTGCACGCCGAGCAGCACGGGGTGGCCAAGCCGGATCCGGCGCTGTTCGCGGTCGCGCTGCGCGAGGCCGGGGTGGAGCCGTCCCGGATGGTGCACGTCGGGGACTCGCTCGAGTTCGACGTGGCCGGCGCCCGCAACGCCGGGGTGTTCGCGGTCTGGCTCAACCGGGACGGCCGCCCGCGCGACGGCGAGCCCGCGCCCGACGCCGAGATCGAGACCCTCGACGAGCTCCTGCCGATCCTCGGGCGGCTCGCGTGAGGCGCGACCTGCTCGAGCTGCTGGACGCGCTCCTGAAGGAGGGCGCCGAGCACGACGCCTCGCAGGCCGACCGGCTGAAGCGGCGGCGCAACCTGGAGCCCGACTCGGCAGCGTTGCTGCGGCTGCTGGTGCTGTCGAACGAGCTGCGCAGCGTGCTCGAGATCGGCACCTCGAACGGCTACTCGACGATCTGGTTCTGCGAGGCCGTGAGCCACACCGGCGGCCGGGTGGTGAGCGTCGACACCGACGCCGACGCGCTGGCCGAGGCGCGGGCCAACGTCGAGCGGGCCGGGCTCGCCGGCAACGCCGACCTGCGGGTGGCCGACGGCGGCGACACCTTGCGCGAGGTGCCCGCCGGCTCGGTCGACCTGCTGTTCCTGGACGCCGAGCGCACCGAGTACGCCGGCTGGTGGCCGCATCCGCGCCGGGCCCTCGCGCCGCGCGGCCTGCTCGTGGTGGACAACGTCCTGTCCCACCCTGACGAGGTGGCCGGGTTCCAGGCCCTCGTCGAGGGCGACCCGGGCCTGTGGAGCGTCGTCCTGCCGACGGGCAAGGGGATGCTGCTGGCGACGGCGGAGCCGACGTGACCCGGTTCGCCTGGACCGACGGCGAGACGCCGGTGCTGCGCTTCGACGCGCCCGAGCGCTTCCGGGTGGCGTTCACGAGCCGGCTCGGCGGGGTGTCCGAGGGCCCGTACCGCTCGCTGAACGTCTCGCGCGGCACCGGCGACGAGGCGGCCAGCGTGGTCGAGAACCGCACCCGCGCGGCGCTGGCGGCCGGGGCCGACCCCGAGCGCATGGCCACGATGAGCCAGTTCCACTCGACCGAGGTCGCCTGGATCGAGGAGCCCGTGCCCGGCGCGTTCCTCGATCCGGACTTCCACTCGCCCCGCGCCGACGGGCTGGCCACGGCGACGCCCGGCGCCGGGCTGATGGCGCTCGGCGCCGACTGCCTCACCGTCGCGCTCTGCACGCCCGGCGACGAGCCCCGGCTGGCCGTGGCCCACGCGGGCTGGAAGGGCCTGCTCGGCGGGGTGCTGCAGGCGGCCGTGCGCCAGGCAGGTCCCGGCGCGGTGTGCGCCGTCGGGCCGAGCGCCGGGCCGTGCTGCTACGAGGTGCAGGACGACGTCGGCGAGCCGCTGCGGGCGGCCTTCGGCGACGACGCGGTGCGCGACGGCAAGGCCGACCTGTGGCTCGGCGCCGAGCGGGCGCTGCGCGCGGCCGGCGCCGCCGAGGTGCACGTCTCCGGCCTCTGCACGATCTGCGACGAGCGCTTCTTCTCCCACCGCCGGCTGGGCTCGCCCGGCGGGCGCCAGGCGGTGCTGGCGGTGATCGCGTGAGCGTGGACCAGGGCGTCGTCGCCTCCCGGCTCGAGGAGGTGCGTGCGGAGGTCGCCGACGCCGCCCGCCGCGCCGGGCGCAGGCCCGAGGACGTCGAGCTGCTGGCGGCCACCAAGTACGTCGACGCCGCCGACCTTCCGGCGCTGCACGCCGCCGGGATCCGGCTCGTGGGCGAGAACCGCTCCGACGCGCTGCTGGCCAAGCAGGCCGAGCACGTCGACCTGTTCACCTGGGACTTCATCGGGCACCTGCAGAGCCGCAAGGTCCGCGACGTGGTCGGCCGTGTCCGGCTGATCCACGCGGTCGAGAGCGAGAGCACCTGCGAGCAGCTGCAGCGCCGCAGCGACGTCCCGGTGGCCTGCCTGCTCGAGGTCAACGTCGCCGGCGAGGCCTCGAAGGCGGGCGTGCCGCGCGACGGGGTGGACGCGTTCCTCGAGGCCGTCGAGCCGCTCGACCGGGTCCGCTTCCAGGGCCTGATGACCATGCCGCCGCTGGCGGGCGAGCCCGAGGACTCGCGCGCCGCGTTCGCCGCGCTGCGAGAGCTCGCCGACGTCCTCGCCGGGCGCTGGGACGGGCGCCACTCGTTCGGCACCCTCTCGATGGGGACGTCGCAGGACTACGCCGTCGCGGTGGAGGAGGGAGCGACCATCGTCCGGCTCGGATCCACGCTGTACGGCCGACCCGGTCTGTAGGCTCCGCCGATCATGGGGCTTCGTGACCGCTGGCACGGGATGCTCGTCTACTTCGGTCTCGCCGAGGACGACACCTGGTACGACGACGACGACGAGGATGGCTCGGCGGCCAACGAGGATCTCGAGCGGACCTACCGTGACCGGCCCAACGTGCGCCGGATCGACCAGCGGCGCGGGCGAGGCAGCGCCGAAATCGACGACATCTTCAGCGAGGAGCCCACGCCCAGACGAACCCCACGCGGGCGCCGCAGCGACCCGCAGGGCGCCACCGCCGTCCTGCGGCCGGCCGAGGCCGAGCGGGCCACCGACCTGGCGAAGGTGCACCTGATCGCGCCGCGCTCCTTCAACGACGCGCAGACGATCGCCGACCGCTTCAAGCGGGACATCCCGGTGATCATCAACCTGCAGAACGCCGACACCCAGCTCGCGAAGCGGCTCATCGACTTCGCCTCGGGGCTGACCTACGCGCTCGACGGCGGGATGCAGCGGATCGCCGACAAGGTCTTCCTGCTGACACCCCGCGACGTCGAGCTCTCCGCCGAGGACCGTGCCCGGTACCTCGACGCGGGGCTTCTTCAACCAGCAGTAGGTCCCACGCGCTGAAGGACAGCGCGTCCGGGCGGCGAACCGGCGGCTCAGGCTGAGTCGGCGCCCGGCCCGCCGCCGGGCATGCGGCACCACGGAGGTGGACCATGCGCGGGAGAGCACCATGAGCGCGCAACCCGAGGCAGGCGGCAGCTGTCGGACGACGAGGCCCAGCTCCACGAGCTGGGCTACGCGCAGGAGCTGATCCGGACGATGGGCGGCTTCTCGAACTTCGCCGTCTCGTTCACCATCATCTCGATCCTCGCCGGCTGCCTGACGTCGTACTACATCGGCTTCCTGAACGGCGGGCCGATCGCGATCACCTGGGGCTGGCTGATCGTCGGCGCGATGGTCTGCATCGTGGCCCTCGGCATGGCCGAGCTGGCCTCCGCGATGCCCACGGCCGGCGGGCTCTACTACTGGGCCAGCCGCCTCGGCGGTCCCGTCTGGGGCTGGTTCACCGGCTGGTTCAACCTGGTCGGCCAGGTCGGCGTGACCGCCGCGATCGTGTACGGCTCGACGATCTTCCTGGGGTCGCTGCTGAACCTCTGGTTCGGGATGGTCGCGACCCCCCACCGGCTGCTCCTGATCTACGGCCTGATCCTGATCCTGCACGGCCTGCTGAACACGTTCGGGGTGCGCGTGGTCGCGCTGCTGAACGACGTGTCGGTCTGGTGGCACGTCTTCGGCGTCGCCCTGATCGTCGCCGTGCTGGTCGTCATCCCCGACCACCACCAGTCCGTCAGCTTCGTGTTCACGAAGGAGCTGAACTACTCGGGCTTCTCGGGCCTCGGCTTCTCGAGCCCGCTGTTCTGGATGGTGTTCGGTCTCGGCCTGCTGATGGCCCAGTACACCTTCACCGGCTACGACGCCTCGGCGCACATGAGCGAGGAGACCAGGAACGCCTCCCGCGGCGCGGCCATGGGCGTCATCATGTCCGTCGTCGTCTCGCTGGTCTTCGGCTGGATCATCCTGCTGGCCGTGACCTTCGCGGTGCCCGGCGACATCGGGCAGGTGGCCACCGGCGGCGACCTCGGCGCCGGGTTCATGGTGCAGTACATCTGGCAGACGGCGACGTCCAGCAAGTGGGCGGAGTTCATGCTGTTCATCGCCGTCGTGGCCCAGCTGTTCTGCGGCATGGCCTCGGTGACCTCGGCCTCGCGGATGCTGTTCGCGTTCTCGCGCGACGGTGCGACGCCGTTCCACAGGACCTGGCGCCAGCTCGGCTCCGCCCGCCAGCCGGTCAACGCGGTGTGGTGCATCTGCGGGCTCTCGTTCCTGCTGATGGTGCCGACCTGGTGGAAGCCGACCATCGGCTACCTCGTCGGCACGTCGATCGCCATCATCGGCCTGTACATCGCCTACGTGATCCCGGTCTACCTGCGCTGGCGCGCGGGGGACGCGTTCCAGCCGGGCGCGTGGTCGCTCGGGCGGCACTACAAGTGGATCGATCCGATCGCGGTGCTCTGGGTGGTCTTCATCACGATCCTGTTCATCCTCCCGGTGACCCCGGGCGGGATTCCCGGCAACGAGAACTTCAGCTGGGACGTGGTCAACTACGCCCCGCTCACGGTGGGAGGCGCGCTGATCCTGTTCGGCGGCTGGTGGGTGCTCTCGGCCAGGAACTGGTTCCAGGGACCGGTGCGCCAGGGCGACGAGGCGGACCTCGAGCAGATCGAGGCCCAGCTCGGCGCTGCCGGCGCGGACTGACACGACGTGGGGGAGGGCTTCGGCCCTCTCCCACACACCTCGAGGGAGGGTGCGGTGGAGGGGAAGCTGTCGCTCAAGGAGCTGCGCAAGGCCGTCGAGGCAGGCTCGATCGACACGGTCATCCTGGCCATGACGGACATGCAGGGACGGCTCCAGGGGAAGCGGCTGCATGCGCCGGCGTTCCTCGACGAGGTGGTCGAGAACGGCGCCGAGGGCTGCAACTACCTCCTGGCCGTCGACGTCGACATGAACACCGTCGCCGGCTACGCGATGTCGTCCTGGGAGCTCGGCTACGGCGACTTCGTCTTCCGCCCCGACCTCGACACGCTGCGCGCCATCCCCTGGCTCGACGGGACGGCGCTGTGCCTGGCCGACCTCGAGTGGCTCGACGGGAGCCCGGTGCGCCCCTCGCCGCGGCAGGTGCTGCGGGCCCAGCTGGCCCGGCTCGCCGAGCGCGGCTGGGGCGCGTTCGCCGGCTCGGAGCTCGAGTTCATCCTGTTCGCCGAGTCGTACGACAGCGCGCGGGCCAAGCGCTGGCACCAGCTGACGCCCGCCAACGCCTACAACGTGGACTACTCGATCTTCGGCTCGACGCTGGTCGAGGGGTTCATGCGCAAGCTGCGGCTCGGGATGGCCGGCGCCGGCATGCCCGTGATCAACACCAAGGGCGAGTGCAACTTCGGCCAGCACGAGCTGAACTTCCGCTACGCCGAGGCCCTCGAGATGGCCGACGTGCACGCCGTCTACCGCAACGGCGCGAAGGAGATCGCCCACCAGGAGGGCTACGCGCTCTCGTTCATCCCCAAGTACGACGAGCGCGAGGGCAACTCGTGCCACATCCACCTCTCGCTGTGGGAGGGTGAGAACAGCCTGTTCGCGGGCCACGGCGACGAGCTGGCGCCGACGTTCGCGCAGTTCCTGGCCGGCCTGCTGACGCACATGCGCGAGCTGTCGTACTTCCTGGCGCCGAACGTCAACTCGTACAAGCGCTACCAGGCGGGCTCGTTCGCGCCGACGGCGATGGTGTGGGGGCACGACAACCGCACCTGCGGCTTCCGGGTGGTCGGGCACGGCAACGGGACCCGGGTCGAGTGCCGGATCGCCGGCGGCGACGCCAACCCGTACCTGGCGTTCGCCGCGCTGATCGCCGCCGGGCTGGCCGGCATCGACGGCGGCTACGAGCTCGAGCCCGAGTGGAAGGGCTCGGGGTACGACGCCCACGACCGCCCGCACGTGCCGCGCTCGCTGCGCGAGGCGACGGCGCTCTTGTCCGAGTCGCACCTGGCCCGGCACGCGTTCGGCGAGGACGTCGTCGACCACTACCTGAACGCGGCCAGGATCGAGCAGGAGCAGTTCGACGCGGCCGTGACCGACTGGGAGCTCCAGCGCGGGTTCGAGCGCCTGTAGGCTGCCCGCGATGCGGCCCCGCATCGGGATCACGACCTACCTCACGACCGCGCGCTGGTCGCACTGGGAGCTGCCGTCGGCCCTGCTTCCCGCCGGCTACGTCGAGGGCGTGCGGCTGGCCGGCGGGCTGCCGCTGCTGCTCGCGCCGACGGCCGAGGGCGTGGCCGAGCCGGGCGAGGTGCTGGACGCCGTCGACGGGCTGCTCCTGATCGGCGGCGCGGACCTGGGCATCGACCTGTACGGCGCGGCCGACCCGCACCCCGAGACCGGGGCCAAGGAGGAGCTGCGCGACGCCTTCGAGGCCGCGCTCGGCCGCGAGGCCCGGGAGCGGGGGCTGCCGGTCCTCGGCATCTGCCGGGGGATGCAGCTCCTGAACGTGCTCGCCGGCGGGTCGCTGACCCAGCACCTGGCCGACGTGGTCGACATGGCGCCGCACCGGCCGGGGCCGGGCGTGTTCGGGCGGCACCCGGTGGAGATCGACGGGGCCAGCGGCCTGCACGAGCTGCTCGGCGACGAGGTGACGGTGCACTCGGCGCACCACCAGGGCGTGAGCGAGGAGCAGGTCGGCGACGGCCTGCGGATCGCCGCCCGGGCGCCCGACGGGACGGTCGAGGCGGTCGAGGATCCCGAGCACCCGTTCTGCCTGGGCGTGCTGTGGCATCCCGAGGAGGAGCCCGGGGCCGGCGGCGCGCCGCTCTTCTGGGGGCTCGTCGAGGCTGCGCGGGCCTACCACGACAGGTTGGTGACCCGCTGAGCACGACGGCCGTCGAGGGGTTGGTCATCGGGGGCGAGCGGGTGGACGCCGCCGAGGGCCGGACGTTCGAGACGTTCAACCCGGCGACCGGCGAGCTGCTGGCCCGGGTCGCCGAGGCCGGGGTGGAGGACGCCGACCGGGCGGTCGCCGCGGCGCGGCGGGCGTTCGAGGACTGGGGCGCGCTCTCGCCGGTGACCCGCGGGCGTCACCTGCTGCGCTTCGCCGACGTGATCGAGGCGCACGCCGAGGAGCTCGCCGGGATCGAGACCGACGACGTCGGAAAGCCGATCTCCGACAGCCGCGGCGAGCTCGGGATGGTCGTCGACGTGCTGCGCTACTACGCCGGCGCGGTCGACAAGTTCTTCGGCCACACCGTCCCGGTCGAGGCCGACGGGATCGCGCTGACGTTCCGCGAGCCGATCGGCGTGGTCGGGCTGATCACGCCCTGGAACTTCCCCCTGAACATCGCCAACTGGAAGGCTGCGCCGGCGCTCGCGGCCGGCAACACGGTGGTGTTGAAGCCGGCCTCGCTCACGCCGCTGACGGCGCTGCGCTACGCCGAGCTGTGGATCGAGGCGGGCCTGCCGCCGGGCGTCCTGAACGTGGTGCCCGGGCCGGGGCGCACCGTCGGGAACCGGCTCGTGGAGCACCCCGACGTGGGCAAGATCGGCTTCACCGGGTCGACCGAGGTCGGCGCCGACGTGGCCCGCCGGGCCGCCGCGACGATCAAGCGGGTCACGCTCGAGCTGGGCGGGAAGTCGGCCGCCGTGGTGTTCGCCGACGCCGATCTCGAGCGGGTCGGGAGGCAGGCGCCGTACGCGGTGTTCGGGAACGCCGGGCAGGACTGCTGCGCCCGCTCGCGGCTGCTGGTCGAGGCCTCGGTGCTGGACGAGGTGGTCGAGCGCTACACGGCGACCGCCCGCACGCTGGTGGTCGGCCCGCCCGACCAGGACGCCACCGAGGTCGGGCCGCTGGTGTCGGACGGCCAGCGCGAGACGGTCGAGGGCTGGATCGAGCGCGGGACGTCCGAGGGCGCCGAGCTCCTGTGCGGCGGCGAGCGGCCGGGCGGCGAGCTGGCCCGCGGCTCCTACCTCACGCCCGCGGTGCTGGGCGGGGTGCGCAACGACATGGCCGTGGCCCGCAACGAGATCTTCGGGCCGGTCGTGTGCGTGATCCCGTTCCGGGACGAGGCCGAGGCGGTCCGCCTGGCGAACGACACCCCCTACGGCCTGTCCGGCTCGCTGTGGACGCGCGACTCGGCCCGGGCCCTGCGGGTCGCCCGGGCGCTGCGGACGGGCGTGCTCGGGGTGAACTCGAACTCGTCGGTGTTCGTGCAGACGCCGTTCGGCGGCTACAAGCAGTCCGGCGTCGGCAAGGAGCTCGGGATGCACGCGCTCGAGCACAACACGGAGCTCAAGAGCGTGTTCATCTCCACGGAGGCCTGATGACCCGTGTGATCGTGAACGCGACGATGTCCCTCGACGGCTTCGTGGCCGACGAGCAGGACGGGGTGAGCGAGCTGTTCGGCTGGTACGCCAATGGCGACGTCGAGCGGAAGACGCCGAACGAGGGCGTGAGCTTCTCGCTGTCGCCGGACGATGCCGCACTATCTCGACGAGCTCTTCGGCTCGGTGGGCGCGCTGATCGTCGGACGGCGGCTGTTCGACCTCACCGACGGCTGGAGCGGGGTGCACCCGATCGACGTGCCGGTCGTCGTCGTCACGCACGCGGTGCCGGACGAGTGGGTCGGGCGGTTCCCACGCGCGCCGTTCACGTTCGTCATCGAGGGCGGGGTGGAGCGGGCGGTCGAGATCGCCGCCGGGATCGCCGGCGACGACCGCATCGTGGCCGTCGCCGCCGGCAACCTCGGCAGCCAGGTACTCGACGCCGGCCTTGCGACCGGTCTCGCGATCGACCTCGCCCCGGTCGTGCTCGGGACGGGCCGGCCGTTCTTCGACGAGCTGACGAAGGCCACGCCGGTCCGCCTGGGCGAGCCGCGCGTCGTGCAGGGCCGCGGAGCGGTGCACCTGCTGTACGACGTGCAGGACAGCTCGCTCGGGCAGTTCTCCGGTTAGCGCCTCGAGGCGAGGGCGGTGGCGCGATCGGCAGGAAGGGCTTCCAGCAGCCAGACGGCGTCGCGCCGCGTACGACGCCACTCCATGCCCCACGGCGCCCGGTAGTCGCCGAGCCGCAGGTCCCACGGCAGGCGGCGCTCGACGGGATAGAACTCGTTGTGCTGATCGACGAGCGCGTTGATCTCGTCGAACCGCGTCGCCTGCACCCGGGCGAGCCAGGCACGCGCGAACGCGCCGTCGTCCGGTGTCGCCTCGGCGAGCTCGATCCACGCCCGACGCAGACGGCTCAGGAGCTGGTGCTCCTCCCCTTCGAGCTCCTGCAGCCGTTCGGCCCAGCGCGGCAACCCGAGGCTGGCTGCGAGGTAGGCCGCGATGTTGACGCTGCCGCCGGCGCGCGCGTGCCGCAGGGCCTCCGGACGATAGTCCGGAGCAGCCTGGTCGTCGCGCTGGTCCGCTTCGTCAGGCCGGGCCATCCGGGCACCGTACCAACGGCCTCTCAGCGCACCAGCGCCGGCGCCCGCACGATCACCATCTCGTCGTCGTCGGGCAGGGCCGGGTTGCGGCCGGTCGAGAACGGATAGTTGTTGTCGTTCGCGATCAGCAGCTTGCGGCCGCCGAGCGGCAGGACGGCCTCGGTGGTGATGAACGGGAACGTGAACGTCGGGCCGAGGCCGATGTCTCCGGGCCGCGCCGGCAGCGAGATCAGGTTCGGGTCGGCGATGTCCAGCAGGTCGACCACCAGGTGCTTGCGCAGGAGGCCGTCGGGCCCGACGTCGTTCAGGTCGATCTCGTAGATCCGCTTGACGATCGCCGCCGCGCCCTGGTTCTGGTCCCGCTCGATGACCACGAACCGGTCGCCGGCGACGCGGGTGAGGTCGGTGACCGAGTCGTGCGGGTCGTCCGTCGGGTACTCCCACGTGCGGCCGGTGTACGACCCGGACTGCAGCGAGAACTCGTAGATCCAGCGGCGCGACTGGTTCACGTCGTCCAGCAGGGCCTTCTCGAGCATCGGGTAGAGCCGGGTGTGGTCGGCGGACAGGCCGGTGCCCTCGAACCCGCCGCTCGCCGGCAGGTTCGCGGTGCCCGAGCCGAGCAGCGGGCTGTCCGGGGACTGCACGCCCGGCAGCGGGGAGGGCGGCTCGAGCAGGATGCCGCGCGCGTTGGTGTGCAGCAGGAACGGCCCGAACTCGTCGCCGAACCACAGCGTGCCGTCGGGTGCGCGGCGCATCGACTCGGGATCGAAGTCGGCGCCGGTCAACAGCCGGTCCGTCGTGCCGTCGTTGACGATCGGCCAGGGCACGAGGTGGCGCGGGTCGCGCAGGGAGATGTACCCGAGCACGTCGACCGTGCCGGGGCCGCCGCTCGCCCGTTCCCAGCTGGCCCGGATCCGGTAGACCCGCAGCAGGAAGTCGGCCGAGTTGGCCTTCGTGCCGTAGCCGTTGTCCTCCATGGCCAGGTACGAGTCGCCGCCGGCGCGCAGGATCGCCGAGAAGCCCTGCACCGGCTGGCTCGGGAACGGCACGGTCTGGCCGTTGATCGGGCCGGCGCCGATGAACGCGCCGGACGGCGGTCCGGGCGCGAACGTCGCTGCCGGCAGGACGGCCCGGGCCAGCAGCGTCGGTGCCTGCGCGGCCTGCGCGGCCTGGGCGGATCCGGCGCCGGCCGCGAGGGCGACCGCGGCGCCGAGGACGAGACGGGACGTGCGCATGACCCCTCCTACCCGGTCGGTTCGGGCGGGTCTCCCCCGGCGCGGGCGTGGGCAATCGCCCGCAGCGCCATCGCCACGACGAGCAGCGCTGCGCCGGCGGCGACCGTCCTCCACGGCAGGCTGAGCCCGAGGGCGGCGCAGCCCAGCAGCCCGAGCACGGGCACGACCCGGGGCCAGCGACGCTCCTCGGGCCCGAGCGTCAGCGCGCTCGCGTTCGCCAGCGCGTAGTAGCCGAGCACGCAGAACGAGCTGAACCCGATGACCCCGCGCAGGTCGGCCACCAGCACCAGCAGGATCACCACGCTGCCGAGGGCGAGCTCTGCGTGGTGCGGCACTCCGGTGCGGGCGTGCACCGCCGACAGCGGCCGTGGGAGGTCGCCGCGGGTGGCCATCGCGAACGAGGTGCGCGAGACGCCGAGCATCAGCGACAGCAGCGAGGCCAGCGAGGCCACCGCCGCGCCGATCCCGACGATCGGCGAGAGGCCGTCGAGCGAGCCTGCCTCCACCGCGGCCCGTAGGGGCGCGTCCGCGGCCGCCAGCACCGGCGCCCCGACGGCTGCCAGAGCGCTGGCCCCGACGGCCAGGTAGATCACGAACGCTGCCCCCAGCGCGACCGGGATGGCCCGAGGGATGGTGCGGCGGGGGTCGCGCACCTCCTCGCCGAGGGTCGCGATGCGGGCGTAGCCGGCGAAGGCGAAGAACAGGAAGGCCGCCGCCTGCAGCAGCCCGTGCGCGCCGCCCGTGGGGCGAAGGGTGATCCGCGAGGCGTCGGCCGTCCCTCCGAACAGGCAGGCGACCACGACGCAGGCCAGCGCCGCCAGCACCAGCACCAGCAGCACCCGGGTGAGCGCCGCGCTGCGCTGCACGCCGGCCAGGTTCACCGAGGTCACCGCGACCACGCCGCCGACGGCCACCACGCGGGCCTGGTCAGGCGCCACGTAGCTCCCGAGCGCCAGGGCCATCGCTCCGCAGCTGGCCGTCTTGCCGAGCACGAAGGCCCACCCCGCGAGCGCGCCGAAGCTCTCGCCGAGCCGGTGGCGGGCGTAGGCGTAGGTGCCGCCCGACTCGGGGTACAGGGCCGCGAGATCGGCCGACGAGGTGGCGTTGGCGAAGGCCACGAGCCCTGCCAGCGCGAGCGCCGTGAGCATCCCCGAGCCGGCGGCTCCGGCGGCCGGCGCGAAGGCTGCGAAGACCCCGGCGCCGACCATCGCGCCGAGCCCGACCACCACCGCGTCGGTCAGCCCCAGACGGCGCGAGAGCCGGGTCGGCGGGTCCCCCGTGAACGCCACGGAGGCGACGCTATCTAAGATCCCTGCACGTTGAGCGAGCCGTTCACCACCCTGGGCATCATCGGCGCCGGCAACATGGCCACGGCGATGGTCGACGGCTGGATGCGCGCCGAGCCCGAGCGGGCCGGGCGCATGGTCGTGACCGACCGCGGCTCGGGGCGGGCTGCGGCCCTGGCCGAGCGCTACGGGCTGCGCACCGCGGCCTCGAACGCCGAGCTGGTCGCCGAGAGCGACATCGTGGTCCTCTCGGTCAAGCCGATCGACGTCGAGCGGGTGCTGCGCGAGGTGTCCGAGCTCGTCACGCCGCGCAAGGCCGTGGCGTCGGTGGCCGCCGGCGTGGCGACGACCACGATGGAGAACATCCTCGACGAGGACGCGCCGGTCTTCCGGTTCATGCCGAACGTCGGCGTCCGGGTCTGCTCGGGGACGCTGTGCTTCGCCCAGGGCCGCTTCGCCGACACCGCCGCCGAGCAGCAGGTGCTCGACTGGTTCTCGCTGATCGGGACGGTCGTCCGGCTCGAGGAGCGGCTGTTCGACGCCGCCACCGCGCTGGCCGGCTCCGGCCCGGCGTTCCTCGGCCTGCTGGTCGAGGCCTTCGAGGACGCCGGCATCGTCTCGGGCCTGAGCGCGACGAAGGCCCGCGAGCTGATCCTCACCACGATGGTGGGCACCGCGAGCCTGCTCGACGACACCGGCATGTCGTGCTCCGAGCTTCGGCGGATGGTCACCTCACCGGGCGGCACGGCGGCGGCCGGGCTTGCGCAGATGGAGCGGGCGTCCGTCCGCGGCGGCATCATCGACGGCGTCCTCGCGGCGATGCGCCGCGCCGCGGAGCTGGGATAGGAGGGCCGGATGAGCGACCACAGCCGGGTGCTGCTGGCGAACTTCGTCGAGTACTTCTGCGACCTCTACATCCTGTTGATCCTGGTGTACATCCTGCAGAGCTTCGTGACCCTGCCGTACAACCGGGTGCTGTACGCGATCCGCGACTTCGCCAGCGAGACCGTCTGGCCGCTGCTGCACGCGTTCCGCCGGCTCCTGCCGATGATGGGGCCGCTCGACCTGTCGCCGATGCTGGCGATCATCTCGGTCATCGCCGTGCAGACGATCGCCCGGAACATCATCCTTGGGTGACGCTCGCTGAGCAGGAGTTCTTCGGGCCGCGACGAAGCGGACCCCGATGAGCATCGCGCCCGTCGAGCTTCGCCATCTCCGCTTTCCGCGGCGCCTCCTGGGCTACCGCAAGCGCAGCGTGGACAACCAGCTCGAGCGCATCGCCGACGCGTACGGCGACGTCTGGCGCGAACGGGCCGACCTGCAGGACCGGGTGGACGAGCAGGAGGCCGAGATCGCGCGCCACCGCGACCTCGAGGAGATGCTGCGAAAGACCCTCGTCTCGGCGGAGCGCTCGGTCGACGCGATGCGCTCCCAGGCCCGGCACGCGGCCGGTCAGATCGTGTCCGAGGCGGAGGCCCGGGCGCGCGAGATCATCGGCGAGGCCCACGCCGAGCGCGAGCGGGTGCGCCGCGACCTGTACCGGCTGCGGGAGACCGAGAAGGAGTTCCGGGCCCGCTTCCGTTCGGTGGTCTCCTCGACGGCCAGCCTGGTCGACGAGTACGAGGCCGAGCTCTCGGACTGAGCACGTCGCTAGAATGCTGCTCACCCTGGGCTGACAGTCCGGGGATCCGGACCAACGAGGTGAGCGACGTGGCCGTCGACGTTGAAGTCATGCGTGATCGCCTGCTCCGCGAGCGGGAGGACGTCCAGAAGGAAGTGTTGAGCCTGCGCGGCACCCTGAGCACGTCCCTCGAGGACGAGACCGACGAGGACGGGTCCGACTCGCATCTCGGGGACGCCGCGTCGGCGACCTTCGACCGCGAGCTCGAGGTGACGCTCGAGGACAACGAGGAGCACCTGCTGGCCCAGTACGACGCCGCGCTCCGGCGCATCGAGCAGGGCCGCTACGGGAAGTGCACGAGCTGCCACGACGACATCGGCACGGAGCGCCTCGAGGCGCTGCCCTACGTCGAGCTCTGCATCGGCTGCGCCCGACGGCGCGAGGTGGGGTAGCGCTGGCCGCGACCCACCCGGGAGCCCCGGGTGCCACCGCTCCGCGTCCGACCCCGCCGCACGTCCGGCCCGACAGCTGGCGCGCCGGCCCGCTCGAGTGGGTCGAGCTGGCCGCGGTCGCGACGGCGGCCGTCGCGGCCGACCAGATCACGAAGGCCGCGGTCGCGAGCTCGCTGCACCTGAACGAGTCGGTCGACCTGGTCGCCGGCATCTCGCTCTGGCACGTCCGCAACCAGGGGATCGCGTTCGGGGTGTTCGCCCACAGGCTGCCGATCGTGTCGGTGCTGACGGCCGCCGCGGTGGGCTGGATGGTCCTGTTCTTCTCGCGCTCGGCGGGCCGCCACCCGCTGGTGCCGGTGGCCGTCGGCCTGCTGCTCGGCGGGAGCGTGTCGAACCTCTGGGATCGGCTGGTCAACGGCTACGTGACCGACTTCGTCGACCTGCGCTGGTGGCCGACGTTCAACTTCGCCGACTCGTTCATCGTGCTCGGCGTGGCCCTGCTCCTGTGGATCCTGTTCCGTGCAGAGCCGCCCCGGCCCGAGCCGGCGATCGATCTGACGAACCGGTGAGCGCCGCCGAGGTCGAGGTGCCGGCCGAGGCCGCGGGCACCCGGCTCGACCGCTTCCTCGCCGACCTCGAGTGGATCGGCTCGCGGGCCGCGGCCGAGCGGTTGGTGGAGGCCGGCGCGGTGCTGGTCGACGGGCGCCAGGCGGCGAAGTCGCTGCGGCTGCAGGGTGGGGAGGAGCTGCGCATCGAGGCGCGCGAGGAGGCCGCCGTCGGGCTCGAGCCGGTCGACCTCGGCCTCGCGATCCCGTTCGAGGACGAGTACCTGCTGGTGGTCGACAAGCCCGCCGGCCTGGTGACGCATCCGGCGCCCGGGGTGCGCGGGCCGACGCTGGTACACGCGCTGCTGGCCCACCAGATCGCCGGCGGGGACGACCCCGAGCGGCCGGGGATCGTGCACCGGCTCGACCGGGACACCTCCGGGCTGCTGGTGGTCGCGAAGAAGCCCGCTGCGCACCGCCGGCTGCAGGAGCTGCTGCGCGACCGGACCATCGAGCGCCGCTACCGGGCCCTGGTCCACGGCCGCCCGCCGTCGCGCCGCGGGACGATCGAGGCGCCGATCGGCCGCGACCCGCTCGACCCGGCCAGGATGGGGATCGACGGGCGCGCGGCGCGTGACGCGGTGACCCACTTCACGCTCGACGACACCCTCGGCCGCTACTCGCTGCTCGACGTGAAGCTCGACACGGGCCGCACCCACCAGATCCGGGTGCACCTGGCGGCGATCGGCCACCCGGTGGTCGGCGACCCGCTGTACGGACGCGGCGGAGCCGAGCTCGGCCTCGACCGCCAGTTCCTGCACGCCGGCGCGCTCGCGTTCCCCCACCCGGTCAGCGGCGAGGAGCTGCGGTTCGCGTCGCCGCTGCCGAAGGACCTCGCTGCGGGGCTCGAGCGGGCGCGGGAGGGGTGACGGGGTGGTCGAGCTGGTGCTTGGCGTACTCGTACGAACCATCGCCGCGCCGGCATCGGGGTCGGTACGCAGACCTCCCAAGGACGAAGAACCGGGCCAACCACAGTCGGTGATCCGACTTCCGGTCGAGCAGCGTCCTCGGGTTCGTCGCGTGCCTTGGCGTCGGATCACCGACAGGCCCGGTTGAAGGGGCTTCGCCCTTCTTGCCGGGTCCTCACCGGGTCGCGCTGGCCGCTTGCCTCGGGGCTGCTTGCCGGGTCCTCTGCGGGTCGCGCTGGCCCGCTCGCCTCGGCCCGGCCTGCCGGGTCCTCTCCGGGGTCGCTCTGGCCGCTCGCCTCAGCCCTTCGTGCCGGGTCCTCTCCGGGTCGCGCTGGTGTCCTCGCCTCGCGCCCCACTCCTGTATTGACTGAGGGTATACACCGAGTGTAGAGTCGGCCGCGATGAGCGTCCCGTACACCCTGCTCGGCCTGCTCGAGCACGCTCCGGCGCACGGCTACGAGCTCAAGCGCGAGTACGACGTCCTGTTCTCGAACGCGCGTCCGCTGCAGTTCGGGCAGATCTACGCCACCCTGCAGCGGCTGCAGCGGGCGGGCAGCGTCTCGCTCGACCGCGAGGAGCCGGGGCGCGGGCCGGATCGCAAGCGCTACGTCATCACCCCGCACGGCACCGCCGAGCTCGACCGCTGGCTGCGCGAGCCCGAGAGCCCCGAGCCGTTCCTGCAGCCGACGCTGTTCACGAAGGTCGTCCTGGCCCTGCTCTCGGAGCGGCCCGCCGACGGCTTCCTCGACGATCAGCGCGACCGCCACCGCCAGCGCATGCGCGAGCTCACCCGCCTCAAGCAGGAGGGGAGCCTCGTCGACCGGCTGCTCGCCGACCACGCCCTGTTCCACCTCGAGGCCGACCTGCGCTGGATGGAGCTCACCCAGCAGCGCCTCTCCGAGATCGCCGAGGAGGTCACGATCCGATGAGCACGCCGTTCCTGCGGGCCATGAACCTGCGCCTGGCGTTCGGCGCCGACGAGGCGCTGCGCGGCGCCGACATCGACGTCGAGCCGGGAGAGATCGTCGCCGTCACCGGGCCGAGCGGCTCGGGCAAGTCGACGTTCCTGCAGTGCCTCGCCGGCGTGCTCGTCCCCGACTCCGGCAGCGTCCTCTACGAGGGACGGCGGATCGACCTGGCCTCCGACGCCGAGCGGGCCGAGCTCCGGCGCCGCGACTTCGGCTTCGTCTTCCAGTTCGGCCGGCTCGTCCCCGAGCTGCCCGCGGTCGAGAACGTGATGCTGCCGCTGCTCTTCTCGGGCGGCCGGCGGCGCGACGCCCGCGAACGCGCCCTCGACTGGCTCGAGCAGCTCGGCGTCCGCCGCAGCGCCGACAAGCGGCCGCGCGACCTCTCGGGCGGCGAGCTGCAGCGGGTCGCAGTGGCCCGCGCGCTGGTGACCGACCCCGCCGTGGTCTTCGCCGACGAGCCCACCGGGGCGCTCGACTCGCTCGCCGGCGAGCTGGTGATGGAGCTCCTGGTGTCGCTCGCGCGCACGCGCGAGACGACCGTCATCGTCGTGACCCACGACCCGCGCGTGGCGGCCTACGCCGCCCGCGAGCTCGAGCTGCGTGACGGGCGCGTCCACGGGAGCGGAGTCCTCCTGTGACCCGTCTCGGGCTTCGGCTCGCGCTCGCCGGCGGGCGGTCGGCGATCGCCCGGCTGGCCCTGGTCGCCGCCGGCGTCGCGGTCGGCGTGGCCATCCTGCTGCTCGTCCTGGGCTACGGGAACGCCCAGCGGCGGATCGACGAGCGGGTCGCCGCCCGCACCTACGGCGCCGTCGGCCCCTCGGCCCTCGCCCCTGTCCGGCCCGGGCACGAGACGCTCGCGGCCGTCCAGCGGATGTGGATCGACGGCCGCGCGGTGACCACGATCGGCGTCGCCCCGACCGGGCCGGGCGCGCCGCTCCCGCCGGGCGTCTCGCACCTGCCGGCGCCCGGCACGGCGATCGTCTCGCCGGCCCTCGCGCGCCTGCTGGACGGCCCGAACGCGGCGACCTACCGGGCGCTCGTGCCGTGGCGGATCGCCGGCGGCGTCGGCCACGGCCTGCTCGCCGACCCGCGCGACCTCGTCGCGGTCGTCGGCTGGCAGGCAGAGCGGCTCGCAGAGACGCACCAGGCGGTGCTCGTCCGCGCCTGGCAGACGCACGTGGCCGCACCGTCGTCGCCCCATCGCACGCCGGTCGGGCTGCTCGCCGCGGCGATGCTCCTGCCCGTCCTGGTCTTCCTCTGGGTCGCGCTGCGGCTCGCGACCCGGACGTCCGAGCGCCGCCTCGAGGCGCTCCGCCTGGCCGGTGGGTCGCGCCGCCAGGTGGCCCAGATCGCCGCGACCGAGGCCGCGCTGGCCGGGCTGGTCGGAGCCCTGGCCGGCGCTGGCCTCTCCCTGCTCCTGCGCCCGCTGCCCGAGCACCACCCGATCGCCGGGTTCTCGTGCTTCGCCTCGGACCTGGCGCCGACGCCGCGCCAGTGGCTCGCGGTGCTGGTCGGCGTCCCGCTGCTCGCGGCGCTCGGCGCCGCGGCCACCGTGCTGGCCCGCTCGCGCACCCCCAGGCGGGGCGACCCGGTCCGTCTCGGGCTCCGGTTCGCGGTGCGGATCGGCGACCTCGCCGTTCGCTTCTCGGCCGTCCGCCTGGGAGCCGAGGCCGGCCGAACGCCACGGCGCTGGCCGTGGGTTCTGGCCGCCGTGGCCGCCGGACTCCTGCTCGTGGCGACCCGGAGCCAGCGCCTGCCGGCCACGCGCGAGGTCGTGGCCTTCGCCATCGCCGCGACCGCGCTGGTCGTCGCCGGCCCGCTCCTCGTGCGAGGCGTCGCCGGCCTTCTGGTGCGGGCCGGCCATCCCGCGGCGCTCCTGGCCGGCCGCCGGCTGCAGGACGACCCGCGCCGCGGCTACGCCGCCCTCACCGGCATCGTGCTCGGCCTGTTCGCGGCGACCGTCGTCTCGGCCTACACCACCGCCCAGGACCGGGGGAGAGCGGCCGGCACGCCGGCGACCCGCGCCAGCCCGTCGCTGACCCTCCTTGCCGTGACGCCCTCGTCCAGCACGGCGGCGCCGCCGCCCGCGGTGATCGACGAGCTGTCCACGCGGGTCGGTCTCGTCGACGGCGTGCACGCCGACGCCGCCGTGTGGCAGACCTGGGCCGCCGCCGAGCCCGGCCCGCCCGGCGGCACGTCCGTGGCCATCGTCGACTGCCCCGACCTGGCCCGGCTCTCGAACGTCGCGGCCTCCCGCATCTGCACGGCCCCGGCGCTCGTGCCCGACGAGCAGTTCGTCTCCGCCGGCGACCCGCTGGCCCTGCGCTTCGAGACCGACCACGGCCAGGCCTGGCTCCTGCGCACCCACGCCGGCCGGCCGAAGGTCTGGCCGCTCACCGGCGGCGCCGCCCTGGTCGTCGACCGCCACAGCGTGCCGCAGCTCGCCCACCTGCAGACGACCGCCCGGGTCCTGGTCCGCACCGACGGCAGCCGGGCGACGTTCGACCGGGTGCGCGGCGAGGTCTCCCGCGTCCTGCCGCTGGCGGACGTCGAGCCTGCCGGCTCCACGCCGTTCGTCGCGGCGAACGACCCGCACACCGCCAACGAGCGCGCCGGCACGGCCCTGGCCTTCGTCGTCATGGCCGTGGTCGCCGCGATCTCCCTGCTGGTGACGACGCTCGAGGGCCTGGTGGAGCGCCGCCGCACGCTGGCCACCCTGGTCGCCGCCGGCACGCCGGCCAGGCACGTCCGGCTGGCCGTGGCGCTCGAGCTGCTCGTGCCGCTGCTCGCGGCCGCGGTCGTGGCGATCGCCCTCGGCGCCGCCACGGCGCTCGCCCTGCAGCGCTCGCGCGGCCTCGAGACCGTGCTGCCGCTGGACTCGCTGGCGGCCTTCGCCGCGCTGGCCCTCGGCGCGGGCCTGCTGGCCGCGCTGGCCGCGCTGCCGGCGGTCGGCCGCCTCGTGCGGCCCGACCAGCTGCGCACCGAGTAGGGCAGCTATACTGCGCCGCGGTGCCGGAATGGCCGGCGCCTGCATGTTCCTCTAACCGGTGGGTTTCCACGAACCCGGCGGTGGTGCCGGTCTCACAGGGGATCGGTTCGCCGGACGTCCCGCCGGAGGTCGTCAACCCGAAACCACAGTTGGAGGCACCGCGTGCCCGCAGTCACGATGCGCGAGCTGCTCGAGGCCGGCGTCCACTTCGGCCACCAGACCCGGCGCTGGAACCCGAAGATGCGCCGGTTCATCTTCTCCGAGCGCGGCGGCATCTACATCATCGACCTGCAGCAGACGATCAAGCTGGTCGAGACCGCTCACAACTTCGCCCGGAACGTCGCCGAGCGCGGCGGCTCCGTGCTCTTCGTCGGCACCAAGAAGCAGAGCCAGGACGGCATCGAGGAGATGGCCGAAGCCGTCGGCATGCCGTACGTCAACCATCGCTGGGTCGGCGGCCTGCTCACGAACTACCGCACCGTCCAGGCCCGGATCGAGCGCCTGCACGAGCTGCGCCGGCTGCAGCGCGAGGGACAGCTCGACCTGCTGCCCACGAAGGAGCGCCAGGGCATCCTGCGCGAGCTCGAGAAGCTCGAGACGAACCTCGGCGGCGTGGCCGACATGCGCCGGCTCCCGCAGGCCATGTTCGTGGTCGACCTGAAGAAGGAGGCGCTCGCGATCCGCGAGGCGCACCGCTGCAAGATCCCGGTCATCGGGCTGGTCGACACGAACTGCGACCCGGACGAGGCCGACTACGTCATCCCGGGCAACGACGACGCGATCCGCTCCTGCAACGTCATCGTCAAGGCGATCGCCGACGGCGTCAGGGACGGCCGCCAGAAGGTCCGTGAGGCCGAGCTCCAGCGCCAGGCCGAGCGCGAGGCCCAGGAGGCCGAGGAGGCCGCCGCGAAGCCCGCTGCCGCCGAGCCCGATGCCGCCGAGGCGCCCGCCGCCGCCGTCACCGAGAGCTAGAGAACCACCCCCCGAAGGAACGTGAATGGCTACCTCCTACTCCCCCTCCGCGGCCGAGGTCAAGCAGGTCCGCGAGATCACGAGCGCCGGTCTGATGGACTGCAAGGGCGCCCTCGCCGAGACCGGTGGCGACATCGACGCGGCCGTGAAGCTGCTGCGTGAGAAGGGCATGGCCAAGGCCGGCAAGCTCGCCGGCCGCGGCACCAGCGAGGGCGTCGTCGACGCCTACATCCACGGCAACGGCCGCATCGGCGTGCTCGTCGAGGTCGGCTGCAACACCGACTTCGTGGCCAACAGCCCCGACTTCCGCGAGTTCGCCCACGAGGTCGCGCTGCAGATCAGCGCGAGCCCGGACACCCAGTGGATCAGCCGCGCCGACGTGCCCGAGGCCTCGAAGGAGGCCGAGCTCGAGATCTACCGGGCCCAGGCCGCCGACAAGCCCGAGAACATCCGCGACCGGATCGCCCAGGGCAAGCTCGACAAGTGGTTCCAGAGCGTCTGCCTGCTCGACCAGGCGTACATCCGTGACGCCGACGTGACCATCGAGCAGATGCGGGCGGCGCTCGCCGGCAAGCTCGGCGAGAACATCGAGATCAAGCGGTTCGCCCGCTTCGAGCGCGGCGCGTGAGCGCATCCGAGACCCTTCCGGCCGGCGGCGAGACTGCCGCCGGCCCGGTCTACCAGCGGGTGGTGCTGAAGCTCTCGGGTGAGGACCTCATGGGGACGCACCAGTTCGGGCACGACCCGGACCGGATCGCGGCCATCGCCCGCGAGATCAAGCGCGTCCGCGACGTCGGCGTCGAGATCGCCGTGGTCGTCGGGGGCGGGAACATCATCCGCGGCGCCTCGCAGAGCCAGAAGGGCCACGACCGGGCGACGGCCGACTACGCCGGCATGCTCGGAACGGTCATCAACGCGCTCGCGATCCAGGAGGCGCTCGAACGGCTGGGCGTCTACACCCGGGTGCAGACCGCTCTCACGATCGAGGCCGTCGCCGAGCCGTACATCCGGCGCCGGGCGATGCGCCACCTCGAGAAGGGCCGCGTGGTGATCTTCGCCGGCGGCACGGGCAACCCGTTCTTCTCGACCGACACCGCGGCCGCCCTGCGGGCCTGCGAGATCGGCGCCCAGGTGATCCTGATGGGCAAGCACGGCGTCGACGGCGTGTACGACGCCGATCCGCGGATCGAGCCCGACGCGCAGTTCCTGCCCGAGGTGACCCACCGCGAGGTGCTGCAGCGCGGGCTGCGGGTGATGGACGCGACGGCCGTCTCCCTGTGCATGGAGAACGACATGCCGATCCGGGTCTTCAACATCGGCGACGAGCGCAACATCAGCCGCATCGTGCGGGGTGAGCCGATCGGTACGATCGTGGCCTCGAACCGCCGCGCCGCCGACCCGCCGGTGCGCGAGCCGGCAGGCGACGACGACGATGAAGACTGAGCGGAAACCGGGAGAGCGGAGGAGCGTGTCGTGACCGTGATCGACGATGCCCTGCAGGATGCGAAGCGCCGCATGGACCGGACGATCGAGGCGACCAAGCACGAGTTCAACAGCGTGCGCACCGGCCGGGCGTCGGCGGCCCTGCTCGATCGCATCCAGGTCTCCTACTACGGCACCAAGACGCCGCTCGTGCAGCTCGCCACCGTCGGCGTGCCCGAGCCCCGGCTGCTGACGATCACCCCGTACGACAAGAACGCGATGCGCGACATCGAGCGCGCCATCCAGGAGTCCGACCTCGGCCTGACGCCGTCGAACGACGGCAAGCTGATCCGGCTCACGATCCCGCAGCTCACCGAGGAGCGGCGCAAGGACCTGGTCAAGGTCGTCCGCCGCTATGCCGAGGAGGGGCGGGTCGCCGTGCGCAACGTGCGCCGCGACGCGATCCACCACCTCAAGGAGTCCGAGAAGAAGGGCGAGATGGCCTTCGACGAGCTCGGGCGAGCCGAGGAGCGGGTGCAGAAGCTCACCGACGAGCACACCAAGCTGATCGACGACCTCCTGAAGCACAAGGAGTCCGAGATCCTGGAGGTCTGACAGACCTCCCGAACCGGATCCCGGGCCAAGCGTCCAACGCCGCATGACCGGACTCCGCGAGCGGCTGCTCCTGCGGCTGCGCCCCCCCTCCCCACGCCCCGGCGGTGGTGCCGCTCTCCAGGGACGGTCCGCCGGACGTCCCGCCGGAGTCGTCAACTCAAACCACAGTTGGAGGCACCGCGTGCCCGCAGTCACCATGCGCGAGCTGCTCGAGGCCGGCGTCCACTTCGGCCACCAGACCCGCCGCTGGAACCCCAAGATGCGCCGCTTCATCTTCTCCGAGCGCGGCGGCATCTACATCATCGACCTGCAGCAGACGATCAAGCCTGGTCGAGACCGCTCACAACTTCGCCCGCAACGTCGCCGAGCGCGGCGGCTCCGTGCTCTTCGTCGGCACCAAGAAGCAGTGCCAGGACGGCATCCAGGAGATGGCCGAGGCCGTCGGCATGCCGTACGTGAACCATCGCTGGGTCGGCGGCCTGCTCACGAACTACCGCACCGTCCAGGCCCGCATCGAGCGCCTGCACGAGCTGCGCCGGCTGCAGCGCGAGGGCCAGCTCGACCTGCTGCCCACGAAGGAGCGCCAGGGCATCCTGCGCGAGCTCGAGAAGCTCGAGACGAACCTCGGCGGCGTGGCCGACATGCGCCGGCTGCCGCAGGCGATGTTCGTCGTCGACCTGAAGAAGGAGGCGCTCGCGATCCGCGAGGCGCACCGCTGCAAGATCCCGGTCATCGGGCTGGTCGACACGAACTGCGACCCGGACGAGGCCGACTACGTCATCCCGGGCAACGACGACGCCATCCGCTCCTGCAACGTGATCATCAAGGCGATCGCCGACGGCGTCAAGGACGGCCGCCAGAACGTGCGCGAGGCCGAGCTCCAGCGCCAGGCCGAGCGCGAGGCCCAGGAGGCCGAGGAGGCCGCCGCGAAGCCCGCCGCCGCCGAGCCCGAGGCCGCCGAGGCGCCCGCCGCCGCCGCCGTCACCGAGAGCTAGAGAACCACCCCCCGAAGGAACGTCGAATGGCTACCTCCTACTCCCCCTCCGCGGCCGAGGTCAAGCAGGTCCGCGAGATCACCGAGCGCCGGTCTGATGGACTGCAAGGGCGCCCTCGCCGAGACCGGCGGCGACATCGACGCGGCCGTCAAGCTGCTGCGTGAGAAGGGCATCGCCAAGGCCGGCAAGCTCGCCGGCCGCGGCACCAGCGAGGGCGTCGTCGACGCCTACGTCCACGGCAACGGCCGCATCGGCGTGCTCGTCGAGGTCGGCTGCAACACCGACTTCGTGGCCAACAGCCCCGACTTCCGGGAGTTCGCCCACGAGGTCGCGCTGCAGATCAGCGCGAGCCCGGACACCCAGTGGATCAGCCGCGACGACGTGCCCGAGGCCTCGAAGGAGGCCGAGCTCGACATCTACCGGGCCCAGGCCGCCGACAAGCCCGAGAACATCCGCGACCGGATCGCCCAGGGCAAGCTCGACAAGTGGTTCCAGAGCGTCTGCCTGCTCGAGCAGCCCTACATCCGCGACGGCGACGTGACCATCGAGCAGATGCGCGCGGCGCTCGCCGGCAAGCTCGGCGAGAACGTCGAGATCAAGCGGTTCGCCCGCTTCGAGCGCGGCGCGTGAGCGCATCCGAGACCCTTCCGGCCGGCGGCGAGACTGCCGCCGGCCCGGTCTACCAGCGGGTGGTGCTCAAGCTCTCGGGCGAGGACCTGATGGGGACGCACCAGTTCGGGCACGACCCGGACCGGATCGCGGCCATCGCCCGCGAGATCAAGCGCGTCCGCGACGTCGGCGTCGAGATCGCCGTCGTCGTCGGCGGCGGCAACATCATCCGCGGCGCCTCGCAGAGCCAGAAGGGCCACGACCGGGCCACGGCCGACTACGCCGGCATGCTCGGCACGGTCATCAACGCGCTCGCGATCCAGGAGGCGCTCGAACGGCTCGGGCGTCTTCACCCGGGTGCAGACGGCCCTCACGATCGAGGCGGTCGCCGAGCCGTACATCCGGCGCCGGGCGATGCGCCACCTCGAGAAGGGCCGCGTGGTGATCTTCGCCGGCGGCACCGGCAACCCGTTCTTCTCGACCGACACCGCGGCCGCCCTGCGGGCCTGCGAGATCGGCGCCCAGGTGATCCTGATGGGCAAGCACGGCGTCGACGGCGTGTACGACGCCGACCCGCGGATCGAGCCCGACGCGACGTTCCTGCCCGAGGTGACCCACCGCGAGGTGCTGCAGCGCGGGCTGCGGGTGATGGACGCGACGGCCGTCTCCCTGTGCATGGAGAACGACATGCCGATCCGCGTCTTCAACATCGGCGACGAGCGCAACATCAGCCGCATCGTGCGGGGTGAGCCGATCGGTACGATCGTGGCCTCGAACCGCCGCGCCGCCGACCCGCCGGTGCGCGAGCCGGCGGGCGACGACGACGACGAAGACTGAGCGGAAACCGGGAGAGCGGAGGAGCGTGCCGTGACCGTGATCGACGATGCCCTGCAGGATGCGAAGCGCCGCATGGACCGGACGATCGAGTCGACCAAGCACGAGTTCAACAGCGTGCGCACGGGCCGGGCGTCGGCGGCCCTGCTCGACCGCATCCAGGTCTCCTACTACGGCACCAAGACGCCGCTCGTGCAGCTCGCCACCGTCGGCGTGCCCGAGCCCCGGCTGCTCACGATCACCCCGTACGACAAGAACGCGATGCGCGACATCGAGCGCGCCATCCAGGAGTCCGACCTCGGCCTGACGCCGTCGAACGACGGCAAGCTGATCCGGCTCACGATCCCGCAGCTCACCGAGGAGCGGCGCAAGGACCTGGTCAAGGTCGTCCGCCGCTATGCCGAGGAGGGGCGGGTCGCCGTGCGCAACGTGCGCCGCGACGCGATCCACCACCTCAAGGAGTCCGAGAAGAAGGGCGAGATGGCCTTCGACGAGCTCGGGCCGCGCCGAGGAGCGGGTGCAGAAGCTCACCGACGAGCACACCAAGCTGATCGACGACCTCCTGAAGCACAAGGAGGCCGAGATCCTGGAGGTCTGACGGACCTCCCGAACCGGATCCCGGGCCGAGCGTCCAACGCCGCATGACCGGACTCCGCGAGCGGCTGCTCCTGCGGCTGCGTCCTCCCACCCTTCCGAGCGAGCCTGCCCTCCCGGAGGTCGCCCGGGCCGTGGCCATCATCATGGACGGCAACGGCCGCTGGGCCCGGCGACGGGGCCTGCCGGTGCTCGCCGGGCACCGCGCGGGGACGCGGGCGCTGCGCCGTACGGTGGAGGGCGCGATCGACCTCGGCGTCGAGTCGCTCACCGTGTACGCCTTCTCCACCGAGAACTGGAACCGCCCCGACGACGAGGTGCGCGGGCTGCTCGACCTGTTCGCCGACACGATCAAGCGGGAGTTCCCGGAGCTGGCCAAGCAGGGCGTGAAGGTGCGCTTCGTCGGGCGCCGCGACCGCTGCTCGGCCTACGTCACGACCCTGATGGAGGAGCTCGAGTCGGACACCGCGCGCAACGACGTGCTCGACCTGTTCGTGTGCTTCGACTACGGCGGGCGGGCCGAGATCGTCGAGGCGGCGCGCCGGCTGGTGGCCGACGGGCTGTCCGAGGACGCCGTCGACGAGGCGGCCCTGCGCGAGCGGCTCGCCGACCCCGAGATGCCCGATCCCGACCTCGTCATCCGCACCTCGGGCGAGCTCCGGATCTCGAACTTCATGCTCTGGCAGCTCGCGTACTCCGAGCTTCACTTCTCGGAGACGCTCTGGCCGGACTTCGGCCGCGACGACCTGCAGAAGGCGCTCGCGGCGTTCGCCCAGCGTCGTCGGCGCTTCGGCGGACGCTGATTGGGCGAGCTCCTCAACCGGGTCGTCATCGCGATCCCGCTGGCGGTGGCGGCGCTCGGCGCCGCCTGGGCGGGAGGCGGCTGGATGCTCGCGTTCGGCCTGGTCGTGGTGGCGCTCGGGCTGCACGAGTTCTACGGGATCACCCGCTCGCTGCGGCCGATCCCGCTCACCGGGCTCGCCGGCGGCCTCGCGATCGTGGCGGTGTCGAACTCCTACGGGCTCGAGTGGAGCCTCGCCGCGGCGCTCGGCACGCTGGTGGTCACGTTCCTGGTGACGGCGGCGATCTCGGCCCGCGAGTCGGCCGTGGTGACGATGGCGGTGACCCTGTTCGGGACGCTGTACGTCGGCTACGGCGTCGCGTTCCTGGTGCTGCTGCGCGGGGTCGCCGGGCCGAACCGGGCGGGCTTCGACTACCTGCTCGCGGTGTTCGTGGCCGTCTGGCTGTCGGACATCTTCGCCTACTTCGGCGGGCGCGTCCTGGGCCGGCACCGGCTGGCGCCCGCGATCTCCCCGAACAAGACCGTCGAGGGCTTCGTGATCGGCCTGGTGATGGGCACGTTCGGGGGCTGGGTGACGCTCTACCACCATCCGCTGTCGAGCCTCGGGGCGTTCGAGGTGGCGATCGCGGCGGCGATCGCCGGCCCGCTCGGCGACCTGTTCGAGTCGTTCATCAAGCGCGACGTCGGGGTCAAGGACTCCGGGAAGCTGCTCGGCGCCCACGGCGGGGTGCTCGACCGCATCGACGCGCTGCTGTTCGCCGGCGCCGCGGCGTACTTCGTCGTGATCGCGCTCGGAGCCGTCTAGGCTTCGCGGCATGGAGTCGACCTGCCGTTGCTGCGCGCCCACGAACGACTGAACTGTGGGGCGGGTGCCTTCGTCTACATCCCTGCAGGGATGCCGCACCTCCCCCACAACACCAGCGACTCCGAGCCCGCCGTCGCCCTGATCGCCCGCACCGACCCGAACGAGCAGGAGAGCGTCGTGCTGCTCCCCGAGCTCGACGACGCGGGCTGATGGCCGCGCCGCGCCGTGTGGCGCTGCTCGGGGCGACCGGGTCGATCGGCCGTCAGGCGCTCGACATCGTCGACCGCTCCGAGGCGCTCGAGCTGGTCGCGCTGGCCGCCGGCACGGCCTGCGACGAGCTCTGCCGGGCGGCGGCCGAGCGCGGGGTGGAGCACGTGGCCCTGGCCGACCGCGGCGCGGCCGCGGACGCCGAGGCGCGGCTCGGCCGACGCGTCGGCGCCGGCGCGGACGCCGTCGCCGGACTGGCCGCCGAGGCCGGCGCGGACATGGTGCTGAACGCGGTCGTCGGCGTGGCCGGGCTCGACGCGACCCTGGCCGCGCTCGAGGCGGGCATCGACGTCGCCCTGGCCAACAAGGAGAGCCTGGTCGCGGGCGGCTCGCTGGTGCTCGCGGCCCAGGCCCGCAGCGGCGCGGCGCTGGTGCCGGTGGACTCCGAGCACTCGGCGCTCTACCAGCTGCTGGCGGCCGAGCGCGACCCGGACGCGGTGGACACGCTGGTGCTCACGGCCTCCGGCGGCCCGTTCCGCGGGCGGACGCTGGACGAGCTGCAGGACGTCTCGATCGACGACGCGCTGGCCCACCCGACGTGGCGGATGGGCGCGAAGATCACCGTCGACTCGGCGACCCTGATGAACAAGGGGCTCGAGCTGATCGAGGCCTCGGTGCTGTTCGGGATCCCGCCGGAGCGCGTCGAGGTGGTCGTGCATCCCCAGTCGATCGTCCACGCGTTGATCCGGCTGCGGGATGGCGCGCTGCTCGCCCACCTGGGCCTGCCCGACATGCGGGTGCCGATCTCCTACGCGCTGCACCACCCCGAGCGGGCGGCGACGCCGGCGGCCCGGCTCGACCTGGCCTCGGCGCTCTCGCTGACGTTCGAGCCGCCGGACGCCGAGACGTTCCGCTGCCTGCAGCTCGCGCGGGACGCCGGCGAGGCGGGCGGCACGGCGCCGTGCGTCCTGAACGCGGCCAACGAGGAGGCGGTCGCCGCGTTCCTCGCCGGCGGCTGCGGCTTCTGCGACATCGCCGCGCTGGTCGCCGGGGCGCTCGACGGGGTCGACGTCGTCGCCGCTGCGCGACCGGGCCCAGCTCGACGCGGTCGACGCGGCCGCCCGGGCGAGCGTGCGCGAGACCCTCGCGGGGGGTTCCGCTCTGCGAACCCTGCGCTAGCGTGAGGTGTGAGTGAGCGTCTTCGTCGCCATCTTCGGCCTCCTGCTGCTCGTGCTGATCCACGAGGCCGGCCACTTCCTGGCCGCGAAGGCGGTGGGCCTGCGGGCGACCAAGTTCTACGTCGGCTTCCCGCCGGCGATCGCCAAGATCAGCCGCGGCGACACCGAGTACGGCATCGGCGGGATCCCGCTCGGCGGCTACGTGAAGATCACCGGCATGGCCCGGCCGCGGACGTCGGACATCCCGGACGTGCTGGCGGCGGTGCAGGAGGCGGCCAAGAACCGCGACCCGGACGCGCGCGACCTGCTGGCGCCGGCGTACGCCAGGGTGGACGCGGCGCTCCGCGCGGACGACCAGCGCGACCTGGTGGCGACGGTCGAGGAGCTGCGCGCGACGCTCGAGCGCGACGCCGAGCTGATCGATCCCGAGCGGATGACCTGGGCCCGCAAGGAGCTCGACCGGATGCGCGACGACGTCGACGAGCGCTCGTACTGGCGCCAGCCGGTGTGGAAGCGGATCGTGACGATCGCGGCCGGCCCGGCGGCCAACATCCTCGCCGCCGTCCTGATCCTGACGGTGTTCTACGCCTCCGGCCCGTCGAAGTACACGACGACCGTGAAGGTCGACCAGGTCGGCGCGGGCTCGCCGGCGTCGAAGGTCGGCCTGCGCGCCGGCGACGTCGTGCTGGCGGTCAACGGCCACAAGGTCGCGACCAGCGACCAGGTGCGGGCACAGATCCAGAAGCCCGGACAGCCGAAGCTGACGGTGCGCCGGGCCGGCCAGGTCGTGACGCTGAAGCCGGCGACGCCGGTGAAGGGCTCCGACGGCAAGCGCTACCTCGAGTTCACGTTCGGCTTCCGCCGCGACGGCAGCCTGAACTACGGGCCGGTGGCCTCGGTGCGGGCGGCCAAGGACGACATCTGGTTCACGACCCGCGAGACGTTCAAGGCGCTCGGCCAGGTCGTGTCCGGCGGCGACCGCTCGAACCTGACGACCCCGGTGGGGATCGTGCAGGCCTCGTCGGCCTCGGAGAACACGGGCTCCTACCCGCGCCTGCTGGCGCTGATCTCGCTGTCGCTCGCGATCTTCAACCTGCTGCCGTTCCTGCCGCTCGACGGCGGGCACATCCTGTTCGCCCTGATCGAGAAGGTGCGCCGCCGCCCGGTGCGCCGCGAGATCTACGAGCGGGTCTCGGTGATCGGCATCGGCATGATGCTCCTGCTGTTCATGGTCGGCCTGTCGAACGACATCGGCCGCATCACCAGCGGGCCGACGATCCGCCCGTAGCGCGAGCGCGGCGGCCACGGCTCTCCCGTACCCGCCTATCCCGCGTATCCCGCGTATCCCGCTATCCCGGTATCCCGCTATCCGACGATCCCGGCAATCCCGCGTGATCCGGTGTCCCGCGTATCCCGCCTGTCCAGGCTGTCCGCCGTGTCCACGTCACATTCCCGTAACGTGTTTCACGTGAAACACGTTACGACTTTGTCACACGCTGCCGGCTCGCCGAGCCGTTCCCTCGTAGACTGAGCGTCGATGGCCAGCGAACGACAGATCTCCGTCGGCGGCGTCCTCATCGGTGCGGGCGCACCGGTCGCGGTGCAGTCGATGACGACCACCAAGACGCACGACGTCGAGGCGACGATGGCGCAGGTCGACCGTCTGTTCGATGCCGGCGTCGACATCGTCCGGGTCGCCGTCCCGGGCATCCCGGACGCCGACGCCCTCCCGGAGATCATCGAGCGCTCGCGCGTGCCGATCATCGCCGACATCCACTTCAACGCCTCGCTCGCCCTGCGCGCGCTCGACGCCGGCGTCGCCGCCGTCCGGATCAACCCGGGCAACATCGGCGGGCCGGACAAGGTGGAGAAGGTGGTCAAGCGGGCCAAGGAGACCGGCACGCCGATGCGGATCGGCGCGAACAGCGGGTCGCTCCCGGACCACCTGCGCTGGACGGCCACCGCCGACCCCGCCGGGGCGCTCGTGAAGGCCGCGATGGAGGAGGTCGAGATCCTCGAGCGGCTCGACTTCCACGACTTCAAGATCTCGGTGAAGTCGTCGTCGGTGCCGGTGATGATGGAGGCCTACCGCCGGCTCTCCGAGGTCGTGCCGTACCCGCTGCACCTCGGCGTGACCGAGGCCGGGACGATGGTCACCGGCACGGTGAAGTCCTCGCTCGGCATCGGCGCGCCTGCTGGCGACGGGGATCGGGGACACGCTGCGCGTCTCGCTCACCACCGACCCGGTCGAGGAGGTGCGCGTCGGCTTCGAGATCCTGAAGGCGCTCGGCCTGCGCCAGTTCGGCCCGACGCTGATCGCGTGCCCGTCCTGCGGGCGCACGAACGTCGAGGTGCACGAGCTGGCCGAGCGGGTCGAGACGCGGCTCGGCGACCTACCGCGAGCACTTCGAGGTCGCGGTGATGGGCTGCGCCGTCAACGGGCCGGGGGAGGCGGGCGACGCCGACTTCGGGATCGCGGGCGGCCGCGACGCGGGCTTCGTCTACGCGCACGGCGAGGTGCTGCGCAAGGTCTCCCAGGAGGCGCTGGTCGAGACCCTGTTCGCGGAGATCGACCGCTGGATCGCGGACGGGATGCCGCGACCGGAGCGCGGGACGCGCAAGCGGGCGCTGACGCTGCCGGTGATCCAGTGAACGTCGACGCCGCCGATGATCGCCGCCGGCGCGGCCCTGGTGCTGACGAAGGCGGGCCGCAGGGCGCTGCTGATCGCCGGGCTCGCCGCCGGCGTGACCGAGCTGGTGCGCCGCCGCGCCTGGGAGGGCACGTGGCACGAGGTTCCCCCGCCTCAGGACGAGGTCACGGGGAAGTACGACAGCATGTCCGGCCGGTAGCGCTCGAACAGGGCGCGGGACGCGGCCGCGAGCAGGCCGCCCTGGTAGGTCGCGATGTGGCGCCGGATGTACGGCAGGTCGGTGACCGCCTGCGGGATCGCGGTGGACGGATCGTGCAGGGCGTAGACGATGTGCGGCACGTCGGCCATGACGCAGGCGCCGAGGCACAGCGGGCACGGCTCGACGGTGGTCACGACGACCGCCTCGTCGTGCCGCGTGAGGATCGTCTCGCCGGCGTCGAGGAGCGCGGCGAGCTCGGCGTGGGCGAGCTGGCTGCGCCGCTCCTTCTGGCGGGCCCGTCCGCGGCCGACGACCTGGCCGTCGAGCGCGACGACCGCGCCGATCGGCAGCTCACCCGCCCGGCCGGCGAGCTCGGCCTCGGCGAGCGCCTCGCGCATCAGCGCGTCGAGGTCGAACGGCGGCAGCGGGGGCGTGTGGGACACGGTGGAGAGGCTAACCAGCGGTGCGCATGTCCTCCATAAAAAGGACTATCGGGCGCCATCGGGATGTGCGACGATCGTCCGCCATTGGTGGCGTTTCACGGCGAACGCCGGGGTTCGGACGTCGCGTGTACCGAGGAGGCTTGTCGTGAGGTTACGGTCGTTCGTCGTCGGGATGGTTCTCCTCGGCGTGTGCGCGGCGCCTGTCCAAGCGGCGCCCGTGAAGCTCACCGTCGTCGTCGAGGGGACTGGCTCGGTCTGGTCCGGCGACCAGGGACATGCGATCGACTGTCCCGATCGCTGCAACGTCTCCGTGAAGTCCGGCGCAAGCGTCCGCCTGCACGCCAAGGGCGCGGCAGCATGGAAGCTCGACGCGTGGAGTGACCGCTGCGTTCCGTTGAAGAGCGATCCGAAGGCGTGCACCATCATGGTCGCGGGCCCGACGACGGTCTCGGCCGAGTTCGTGCCTCAGCCGAACACCGACTGGAGGCGAGCCGAGACGGGTGCCGCCCTGATCTTGTTCTTCCTCGCATTGATCCTCGCGAAGGCGATCTGGACGGTTCGAGGCACGACGCCTCCGGACGTGCGCGGCGGGATCGTGAACGGCCTCGACAATCGTTGGTCGACGTCGAAGGTGTCTGTCGTCATCTGGACGTTCGCAGTGCTCTTCGCCTTTCTCACGCTGTTGATCCTCTATGGCACGCGGGTCTTCCCAGGGTCGTTGCAGAACGAGTACCTGGCGTTGCTGGGTATCCCCGCCGCAGCCGCCGTCGGAGCGAAGGGCATCACGAGCTCTCTCGTCGAGGCAGGTGCAGCTGCCGAAGTCCTATCGCGATACCCCGACGAACGGCCTGCGTGGAATCGCGCAGATCTTCACCGATGATTCGGGCCAGCTCGACCTGCTCGACACCCAGTACTTCCTGTTCAACCTCACGCTGCTGGTGTTCTTCCTCGCGGCCTTCAGTGGCATCCACGTGGCCAGCACCGACACCATGCTCCCCGGATCTCCCGGATTCACTGCTGGCCGTGAGCGGCATCGGTGCGGCGACCTACCTGGGCAAGAAGGCCCTGCAAGGAGCGCAGCCGGGTTCCGTCAACATCACGCCAGGCAGCAATCTCGTCGTCGGAGTGCTGAGCACGATCCTGTTCCCGCCGCAGGGCTCGCCCGGTGGCCGGTCGATCAAGCTCGCGACCGCCGGCGACGTGATCGTGGATCCTGGGACGATCCTCCCGCCGGGCAAGGTTGGGGTGACGATCAAGCAGGGCGGCGAGGCGTCCGCTGGTTTCTCGCCGGGCACGACGGTCACGAGCGTCACCGCCAGCTCGGTCGTTCGCTTCGTGCACGGCGGCTCCGTCGTCTTCCCGGAGGGCGCGACAGTTACGGCGACCGCCGGTGCGACCGCGGACACCGGCATCGACGTGACCTCCAGCTCGGCAGTTCTGCCTGCGGCCGCGGCGCTCACCGTGCCCCCCGGCGGCCGGATCGTCCTGCAGGTACCCGCTCCTGGTCCTGGCCGTCGCCCGACGGCGTGCGCGCGGCGCCCTTCTTCACCTGCCGTCAGGGCCCGGCCGCGAGCTGCGTGCCGTTCCAGTGCCAGACGCGCGCGTGGGTGCCGCCGCTCGGCAGGCAGCGCGGGTCGCCCGCCCGGTACACCGGCGAGGTCTCGCGCGATGTCGGAGCCGACCGCCACCAGCGGCGGCTCGACGGAGTCCGGAGCGGCGCAGCACGAGATGCCACTGGCCGCCGCTGCGGCTGAATGGCCGTAGACCGGCGGCTCGGGGTCGTACTGCACGTAGCGGCGCACCTCCTGGGCCCGCCCGGTCGAGTGCAGGCGGGCCACCAGGTGCAGCGCCATGTCGATCCCGGCGGAGACCCCGGCGGCCGTCACGACGTCCCCGTCGTCCACGAAGCGGTCGTCGGGCCGCACCTCGACGTCCGTGCCGAGCGCGGCGAGCTTGTCGAGCGAGCCCCAGTGGGTCGTCGCCGGCCGCCCGTCCAGCAGGCCCGCGGCCGCGAACACCAGCGAGCCCGTGCAGACGCTGGTCATCAGCGTCCCGCCGGCGTGGAACGAGCGCAGCCGGTCGAGCACCTCGGGCCGCTCGAGCTCCGCGCGCGTGCCCCAGCCGCCCGGGAGCACCAGGACGTCGGGCCGGCCGAGATCCGGACCAGGTCACCTCGGGGACGACCCGCAGGCCCTTGGCGCAGCGGACCGGCTCGGTCACGTCCCCGGCGAGGACGACCCGCACGTCGTCGTCGGGATGCGACAGCGACCAGGCGGCCAGGATCTCCCACGGCCCGGCGAAGTCGAGCTCCTCGGCGTTCTCGAACACGGCGACGGCGATGGTGGTGGTCACGAGGCCTCCCTGGTGGCGGCGTCGGGGTTCTGGAAGCGGGCGCGGTAGCTCGACGGCGTCACGCCGACGGTGCGCAGGAACGCGCGGCGCAGGGTCTCGGGCGAGCCGAGCCCGCACCGCTCGGCGACGGCGTCGACGCCGAGCCGGGTCGTCTCGAGCAGCCGCCGGGCGGTCTCGACCCGCACCGCCTCGACGTAGGCGCCGGGCGCCTGGCCGAGCTCGCGCCGGAACAGCCGCGAGAGGTGGCGCGCGCTCAGGTGCGCGCGCCGCGCGAGGGCGTCGAGCGACAGGTCGGCCTCGGGGTGCTCGGCGGCGAACGCCTGCAGCTCGCGCAGCACCTGCCGCTCGGCCGGCCCGGCGCGCAGCTGGGTCGAGAACTGGGACTGGCCGCCCGGCCGGCGCAGGAACAGGACGAGCCAGCGGGCCACGTCCCGGGCGATCTCGGCGTCGAGGTCGTCCTCGACCAGCGCCAGCGCCAGGTCCATCCCGGCGGTCACGCCGGCCGAGCTCCACAGCGTGCCGTCGCGCACGTAGATCGCGTCCGGCACCACGTCGACGGCCGGGAAGCGCTCGGCGAGCTCGTCGCAGCGCGACCAGTGGGTCGTCGCCCGCCGCCCGTCGAGCAGCCCGAGCGCGCCGAGCGCGAACGTCCCGGTGCAGACCGACGCCACCCGCCGCGCGCGGCGCGCGAGCAGCCCGACCCCGGCCAGGAAGCGGGCGTCCAGGGCCGCCGTGTGGATGCCGTAGCCGCCCGGCACGAGCAGCGTGTCGAGCGGCTCCGACAGCAGCTCCCCGAACGAGCAGGCGGCGCCGAGCTGGATGCCGCTGTTCGTCGTCACGGGCCCGCCGTCGAGGCTCGCGAGCCGCAGCTCGTACGGCCGCCGTCCGCGCTCGCGGCACAGCCGCGAAGCGGTCGAGAAGACCTCGGCCGGCCCGGTCGCGTCGAGCGTCTGCAGGTCGTCGAAGAGGACGATGGCGATGCGGCGCGGCTCGGTCACGCACCCCACTGTGGAGCATCCGGGTCGCGTCCGCAATGACCAGCATCCCTCGGATCCGGACATCGTCGCAGCGAGCGGCTACCGTGTCCGTCAGGCACCTCGGCGCCATCCGACGGCGCCACTATGCTCGAATCCCTCCTGTCGTCCGCGAGGCTGCCCCGAGGAGCCGCGTGCCACCGCAGTACGTCCACCTGCACGTCCACTCCGAGTACTCGGTGCTCGACGGTGCCTGCCGCATCAACCAGCTCGTCGAGCGCTGCGTCGAGCTCGGCATGCCCGCCGTCGGCCTCACCGACCACGGCTCCCTGGCCGGCGCCGTCGAGCTCTACAAGACGGCCAACAAGGCCGGCATCAAGCCGCTCATCGGGTGCGAGGTCTACGTCGTCGACGACCGCCGCACGCGGGCCCGCAACGAGGGCGAGAAGTCCTGGGCGCACCTGACCCTCATCGCCGAGTCGAACGAGGGCTACCACAACCTGATCAAGCTCTGCACGCTCGGCTACCTCGAGGGCTACTACTACAAGCCGCGCGTCGACTTCGAGCTGCTCGAGCGCTACGCCGACGGGATCATCGCCCTGTCCGGCTGCCTCGCCGGCCGCGTCTGCCAGGCCCTGATGGCCCAGGACGAGCCGCGCGCCGCCGCCGAGCTCGACCGGCTGGTGCAGATCTTCGGGAAAGAGGACGTCTACGTCGAGCTGCAGGACGCGAACCTCGACGAGCACCGCGCCGTCAACCCGGGCCTCAAGCGGCTCGCCGCCGACGCGGGCCTGCCGGTGGTCGGCACCGGCGACGTCCACTACCTGCGGGCCGAGGACGCGGTGCCGCACGAGGCGCTGCTCTGCATCCAGACCAACGACCTCCTGCAGAACCCGAACCGCTTCAAGTTCTCGACGCGCGAGTTCTACCTCAAGAGCCCGTCCGAGATGTCCCAGCTGATGGCGCCCTGGGGCGGCGACGCGCTGCTCGCGCCGACGCTCGAGATCGCCGAGCGCTGCAACGTCGAGCTCGAGCTCGGCCAGTACCGCCTGCCGGTGTACGACGAGGCGAAGGGCGACTCGTTCGGCCTGCTGCGCACGCTCTGCGAGCAGGGCCTCGTCGAGCGCTACGGCGACCAGATCAGCGACGAGATCCGAAACCGCCTCGAGTTCGAGCTGCAGACGATCCAGGAGATGGGGTTCCCGGACTACTTCCTGATCGTCTGGGACTTCGTCGACTTCGCCAGGCGCAACGACGTCACGGTCGGCCCGGGCCGCGGCTCGGCCGCCGGCTCGCTGGTGGCCTACGTCCTGCGGATCACCGACATCGACCCGCTGCGCTACGACCTGCTGTTCGAGCGCTTCCTGAACCCCGGCCGAAAGTCGATGCCCGACATCGACATCGACTTCTCGGTGCACGGCCGCGAGAAGGTCATGCGCTACGTGACCGAGAAGTACGGCCGCGACCGGGTCGCCCAGATCATCACCTTCTCGAAGATGGCGGCGAAGGCCTCGGTCCGCGACGCCGGCCGGGTGATGGGCCTGCCGTACGGGATCGTCGACCGGATCGCCAAGATGATCCCGGAGGGGCCGAAGGTCAGGTTCGCCGACTGCCTCAAGCCCGGCCAGGACCTGGCCCGGGCGATCGCCGAGGACGAGACCGCGCGCCAGATCGTCGAGCTCGCCGAGCCGCTCGAGGGCCTGGTGCGGGCCGACTCGATCCACGCCGCCGGCGTGGTGATCGGCGACCGGCCGCTGCTCGAGTACCTGCCGCTGCAGCAGAAGGGCCCCGAGTCCGAGCTCGTGACCCAGTTCCCGATGGGCGACGTCGAGGCTCTCGGCCTGCTCAAGATGGACTTCCTCGGCCTGCGCAACCTCGACGTGCTGGACGAGGCCGTGCGGCTCGTGCGCGAGTCCGCCGGCGACGACCTGGGCGACCTCTCCGAGCTGGCGCTGGACGACCCGAAGACCTACGAGATGCTCTCGCGCGGCGACACGCTCGGCGTCTTCCAGTTCGAGTCCTCGGGCATGCGCGAGGCGCTGCGCCAGGTCAAGCCGACCCACTTCGACGACCTGATCGCCCTGGTCGCGCTGTACCGGCCGGGGCCGATGGCCAACATCCCGCTGTACGCCCGGCGCAAGAACGGCCTCGAGCCGGTCACCTACTCCGACGACCGCCTCGAGCCCATCCTCGGCTCGACGATGGGCGTCTACATCTACCAGGAGCAGGCGATGCAGATCGCCAAGGAGCTCGCCGGGTTCTCGCCCGCCGAGGCCGACGATCTGCGCAAGGCGATCGGCAAGAAGATCCGCTCGCTGATGGACTCGCTGCGCGAGAAGTTCCTCGAGGGCTGCCAGCGCAACGGCGTCACGAAGGCCGTCGCCGAGTCGCTGTGGGCCGAGAACGAGCGCTCCGCCGACTACTCGTTCGGCAAGGCCCACTCGGCCTGCTACGCGCTGATCGCCTACCGCACGGCCTACCTCAAGGCGAACTACCCCGAGCCGTACATGGCGGCGCTGATCTCCTCCGTCATGTCGACGAAGGACAAGGTGCCGTTCTACGTGTCCGAGTGCACCGAGATGGGCATCGAGGTGCTGCCGCCCGACGTGAACTCGTCGGGCTCCGACTTCGCGGTGGTCGACGGCAAGATCCGCTTCGGCATGACCGCCGTGAAGGGCGTGGGGGAGTCGGCCGTGCGCGCGATCGTGCGCTCCCGCGACGAGGGCGGCCGCTTCGAGTCGCTGTGGGAGTTCTGCGAGCGCGTCGAGGCCTCGCAGCTGAACCGGCGGGTGCTCGAGTCGCTGATCAAGTCGGGTGCGCTCGACTCGACCGGCGCGCCGCGGCGGGCGATGCTGGCGCTGCTCGACCGGGCGATGGCGGTCGGCCAGAAGACCCAGGCCGACGCGATGCTCGGGCAGGGGTCGATCTTCGACCTCGGCGGCCCGTCCGACGAGCCCGCACAGCGCCACCACCAGCCGATCACCGGCGACGAGTTCGACCGGGCCGAGCTGCTGGCGTTCGAGAAGGAGACGCTCGGCCTGTACATCACGAGCCACCCGCTGGCCGACGTCCGCGACCAGCTGCGGCGCAAGGTCGACACCGCGATCCGCGACCTGCCGGGCCGGCCCGAGGGCTCGTCCGTCACCGTCGGCGGCCTGATCGCCGGGATGCGCACGCTGGTGTCGAAGAGCGGCCAGCCGATGGCCTTCCTGCGGCTCGACGACTCGGTCTCCCAGGTCGAGGTGGTCGTCTTCAACTCGACCTTCGCGCAGGCGCGCGAGTTCCTGCGCGAGGACGCCGTGATCCTGGTCAAGGGCCGGGTCGAGCGGCAGGGCGAGGGCGAGACGAAGGTCAAGGCGTTCGAGGTCATGCCGTTCGACGCGGTGCCGCTGGTCGGCGAGGTGCGGCTGCGGGTCGACGCCCGGACCGCGCCGTCGACGTTCATCGACGACCTGGCCCGGGTGATCCGGGAGTTCCCCGGCGAGTCTCCGGTGGTGGTCGACGTCGACACGAGCGACGGACGCAAGCGCCTCCGCCTGGGACCGGGCTTCAAGGTGCGGCCCGCGCCGGACTTCTTCGCCGAGGTCCGGGTGCTCGGCAGCGAGGCCCAGCTGGTCTGAGGTCGTGGTCAGGAGGACGCCGCGGCGAGCAGCGCCGGCCGCGGCAGCACGGTGCTCTCGGGCTCGAGGGCGCCGTCGGCGATCGTGTAGACGGTGAACCCGCAGACCACGCCGCCGCCGGCGGGAATGGCGTCGCCGTTCTCGCCGAAGCGGAACGGCGCCGAGCGGACCGGCCTCGCGATCGGCGTCGAACAGCGCCTCGAGCACCCCCGGGCGGGAGCCGTCGCTGTCGGCGATCGCCTCGAGCACCAGGTCGGCGGCCTCGGCGGCGTGGATGGCGTACGGCTCGAGCAGGCTGCGGTCGACGTCGATCCGGGCCGCCAGCCGATCGACGAACCGCTCGCCCGCCGGCGGGAAGGCGCCCGGCCGCAGGCCCGGCGTGACGACCCGCAGCGCGTCGGCGGCCGGCAGGTCGGCGATCTCGGTGAAGGCGTCGGTGCCGACGACCAGCACGCGGCCGTCGTGCGGGCCGAGCAGCTCGAGCTTGGTCGTGAGGAGCCCGCGCGTGCCGGTGTGCGGCACGCCGCTCAGCACGAGCGCGTCGGCGCCCGACACCCCGACCCGGCGGAGCGCGGCCTCGGCGTCGTCCTGCTCGTCGTTCCAGATCTCGAGGCCGGCCAGGCGCAGCCCGGCGACCGGCGCCGTCCGCACCAGCGCCTCGGCGATCGACCGCCCGTACGGCTCGCCGTCGTGCAGGACGTACGGCGCGGTCACGCCCCTGGCGGCCAGGAGCTGGGCGATCGCCGCGGCCTGGTGGTGGTCGTTCGGGAAGACCCGAAGGTAGGCGCGCCGCCCGTGCGGGGCGTAGCGCGCCGGCTCGTCGCGGCGGAACGCCGGGCCCGGCGAGCTGAGGCCGACGTAGGTGGTCGAGGGCGAGACCATCGCGAGGCCCGCCCGGGCGGTGATCAGGAGCGCGGCGACCGCGGCGGCCGAGTTGAACGGCCCGACCAGGGCCACGACCGCCGGATCGGCGACCAGGGCCCGCGCGTTGGCCGCCGCGAGCCGGTCGGAGAAGAGGCCGCCGAGCCCGTCGGCGTCGTCGCAGGCGCGGTAGCCGACGCGGAAGCGGCCAGCCCGCCAGCCGCGGTCGGCGAGCACCAGGCGCACGGCCTCCCGCACCTGGTCTGCAACCCAGCCGATCGGGCCGTCGTGTGGGAGGTCCGTGGCGATGACGACGTCGGGGCCACCCGGCCCGCCGTACTCGAGCGCCCCGACCCTGGGCTGTGCCGACGCGTCGCTCGTCGCCATCGAGCGACCATATCAGCGGCGCTGCCGGAGCAGGACTCGGCGCAGCGGAGCGTCCCGGAGCGGCGTCGGCGCCGCCGGGGCCGCGTCCGGCGCCGCTGCGACAATGCCTCCGTGGCGACGCCCTCGCTGTTCGACCTCGACCTGGACCTCGACGCCTTCCTGGGCCCGTTCGACCTGCTGCTGGCCCTGGTGCTGCGCGACGAGGTCGAGCTGGTCGAGGTCCCGGTCGCGGCGATCATCCTGGCCTACGTCGAGCGCCTGGCCACGGTCGAGGACGACCTCGACCTGACGGCGGTCTCCGAGTTCCTGGTCCTGGTGGCCTCGCTGCTCGAGCTGAAGGCCCGCCTGCTGGTGGCCTCCGAGGACGAGGACGTCGAGGAGCTCGACCCCGAGGACGCCGCCGCCCAGCTCGCCGAGCGCCTGGCCGAGTACCAGCGCTACAAGGAGGCCGCGGCCTGGCTCGGCGAGCGCCGGGCAGGGCTCGGCCGCCGCGTCTTTCGCAGCGTGCCGGCGCCGCTCGCTCCGCGCCGCCCGCCGGCCGAGCAGCCGCCCGGCGACCCCGACGAGCTGCGCGCCGCGGTGGAGCGCCTGCTGGTGCCGCCCGAGCGGCTCGACCCGGCGACCGTTGCCGCGCCGCCAGATCTCGATCCGGCCGTTCCTCGACCGCTTCCGCACGCTCCTGCGGGAGCGCGGGACGTTCCTGTTCGACGAGCACGTCGCCGCGCTCGACCGGGCCGAGCAGGCGGCCGCGTTCCTGGCCCTGCTCGAGCTGTACAAGCGGGGCGAGGTTGCGGGTCGGCCAGGACGAGGCCTTCGCCCCGATCCTGGTGGCCCGGAGCCAGGCGCTCCTGCAGCGCGCGAGCGGCGCGATGCCCGACGAAGCCGTGGCCTAGTGGCCGAGCTGACGCACGTCGTCGAGGCGCTCCTGTTCGTGGCCGCCGAGCCGCTCAGCGTGGGCGAGATCGCCGCCGCCTCCGAGGCGCCGCCCGAGCGGATCGAGCGGGCCCTCGACGCGCTCGCCGAGCGCTACTGCGAGGGACGCTCCGGAGTCGTGCTCGAGCGGGTCTCCGGCGGCTACGGCTTCCGGGCCGCCGAGACGACCGCCGAGGCCTGCGGCCGGCTCCTGGCCCGCGCGCCCGACCGGGCCCTCAGCCCGGCCGCGCTCGAGACGCTGGCCGTGATCGCCTACCTGCAGCCGGTCGGCCGGCCCGAGATCGCCCGCATCCGCGGCGTCTCGGCCGACGCGGCCGTCGCCGGCCTGCTCGAGCGCGGCCTGATCGAGGACGCCGGGCGCGGTGACGGCGCCGGCGGGCCGGTGCTGTACCGCACGACGAGGAGCTTCGAGCGGATCTTCGGCCTGGCCGAGGGCCTGTCCGACCTGCCGCCGCTGGCCGAGGGGCACGACGCCGAGGAGCTGCGCGAGCGGCTCCACGCGGTGGCGGCCGAGCGCGACCGACCCTAGAGTCGACGCATGGACACGCCCGAGGTCCGGGTCGTCGAGTGGCCCGGCACGCCAACCGCCGTCATCCGCGTCGACGACGACCTGGGCGGAGTTCCCGGCCCTCTGGGGCCGGCTGCTCGACGAGGTCTGGCAGACCGTCCGCGAGCACGGCCTCCCCGCCGGCCGCAACGTGATGCGGTACCTCGACGACGTGCCGACCGTCGAGGTCGGCGTCGAGCTCGTCAGGGCTTCGAGGCGATCGGACGCGTCGTGCCGTCGAGCCTTCCGGCCGGCCCCGTGGCGACCGCCAGGGTGCCGGTGACGGCAGCCGGGATCCGGGCCGGCCACGAGGCCGTGGCGCGCTACGTGCAGGAGCACGAGCTCACGCGCGGCGGAGGCACGTTCGAGGTCTACGACCACCAGCGCGGCGACCCGAGCACACTCCAGATGGAGGTCTACTGGCCGCTGGCCCGGCCTGCCACCCCCCAAATGGGGGTTTGACACTCCGACAAGAGTGCCGGATAGTGGTGTAGATGCCCCACGACCTCAAGTTCGCCCTGGCCGGGCTGCTCGTCGGAACGCTCGTCGGCTTCTCCGGCATGGGCGGAGGCTCGGTGATGACGCCGCTGCTGATCCTGCTCGGGCCTCCCGGCGAGCAGCGCCGTCGCCTCCGACCTGGTCTACAGCGCCATCACGAAGGGCGTCGGCTCGATCAGCCACCGCCAGAAGGGCAACATCGACTGGGGCCTCAGCCTGTGGCTGGCGCTCGGCTCGGTGCCCGGCGCGATCATCGCGGTGGCCACGATCGGCCACAAGCTCAAGAGCGACCAGCTGCAGACCGCCCTCGGCGTGATGCTCATCCTCGCCGGCATCGCGATCCTGTACCGCGTGCTGCGGACGATCAACGACGCCGCCCGCCACGTCGTCGCGGGCCCGGTGCCGATGACCCCGCAGCGCAAGGCGATCGCGATCTCCATCGGCTTCGCCGGCGGGTTCGCCGTGGCCCTCACCTCGATCGGCTCGGGCAGCGTCTTCGCCATCGTGCTGATGACCTGCTTCCCGATCGCCGCCCGGCGGATCGTGGGCACCGACATCTTCCACGCCACGCTCCTCCTGATCGCGGCCTCGGGTGCGCAGTTCCTGCTGACCGACAACGTCAAGGTCGGCATCGTCGGCGCCCTGCTCGTCGGCTCGATCCCGGGCGTGCTGATCGGCTCCCAGTTCTCGGGCAAGCTCCCGGAGCGCCCGCTGCGCCTCGTGCTGGCGACGGTGCTGCTGGTCTCGGGCTCGCTGCTGGTGTAGCGCCCCGGCGGGGGCCTGCGTAGGATGGCGCTCCCCGACCCGGAGACCGCGCCCTGCTCGTCTCGCTCGCCCGCCTCGTCCTGCTGCTCGCCCTGCTGCCCGCCGCGGTCGCCGTGGCGCTCGGCGGGGACGCGCTGGCGGCCGTGGCCCTGGCGGCGATCCCGGTGGGCGTCCTGGCGCTGCACTGGCGCGGCGGACAGCTCGTGGCCAGCGGGCTCGCGCTGCTGCCGGCGTGCTGGCTGCTCGAGGCCCAGGGCGGGCTGATGCTGGTGCCGAGCGCGCTCGGGCTCGTCGCGCTCGGACTGGCCACGCGGGCCGCCGTCCAGCCGCGGATGCACCCGAGCTGACGGCCGGGCCGGTGTCGTCCGAGGTCCCCGGCGAGCGCATCAACCGCTTCCTGGCCGGGGCTGGCTACGGCTCGCGCCGGGCGGTGGAGCAGCTCGTGGTCGACGGCCGGGTGATGGTCAACGGGACGGTCGAGCGCTCGCTCAGCCGCCGCATCGAGCCGGGCGACGTGGTCGAGGTCGACGGCGAGCCGGTCGCCTCCGAGCGCCCCGTGTACCTGCTGCTGCACAAGCCGCGAGGGGTCGTCACGACCGCGTCGGATCCCCAGGGCCGCCGGACGGTGCTCGACCTCGTCCGCCGCCAGGAGCGCATCTTCTCGGTCGGCCGGCTCGACCGCGACACCACCGGTGCGCTGCTCCTCACGAACGACGGCGACCTGGCCCACCTCCTGGCCCATCCCAGCCACGTCGTGCCGAAGAGCTACCGGGCGACGGTGCGCGGCGAGATCGGCGACCCGGCGCTGCAGGCCCTGCGCGACGGGATCGACCTGGACGGCCGCAAGACCTCGCCGGCCGAGGTGCGGCTCGTGCACCGCGGCCCGCAGCGCTCGGTCGTCGACCTGGTGCTGCACGAGGGCCGGAACCGCCAGGTGCGGCGGATGTGCGAGGCGGTCGGCCACCCGGTGGTCGAGCTGCACCGGCCGCGCTACGCGGGCCTGGGCGTCGAGGGGCTCGCGCCCGGCGAGGCGCGCGAGCTGACCGGCGCCGAGATCGACGCGCTGCGCCGCCAGGCGGGGCCGTGAGCGGCGTCCGGCTGAACCGCTACCTGGCCCTGGCCGGGTTCGGGACGCGCCGCTCGGTGGAGCGCCTCATCGGGAGCGGGCGGGTGGCGGTCGGCGGCGAGCCGGCCCGCGACCCCGCGATCCGGGTCGAGCCAGGCGAGGCGGTCACGCTGGACGGGAACCCGCTCGAGGTGCGGGACGCCTGCGGCGTCCTCGTCCGTCTGCAGGGAGGCGTGATCCCCCCGCTGGCCCATCCGGCGGCGCTGCACCTGGCCGGTCGCAGCCACCGCCACGGCACGGCGGTGCTCCTGAGCGACGACGACCTGGCGCGAAAGCTCCTGGCCCAGGGCTACGACCCGGCGCGTGCTGGTCGACATGGGCCTCGAGCCGGGCGCGTTCCGGCCGCTCTCGCCGGCCGAGCTCGAGGCCGCGAGGGTCTACGCGCGGCGCGGATCTTCCCGCTGACGACGTAGACTCCGTTCCCCATGCGTAACGGCTTCGGCAACGTCGGCTCGCCCGAGATGATGATCGTGATGCGCGCGTCCGCGAGCCCGGACGAGGTGCGCCACATCGTCGGCCTGATCGAGGAGGCCGGCGGGGCCGCCCACGTCACCGAGGACCGCGAGACGACGGTCATCGGCGCGATCGGCGACCGGGCCCAGATCGCGGTGCTCCCGTTCGAAGGGCTGCCCGGCGTCGACCAGGTGGTGCCGCTGCGCAAGGCCTACAAGTGGGTCTCGCGCGAGTTCGTCGCCCGGGACACGATCACCGAGGTGCGCGGCCGCAAGGCAGGCGGCACGAACTTCATGCTGATCGCCGGGCCGTGCGCCGTCGAGAGCCGAGAGCAGACGCTGCAGGCCGCGCGCGACTGCGCCAAGGCCGGCGTGTCGGTGCTGCGCGGCGGGGCCTACAAGCCGCGCTCCTCGCCGTACGCCTTCCAGGGGCTGGGGCAGGAGGCGCTCGAGATCCTGGCCGAGGCCCGGGCCGAGACCGGCCTGCCGGTGGCCACCGAGCTGATGGACGCGCGCGACCTCGACGCGGTCTACGAGCACGTCGATCTGATCTGGATCGGCGCGCGCAACATGCAGAACTTCAACCTGCTCTCCGAGCTCGGCAAGATCGACAAGCCGGTGATGCTGAAGCGCGGCATCGCGGCCACCGTCGAGGAGCTCCTCATGGCCGCCGAGTACGTGGCCAAGGAGGGCAACGAGCACATCATCCTGTGCGAGCGGGGGATCCGGACGTTCGAGCGGTCGACCCGCTTCACGCTCGACGTCGGCGCGATCCCGGTGCTGAAGGCCGAGACCCACCTGCCGGTGATCGTCGACCCGTCGCACGCCGCCGGCAAGCGCCAGCTGGTGATGCCGCTGGCCCGGGCAGCGGTCGCCGCCGGCGCCGACGGGCTGATCGTCGAGACGCACCCGAACCCCGAGCACGCGCTGTCCGACGCGGCCCAGCAGATCCCGTCGAGCCAGTTCGGCGCGTTCGTGAGCGAGATCGAGTCGTATCTCGCCATCACCGGCAAGACGATCTCCTCGTAGGCCATGGCGCCCACGCCTGTGCGTCGTCGGCCTCGGACTGATGGGCGGCTCCGTCGGGCTGGCCGCGCGTGAGCGTGGCGCTGCTCGCCGGGTCACCGGGTTCGACGTCGACCCGGCTGCGCGGGCGGTCGCCGCAGGAGCGAGGCTGCGTCGACGCGGCCCACGAGGCCTGGCCGACGCCGTGCGACGGCGCCGACCTGGTCGTGGTCTGCGCCCCGGTGGCCCAGCTCGGCTCGGCCGTCACCGAGGTGCTCGCCGCTGCGCCCACCGCCACGGTGAGCGACGTCGGCTCGACCAAGGCCGGCGTCGTGGCCTCGGCGCCCGACCGCAGCCGCTTCGTCGGCGGCCACCCGGTGGCCGGGCTCGAGCTGCGCGGCGCCCAGCACGCGAGCGGCGACCTGTTCGACGGCGCGACCTGGTTCCTCACCCCGGTCGCCGAGACCGACCCCGAGCGCTACCGCGACCTGCACGCGTTCACCGCGGCGCTCGGCGCGACCCCGGTGGCGATCGACCCGGGCGCGCACGACCGGCTGCTGGCGCTCACGAGCCACCTGCCGCACGTCCTCGCGAACCTCCTGATCGCCCAGGCCGGCTCGGGCCGGATCGACGGCCACGACCCGCTCGCGGCGGTCGGCGGCTCGTTCCGCGACATGACCCGGGTGGCCGGGGCGAACGCCCGGATCTGGGTCGACATCTACCTCGAGAACCGCGTCCCGCTGCGCGCCGCGCTGCAGGAGCACCGGCGCCTGCTGGACGAGGTGATCGGCGCCCTCGACGCCGGCGACGCCGGGTTCCTGGCCCGCTGGGTCGGCCAGGCCGCGGGCCACCGCCGGCGGGTGCTGCAGCAGGCCTACGAGGCCCGGCCCGAGGAGCTCGTCAGGGTGCACGTGCACGTGCCCGACCGCCCGGGCGTGATCTCGGGGATCACCCAGGCGCTCGGCGCCGCGCGGATCAACATCGAGGACTTCGAGCTGCACCACTTCACCCCCGACCGGGGCGGCACGATCGAGCTCACCGTCGCCGGCCTGCAGGCCGGGGACGACGCCGTCGCGCTGCTCGACGCCCAGGGGTACACGCGCGATCGCCGTGCCGGTCGTCCAGGAGGAGGGCACATGAGCCAGACCGCCGACCGGCTGCGCATCGAGCCCGCCGGGGCCCTCGTCGGGGAGCTCGTCCCGCCCGGCGACAAGTCGGTGTCCCACCGCAGCGTGCTGCTGGGCGGCCTGGCCGAGGGTACCGTCGAGGTCACCGGCTTCGGGGCCAACGAGGACACCCTGGCCAGCGTCGGGGCGATGCAGTCGATGGGGGTGCGGATCGAGGCCCAGGACGAGGGCCTGACCCGCCTCCTGGTGCACGGCGTCGGTCTGCGCGGCCTGCGCGAGCCCACGGGCCCGATCGACGTGAAGAACGCCGGGACGCTCCTGCGCCTCCTGCCCGGGATCCTGGTCGGCCAGACCGGGTCGTTCACCCTCGACGGCGACGAGTCGATCCGCCGCCGGCCGGTCGACCGGATCGCGATCCCGCTGCGGCAGATGGGCGCGACGCTCGAGGACCTGTACGGCTGCCCGCCGCTGCGGGTCGAGACCGACGGCCAGCTCGAGTCGATCGAGTACGAGCCGCCGGTGGCGTCGGCCCAGATCAAGTCGGCGGTGCTGCTCGGCGGGCTCTACGCCAGGCCCGGGCCGACCGTGGTGATCGAGCCGGTGCCGACGCGCGACCACACCGAGCGCCTGCTCCGGGCCGCCGGGGTCCGCGTCGAGCGCCGCGCCAGCCGGATCTCGGTCTGGCCCGCCGAGCGGCTGGAGCTCGAGCGGATCGAGGTCCCCGGGGACTTCTCGTCGGCGGCGCCGTTCGTGGTCGCCGCGACGCTGCTGCGCGAGTCGCACCTGTTCGTCCGCCAGGTGAGCGTGAACCCGGCCCGCACCGGCCTGCTGACGGTGCTCGAGCGGATGGGGGCGCGCGTCTCGGCCTTCAACCGCCGCAGCACCGCCGGTGGCGAGCCGATCGCCGACCTCGAGGTGCGGGCCGTCCGAGCTCGTGGCCATCGAGATCGAGCCCGACGTCGTGCCGTCGCTGATCGACGAGCTCCCGCTGGTGGCGCTGCTCGCCAGCATGGCCCGCGGCACCACCGTCGTGCGCGGCGCGCAGGAGCTGAAGGTCAAGGAGTCGAACCGGCTCGAGAGCGTCGCCGACCTGGTGCGGGCCGTCGGCGGCCGGATCCAGGTGACCGACGACGGCTGGGAGATCCGCGGCGTGCCCCAGCGGCTGCGCGGCGGCCGCGTCCACGCGGCGGGCGACCACCGCATCGCGATGCTCGGCGCGATCGCCGGGCTGGTCTCGCGCCAGGGCGTGCAGGTCGAGGGCTCGAGCTCGATCGCGGTGAGCTTTCCCGGCTTCGCAGCGGCCCTCGAGGGCCTGGCCCAGCGCTGAGCTGAAGCCAGGCCCCCGAGACCGACGTCAGTCGAGGCCGTTGCGCCTGGCGACCAGGACCAGCAGGTCGGGGTCGTCCGAGATGATCCCGTCGACGCCGAGATCGATCACCCGCTGCATCGTGGCCGCGTCGTCGAGCGTGTAGGGCACGACCCGCAGGCCGGCGCGGTGCAGGCCCGCGACCTTCGGGCCGTGGAACATCGCCGGGTCCTGCTTGAGGTAGTCGTCCGTGGAGGCGACGTGCCCCAGGTTCGGGTCGACGACCTGCCAGTTCGGCGAGACGACGTCGGCGTGCGCCGCGACGGCGAGCTTCGCGACGTTCTTCGTCTTCCACCAGTCGAGGCCGCCGAGCCACGGGCTCTTCACGCTCGGGTCGCCCATGACCGCCTCGAGCGAGCACTCGTCGACCAGGTCGTCGCAGTCGCTCCCGGCGTACTGCCAGATCAGCCCGACGGTCTCGATGCTCGGGTCGAGCTGCTTCGAGAGCATGATCGTGCGCCAGTCGAAGGACTGGATCATCGCCCGCGACTGCATGTGGTTCGCCTCGATGGCCTCGACGAGCTTCCGGGTCATCACGTCGTACGGCACGGTGTCGTCGTACAGCGGGTCGATCTTGGTCTCGATGTTGAACCGCACCGTGGTGTTGCCGCTGGCGTTCGACGAGGTCGAAGACCTGCTGCAGCGTCGGCATGTGCTCGCCCGGCTGCGGCACCTGCCGCGGGAAGCCCGGGTCGGTGTGGCCGCAGTCGAGGGTCTCGATCTGGGCCAGGGTGAGGTCCCGGATGTTCTTGCCGGCGTACGGGTAGAGCGGGTCGCCCGGGGTGGCCGGCGCGGTGTCGAAGCAGTGCACCGGGTTGATCTGCCGGTTGTGCGACATGACCAGGGCGCCGTCCTTCGTCACGCCGATGTCCATCTCGAGCGTGTCGGCGCCGTGGGCCAGCCCGTAGGCGTAGGAGGACGAGCGTGTTCTCGGGCCGGTAGGCGCGGCCGCCGCGGTGCGCCTCGACGTCGAACGGCGAGGCGATCGGGGCGGGCAGCGCGATCCCGCGGGCCGCGAGCGCCGTGCGCAGGCGGTCCGGGTAGTCGCTGATGATCCCGTCGACGCCGAGGTCGAGCACGGCCTCGATGGCCGGCGGGTCGTCGACGGTCCACGGCACGACCTTCAGGCCCCGCGCGTGGGCCGAGGCGACCATCGCCGGGGTGAGGTACCAGGCGAACGACGGGGTGCCCCAGGTGCCGACGCCGTAGGTCGGCGAGAGCACGCTGGCCCCGATCGCGCGGGCGGCCTTCGCGACGTCGCCGTCGTAGGGGGCGGCGTCGACGTCGATGCCGGCGGTCCAGGGCGAGGTGCCGTCCTGGCCCTCCTGGATCGTCGACGGCTGGGCCAGAGCGACGGTGCGCAGGCCCGGCATGAGCTCCTTCGCCGCGACCAGCGTGCGCCAGTCGAACGACTGCAGGAGGCTCTGGCGACCCTTGTGGCTGGTCTTGATGACGCCGAGCACCTTCTCGGTGAAGGTCTGCGGATCGACGGTGTCATCGGGGACCGTCGGGTCGATCTTGGTCTCGATGTTGAACTGGACGTCGGTCGCGCCGTAGCGGTCGGCCAGGGCGAAGACCTGGGACAGCTTCGGCATGTGCGTGCCCGGCACCGCCTCCTGGGTGCCGACGAACGGGTCGGTCGAGGGATCGGCCGGGTGGCGCGTGCCGCAGTCGATCGTCTGGATCTCGGCGTAGGTCAGCTCGTGGATCGTCTTGCCGATGTACGGGAACATCGGGTCGCCCGGGAACGCCGGGCCGGTGTCCTGGCACTCGAGCGACGAGAGCCGCCGCTCGTGGCTCACGACCACGACGCCGTCCTTCGTGATGCCGGTGTCGAGCTCGAGCGTGGTGACGCCGAGCTGCAGCGCCTTGCCGAAGGCGGCCAGGGTGTTCTCGGGGCGCAGGCCGCGCGTGCCGCGGTGGCCCTCGACGTCGAACCCGGCGGCTCCGGCGGGCGGGGCGACGGCGGCCAGCGCCGTCGCCGCGAGCAGCGAGGCGAGGATCCGGTTCATGCGACTCCTTCCGACAGGGGACGGCGGCGATTCTTCCCCGCCGGCCGCTTCCTATGGGTGTCGCAGCGGTGAACCTCTCGTGAGCATCTGGTCAGTACGCCCCGAGCGACTGCAGCGCGAAGGCCAGCGGGCTGGTCGCGGTGAGGTCGATCGCGGGCTCGGTGTTGTCGTAGGTCTCCATGTCGTCGCGGAAGATCGCCCGGCCGTTGAACACCGCGTACGGGTTCCGGCCGTCGGCCGGGCAGGCGCGCATGCCGGGGACGGTGCCGTGGGCGGCGTAGCCGTTCGGGCCCTCGACCGCGGCCCCGGCGAGCACCGGCCCGCTGCCGTCGAGCGAGCCGACGATGTTCGCGACCTGGTGCTGCAGGCAGTGCGGGAAGAGGCTGCCGTCGCCGACGATGAACGAGAGGCCCCAGGCGTTCGCGCCGAGGACGTTCGAGAGCCAGCGGGTCGACCAGGCCGCGTAGCGGTCGCTGCCGCTGAGCTGGTCGTACAGGCTGGCCTCGACCGACAGGCCGGCGCCGTGCGAGGTCGTGTCCCACACGTTCCAGGGGAAGCCGAAGCCGAACGCGTCGCCGGTCGACTGGGCCACCGCGCGGTCGAGGGCCGTCCCGATGTCGTGCAGCAGGTCTGCCGGGGTCACCTCGAGCCCCGCGGGGTCGCCGGCGCCTGCGATGGCGTGGCCGAGCTCGGAGTGGGCCAGGGCCGAGACGTCGTACAGGTTCAGGGTGTCGGCGGCGTCGCCGGGGCCGTCGATGTAGGCGCGGGCCCAGTGCGCGGCGCGGGTGAGGTAGTAGCGACGGGTCGGTGTGCGGCAGGTTGCGCGGGCGCCGGCCCGGCCTGCAGGGCCAGGGCGAGCTCGGCGGCGCCGAGCTCGAGGTCGTCGCGCCACTCGGTCTCGGGATAGAAGTCGAACGGGATCACCGTCGTCAGGTCGCCGCTCGGGGAGGTGTCGGCGAGGTCGAACTGGTGCTCGGCGGCTCGCAGGCAGCGGTGCGCGTAGGCCGGGTCGCTCTGGCGGAAGACCTGGTAGCAGAGCGCCAGCGCGGCGGCGTCCCGGCCGGCCAGGTTCGGGCTGATCTGCGAGCCCGCGGGCCCGGCCGCGAAGACCGGGCGGTTGCGGATGTAGCGGAAGCGCGGATCGCTCCCGCCGTAGGTGTCGTCGTCCTGCGGCAGGCGCCAGATGTCGTGGTCGCCGGTGAACGAGTCGTTGCCGTCGCCGACGCCGACCTGGTAGTACAGCGTGCTCGTCCGGTCGTTCCACAGGCGCTGCAGGAAGTCGACGCCGAAGCGCGCCTCGCCGGTGAAGTCCGAGGTCGGCGAGGACCCGCCCATCAGCGCCGGGGAAGTCGCGCACGCCGACCAGCAGCATGGCGACGGTGTAGTTCGTGGTCTGCAGGAACTTCGGGTAGTCGCCGGCGTCCCACCAGCCGCCGCTGGCGTCGATCCGCGTGCCGAGCGGGGTGAGGTCGCCGACGATCGAGTCGTCGACCACCGTCGGCGTCGCGTAGGTCATCGCGTGGGCGTCGTTCAGGTGGCCCGGCGCGCGTGCGCAGCGCGGACGGGATGAAGTCCGGCCCGTCCCGCTCGTCCTGGTAGAAGGACAGCGCGTTGGCCAGCGGGCCGGCGTAGACGGCGGCGCCGGCGTCGATCCGGAACGTCGGGGAGGCCGCGTCGATCGGCCCGTCGACCGCGATCGAGTAGTCGCCCGGCGCGGACGCGGGGGAGAGGTCGAGCGCGTAGACGTACGGGTAGCGGGTGCTCCAGCGCGGCTGCTTCGCGCCCAGCGAGCCGGTGTAGACGACGCTGCCGGAGGCGTCGCGGACGCTGAAGGTCGCGCCGTTCTCGGGGCCGCTGGCCATGAGGTACGCGGTCTTCGACGCGCTCGAGGGGTAGCCGACCTGGTTGACCCGGACGTAGGCCGAGTTCGGGACCGGGTCGGGGACCGCGCTCGCCGTGGCCGGCAGGGCCAGCCCGGCCGTCAGGAGTACGAGCGTCCACCTGTGCACTGCGCGTCCCCCTCGTCCCTGTCTGGTTAGGAAGGTTTCCTTCCTGCGAGGAGGACCACGCTAGCGCCGCGCCCGGACGGCGTCAACGAGCGGGGCGGGCGGTCTCGCTCACCCCACCGACGGCCAGAAGGACAGCGGCCAGCTGACGCTCGCCAGCACCGCCTGCCCGGCGAGGCTCGGGTGGAAGTAGTCGATCGTCGAGACCTGCGCCGGCGTGAAGTGGAAGGCGAACGTCGCGCCGCCGTCGTAGCGGCACTGCGGGTACCTGGCGCAGGTCGTCTTCAGGGCCTTGTCGTCGGCCTTCGTCTGCTTCAGCACCGCCTTTCGGTCGGCCGTCGTGGCCGAGGTCGAGAGCAGCGACTGGCAGATCCCCGCGACCCGCCACACGAGCTGGGCGGTCGGGTTCGTGTGCAGCACCTTCCACAGGTTGTAGACGTTCGGGATGCTGCTCAGGTAGACGTGGGCGTTCGGCAGGCCGGTGGTGAGGGTGCGCAGGGTCTGGTCGAGCTGGGCCTTGAAGGTCGCCGTCGGGGTCATCGAGGCGACGGTCGAGGTGCAGACGTCGTTCGCGCCCATCAGGATCGTCACGTAGTCGACGCCCTGCGAGACGGCCGCGGCCGCCTGGGCCGGGCGCGTTGGCCATGACCGCGCCGGTCACCGCGTCGTTGAACGCGTGGCCGGAGATCGCCGGGTTGGCCGCCAGCAGGTGCTCGTAGTGGCTGGTCACCCCGTCGCCGGCCGCGGAGCCGGTCGACCAGGCGTTCTGCGGGTGCTCGCCGAACGAGCAGCAGGCGTCGAAGCCGCGGCTGATCGAGTCGCCGATCGCCGCCATGCTGCGCGGCAGCGGCGGATCCGCCTGGGCCGCGGGCGCCGCGCGCACGAGCGTATGCGTCATGGCGGGACCATAGACGCCGATGCCGCAGTGACGCGTCCAGGACCGTCCGGACATCGGGTGGCGCGGTCATCGGCTGCAGCGTTCCCGGCGACACCCTCGACCACGCCCTCTAGCGGCGAAGTTCCGCGCCAGCACGTCGTCCAGCGCGGCCCGCAGGCCGACCGACAGCGCGCCGGACAGCACCGCGGCCTCGCCGAGCGACGAGACCTCGACGCGCGGGGCGTACGGCAGCCACTCGGCCAGGAGGCCCGCGGACCGGCTCGAGCAGGAGGTCGCCGTTCGCTCCGACGCCGCCGCCGAGCACGATCAGGCCGACGTCGGCCACGGCCGCGATCGGGGCGATGTGGAGCGCGATCCGGCGAGCCTCCTCGGCCACCACCTCGCGGGCCACGGCGTCGCCGCCGCGGGCCGCGCCGAACACCGCCCGCGGGTCGTACGGCTCGGCCAGCGTCGTCTCGCGCCCGCGGCCGGCGGCCAGCCGGGCGGCCAGCGCCGACACCGCGCCGGCGCACGGGTCGATCTCCTCGCGGCCCGCGCCGACCAGGTCGAGCTCGCCGGCCGCGCCGTGGCGGCCGCGCTGCAGCTCTCCGCGCAGCACCACCCCGGCGCCGAGGCCGGTGCCGATCGACATGAAGACGAAGTCCTCGACGCCGCGGGCGATGCCGTGCCACTGCTCGCCGATCGCCGCCAGGTTGATGTCGTTCTCGAGCGTCACCGGCAGGCCGAGCCGGGGCTCGACCTCGGCCCGCAGGTCGCTGCCCTCGAGCCCGAGGACGTTGGTGGCCAGCTCGACGCGGCCGCGTGTCGGGCCGCACGACGCCCGGCACGCCGACCACGGCCCGGTCGAGCAGGCTGCCGTCGAGGCCGCTCGCCGAGACCAGCGCCTCGCGCAGCCGCGGGATCGCCTCGAGCGCGTCGCGCAGGTCGGCGCGCGCTCCGCCGGTGGCCAGCTCGACGTCCTGGCGGGCCCGGATCGCGCCGCGCAGGTCGCAGATCGCGCCGCGCAGGAAGCGGGCCCCGACGTCGAGGCCGAGCACCAGCGCGGCCTCGTGCACCGGCTCGAAGAACGTCGCCCCGTAGCGCGGCCCGCGCGGCGAGTCGGCCGCCTCGCGCACCAGGCCCGGCGTCGAGCAGGGTCTGCAGCGCGAGCGACACCGTGGGCTTCGAGATGCCGGCCCGGCGGGAGATCTCGGCGCGCGAGATCGGCGCCCCGTCGCGGATCGACTGCAGCACCGTGCGGGCGTTCATCTCCTTCAGGAGCGGGGGAATCGCGGGAGACGGATGGGCCTGGGGCGCCGGAGGCATCTCGTGAATGATCCTAACGCAATGCCGGACGGTCGCCCCATTGACTCCGTCCGCTCGGCCATTTAAGGTGCCGTCTGAGAAAGCTTCCTAACCAGATGGCAGGGAAGCCGGGAATCGGGAGGGGCAGATGAGACGAACGGGAGTGACGCTCGCCCTGCTCGCGACGGGCGCGCTCGGCGTCGCCGGTCTCGCGGCGGCGAGTGCAGGAGCTCACGGCACGAAGCGCGCCGCGAGCCCTGTGAAGCTCACCATCTGGGTGGGCTGGAGCCAGCGAGAGCTGAGCGTCTTCAAGAAGGTCGTGGCCGAGTACGACCAGAAGCACCCGGAGGTGACGGTCAGCGTCGTCGGCGGGATCAACGACAACAAGATCGTGTCGGCGATCCGCGCCGGGAACGCGCCCGACATCGTCTCGTCGTTCAACTCCTACAACGTGGGCACGTACTGCGGCAGCGGCGCCTGGGTCGACCTGAGCCCGCTGCTCAAGAAGGACAACATCGACCCGAACTCGTTCCCGGCGGCGACCCGCTACTACACCCAGTACGGCGGCAAGCGCTGCGCCCTGCCGCTGCTCGCCGACACCTACGGGCTGTACTACAACAAGAAGCTCTTCAAGGCCGCCGGGATCAGCCGGCCGCCGCACACGATCTCCGAGCTGACGACCGACCTGAAGAAGCTCACCACGCGCGACTCGAGCGGGAACATCAAGGTCGCAGGCTTCGACCCGTTCGTCGGCTTCTACGAGAACGTCCCCGAGCGCTGGATCGCCTCCTACGGCGGCAAGTGGCTCGACGCTCAGAACAAGTCGAACATCTCGAAGGACCCGGCCTGGTCGAAGTGGCTGAAGTGGCAGAAGAGCGTCATCGACTGGTACGGCTACGACAAGCTGGTCAAGTTCCAGGCCGGCCTGGGTGACGAGTTCTCCGCCTCCCAGGCGTTCGAGGTCGGAAAGCTCGCGATGGCGATGGACGGCGAGTGGCGCGTGGCCTTCATCGCCGCCGAGCACCCCGAGCTCGACTACGGCACGGCGCCGATGCCGGTCGACGACGCCCATCCCGAGCTGTACGGGCAGGGCTACATCAACGGCACGATCATCGGCATGCCGAAGGGCGGCAAGCACCAGGATCAGGCCTGGGCTCTGGTCAAGTACCTGACCACGGCCGACCACCCGCTGGCCCAGCTCTCGAACGGCCTGCGCAACGTGCCGACGACCAGGAGCTCGCTCACCTCGAAGGAGATCAAGCCGGACGCGCACTTCGCGCCGTTCCTGAAGATCTTCGCGAACGCCCACTCCTCGACGTCCCCGATCACGGCGTCCGGCGTGGCCTACACGAACCTGGTCCAGAACTTCGCCACGAAGTGGCAGGCCGGCAAGGTCTCGGACCTCTCGAAGGGCCTCTCGGATCTCGACAAGCAGCTCGACGCCCAGGTCAAGCAGGCCGGCGGTGGCGGGGTGCCGTGAGTGCAGCAGTCAGCTGACCCGAGCTCGGCCGCCCCTCAGCGGGCGGCCGAGCGCCGGCGGCGCGCCTCGCGCTCGGCCTGGCGGCGACGCCGCACCGTGGCGGCGTTCATGAGCCCGTGGATCATCGGGTTCTCGGTGTTCTTCGGCTACCCGCTGGTGACCGCGGCGTACCTGTCGTTCAACCACTACGACCTGCTCTCGCCGCCGCGCTGGGTCGGGCTCGACAACTACCGCTACCTCTTCGAGATCGACCCGCAGGTCGGCGAGGCGGTGCGCAACACGATCTGGATGATCCTGATCGCCGTGCCGCTGCAGGTGCTGTTCGCGTTCGGGATCGGGCTGATGCTCTCGCGCGCGCGCCGGGGGGTCGGGACGTTCCGGACGATCTTCTACCTGCCCGCGCTGGCGCCGCCGGTGGCCGCGACGCTCGCGTTCGTGTACCTGCTGAACCCGGCGAACGGCCCGGTCAACATCTTCCTGTCCAAGATCGGGATCGACGGGCCGCTCTGGTTCCAGTCGACCGACTGGTCCAAGCCGTCGCTCGTGCTGCTCGGGATCTGGGGCGTCGGCAACACGATGGTGATCTTCCTGGCCGCGATCCTCGACGTGCCGACGCACCTCTACGAGGCGGCCGACCTCGACGGGGCGGGGCCGCTGCAGAAGCTGCGCTACGTGATGCTGCCGACGATCAGCCCGGTGATCCTGTTCGCGGTCGTCCTCGGCGTGATCCTCGGCCTGCAGTACTTCACCCAGGCCTACGTCGCCGGGAACGTCGCCTCCGGCCAGGCCTCGCAGGCCGGTGACACCGTCAACAACCTCGGCTACCCGCAGGACTCGACGCTCTTCTACCCGCTGCTCCTGTACCAGCACGGGTTCACGGACTTCCAGCTCGGCTACGCCTCGGCGATGTCGATGGTGCTGCTGGCCGTGTCGTTCCTGGTGACGCTGATCATCGTGCTCAACTCGCGCAAGTGGGTCTACGCCCAGGGAGGGACGTCGTGAGCTCGGCCACCATCGAGCGAACCGTCGCCCGCCGCGGCCTCCCGGCCGCGGTGCGCCGGCGCCGGCTGCTCCTGTCGATCGCCGAGCACAGCCTGCTGATCGCCACCGCCATCGCCTTCCTGGCGCCGTTCGTGTTCATCCTGCTCACGTCGCTGATGACGAACGAGCAGGCGCTCTCGGCCCGGCTCTGGCCGTCGCCGTTCCGCTGGTCGAACTACGTCGACATCTTCGACCAGGCGCCGCTCGGCCGCTGGGCGGTGAACACGCTCCTGTACTCGTGCCTGGCCACGCTCGGCGTGGTCGTCTCGAGCGTGCCCGTGGCCTACGCCCTGGCGAAGCTCCACTGGCGCGGGCGCGAGGCGGCGTTCCTGGTCGTGCTGATCGCGCTGATGCTGCCGCCCCAGGTCACGGTCGTGCCCCTGTACGTCATGTGGGCCAAGCTGCACCTCGTCGGCACGCTCTGGCCGCTGATCATCCCGAGCTGGTTCGGGGACGCGTTCTCGATCTTCCTGCTGCGCCAGTTCTTCCTGACGATCCCGGACGAGTACCTCGACGCGGCGCGGGTCGACGGCTGCGGCGAGTTCCGCCTGCTGACCACGATCGTGCTGCGGCTGGCCCGGCCGGCGATCGCGGCGGTCGCGCTGTTCTCGTTCCTGTACACCTTCAACGACTTCTTCCTGCCGCTGCTGTACGTCGGCGAGAGCCCGCACAACTGGGTGCTGTCGATCGGCCTGTCCGAGTTCCGCTCGCTCCACCAGGTGCAGTGGAACCTGACCATGGCCGCGACGCTGCTGGTGATGGCCCCGATCATCGTGGTCTTCTTCCTGGCCCAGAAGGCGTTCGTCGAAGGCGTCACGCTCACGGGGGTCAAGGGATGAGGATCGCCGTCATCGGAGCCGGCTCGACGTACACGCCCGAGCTCGTCTCGGGGCTCGCGGCGCGCTCCGAGGAGCTCGACGTGCAGCGGCTCGCGCTGCACGACATCGACGACGAGCGGCGCGAGATCGTCGGCGGCCTGGCCCGGCGGATGCTCGACAAGCAGCGCTACGGCGGCGAGCTCGTGCTGACGAACGACCTCGACGAGGCGATCGACGGCGCCGACTTCGTGCTGATCCAGATCCGGGTCGGCGGCCAGGCGGCGCGCCTGCTCGACGAGACCATCCCGCACGTCTGCGGCTGCATCGGCCAGGAGACCACCGGCGCCGGCGGCCTGGCCAAGGCCCTGCGGACCGTCCCGGTCGTGCTGGGGATCGCCGAGCGCGTCCGCCAGCGGGCGCCGCACGCCTGGATCGTCGACTTCACGAACCCCGTCGGCATCGTCACCCGGGCGCTGCTCGACCACGGCCATCGGGCCGTCGGCCTGTGCAACGTGGCGATCGGGCTGCAGCGCCAGGCCGCCGCGCCTGCTCGGCGTCGCGGCCGAAGCGCGTCGGGATCGACCAGGTCGGCCTGAACCACCTCACCTGGGTGCGGCACGTCTGGCTCGACGGGCGGGACGTCCTGCCCGGCCTGATGGAGTCGCATCCCGACGACCTCGCGCGCTCCTCCGGCGTCCCGTTCTGGGTGCTGAAGGAGCTCGGCGCGGTTCCCTCCTACTACCTGCGGTACTACTACGCGCACGACGAGGTGCTCGCCGAGCAGCTCGAGTCGCCGCCCCGGGCGGAGGTCGTGGCGCGCATCGAGCGCGAGCTGCTCGACCAGTACCGCGACCCCGCGCTGACCGAGAAGCCGGCACTTCTCGAGCAGCGCGGGGGCGCGTTCTACAGCGAGGCCGCGACCGACCTCGTCACGTCGCTGCGGAGCGGCGCCGGCGACGTCCAGGTGGTCGACGTGCGCAACGAGGGCGCGCTCGCCGGCCTCGCCGTCGACGATGTCGTCGAGCTGCCGGCGCGCATCCTGCGCGGCGGGCCCGTGCCGCTCTCCCAGGCGCCGCTGGCGCCCGAGCTGCTCGGCCTCGTCCAGCACGTGGCCGCGTACGAGCGGCTCGCCGTGCGGGCTGCGCTGACCGGCGACCGCGTGGTCGCCCGAAAGGCGCTGCTCACCCACCCGCTGATCGGCCAGCACGCCTACGCGGCGGAGCTGCTCGACCGGCTGCTCGAGGCCGACGCCGACCACCTGCGGCAGTTCGAGCGCGAGCGCGTGGCATGACGCGCGGGGTGGTGCTCGCCGTCGACGGCGGGAACTCGAAGACCGACCTCGCCCTGGTGGCCGCCGACGGCCGGGTGCTCGGCGCGGCCCGCGGGCCGCACAGCTCACCGCACGACCTCGGGCTCGAGGGCGCGGTCGGCGTGCTCGAGCGGCTGCTCGGCGACGCGGCCGCCGACGCCGGCCTGCAGCGCGGGCCGGACGACGTGGCCGAGGTCGGCGCGCTCTGCCTGGCCGGCGTCGACTTCCCGGTCGAGGAGCGCGAGATGCTGGCCCGGGTCACCGGCATCGGCTGGGCCCGGCGGATCCTGGTGGCCAACGACACGTTCGCCATCCTGCGGGCCGGCACCGAGCAGGGCTGGGGCGTCGCCGTCACCTGCGGCGCGGGCATCAACTGCGTCGGCGTGGCGCCCGACGGCCGGCACGCCCGCTTCCCGGCCCTCGGCGACCTGACCGGGGACTGGGGCGGCGGCTACGACGTCGGCCTGGCGGCCCAGTCGGCGGCGTCCCGCAGCGAGGACGGGCGCGGGCCCGCGACGAGCCTCGAGCGTTCCGTGCCGGCGCACTTCGGCCTGTCGTCCCCGGCCGAGCTGGCCGAGGCGATCCACCGCGGGCGGATCCCGCAGCGCCGGCTCTCCCAGCTCGCGCCGCTGGTCTTCGCGGCCGCCGCCGACGACGCCGTCGCGGCGGCCCTGGTCGACCGCCTGGCGGGCGAGATCGTGGCGATGGCCGGGGCGGCCCTCCGCCGGCTCCGGCTCGACCAGGGGCCGGTCGAGGTGCTGCTCGGCGGCGGTCTCCTGCGGGCCGGCGAGCCGCGCCTGCTCGACGGCGTGTACCGCGGCCTGCTCGAGGTCGCGCCGGCGGCGGCGATCCACGTGACCGACGAGCCGCCCATCGTCGGCGCGGCCCTCCTGGCGCTCGACACGCTCGACGCCTCGGCCGAGGCGAAGGCCCGGGTGCGGCGCGAGCTCGCGGCGGCGATCGACGCCGAGCCTGCCGCCGTCGCCCCCTGAAGGCAACGGCGCCTGTAGCCTGCGGCACCGATGGTGATCGCGATCGACGGCCCCGCCGGCGCGGGCAAGTCCACGGTGGCGCGCGGCGTCGCCAGGGCGCTCGGCTACCGCTACCTCGACACGGGGGCGATGTACCGCGCCGTCACGCTGGCGGCGCTGGACACCGGCGTCGACGTCCACGACGCCCGCCGGCTGGCCGGCCTCGCCGGGCTTGCGGCGCGGATGACCGACGACCCGCGCCTGCGCAGCCCGATCGTCGACTCCAGGGTCTCGACGGCGGCGTCGCACCCGGAGGTCCGCGCCGCCCTGCACGCCGCCCAGCGCTCGTTCCTCGAGGAGGGCGACACGGTCGCCGAGGGCCGCGACGTCGGCGCCGCCGTGTGGCCCGAGGCCGAGCTCAAGGTGTGGCTCGACGCCGACCCCAACGAGCGCGTCCGCCGCCGCAGCGCCGAGCGGGGCGGGGGCGACGAGGTCGAGCAGGCGCTGATCGAGCGTGACCGGGCCGACGCCCCGAACATGCGTCGCGCGCCCGACGCGGTGATCGTCGACACCACCGGCCTGAGCGCCGAGGGGGCCATCGAGCGGATCGTCGAGCTGGCCCGGGAGCGCGGCGCGTGAGCGAGCAACCGAAGCGGCCGGAGGCGCCTCTGCCCGGCGACGAGTACCCGGTGTTCAAGCCCGACGTGGTCTGGTGGCTGGTGCGGCTCTTCTTCCGGCGGCCGATCGAGCACGGGTTCCGGATGCGGATCTACGGCCGCGAGCGGATGCCGGCGACCGGCCCGGCGGTGCTCGCGTCGAACCACATCGCCGGCATCGACGTCGTCCTCCTCGGCGCGGCCTCGCCGCGCTACCTGCGCTACATGGCCAAGAAGGAGCTGTTCACCTACAACCGGGCGCTGACCGGGTTCCTCCGCCGCGCCGGCGTGTTCGGCGTGCGCCGAGGCGAGCCCGACAGCGACGCGCTGCGTCAGGCCCGCACGATCCTGCGGGCCGGCAAGGTCCTCGGGATCTTCGCCGAGGGCACCCGACAGCCGACCGAGGAGATCGGCACGGTGCTGCCGGGAGCCGCACTGCTCGCTCTGAGCGAAGGCGTCCCTATCGTTCCCTGTGTGATCCAGGGCTCGATCTTCATCAAGGACGACGTGCTGCACCCCGTGACGGTGGTGTTCGGCGAGCCGATGCACTTCGAGCGCAAGGAGGGTCCCGAGCGCCGCACGCAGGCCCGCGAGATCACCGCCGAGCTGCAGGCCGAGCTCGAGCGGCTGCAACGCTTCGCCCAGTCGGCGATCCGCGCCGGCCGGCCGAAGCGGGCCCTGCCGCCGACGTCGATCCAGGTGGAGGCCAGGTGAGCGCGCAGCGCCGACCGCCGCGTTCCCGTCAGGTTCGCGGCCAGGAAGCCCCCGACGAGCCGACGACCCGCCGGCTGCTCGGCGCGGTCGCCGTGGTCGGCTACCCGAACGTCGGCAAGAGCACCCTGATCAACCGGCTCACGCAGACCCGCGAGACGGTCGTGCACGCCGTGCCCGGCGTGACCCGGGACCGCAAGGAGCTGCTGGTCGAGTGGAGCGGCGAGGCGTTCCGGATCGTGGACACCGGCGGCGTCGATGCCGCCGACCCGTCCGAGATGCAGCAGCAGGTCGCCGAGCAGGCCAGGGCGGCCATCAGCGAGGCCGACGTGATCGCCTTCGTGATCGACGCCCGGGCGGGCATCGGAGCCGGCGACGAGGAGCTGGCGGACATGCTGCGCCGCTCCCGAAAGCCGGTGATCGTGGTGGCCAACAAGCTCGACGACGCCCGCCACGACGCGAACGCCCTCGAGCTGCACGCGCTCGGCCTGGGCGAGCCGTTCCCGGTGTCGGGCCTGCACGGGACGGGCACCGGCGACCTGCTCGACGTCATCGTCGAGCGCCTGCGGGGCGTCGAGGGCGCCGCCCGCGACGAGCGGGTGTCCGACGAGATCGGGGTCGCGATCCTGGGCCGGCCGAACGTCGGCAAGTCGTCGCTCCTGAACGCGCTCCTGGGCTCGCCGCGCACCATCGTCCACGAGGAGCCGGGGACGACCCGCGACGCGATCGACATCGTGCTCGAGCGCGAGGACGGGCGGCCCCTGCGGCTGATCGACACCGCCGGCCTGCGGCGCAAGCGCCGCCACCGCCAGGACGTCGAGTTCTGGTCCGAGGTGCGCTCGCTCGAGGCGGCCTCGAGGGCCGACATCGCGCTCGTGCTGGTGGACGCCCACGAGGGGATCGTCGACCAGGACCTGCACGTCGCAGACCACGCCCGCAAGGCCAGCTGCGCCACGCTGGTCGTGCTCTCGAAGTGGGACATCGGCCAGGTCGACATCGAGATGGCCCGGCAGCGGCTGCACGACAAGCTGCGCCAGCGACCGCCGCTGATCGCGACCTCGGCGCTCACCGGGCGCGGCCTCGAGCGGCTGCTGGCGGCGATCGACTCGCTCTTCGAGCGCTACACCAGCCGCGTCGGCACGGGCCCGCTGAACCGGATCCTGGCCGAGTCCACCGAGCGCCGCCAGCCGCCGCTGGTCGGCCAGCGACGGCTGAAGGTCCTGTACGGCGCCCAGGTCCAGACCCGTCCGCCGCGCTTCCGGCTCACGGTCAACGACCGCGGGCTGGTGACCCGCGACTACGCCTACTACCTCGAGAACCAGCTGCGCGAGCGGCTCGGCCTGCAGGGCTCGCCGGTGATCATGGACCTCGTCGGGCGCTAGCCCTTGACGGCGACCGAGCCGTCGGCGACCAGCCGGGCGAGGTCGCTGCGCGAGCCGATCCGCAGCTTGCGGTAGATGCGGGTGAGGTGGGCCTCGACGGTGGCCACCGACATGAACAGCGTCTGGGCGATCTGGCGGTTGCGCCGGCCCTGGGCGACGAGCGCCGCGACCTTGCGCTCGGCCGCGGTGAGCTCGCCGGCGGCGCGGCCCGGGGCGGCGCGCTCGAGCTCCTCGAGAGCCCGGGCCCGCCAGAGGGCGGCGCCGATGGCGGCGAAGCGCCGCTCGGCGTCGGCCAGGGCCTCGGTGGCCCGGGCCTTGCGGCCGTCGCGCAGGAGCGCCCGGCCCACGAGGAGGGCGGTGCGGGCGGCCTCGGGGCGGAGGCCGAGCCGGTCGAGCGTGGCCAGCGCCCCGGTCAGCGGCTCGATGGCCGCGGCCGGGTCGCGGCCGGTCAGCAGGAGGACGCCGCGGGCCCGGGCGGCGGACGCGGCGGCCCACTCGCTGGCGCAGGCGGCGGCCTGCCCCTCGAGCCGCAGCACGAGCGTCTCGGCGGCCTCGCGGTCGCCGGCACAGGCCAGCGCCTCGGCGGCGTCGGCCAGGACGGGGAACGCGCCGGGGTGGGCGATGCCGACGACGTCGAGGATCCGGGCGGCCTCGCCGAGCTCGGCGGCGGCCTGCTCGGCGTCGCCCGAAGCCAGCGCGAGCTGGCCGAGCACCCGGCGGGCCAGGACGAGCCCGATCGTGCCGCCGCGCCGCTGCACCCGCTCCAGCATGTCGGTGGCCGCGGCCCGGGCCTCGGCGGCGTTGCCGAGCCAGGCCTGGACGAGCGCCAGGGGGTACAGGAGCAGCCGCTCGAGGTCGGTGTAGCGGGCGTCGCGCACGGCCTCGAGGCCGAGCTGGACGCAGCGCTCGGCCTCGGCCAGGTCGCCCTCGGCGCAGGCGACCAGCGCGAGGTCGTAGAGGCAGCGCGGGCGGACGAACTCGTTGCCCTCGCGGACCGCGTCGTCGTACAGCTCGCACAGCAGGCGGCGGGCGCCGTCGACGTCGCCGTCGTACAGGAGCTGCTTTCCGAGCAGCATGCGCGGCCCGCTGAACATCCGGGGGGTGCCGCGGCGCAGCTCGATCTCGACGGCGCGCTGCATCAGGTCGCGGCGCGGCGCGCCGGCCAGCGCCGAGAGGTGGCCGAGCCGCGAGGCCGCGTACAGCTGCAGGTCCTCGTCGCCGCTCTCCTCGGCGAGCTCGAGGGCCTCGGCGACGCGGGCCACCGCGGTGCGCATCTGGCCCGCATCGACCACCCGCAGGTGGCCGAGCCGGATGAGCGCCCGGGCCCGCAGGCGCGGGTCGTCGCCGGCGTCGTCGAGCACCCGCAGGAGCAGCGACTCGGCGGTGCCGCGGTCGTCGTCCTCGAGCAGGGCCCGGCACAGCAGCGCCTCGGCGCGCTCCCGCCCGGGCGGCAGCGCGGCGACCAGCCCGTCGGCGAGCGCCAGGGCCCGGCCCGCCTCGCCGGAGGCGGCCAGGCCGTCGATCTCGAGCCTGCAGCGGCGGGCCGAGCTCGGGTGCGCCCGCCGGCGTGAGCCGCACGCTGTGCCCCGCGAGCTCGGCAGCCAGCGCCGACGAGCCGGCCTCGCTGGCCCGCGCGGCGGCGGCCTCGAGCAGCGCGGCGACGCCGGCATCGGGCTCGTTCGTCGAGAGGGCCAGGTGACGGGCCCGAAGATCGGGATCCGCGGCCTGCCGGGCGAGCGCGGCGTGCAGCGCCCGGCGCTCGAGGGGTCCTGTCCGGGCGTAGACCGCCGATCCGACCAGCGGGTGGCCGAAGCGCACGCGCAGGTCCTCCCCGATCACCAGCAGGCCGTCGTGCTCGGCGCGGGCGAGCGCACCGGCGACGTCGCTGCCGGCGCAGGTCGTCGACCCGCGTCGCGCCGTTCGCGGCGACCGTCTCGAGCAGCGTTGCCAGGTCGGGCGCGAGCCCGTCGAGCCGGGGCTCGATGGCGGCCCGCAGCGAGCGGGGGAGGGCCAGGCCGCCGGCGGCGTCGTCGCCGTCCTGCACCGCGATCCGGGCGAGCTCGATGGCGTACAGCGGGTTGCCGGCCGAGACCTCGTGGATCCGGGCCAGCGTCGGGCGGGAGATGGCCTCGACGCAGCCGGCGAGCACCCGGCGCAGGCTCTCGACGTCGAGCGGCCGGAGCAGGACCTCGGCGTGCCAGTCGGTCTGCGGCACCGCGACGTCGACGTCGACGTCGGGCCGGGCCGTGACCAGCACGCCGACGGGCTCGCCGGACAGCCGGCGCAGGGCGTAGCGCAGCGCCGCCGCCGAGGCGTCGTCGAGCCACTGGACGTCGTCGATCGCCACCACCACGGGCCGGTTCGCGGCGAGCTCGCGCAGCGTCGCCAGCACCGCGCGGCCTCGGGCCGCGGGGTCGAGGTCGGGTTCGAGCGGCTCGTCGGCGGCGTGCTCGAACAGGTCGGCGAGCCCGGACAGCGCGAGGGCGCGCTCGTCCTCGTCGGGCCGGGCCACCAGCAGCTCGTAGCGGGCCTCGCGGCACAGCTCCACGCCGTGGCGCCACACGGCGCTCTTGCCGATGCCCGGCTCGCCGCGGATGACGAAGGTGCGCGGCCCGCCCGGTACCGCCGCGGCGAACGCGGCGATGCGCTGGCGCTCGTGCTCTCGGGCGATGAGGCCGGAGGCAGAACGAAGTCGACTCCCCACGACCCGAGTAGACCACCCAGGACCTGGGAGCGATATCGGGGGGTGGTTCGGGGGTTACCCCACGTCTGCGCCGGGCTTTCGGCGCGCGCCGCGGCCGAACGTCGAGGCCCGGGTCTCGGTTCCCGCGAGCAGCCGGCGGATGTTCGTGCGATGCCGCCACACGATCACCGCAGCCGCCACGCTGGCGAACGCGACGACGGCCCAGTCGTTGCCCAGGACGACCGTCGAGACGACGGCGGTCACCGCCCCGACCATCGAGGCGAGCGACGAGTAGCGCGTCGTCCACAGGACGACGAACCACACGGCCACGACGATCACCGCGGCCACCGGTGAGAGCGCCAGCATCGCCCCCGCTGCGGTGGCCACGGCCTTGCCGCCGGAGAGGCCGAGGAAGATCGGCCAGGCGTGGCCGACCATCGCCCCCGCCGCGCCGAGCACGCCCGCGGTCGGATTCAGCCACAGGACGCCGATCAGCGCGGGCACGAAGCCCTTGAGGACGTCGAGCACCGCCGTCGCCAGCCCGAGCCGCGGGCCGTAGTTGCGCCACACGTTGGCCGTCCCCGTGTTCCCGGAGCCGACCTTGCGCACGTCCTCGCCGCGGAACCAGCGAACGACCCAGTAGCCCCACGGCATCGAGCCGAGGAGGTAGCCGAACACCATCAGGAGACCTGTCTCGACGACGATGCCGCTGAGCCTACCGGAGCGGGAGGACGAGTGGCAGGTCCTCGGATGGCGGACACCCGTCCGCAGGGCTTGTCATCCTGTCGGGCGATGCCGGACCTGCCCGAGAGAGCGATCGACCGCTCCTCGCCGGTGCCCTTCTACTACCAGCTCGCCGAGCTCCTCGAGGCCGAGATCGCGAGCGGTCGCTGGGCACCCGGCAGCCGCGTGCCGCCCGAGCTCGAGCTGTGCCATGGCTTCGGCCTGTCGCGCACCCCGGTGCGCCAGGCGCTGGCCCGGCTCGAGCAGCGCGGGCTCATCCGCCGCCTGAAGGGCCAGGGGACGTTCGTCCAGGAAGGGCGGCCCGGCCTCTGGCTGCTGCAGTCCTCCGAGGGCTTCTTCCAGGACGAGGTCGACCGTCTCGGCCGCACCGTGACCTCGAGGATCGTGCGCGCCGAGCGCGAGGGGCTGCCGACCTGGGCCTGCCGGGCGCTGAGGCGCGAGCCCGGCACCCGCGGGGCGACGCTCGAGCGGCTCCGCTCCCTGGACGGCCTGGTGGCGCTGTACGTCGTCAACCACCTGGCGGACGCCGCCGCCGATGCCGCGCTGGCGATCGGGAACCCCAACGAGTCGCTCTACCGGCGCCTGCGCGAACGCGTGGGACTCGTGGCCCACGGCGGCCGGCGGACGCTCGAGGCCGTCGCCGCCGAGGACTGGCTCGCAGAGCTGCTCGAGCTGCAGCCGGGCGCGCCGGTGGCGTTCATCGAGTCGGTCGCCTGGGACGAGCACGGCACCCCGTTCGACTGCTACCGCGCCTGGCTCCGGACCGACCGGACGAAGGTCGACGTCCACGCGGCGGAGCTGCACGCCGCGTCGAGCCAGCCGCTGCCCATCCAGTAGCCGCTACGCCGTGACTGCGCCGGCGCCGGTGATGAAACGGACGATCTGCTCGACGTCCGTGTCGGCGGTCCGCACCGAGGCCACGTGCGTGCCCGCCCGCAGCACCGTCACCTGGTCCGAGAGCTCCAGCACCTGGGGGAGGTTGTGGCTGATCAGGACGACGGTGATGCCCTGCTCGTTGATCCGCCGGATCACCTCGACCACGGCAGCGGTCTCGCGCACGCCCAGGGCGGCGGTCGGCTCGTCGAGGATGACGACCCGCCGGCCGAACGCCTGGGCCCGGGCGACCGCGACCGCCTGGCGCTGGCCGCCGGACAGGGTGTCGACGCGCTGGCGCACCGAGCCGATGCCGACGTTCAGCGAGCGCAGGCTGTCGGCCGCCTTGCGGCGCATGGTCCGCTTGTCGATGAACGGCAGCCGCGAGTAGCGCTGCTCGCGGCCGAGGAACAGGTTCTCGGCGACGTCCAGGATCGGCACCACTGCCAGATCCTGGTAGACGGTCTCGATGCCGTACAGCCGTGCGTCGGCCGGGGTGCGCAGGTCGGCGAGCGCGCCGTCGATCCAGATCTCGCCCTCGTCGGGCACGAGCGCGCCGGACAGGATCTTGATCAGCGTCGACTTCCCGGCCCCGTTGTCGCCGACCAGGGCGAGGATCTCACCCTCGCGCAGATCGAGGTCGACGCCCCGCAGCGCCTCGACGTGGCCGAACGACTTCCGCAGGCCCCGCGCCTGGAGGAGGAGGCGTCCGGTGGGCGGCGGAGGGGTGCTCGCCATCGCGGCGACAGTACCAGAAACGGACCCATTGCTGTACGTACAGGATTACGTTATGGTCTCGCGCCAACCACACGACCAAGGGAGGGGCGTGATGAGTGGGGCGAGACGCTCCAAGCGGCTTCGGCCTGCCTTCGTGGCGGGCGCCGTCGGCGCGGTGGCACTCACGGCTGCGGTCAGCGGCGCGGGTGCCCGTCAGGAGGCCCCGACGCGCACGGATGCTGCGTCCGCGGCTGCGGTGACCGTCGCCCAGGCGAAGGCGGCGCTCTTCGCGAACGCCAAGTGGCCTTCCGCCTGGAAGGGCCCGACGACGGCGACGAAGGCCCAGAAGGGCAAGAAGATCGTGGTGATCTCGTGCAGCCAGGCGACGGCCTGCTCGCTCGAGGTCGACGGGATCGTGGACGGCGCGAAGGCCATCGGCTGGTCGACCCAGGTCGTCGACGGCAAGGGCGACCCGAGCGTGTACTCCTCGGCGATCCGCACGGCGGTCACCCAGGGCGCCGACGGGATCATCCTGGCGAGCGTGAACGTCGGCCTGGTCGTCGACGCCCTGCGCTTCGCCAAGCAGCACCACGTGCCGGTGCTGAACAACGCGTCGATCACGGCGAAGGACGCCGGCATCGACACGAGCCTGGTCGCGGGCGACAACCCCGACCCGAACCCGCTGCGCGGCAAGATCACCGCCGACTGGATGATCTGGAACAGCGGCGGCAAGGCCCAGGTCGTCATGTACCGGACGAACGACGCGGGCCTGAACTCGCGTGACTCGGCCACCGTCGCCGAGCTCAAGAAGTGCCCGGGCTGCAAGATCCTGCAGCAGATCAACGCCGGCTTCGACATCACGACGACGCCGAAGATGAGCCAGTCGATCAGCTCGGTGCTCGATCGCTACGCCGGCAAGGTGCAGTACATCCGGACGCCGTACAGCGCGGCCGACGGCTTCGCGGTGCCGGCGCTGACGGCCCGCCACGCCTCGACGGTGCAGCTCATCTCCGACTCGCCGACGGCGCTGCAGATGAAGCAGTGCTACCAGGGCAAGAACATCGGCGCGGTCTACGGCGACGACCTGACCTGGGTCGGCTGGGAGGCCGTCGACGAGATGAACCGGATCTTCGAGAACCCGGGCAAGAAGCCGCCGCCCGAGAACACGGTCTGGATCATCCGGCTCTCGCCGAAGTACTTCCCGAAGGGCGAGACCCCGCCGGCGGGGACGACCTGCCCGGCGAACGGCCAGTTCGGCGCGGGCAACCCGGTCGACTACAAGGCGAAGTTCAAGGCGCTCTGGGGCGTCAAGTAGCGATGCAAGGGTGCTCCACCCCCTGCGTGCGTCCCGGCTCCGGCCGGGGCGCACGCGCCCCCTTCGGAGCCGGGGCGTGAACGCGCTGCCGTCCGTCCTCGACGGGCTGCCGGGCGGCCCACTCACCGTGTCCACGGTGGCCACGGCGGTGCCCGACCTGCACGCCTCGATGCGGACCTACTGGGAGACCCTCGGCTGGGGGCCCTGGAAGGTGTACGAGCAGGGGCCGCCGCTCCTGACCGAGATGCGCTACCGCGGCGAGCCGGCCGAGTTCTCGTTCCTGGTCGCCGGCACCCAGGCGCCCGGCGGGTTCTCGTTCTGGCTCTGCCAGCCGCTCGAGGGCCCGAGCGCGTACCGCGACCTGATCGACGAGGGCCACCCCGGGCCCCACTTCGTGGCCCTGTGGCGGAAGACCGAGGAGGAGAGCCTGGCGGTGCGCCGGCGGCTCGCCGACCTCGGGGCGAGCGAGATCATGTCGGCCCGCCTGCCCGGCTCGATCGAGTTCACGTTCATCGACGCCCGCTCGGTGTGCGGGCTGATCATCGAGACGGGGAGCGGCTCGTCGACGGCCCAGCCGCTGCACTCGACCTATCCCGAAGGCGCGTGACCGGGGCGGCCGAGATCACCTGGCAGGTGCGCGCGGCGGACCTCGCCGCGCGCTTCGGGCTGATCGTGGTGACGGTCCTGATCATCGCCCTGTTCTCGGTCCTGCGGCCGGACACGTACTTCACGCTCCTGAACTTCGAGACCATCGCGACCAACCAGGCGACGACGCTGATCCTGGCCCTCGCGATCCTGCTGCCGCTGATCGGCGGCGAGTTCGACCTCTCGGTGGCGGCGAACTTCGGCTTCTGCCAGCTGCTGGTGGCCGGGCTGATGATCCACCAGGGCATCGGCTGGGGGCTCGCGATCGTCCTCACGCTGCTGGTCGGCGGGGCGATCGGCCTGGTCAACGGGATCCTGGTGATCGGGCTGAGCCTGGACTCGTTCATCGCGACGCTGGCGATGACCACGATCCTCGGCGGGATGACCACCTGGTACTCGGGCGGCGAGATCATCGTCGGCGACTTCGCCCAGCCGTTCCTGACGTTGGGGCAGAAGCAGATCGGGTCGCTCTCGATCTTCGTCATCTACGCGGTCGCCGTGGCGATCGTCCTCTGGATCTGCCTCGAGTGGGTCGCCGCCGGACGCCACCTGTACGCCACCGGCAGCGGCCGGCTCGCCGCCCAGCTCCTGGGCATCGGGACGGGCCGGCTGATCATCGGCGCGTTCGTCCTGTGCGGGGTGATCGCGGCGTTCGCCGGGATCGTCACCGCGAGCCAGCTCGGGTCGGGCCAGCCGGCGCTCGGGGCCAGCTACCTGCTGCCGGCCTACGCCGCCGTGTTCCTGGGCGCGACGACGGTCAAGCCGGGGCAGTTCAACGTCTGGGGCACCGTCGTCGCGGCGTACCTGCTCGGCGCGGGCGTGGCCGGGCTGCAGCTGCTCGGCTTCCAGACCTACGTGCAGGACTTCTTCAACGGCGGCGCGCTGGTCATCGCCGTGGCGACCTCCGTCTACATCACCCGCAAGCGGGCGGGCGGCACGAGCATCGGCTTCAAGCTCAGCCGGCGCGGGCGGATCCAGCGGCCGGCGCTGAGCGACCAGGCGGCGAGCGGGCCGCCCGAGGAGCTGCCGCAGCCGTGATCGTCGAGGTCGGCCTCTTCCGCATCCCGCCCGAGCGGACCGCCGAGTTCGCGCCGGTGGCCGACGACATCCGGCGGGCGTTCGCCGCCGGGGGCATCTCCGGGCTGCGCTCGTTCCACCTGGCCGCGGCCATCGAGGATCCGGCCCGGTTCACGGTGCTGGTCGCCTGGGACTCGGTCGACGACCACCGGGCCTTCGTGGCCTCGGCGGAGGGCGTGCGCCAGCGCGGGCTGCTGGCCGGCTTCATGCTGGGCGAGACGGAGGTGTTCCACGTGGATCTGCCCGATGTCGAGCGGGGGCTTCGGTGAGCGGCGAGCTGTCCGTCGACCTGGTCGGCCGGCGCGTCCTGGTCACCGGCGCCGCCGGCGGCATCGGCTCGGCGATCTGCAGCCGGCTCGACGACTCCGGCGCGGCGGTGGTGGCGCTCGACGTGGCCGCGGCGACGGCATCGCCGCCTGCGACGTGTCCTCCGAGGAGCAGGTGCGCGACGCGTTCGCCGGCGCCGGCGCCCTCACCGACGTGGTGCACACCGCGGCCATCGTCACCGAGTCGCCGGTCGCCGACACGTCGCTCGAGACCTTCGAGCGCGTCGTGAAGGTCAACCTGACCGGGACGTTCATCGTTGCCCGGGAAGCCGCCCGGACGCTGCCCGACGGCGGCAGCATCGTCCTCATGGGCTCGGTCGGGAGCCTGACCGGCGACCCCTGGTTCGGGGCCTACTGCGCCGCGAAGTTCGGCGTCGTCGGCCTCACCCAGGTGCTCGCCCGGGAGCTCGGGCAGCGCGGGATCCGGGTCAACGCCGTCTGCCCCGGCGGGGTGCGCACCTCGTTCTCCGACGGCACGATCAGGCGGGACGCCGAACGGCTCGGCCGCAGCGAGGCGGTGCTGCGCGAGCTGTACGAGGCCGACTCCTTCGCGAACCGCTGGGCGACGCCCGACGAGGTCGCCCAGGCCTGCCTGTACCTCCTGTCCACGGCCGCCGGCTACGTCAGCGGGCACTCGCTGGTGCTGAACGGCGGCGGCAACCTCTCCTCCCACCGATGAGCAACGAGCCACATGCGATGACCATGGCGGGGCCGGTCCCGGCGAGCCAGCTCGGGATCGTGCTGCCGCACGAGCACGTCCTGTTCGACCTGTCGGCGTACCTGACCGAGCCGCTCGACGAGCTCGAGCGCGAGCTGCAGGACGCGCCGCTGACGCTCGAGAACGCGGCCCACCTGCGGCGCAGCCCGCTGGTGTCGCGCGAGAACCTGGTGATGCTGGACGAGGAGGTCGCGGCCCGCGAGCTGGCCTGGTTCCGGGAGGCCGGCGGCCGCACGATCGTCGACTGCTCGCTGCCCGAGATGAAGCGCGACGTCGCCGCGGTCGCGCGCGCCGGCGAGCGCGCCGGGCGTCAACGTGATCGCCGTGACCGGGCACTACATCGCCTTCACCCACGGGCCCGAGGTGGCCAGGCAGAGCGTCGACGAGATCACCGAGTGGATGCTCTCGGAGCTCCGCGAGGGGATCGACGGGACCGGGATCCGGGCCGGGGCGATCAAGTTCGCCATCTCGAGCGTGCCGCGCATGCCGCGCGACGAGCGCAAGTGCCTCGAGGCCGCCGCGGCGGCCCAGATCGAGACCGGCGCGCCGATCACGATCCACCACCCGCCGCCGTTCGAGAAGCGCGGGGTGGAGATCATCCGGCTCCTGATCAAGGCCGGCGCCGACCCCGAGAAGGTGATCATGGGCCACATGACCCACACCGCCCCGGACGACCGCTACCACCGCTCGGTCGCCGACACCGGGGCGATGATCGAGTTCGACCGCTTCGGGCAGGAGCTCTACCAGGAGGCCGACGCCGGCTTCAACCGCTGGGGGCTGTACGCCGGCGAGACCCGCGACTCGGACGTGGTCAACGAGATCGTGACCCTGGTCAAGGACGGGTACCTCGACCGGATCCTGCTCTCGCACGACGTCGGCTTCCGCAACGGCCTGCGCTCGTTCGGCGGCTTCGGCTACGCCCACGTGCCGTACCGCATCGCCCGCTACCTGCGCCAGCAGGGGCTGACCGACGACGACGTCGAGCAGCTGATGGTGCGCAACCCGGCGCGGCTGTTCGCGTACCTGCCGGGGTAGCGGCAAGACGGGTGCCTCGCGTTACAGCCCGTAGCTTCGGTGCAGCAGCTCGATCGGGTGCACCGAGGGCTTGCCGGTGCCGTGCGCCAGCATCCAGCGGCAGGTCTCGGAGTCGCAGGCCGACTCGGGCCCGTGGGACTCGCGGATGTCCTCGAACAGCGGCTTTCCGACGGCCATCGCGATGTCGTACTTCTCGAGCTTCAGGCCGTACGTCCCGGCGACGCCGCAGCAGTCCCGCTCGAGCTCGACCACCTGCAGCTCGGGGATCAGCGCGAACAGGTCGAGCGCGGGCTTGCCGATGCCGTGGCCCTTCTGCTGGCACGGCGCGTGGTACGGCACCGTCTCGGGCAGCGGCTGCAGGTCGGTGCGCAGCTCGCCCTGCTCGTGCAGGTGGGCCAGGTACTCGCAGATGTCCCAGAGGTGCGACGAGACCAGGTGCAGGTCGGGGTCGTCGATCCCGAGGATCTCGTGGGCCTCGCGCTTCAGCATCAGCCCGCAGCTGGTCGACGTCGCGACGATGTCGTAGCCGTCGCGGGCCCACGGGGCGAGGTGGGCGACCAGGCGGCGGACGTAGCCGCGGGCGTCGTCGAACGCCCCGTTCGACTGCAGCGGCAGCCCGCAGCAGCCCTGCGGCGGGACGACGACCCGGCAGCCGTTGTGCTCGAGCACCGCGACGGCCATCTTGCCGAGCCGCGGCTCGTTGTAGTTGACCGCGCAGCCGTGGAAGTAGACGACCGAGCGCTTCGCCGCCCGCGGCGGGGTGTGGCGCCGGGCCCAGCGCTGGAAGGTGCGGCCGGCGTAGCGCGGCAGCGGCGCGTCGCGGTGGATCCCGATGGCCTTCTCGGTGACCGTGCGGAAGAGCTGGTTGCCGAGCGAGAAGTTCGCGATCGGCGCCGCCGGCGTCGCGAGCGCTCCGACCAGCGTCGGGCGGCCGAGCAGCCGGTCGCGCAGCTTCTGGCCGTCCCGCTCCTTGAGCGCGGCCCGGGCCTGGGAGTTGATCTCGGCGATCTTCACGCCCTGCGGGCAGACCTGCGAGCAGATCCCGCAGCTCGAGCAGTAGTCGAGCGAGTGGTCGGGCGACTCGCCGGTGCCCCGGAAGCGCTCCGACTGCGGGCCGGCGTACTTCGGGCCGGGGAACAGCGGCGTCACGTTGGCCACCGGGCAGTAGGTCTCGCAGATCGTGCACTTGACGCAGTGGTCGAGCGTGCCGCGGGTGAGGTCGATCATCGGGCCTCCGCTTCGAGGATCGTGCGGGCGGCGGCGTGGCCGGTCGCGAGGCTGATGCCGTTGCCCGAGGCCTCGCGCCACGGCGCGGCTCCGGCCAGCGTCGCACCGGCGACGACCACGTTCGAGAGGACGGGCGCGCCGTCGGCGTCGACCGGCCGCAGCGCGTCGTCGACGGCCACGCCGGCGTGGGCCAGGGGCTGCTCGTCGAGGTAGCCCTCGGCGAACCAGATCTCGTCGGCGGCCGGCACGCCGGCCACGGGCAGGTCGAGGATCGTCTCGCGCAGGCCGCCGCCGGACTCGAGCTCGATCCCGCCGGCCGACACCCCGCCGCTCGCGAGCACGAACCAGGCCGCCTCGTAGCGGCCCGGCCGGCTCGTGGAGGTCTCGGTGGTGACGGCGGCGAGCCGGCCGTTCTCCCGCTCGAAGCCCGTCACCGGCGGCCCGAGCACGACCCGGCCGCCGTGCCGGCGCACGGCCGACGTCAGCGCCCGCGCCAGCCGCATCCCGGGGATCGACGGCGGCAGCGTGGGGATCTCGAAGACCGGCCGCCCGAGCGCCTGCTCGAGCTCGCGCAGGACGACGGCGTGCCGGTCGACGCCGAGCACCGCGGGGAAGCCGACGCGCTCGCCGGCCGTCGAGCTTGCCCTCGAGGTCGCGCACCAGCGAGCGGCGGAACTCGGGATCCTCGAACGCCTGGGCGAAGCGCAGCCCGCCCGGGTCGGCCTGGCCCGGGACGTCCGGGTCGATCAGCACCGGCCGGGCCTCGACCTGGGCGCGGTGCAGGTTCTCGCAGCAGAGCGCCGGATAGAAGTCCTTCAGCCGGTCGAAGCCGACGATCGCCAGGGGCTCCGGCCGGCGCACGTCGCCCTGGGCCACGCTCGGCGGGGCGTACGCGCTCGGCTTGATCACGCCGACGGCGGTCGGCAGCTGCAGCTGGTCGTCGAGGCTGCCGGCCAGCGCGGGCACGTCGTCGCGCTGCAGGAGCCATGCGGCCGCGGCCTCGACGCGCGTCCGCGCCGATCCGGCTGTACGGGTGGTCGCCGCGAGCGGCCAGGGCCTCGATCCCGGCGCGCGGCGACGAGGCTCGCTCGGGCACGTACCCGGCCACGTCGATGGTCGAGCCGCCCAGCGAGAGCGACCCGGCGCCCTTCGCCAGCACGGCGACACGCTGGCCCTGCTCGGCCAGGCGGAGCGCCGCGACGAGCCCGGCGAGGCCGGCGCCGATGACGACAGCGTCGTACCTCACCCTGGAGTCGCGGCGGCGCCGGTCGGAGCGGGGGTCTCGAGGTGCCCGACGTCGAGCAGCCCCTGGAAGACCCAGTCGTCGAAGCGCGCCTGGCGGTACTGGTCGCCGTACAGGACGGGCCGCACGCCCTTCCAGCGCTCCTGCAGGAAGTCGAGCAGGTGCTCGTTCGCGCCCGGCGCCGTCAGGTGCTCGGCCTCGTGCACGAGCCCCGTCGCCCGGTAGATGCAGAAGCCGCCCTGGCACGGGCCCATCCCGAGGCGCAGCACCCGGCGGATGTCGTCGAGGCTCGGGCTGCCATGCTCGCCGATCGCCTCGACGAAGCGCGAGCGGCTCACGAGCTCGCACTCGCACACCGCCTGGTCGTCGTGCAGCCGGCGCTCGCGCGCCCGCAGCCGGTCGCCGAGGTGGTACAGCTGCTGGTCCTCGGAGCCGGGGAGCTGCTCGGCGTCGGTGCGGCACGTGGCCGTGACGCCGAGCCGCTCGCAGATCCCGTCGACCGCGGTCTTGGCCATCAGCCGGAACGTCGTGAGCTTGCCGCCGGTGATGGTGAGGAAGCCGTCCACGCCGTCGCGCTCGCGGTGGTCGAGCAGCGAGAACGTGCGGGTGATGTGGTGGGTGTCGGTGACCGCCTCGCTCGACTCCTGGTACAGCGGCCGGGCGCCGACCCAGGCCCGCAGCGCGCGCGCCTTGCGGAAGCCGGGCACGAGCTTCTCGCCGGCGTCCAGCATCGCCTGGACCTCGGCCGCCGGCAGCACCAGCTGGTCCGGATCCTCGGCCGGCACGTCGGTGGTGCCGATCACGCAGACCGTGCGGATCGGGACGATGATGTCGCCGTCGCCCGGCAGGGTGCAGCGGTTCACGCAGTGGTGCACCAGCCGGTGGTTCATCGCGACCATGATCCCGCGGCCCGGGATCACCCGGACCTCGCAGCCGGCCAGGGCGGCGACCTGCCCGGCCCAGGCGCCGGAGGCGTTCAGCGTGACCCTGGCGCGCAGCTCGCGGTCGACGCCGTGGCGCTCGTCGCGCACCTGTGCCCCGACCACCGTGTCGCCCTCCCGCACCAGCCCGGTGACCCGGTGGTAGGGGAGGACCTCGGCGCCGTGGGCCCGGGCCGACTTCGCCAGGCCCCAGGCGAGCTTCCACACGTCGATCGACGCGTCGGGCACCGTGAACGCCCGCCGGATGTCGGGGTTCAGGCGCGGCTCGCGGCGCAGCGCGTCGGCGATCTCGATCTCCTCGACCGGGATCCCGGCCTTGCGGCAGCCGGCCTCGAACTCGTCGCCGTAGGCGGGGTCGTCGAACGGCGTCGTGACGAACAGCCCGCCGGTGTCCTCGATGGTGTCCGCGGCGGTCCGCCGCAGCACCAGGTTCTCCTCGTAGCACTCCCGCGCCGACACCGGGTCGGTGACCACGTAGCGCCCGCCCGAGTGCAGCAGGCCGTGGAAGCGGCCGGTGGTGCCGGTGGCCAGGTCGCCCCGCTCGACCAGCGCGCAGCGCAGGCCCCGCATCGCGGCGTCCCGCACCACGCCGAGGCCGGTGGCGCCGCCGCCGATCACGAGCAGGTCGAGCTCGGCGGCGGCGCTCACGGTCTAGCTGCTCTCCTCTTCCTGGCCCTCGGCGAACGAGCCCGTGTGCTCCTTCTCGGGCGTCTCGCCGAGCTGCTCCTGTCCCTCGGAGAAGCGCTCCTCCTCGGTCTTGTGCTCGCCCGCGTCGGTCGCCTGCCCCTCGGCGAAGTCGCCGAGGTGCTCCTTCTCGGGCGTCTCGCCCTCCTGCTCCTGACCCTCGGAGAAGCGCTCGGCGTCGGCCTCGTCGGACGCGGGCCGAGTACGCCGCGTCGGGATCGCGGTGCACCGAGCTGTCGCGACGACTGGTGTCCTCGTCGTCAGGCATGCGCCTTTTCCTCGGACTCCACCCAGTCGAAGGTCTTGGTGACGGCCTTCTTCCAGTTGTGGTAGTAGCCGTCGCGGGTCTCGTCGTCCATCGCGGGATCCCACTGCTTGTCCTTGCCCCAGTTGGCCCGCAGGTCCTCGATCGCGCCCCAGAAGCCGGTCGCCAGGCCGGCCGCGTAGGCCGCGCCGAGCGCCGTCGTCTCGGCCACCGTCGGCCGGATCACCGGCACGTTCAGGATGTCCGCCTGGAACTGCATCAGGAGCTCGTTCTGAACCATGCCACCGTCCACCTTCAGGGCGGTGAGGGGCACGCCGGAGTCGGCGTTCATGGCGTCGAGCACCTCGCGCGTCTGGTACGCGGTCGCCTCGAGGACGGCGCGGGCCAGGTGTCCCTTGTTCACGTAGCGGGTGAGGCCCGACGATCGCGCCGCGGGCGTCGCTGCGCCAGTACGGGGCGAACAGGCCCGAGAACGCCGGCACGAAGTACGCGCCGCCGTTGTCGTCCACCTGCCGGGCCAGCGGCTCGATCTCGGGCGCCGAGGTGATGATCCCCAGGTTGTCCCGCAGCCACTGGACGAGCGAGCCGGTGATGGCGATCGCGCCCTCGAGGCAGTACACGGCCGGCTGGTCGCCGATCTTGTACCCCAGCGTGGTGAGCAGGCCGTTCTTCGACGGCGTGGCCTCCGTGCCCGTGTTCAGGAGCATGAAGTTGCCGGTGCCGTAGGTGTTCTTGGCCTCGCCCGGGCTGTAGCACGTCTGGCCGAAGATCGCGGCCTGCTGGTCGCCCAGGATGCCCGCGATGGGCAGGCCCTTGAGCGGCCCGTCGGCCATCGTGCCGTAGGTCTCGCTCGACGACTTGATCTCCGGGAGCATCGCCCGCGGCACGCCGATGATGTCGAGGATCTCGTCATCCCAGTCGAGCGTGTGCAGGTCCATCAGCATCGTCCGGCTGGCGTTGGTCACATCGGTGATGTGGACGCCGCCGTCCGTGCCGCCCGTCAGGTTCCAGACGAGCCAGGAGTCGATGGTCCCGAAGAGGACGTCGCCGTTCTCGGCCCGCTTCCGGGCGCCCTCGACGTTGTCCAGGATCCAGCGGGCCTTCGGCCCGGCGAAGTAGGTCGCCAGGGGCAGGCCGACCTTGTCCCGGAACCGGTCCTGGCCGCCGTCACGCGCGAGCTCGTTGCAGATCGCGTCGGTGCGCGTGTCCTGCCACACGATCGCGTTGTAGATCGGCCTGCCGGTGAGCCGGTCCCAGCACAGGGTCGTCTCGCGCTGGTTCGTGATCCCGACCGCGACGATGTCGTCCTTCGTCGCGCCGGCCTTCTCGACCGCTCCGCGGACCACCGAGTTCGTGCGCTCGATGATCTCCATCGGGTCGTGCTCGACCCAGCCCGGGCTTCGGGAAGATCTGCTCGTGCTCCTTCTGATCGACCGAGACGACCTGCCCCTTGTGGTCGAAGAGCATGCAGCGCGTGCTCGTCGTCCCCTGGTCGATCGCCGCAGCGTACTTCGGCATCACGTCCCTCCTTAGAGCGGGTACCACCAGTGGTAGAAGATGCCGCCGAGCGCGCCGCCGATGAACGGGCCGACCACGGGAATCCACGAGTAGGCCCAGTCGGAGTCGCCCTTGCCCGCAATGGGCAGGATGAAGTGCGCGATGCGCGGCGAGAGGTCACGGGCGGGATTGATGGCGTATCCCGTCGGGCCACCGAGCGAGAGGCCGATGCCGAGGACCAGCAGGCCGACCAGCAGGACGCCGATGCCGTTCGTGGCCACGCCCTGGTCGCCGGTGATCGAGAGGATCCCGAACACCAGGACGAACGTGCCGATGACTTCGGTGATGACGTTGTGCACCGGGTTCCGGATGGCCGGGCCGGTGCAGAAGACGGCGAGCTTGAGGCCCGGGTCCTCGGTCTCCTCCCAGTGGCCCAGGTACGCCGCGTAGACCAGCAGCGCGCCGATGAACGCGCCGAGGAACTCCCCGGCGAAGTACTTCGGCACGTCGGACCACGGGATGCCGTTGTTGAAGGCCACGCCGACCGTGACGGCCGGGTTGAGGTGGGCGCCCGAGAACCGGGCCACCGAGTAGGCGCCGACCATGACGGCCATGCCCCAGCCCCAGGTGATGACGATCCAGCCGGCGTTCTGGGCCTTCGACTTGGCCAGCAGCACAGCCGCGACGACGCCGTCGCCGAGGAGGATCAGCAACGCGGTGCCGATCACCTCAGCCTTGAAGATGGTCAATGCCGTTCCTTCCCCTGGCGTGGACGACTGGGTGGCGGGGGCATCGCCTCCCGCACCAAGGCAGAGCTCCAGAAGGGCCCGGCGCGTGCCGGGCAGGGCATCGCTGCCACTGCACTCCTTTCTCCGCACCGGAGACTGGGCTCCGGCGCCCTCTCCATCGTGCTGCCGCCCACAGCGGGGTCCCCCAGACGTGCGACCGTTGTTTGGCATGGCCGAACGCTGGTCGGCAGAACGTATCGCGCAAGGAATGCGCGGTCAAGGCGAGATTTCGGCGGTTCCACCGCATGACCTGCACGGTTTCGGCCTGGTTGACGCGGCTCGTCGACGGTCGCTAGACTCGCCGGCCGTCCGGACCGGACGCCGCGCGAGGCCCCGCCCGCCCCCGCTGCGCCCGTCTGTACGCGCCGGAGCGTCCGCGTTTCCGGCGCGCCGTCGGCGTGCGGCCGCGACGCCGCCGCCGGCCCGAGAGGGAGCGTATGCCGAGCTACGTCGCTGCGATCGACCAGGGCACCGCGAGCACCAGCTTCATGGTCTTCGACCACGAGGCCAACGTGATCGCGGTCGACGAGCGGCCACACGAGCAGCTCTACCCGCGGCCCGGCTGGGTCGAGATGGACCCGCGCGAGCTCCTGGCCAGCACCCGCGAGGTGGTGCGGGTGGCGCTGGCCCGGGCGGGGCTGGCCCCGTCGGATCTCGTCGGGGTCGGCATCGCCAACCAGCGCGAGTCGGCGGTGGTCTGGAACCGCCGCACGGGCGAGCCGATCGCGAACGCCATCGGCTGGCGCGACGTGCGGACCGCCCAGCTCTGCCACGAGCTCGAGGCCGACGGCGGCCAGGACCGGTTCCGGGCCAAGACCGGCCTGCCGCTGGCGGCCTACTTCTCCGGGCCGAAGGTGGCCTGGCTGCTCGACCACGTGGAGGGTGCCCGCGCGCAGGCCGAGCGCGGGAACCTCCTGTTCGGCACCGTCGACTCGTGGCTCGTCTGGAACCTGACCGGCGGGCCCGAGGGCGGGGTGCACGTCACCGACGTGACCAACGCCTCGCGCACGCTGCTGATGAACCTGCAGACGCTCGACTGGGACGACGAGCTGCTCGACGCGATCGGCGTCCCGCGCTCGATGCTGCCGGCCATCGGCTCGTCGGCGGCGGTGCACGGGACCGCCCGCGGCGAGCTCGAGGGCGTCACCATCGGCGGGATCCTGGGCGACCAGAACGCGGCCCTCTTCGGCCACGCCTGCTTCGCCCCGGGCGAGGCCAAGAACTCCTACGACACGGGCTCGTTCCTGCTGATGAACACCGGCACCGAGCCGATGGAGTCACGGGCCGGCCTGCTCACGTCGGTCGGCTACCGGATCGGCGACGAGCCGCCGGTGTACTGCCTCGAGGGCGCCATCGCGGTCACCGGCGGCCTCGTCGAGTGGCTGCGCGACAACCTCCGGCTGATCGGCTCCGAGGCCGAGGTCGAGGCGCTCGCGGGGAGCGTCGAGGACAACGGCGGGTGCTACTTCGTGCCGGCGTTCTCGGGGCTCTTCGCGCCGTACTGGCGCAGCGACGCCCGCGGGGTGATCGCCGGGCTGTCGCGCTCGATCACCAACGCCCACCTGGCCCGGGCGGTGCTCGAGGCGGCCGCGTACCAGACGAAGGAGGTCGTCGATGCCATGAACGCCGACGCGGGCGTGACCCTCACGGCCCTCAAGGTCGACGGCAGCATGGTCTCCAACGAGCTGCTGATGCAGTTCCAGGCCGACGTCCTCGACGTCCCCGTGATCCGGCCGACGGTGGCCGAGACGACGTCGCTCGGGGCGGCCTACGCCGCCGGGCTGACGGCGGGCTACTGGGACGAGATCTACGAGCTGCGGGCCAACTGGCGCTGGGACCGCGAGTGGACGCCGGCGATGAGCCCGCAGGAGCGCGAGCGCGGCTACCGCCGCTGGAAGAAGGCCGTGCAGCGGACGCTCGACTGGCTCGAGCCCGAGGACGACGAGGAGTAGGGCCGGGGCGTGCCGATCCAGGCCATCGAGCGGGCGGCGTCGATCCTGCGCGAGCTGGACGGCGGGCGCAGCCTGCGGCTGAACGAGCTGTGCGAGCGGCTCGGCCTGGCCAAGGGCACGACCCACGGCCTGCTCAAGGCGCTGCAGCTCGAGGGGCTCGTGACCCAGGAGCGGGCCTCGGGCCGCTACCAGCTCGGGCCGGGCCTGCTGCTCCTGGGCCGCTCGTACCTGAACGTGTCCGAGGCCCGCACGATCGCCCTGTCCTGGACGGCCCGGCTCGTGGCCACCACCGGGGAGGAGGCGCGGGTGGCGATCCCGTTCCAGGGCCTCGCCCTGGTCGTCCACCAGCTCGCGCCGACGGGCGAGCTCCTGCAGCACCTCGAGATCGGCGTGGGGCTGCCGCTGCACGCCACCGCGCTCGGCAAGTGCCTCCTGGCCTACGGCGGCCCGTTCGCCGAGTGGCCGGCGCTGGATGCCGCGACGCCGCGCACCATCACCGAGCCGCGGGCGCTGCGCCGCGAGCTCTCGAAGGTGCTGTCCCAGTCCTGGGCGGTCGAGCGCGGCGAGTTCGAGATCGGCGTCGCCAGCGTGGCCGCGCCGGTGTTCTCCGACGGCGGCGTGGTCGCCGGGGCGGTCGGGCTGACCGGCCCGCTGCAGCGGCTGCTCACGCCCCGCGCCGAGCCCCGGCCGGGCCTGGCGATGCAGGTCTGCGCCGTGGCCCGGGCGATGTCCCGGGACCTCGGGGCGACCCGCTGGCCGGTCACGCCCAACGGCGACGCGCGACCTCCCTGATCGCGCTCTGCGGAGCACCTGGAATCGTCCTACACTCGGAACCCCCCACCACCACGCGAGGAGTGGAGATGAGCACGGTCGCGGTCGTCAAGAAGTTCATCAACGCGCCGGACGACGTCGTTCCCGAGGCGCTCGCCGGGATGGCGCTGGCCCACCCCGGGCTCATCCGCGTCGACATGGAGAACCAGAACGTCATCCGCGCCGACGCGCCCGTCAAGGGCAAGGTGGCGCTGATCTCGGGCGGCGGCTCGGGCCACGAGCCGATGCACGGCGGCTTCGTCGGGCGGGGCATGCTCGACGCGGCCTGCTGCGGCGCGGTGTTCACGTCTCCGGTGCCCGACCAGATGGCGGCGGCCGGCGCCGCGGTCGACGGCGGCGCGGGGATCGTGCACATCGTCAAGAACTACACGGGCGACGTCCTCAACTTCAAGATGGCCGCCGAGATGGCCGAGGACGAGGGCGTCAAGGTCGAGTCCGTGGTCATGGACGACGACGTCGCCGTCAAGGACAGCCTGTACACGGCGGGCCGGCGCGGCACCGGTGCGACCGTGCTGGCCGAGAAGCTGGCCGGCGCGAAGGCCGAGGGCGGCGGCTCGCTCGCCGAGGTCGCCGACATCGTGCGCAAGGTCAACGACCAGGCGCGCTCGTTCGGCGTGGCCCTCACCTCCTGCGCCACCCCGTCGTCGGGGACGCCGATCTTCGAGCTCGGCGACGACGAGATCGAGCTGGGCGTCGGCATCCACGGCGAGCCGGGCCGCAAGCGGGCGAAGTGGATGCCCGCCGCCGAGATCGTCGAGGTGATGGTCGACGCGATCCTCGAGGACCTGGCGCCCGCCGACGGCTCGCAGGTCCTGGTCTTCATGAACGGCCTCGGCGGCACCCCGCTGATCGAGCAGTACCTGCTCTACAACGAGGTCCGCAAGCAGCTCGACGCCCGCAAGCTCGAGGTCACCCGGACGCTCGTCGGCTCGCTCATCACGAGCCTCGAGATGGCCGGCTCCTCGCTGACGATCCTGAAGCTGGACGACGAGCTGACGAGGCTCTGGGACGCCCCCGTCGTCACCGCCGGCCTGCGCTGGGGCGCCTAGTGGACGCAGACACCGTGCGCCGCTGGATGCGCGAGAGCTCGACGACCCTGACCGCCGAGCGCGAGACGCTGACGAAGCTCGACTCGCCGATCGGCGACGCCGACCACGGGGCCAACATGGACCGGGGGTTCCGGGCGGTGGTCGAGAAGCTCGACGGGCTCGAGGACACGCCGCCCGGAAAGCTCCTCACCACGGCCGGCTCGACGCTGGTGTCGAAGGTCGGCGGCGCGTCCGGACCGCTCTGGGGCACGGCGCTGCGCCGGGCCGGGCGCTCGCTCGGCGACGCCGAGGAGTTCGACGGGGACGCCCTCGTCGAGGCGCTCGCGGCGGCCCTGGCAGGCGTCCAGGAGCTCGGCCAGGCACAGCCGGGCGACAAGACCATGGTCGACTCGCTCACCCCGGCCATCGAGGAGCTCCGCAACGCCCGGGCAGCCGGGGCGTCGCTCGACGACGCGCTCGGCCGTGCCGCGGACGCGGCCAAGGCCGGCGCCGAGGCGACGGTTCCGCTGGTGGCCCGCAAGGGGCGGGCGTCGTACCTCGGCGAGCGTTCGGTCGGCCACCAGGATCCCGGGGCGACGTCGACGGCGCTGATCGTGGCGGCGCTGCAGCGGGCGGTCGCCGCGGGGTGACGTGAGCACGACGTTGCGCGGCGTGCCGGCCGCGCCCGGCGCGGGTGCCGGGCCGGCCTGGCGCGCCGCGGCGCCGCTCGACCGGGTGCCGGGGACCGAGGCCGAGGAGCGCGCAGCTGGTCGGCGAGGCGCTGCGCCTGGCCGGCCAGCAGCTCGACGCCAGAGCCGACGCCCTGGAGGCCGACGGGCGCTCCGACGAGGCCGAGATCCTGCGCACCAACGCGCTGATCGCGGCCGACCCCGGGCTGGCCGACGCCGCGCTGGCGCTGCTCGCGGCGGGCGGGCGGGCCGAGGACGCGCTGCTGGCCGGGGCCGACGAGCAGGCGGCGCTGCTCGCCTCGCTGGACGACGAGATGCTGGCCCTGCGGGCCGACGACGTGCGGGCGGTGGGGAGGCGGGCGGCCGCGCTGGCGTCCGGGCACGACCCCGAGCCGCCGGCGGGAGCGGTGCTGGTGGCCGAGGACGTCGGCCCCGGAGACGTGGCCGACGCCGCCGGGCGGGTGGTGGCGATCGTGCTCGGCGGCGGCGGCCCGACGGCCCACGCGGCGATCGTGGCGCGCTCGCTCGGCGTCCCCCTGGTCACCGGGCTCGGGGCGTCGCTGGAGCAGGTGCTCGAGGGCGTCCAGCTGGCGGTGGACGCCGACGAGGGCGTCGTCGTGCGCGATCCCGACGAGGCCACCAGGGAGGCGGTGGCCCGCCGGGCCCTGGCGTTCGCCGACGCCCGCGACCGCGACCTGGCCGAGCGCGGCCTGGCCACCGAGACCAGCGACGGCGTGCCGCTGACGCTGCTGGCCAACGTCGGCACGCCGGCCGAGGTCGAGGCGGCGCTGCGCGCGGGCGCCGCCGGCGTCGGCCTGCTGCGGACGGAGCTCGAGCTGCTGAAGGTCGCCGCCTGGCCGACCGAGGAGGAGCACCGCCGGGTGCTCGCGCCGATGCTCGGCCTGCTGGCCGGGCGGATCGCGACGGTGCGGCTGCTGGACTACGGCGGCGACAAGCTGCCGCCGTTCCTGCTCGAGGGCGGGGTCGACCCGTGGCTCGCGCCGCGCGGGATCCACCTGCTGTTCACGGAGCCGGACGCCCTCTCGGCCCAGCTGCGCGGCCTGCTCGCCGTGGCCGGCACGGCCGAGCTGCGGATCCTGGTCCCGATGGTCCGGGACGCCGCCGACCTCGACCGGGTGCGGGCCCTGGCCGAGCAGGCGCGGGCCGCGGTGGCCCCGGACGGCCCTCCGGTGCGGGTCGGCGCGATGATCGAGGTGCCGTCGGCGGCGCTGCTCGCGCCGCGGGTGGTGGCGGCGGCCGACTTCCTGTCGGTCGGCACGAACGACCTCGTGCAGTACACGCTGGCGGCGGCCAGGCTCGACGCCCGCACCGGCGCGGTGGCCCACCATCCGGCGGTGCTGCAGCTCATCGGCCTCGCGGCCAGCGCCGCGCGCGAGCGGGGGATCCCGATCGAGGTGTGCGGCGAGGCCGCCGGCGACCCGATCGCCATGCCGCTCCTGATCGGCCTCGGCGTCGGGGAGCTCAGCGTGTCGCCGAACCGGATCGGCCAGGCGCGGCGGCTGCTGCGGGCGGTCGACGCCGGCGCGGCCGAACGGGCGGCACGGGAGGCGCTGCAGGCGGCGACGCCGGCCGAGGTCGAGGAGATCGTCGCAGCGCTCGGGATCCGCAGCTAGCCTGGCCGGATGTCCGAACCCGCGACCATCGCAGCCAGACGCACAGCCGGTACGGCTGCTGCGGCTCTCGGTGACCGCGGAGGCCGCCGGCCTCGACGAGCGGGCGCTCGTGGCCCGCATGCGGAAGATCTTCCCTGGCGGGATCGAGGAGACCCACGACGAGAGCGGCCGCTTCGAGGTGGCCGCCTACGAGACGCCGCCGGTGACGCTCCCGGGCGGCCTCGGCAGCTGGCGGGTCGAGCCGGTCGACGAGGCGCGGGTGCGTGCCTGGCAGGAGCAGCCGCACGGCGTCGAGATCGCGGGGCGGCTGTGGGTCGGCCCGGCCTCGGAGCAGGCGCCGCCCGAGCTGGCGACGGTGGTGATCGACGCCCGCCAGGCGTTCGGGTCGGGCGCGCACGCCACGACGTTCGGCTGCCTCGAGCTCCTGTGCGAGCTCGAGCCGCCGCTGTCGGTGCTCGACATCGGCTGCGGCTCGGGCGTGATCGCGATCTCCGCGGCGAAGCTCGGACACCGCCCGGTGCGCGCCTGCGACATCGATCCGCTGTCGGTCACCGTGGCCGGTGCCAACGCGGCCGCCAACGACGTCGAGGTCGAGACCTTCGTCGCCGACGCCACGGTCGACCCGCTCCCCCGCTGCGACCTCTGGGTCGCGAACCTGCTCGAGGGCCCGGTGGCCGATCTCCTGGCCCGGCCCGACGCGCCGGCGCGGGCGATCATCTCGGGCCTCGTCTCGGAAGAGGACCTCGACGCCCCGGCCTGGACGGTCGAGCGCCGGATCGAACGCGCAGGCTGGCAGGCCTTCGCGCTGTCGCGGCGCTAGTCGGAGAGCCCCGCGAGCAGGCCCGCGATGGTGTCGGCCGTCTCGGCGGCGCCCTCGCCGCTGACCTCGACCTCGACCGTCGGTGCCGCCCTTCGCGCCGAGCGCCAGCACCTGCAGGATGCTCTTCGCGTCGGCCTTCTTGCCGTTCGCGTGGAGCGTGATCGCCGGCGCGTGCTTCGCCGCCTCGCGCACCATGTTCGCCGCCGGGCGGGCGTGCAGGGCGACGCCTTCGGGCAGCGTCGCCGTCCGCGTCTCAGAGCTTTCCGGCACCGCGTGCTCCCTCCGCCGCCTCGACGACCTGCGCGAGCGTGGCCCCGGTCGACGCCGTGACCGCCGCGGCCACGCCGCCCTCGACCAGCGGGGCGTCGGCCAGCGCCACGTTCAGGCCGGGCTCCTCCGCCAGCACCGCGTTCACGGTGAGGATCGCGCTGCCGAGGTCCACCAGCACGATCGCCCCGTCGCCGGAGTCCGCCGCCGCGAACGCGTTCGCAACCCGGTCTCCGTCGGTGCCGAGGTCGCCGTCGGGGCCGCCGCCGGCAGCGACGATCTCGACCTCGTCGCCGGCCAGCGTGCGCAGCAGCTCGGCCAGCCCCTCGGCGAGGAGCGCGCTGTGCGAGACGAGGACGACGCCGACCACGCGCGGACTGTACCGAGATCCGCCTAGGCTTGGCGCGTGCGCACGGCCGTCGTCACGGGAGGCTCGAGCGGCATCGGCCTGGCCGTCGCCCGGCGTCTGCGCGAGCGCGGCGGCTGGCGGCTCGTGCTGGCCGCCCGCGACCCCGACGAAGCTCGAGGGGGTCTGCCGCGAGCTGGACGCCCGCCCGGTCGCCGGCGACCTCGCGGACCCGGCCGACGCCGCCCGCCTGGCCGACGTGGCCCTGGCCGAGGGCGGCTGCGACCTGCTCGTCCAGTGCGCCGGCATCTCGGGCCACCTGGGCGTGCTCGACGCCACGCTCGAGGCGCACCGCCGCACGCTCCGCACGAACTACCTCGGGCTGGTCGCGGTCTCCCACGCGCTCTGGCCGCAGCTCGCCGAGCGGCGCGGGCGGATGGCCAACGTCGTCTCGGTCGCCGGCACGGTGGCGCTGCCGAGCTCGAACCCGTACGGGGTCTCGAAGGCCGCCGCGCTGGCCTACTCGCGCGCGCTCGTGGCGAGGGGCCGCGAGGACGGCGTGCTCGTGACCACGGTCAACCCGGGACCGGTGCCGACGCCGGGCTTCCCGCAGCGGAGCCTGCAGAAGCACCGCGTCACCCGGCTGATCACCACCGACGCGGACGTCTGCGCAGCGCGCATCCTCGACGCCGCCGACCGCGGCCTCCCCGAGCTGTTCATCCCGCGCTGGTTCCGGGCCTTCGCCGCCCTGCAGGCGCTCGCTCCGGTGAGCATGGCCCGCGGCGCCTCGGTCTGGGGCGGCGGCGCGGCCGAGCTCGACCACGCGCCGGCCCGCTCGTGAGCGGCCTCGCGGTCGTCGACGCGCCGGCGGGCGGCGTGGGGGAGGTCCTGGCCTCGCGCTTCGAGGTGCGCGGCCTCGACGTCCTGCGCGCCGGCGGCGACGAGGCCGTGGCCGCGGCCCGCGGCGCCGGCGCCCTCGACGTCCTCGTCCTCGAGCCGCGCCTGCAGGGCGGGGTCGCCGCCGACGCGCTCGACCCCGCCACCGCCGCGCAGGCGCTGCAGGCCGGGTTCGACGCCCCCGTCGGGCTGGCGCTGGCCGTGTGGCCGGAGCTCCTGAAGGCGAAGGGCCGGGTCGTCGTGCTGACCGGCCCGCTCGGCGTCCTGGCGTCGGCCAGCGCCACCGACCGATCGGCGCCGGAGCATGCCCTGGTCTCGTGGTCGCGAGCCTTCTCGGCCGCGGCGGGCCGCCAGGGCGTCCAGGTGCTGACGGCGCACGTCCAGGTCGCCGACGGGCGAGCCGCGGCAGCCGCCGAGGCCGTCCTGCAGGCCCTCGACCAGGGGCGTCACGAGTGCTTCGTCCCCGGCTCGCTGCGGGCCCGGGCGATCGTCCAGGCGCTGCTACCGGGGACGCTCGGGCGCCGCGCCGCCGCGAATCGCTGAGAGCGCCGTGCCCTGGTGACCTGGCGGGACCCGCTGGGGTAAGGTGGTCTCGAGTGTCAATTCGAGCATTTCAGGAGGACCGCCGGTGGCGGCCGACTTCATCTTCACCTCGGAGTCCGTGACCGAGGGCCATCCCGACAAGATCGCCGACCAGATCTCGGATGCGGTGCTGGACGCCGTGCTCACCGACGATCCGCGCGGTCGCGTCGCCTGTGAGACCCTCATCACGACCGGCATGATCGTCGTTGCCGGCGAGGTGACGACGAACTGCTACGTCGACATCGCCCGGCTGGCCCGCTCCGTGGTGCGCGACATCGGCTACACCCGCGGCAAGTACGGGTTCGACGCCGACACCTGCGGCGTCATGGTGGCGCTCGACGAGCAGTCGCCGGACATCGCCCAGGGCGTCAACGCGTCGTACGAGGCACAGCACGGCGACGACATCTCCCTCGACCAGCAGGGCGCTGGCGACCAGGGGATGATGTTCGGGTACGCCTGCGACGAGACGCCCGAGCTGATGCCGCTCCCGATCATGCTCGCGCACGCGATCACCCGGCGGCTCGCCGAGGTGCGCAAGGACGGGACGCTCCCGTACCTGCGCCCGGACGGCAAGGCCCAGGTCACGGTCGGCTACCAGCGCGGCAGCGACGGCGCCCTCGATCCCGTCTCGATCGAGCGCCTCCTGGTCTCGACGCAGCACGCCCCGGGCGTCGACCCGAGCCAGATGAAGGCCGACATCATCGAGCACGTCCTGCGGCCGGTGCTCCCCGAGCACCTGGTCGACGAGGCGGCGTTCGCCGACCCCGACTTCGTCCTGGTCAACCCGACCGGCAAGTTCGAGATCGGCGGCCCGATGGGCGACACCGGCCTGACCGGCCGCAAGATCATCGTCGACACCTACGGCGGCATGGCCCGCCACGGCGGCGGTGCCTTCTCGGGCAAGGATCCGACGAAGGTCGACCGCTCCGCGGCCTACGCCGCGCGCTGGGTGGCCAAGAACGTCGTCGCCGCGGGCCTGGCCCGGCGCTGCGAGGTGCAGGTGGCGTACGCCATCGGCGTCGCGCACCCGGTGTCGGTGCACGTCGAGACGTTCGGCACGCACCGCGTCGACCCGCGCCTGATCGAGCGCCTCGTGGGCGAGCACTTCGACCTGCGCCCGGCCGCGATCGTGCGCGACCTCGACCTGCGCCGCCCGATCTACCGCCGGACGGCCGCGTACGGCCACTTCGGCCGCACCGAGCCCGAGATCACCTGGGAGCGGACCGACCGCGCCGACGCCCTCCGCGCTGCGGCCGGCGTCGAGGCGGCTGCCGCCTCCTAGTCAGTCGAGCTCGAGAAGCACCTTCCCGAGCTTCCCGGATTCCTCCATCCGGTCGAGCGCGTGCGTGACGCGCTCGACCGGGTAGGTGGAGTCGATGCACGGCACGATCCGCCCGTCGGCGAGCTGCGGCAGCACCTGCTGCTCGAACAGCCGCACGGCGACGGCCTTCAGCTCGACCGGCCGGCCGCGCAGCATCGTGCCGCGGACCATCGCCCGCTTGGCCATCAGCGGCCGGAACGGGATGTCGGCCTTGGTGCCGGCGCCGGTGCCGACGATCACGATGCACCCGGCCTCGGCGACGGCGTCCAGGTTCGCGGGGAAGTGCGGCGCGCCGACCAGCTCGATGATCACGTCCGCGCCGTGGCCGTCGGTCGCGTCGAGGAGCTCGTCGGCGAAGTGGCGGTCGCGGATCGCACGTGGCGCCGAGCCCTTCGACGTGCGCGGCGGTGGCGTCGCTGCGCACCACCCCGAAGACCCGGCAGCCGGCCGACACCCCGATGTGCACCGACGCGGTGCCGACGCCACCGGCCGCGCCGTGCACCAGCAGGGTGTGGCCGAGCCGCAGGCCGCCCTGGACGCAGATCGCGTCGTGCGCGGTGATGTAGGCCTCGGGCACCGCTGCGGCGATCCGCTCGTCGAGCCCGTCGGGGATCGGCGCCAGGAGGCGCTCGTGGGCCAGCACGCGGTCGGCCAGCCCGCCGCCGCCGACGCAGGCCGAACACCCGGTCGCCGACCTTCCAGCGCGAGACCCGCGAGCCGACCGCGTCGACCGTGCCGGCGACCTCGAGCCCCGGGACGTCGGGCGGTGAGCCGGGCGGGGCGGGGTAGTGCCCGTTGCGCTGGGCGACGTCGGCGGGGTTCACCCCGGCGAAGCGGACGCGGACGCGGACGTCGTCCGCGCCGGGTTCGGGATCGTCCCGCTGCTCGAGGCGCACGACCTCGTTGCCGCCCTTGCCCGCGTAGACCACTGCCCGCACTGGCCCCTCCTGTCTCGTGGAACGGGCAAAGCCTACGTATGGTCCCGTCGTGCTCCCGACGACCGAGCTCGATGCCGACGCCGTCCTCGCCCGTCGGGTGGCGCGCGGAGACGAGGACGCGCTCGGGCAGGTCTACGACCGGCTCGGCGGGATCGTCTACGGCCTCGCGCTGCGCAGCCTGGGCGATCCGGAGCTCGCCGAGGAGTGCATGCAGGACGTGTTCGCGAGCGTCTGGCGCTCGGCCGGCCGCTTCGACCGCACCCGCGCGAGCCTCGGTACCTGGGTCGTCGCGCTGGCGCGCAACCGCATCGTCGACGCCGCCCGCTCCCGCGCCCGCCGGCCGCTTGCCAGGCGGCGAGCCGGTCGAGAGCGCGTCGGCTCCCGACGACGACCCCTCGGCGCTCGTCGAGAAGCTCGACCGCGCCGAGCGGGTCGCCCGGGCGATGGCCTCGCTGCCGCCGGCGCAGCTCGACGCGATCCAGCTCTCGTACTTCCAGGGCCTCACCCAGCGGGAGATCGCCGTCCGCCTGCAGATCCCGCTCGGCACGGTCAAGAGCCGCATGCGGCTCGGGCTCGACCGGCTCGCGGAGCTCCTGGCCGAGGAGGGCTTGCCGTGAGCTGCGAGCATCTCGACGCGATGGCCGGGCTCGCGCTCGGCGCCCTCTCGGGGCGGGAGGCCGAGGCGGCCCGACGGCATGCCGAGACCTGCGAGGACTGCCGTCCGGCCCTGGCCCGCCACGAGGCCACCGTCGGCGTGCTCGAGTCCGAGCTGCCGCGGGTCGCGCCGCCGCCGCTCGACATCGCCGCGCTGCGCCCCGAGCGCCGCCGCGGGCCGTCACAGCGCCTGCTGATCGCGGCGCTCGCCGCGGCCGCGGCTGTGATCCTCGTCCTGGCGCTGGTGCGCGGCGACACGGGCACGAGGCCGGTGGCCACGCTCTCGCCCGGGAACGCCGGGGCGCAGACCCACGGCGACGCCACCATCGGCCCCCCGGGGCGGAGCGGGTCGTACCTCGAGCTGAACCTGCACGACGTGCCGCCGGCGCCGGCCGGCCGCCACTACGAGGTCTGGGTGCAGCGACGCGGCGCGGTGGCGATGTCGCCGCTGGGCACCTTCCGGCCGACGCGCCGCGACGTCTCGCTGCGTCTGCCGCTGCCCGGCGAGGGCCCCTTCAACGCGGTCGACGTGTCCGTGCAGCGCGACGGGGGCCCGAACGTGAACTCCGGCATCCACCTCGCCAGCGGGGCGTTCGAGCAGTCGCAGTGATCCGCGTGGGAGCGGCCGTCGTACACACCGCCGCTCACTCGACGGAAGGAGACACGGCATGCGAGTCCTGACCCGCACGGCCCTCGTCGGCCTGCTCGGCGCCAGCCTGCTGGTGCCGGCGACGGCGTCCGCGGCCACCATCGGCGGCGGCTCGACGACCCTCACGACGGACCCGGCGACGACCGCTGCGCTGGTCGGCGCGGGCATCGCCCCGACGCCGGCCGGCCGGGCCACGGCGGCGCCGAGCGGCGCCTCGGTGGCGTTCACGTTCCCCGTCACCGGCGGCTTCGTGAACCTGGGGAACCTCGGCGGCAAGGTGTGGCACGCCGGCGGCATCACGTTCACCAACACCGCCACCGGCGCGGCGGTGACCGTCAGCCGGTTCGTGATCGACACCAGGGCGGCCCAGCTGACCGCGCTGCTCGAGCGGAGCCGGGGCAGCCGCACGGCGATCCTCGACCTGAACCTCAGCGGCGTCACCGTGACGCCCGGCCCGACCGGGGTCGTCGTCGGGAACGTCACCGCGTCGCTGACGGCCGGGGCGGCGTCCGCGCTGAACGCGGCCCTCGGCACCAGCGTCTTCTCGGCGGGCCTGACGCTCGGCACCGCCGAAGCCACCCTGATGCCGTAGCCGGCGCCGGAGCTACCTCAGCTCGATCGTGGCCCGCGCGGCGCTCCCTGCGCCGTCGCGGGCCACGATCACGTGCGTGCCCTTGGCCACGCTCGCGGGGATCCCCACGAGCAGCGAGAAGTGCCCGTCGTGCCGGGCCTTCGCCGAGCCCAGGTCGACGGGCGCCGCCTCGGCGTCTTCCAGGCGCAGGGCCACCGGGCCCGCGGCTGAAGCCGCTGGCCACGAGCAGGACGGCCCGCTTCGGCAGCGGCCGCGGCCCGGCCCAGAGCACGGGCGGCCGCTCGCGCAGGACCTCGCACCCGCAGCGGCGCGGCGTCGTTGCCCGTGCCGCTGTCCTGCACGATGAGCTCGTGCAGCCCGGCGCCGACGCCGGCCGGCAGCAGCACCCGCCCCCGGCCCTCGCCCTGGGCGTCGACCGAGATCCCGCCGGCCCCCTGGCTGTCGACCTGCACCCGGGCCGAGGTCTGCGGCGAGAAGTGGCGGAGCTCGATCAGCACCCGTCCCTGCTGCCAGGCGGGCACCTCGTCGAGCGGGCCGAGCTGCTCGGCGCGGCCGGGCCACAGGGCGGACGCCAGCGGCCGCGGCGTGGTGTGCCGCGGGAAGAACACGAACACGGCGAGCACCGTGACCGCGACCAGCGCGAGCGTGCCGCCCGCGACGACGGCGTCGCGGCGGCTCAGCGAGCGGAGCCGTCGCAGGGAGGGGGACATGGCCCGCTCCATGGTGCCGCAACGGGCGGATGCCGGACACCCGCCGAGTAGACTCGGGCCATGGCGATCGTCGAGAAGGAGAGGCCGGCGGGCGGGGCCGTGGACCTGGACGTCCTGCAGCGCGTCGAGCGTCGCGTGCTGTGGCTGGCGATGGCGATCGTGCACCACGCGAACCGCGTACGGCCGAACCCGAGCGGCGTGAAGGTCGGCGGCCACCAGGCCTCGAGCGCCTCGATGGCCAGCATCATGACGGCGCTCTGGTTCGCCCACCTCGACGCCAACGACCAGGTCTCGGTCAAGCCGCACGCCTCGCCGGTGCTGCACGCGATCAACTACCTGCTCGGCCGGCTCGAGCCCCGCTACCTGACGGCGTTGCGCGAGCTCGGCGGGCTGCAGAGCTACCCCAGTCGCACGAAGGATCCGGACCCGGTGGACTACTCCACCGGCTCGGTCGGCCTCGGTGCGACCGCGCCGCTGTGGGGCGCCATCGCCGGCCGGATCGTGCACGAGCGGCTCGGCGGCCTGGTGTCGGGTCGCCAGATCGCGCTGATCGGCGACGCCGAGCTCGACGAGGGCGCCATCTGGGAGGCCGTCGCCGATCCGATGTGCAGCCGGCTCGGCGAGGTGCTGTGGGTCGTCGACCTGAACCGCCAGTCGCTCGACCGGGTCATCCCCGACATGGCCTACGGCCGCCTGCGCGGGATGTTCGAGGCCGCCGGCTGGCAGGTCATCACCGTCAAGTACTCCCGCCACCTGCAGGCGCTGTTCGAGCGCCCGGGCGGCCAGGCGCTGCGGCGGCGCATCGACTCGATGAACAACGAGGAGTACCAGCGCCTGCTGCGGCTCGACCCGGCGGCGCTGCGCGAGCGGCTGCCGGGGCAGGGCAAGGGACGGCGCGAGCTCGCGAAGCTGGCGGCGGAGCTCGAGGACGCCGAGCTGCGCACCGCCGTGCGCGGCCTGGGCGGCCACGACCTCGGCGTCCTGCTCGACGCCTACCGGGCCGCCGACGCGGCCTCGGACCGGCCGACGGTGGTCTTCGCCTACACGATCAAGGGCTGGTCGCTGCCGATCGAGGGCCACCCGTCGAACCACTCGACGCTGCTCACCGCCGGGCAGGTCGAGGAGCTCGCCCCGCGGCTCGGCTCCGATGCCGCCGACCCCTGGGCGACGTTCACCCCGGGAACCGCCGAGGCCGAGCTGTGCGCCGCCACGGCCGCCCGGCTGCAGCGCCCGGAGCGGCGTCTGCAGGAGCCCCCGCGGGCGCCCGCCGACCTCGGCCGCCGCCACCAGGGCACCGCCTCCACCCAGCAGGCCCTCGGCCGCCTGTTCTCGGACCTGGCCCGCGAGGCGCCCCAGCTCGCCGAGCGGATCGTCACCGTGAGCCCCGACGTCGCCTCGTCGACGAACCTCGCTGGCTGGATCGGCAAGGTCGGCGTGTGGCACCCGCAGGAGCGGGTCGACTGGTTCGCCGACGACCCCGAGCGGCTCACTCCCTGGCACGAGGACACCCACGGCCGGCACGTCGAGCTCGGCATCGCCGAGAACAACCTGGTCGGCCTGCTCTCCGAGCTCGGCGCCACCTGGAGCCGCTTCGGCGAGCCGCTCCTGCCGGTCGGGACGCTGTACGACCCGTTCGTCACCCGGGCCCTCGAGCCGTGGTCGTTCGGGATCTACGCCGGCGGCCAGTCGATCCTGGTCGGCACCCCGTCGGGCATCACGCTGGCGCCCGAGGGCGGGGCGCACCAGTCGATCGTCACCCCGTCGATCGGGATCGAGCAGCCCGGCTGCATGGCGTTCGAGCCGGCGTTCGGCCAGGACCTCGAGTGGACGTTCCTGTACGCCCTGTCCCGGCTCGGCCGGCCGGACGGCTCGTCGGCCTACTTCCGGCTCTCGACCCGGCCGCTCGACCAGACCCTGGCGGCGATCCCCGACGACGACGCGGCCCGCGAGCAGCGCCGGCGGCTGGTCGTCGCCGGCGGCTACCGGCTGCGCGACCTGAACCCGTCCGCCGAGCGCGGCGTGACCATCGCCGCCGTCGGCGCGATCGTCCCCGAGGCGGTGGCCGCGGCCGAGGTGCTGGCCGCGAGCGGGCTCGGCCGTCGACGTCCTCTGCCTCACCAGCCCCGACCTGATCTTCCGGGCGCTGCAGGCCCACAAGGGCCTCGGCGCCGCCGAGACCTGGATCCTCGACGAGCTCTTCCCGGCGGAGCGGGCCCGGCCGGTGCTCGGCGTGCTCGACGGCCACCCGCACACGCTGGCCTTCCTGGGCTCGATCCGCGGCGTCCAGTCGACCTGCCTGGGCGTGAGCGCGTTCGGCCAGTCCGGCTCGCTCGACGACCTGTACCGGGCCTACGGGATCGACGCCGAGGCGATCGTCGGCGCCGCGCTCGACCTGGTCTGAGCGTGGCGGAGCCCGTGCGCGTGCGGGTCGTCCCGCTCGTGACCACGCGGGCGCTCGGCGGGCCGCTGGACTACGCGCTGCCGCCGGGCGCAGAGCCGCTCGGCGTCGGCACGGTGGTGCGGGTGCCGCTCGCGGGCCGCACGGTGCGCGGCGTGATCGTGCCCGCCGACGGAGCGCCGGCCCACGAGGGCGAGCTGGCGGTCGTCGAGGCGGTCGAGCCGCTGGCGGTCGCCCCGTCGCTGGTCGACCTGGCGCTGTGGCTCGCGAGCTACTACGGCTCGACTCCGGCACGGGCCCTCGCGCTGGTGCTGCCCCCGAAGACCCGCCCGGCCTCGACCACCGTGGTCATCGCCGTGCCGGGCGCCGAGCCCGCAACGAGGCGGCGCGAGGCGATCCTGGCCGAGCTCGCCGGCGGCCCGCTCCCGCTGGCCGAGCTCGCGCAGCGGGCCGGCACGACCGCGCCCACCGTGCGCCGGCTGGCCGCCGACGGCCTGCTGCGGATCGAGGAGCGGCTGCACCGACCGCCCGCGCCGCCACCGGCGCACGCGCCGCTGCCGAGCCGCGACCAGGCCGCGGCGATCGAGGCGATCGAGGCCCTGCTCGAGCAGGGGAGCGGCGAGCTCCTGGTGCACGGCGTGACCGGCAGCGGCAAGACCGAGGTCTACCTGGCGGCCATCGCGTCGACCCTCGGGCGCGGGCAAGGGCGCGCTCGTCCTGGTCCCCGAGATCGCCCTCACGCCGCAGACCGCGGGGCGGATCGCGGCCCGCTTCGGCGAGCGCGTGGCCGTGCTGCACTCGGCCCTCGGCGACGGCGAGCGGGCGGCGGCCCACGCCCGCATCCGGGGCGGCGAGGCCGACGTCGTGGTCGGGCCCCGCTCGGCGGTCTTCGCGCCGCTCCAGAACCTCGGCCTGGTGGTGATCGACGAGGAGCACGACGCCTCCTACAAGCAGCAGGACGACCCGCGCTACGACGCCCGCCGGGTGGCGGCCAAGCGCGCCCGCAGCGAGGGCGCGGTGCTGCTGCTCGGCTCGGCCACGCCGCGGCCCGAGTCCTGGAACGGCCTGCCCCGGGCGACGCTCGGCGAGCGGATCGGCGGGCCGCTCCCGCCCGTCCGGATCGTCGACCTGCGCCGCGACGGCCTGTACCCGCTGTCGCGCCCGCTGCGCGACGCCCTCGCGGCGCTCGCCGAGGAGGGCGGCCGCGGGATCCTGTTCCTGAACCGGCGCGGCGCCTCGCCGGCGATCCACTGCCGCACCTGCGGCCAGCGCTTCGAGTGCCCCCGCTGCGACGTGAGCCTGTCGCTGCACGGCGACCGCACGCTGCGCTGCCACCACTGCGGCCACAGCGAGCGGCGACCGGCCCGCTGCCCGACCTGCGGCGCCGTCGACCTGGTGCAGCTCGGCGCCGGCACCGAGCGGGTCGCCGAGGCCGTCGAGGAGCTCACCGGCGACGGCCTCGAGGTGCTGCGGCTCGACGCCGAGGCCGTGTCCCGCAAGGGCTCGCTCGACGAGACCCTGGAGCGGTTCGCGGCGGCCCGCGCGGCCGTCCTCGTGGGGACGCAGCTGGTGGCCAAGGGGCACGACTTCCGGGACCTGCGGCTGGCCGCGGCGATCGACGCCGACCAGGGCCTCGCCTGGCCGGACTTCCGCTCCGACGAGCGGACGTTCGCGCTGCTCACCCAGCTCGCGGGCCGCAGCGGCCGGCTCGGCGACCCGGGCAAGGTGATCGTCCAGGCCTGGCAGCCCGACGCCGCCGCGGTCGAGCTCGCGGCGCGCCACGCCGTCGAGGAGTTCGAGGAGCTCGAGCTGGCCCGCCGCCGCCTGCTCGGCTACCCGCCGTTCCGCCACCTGGTGCGGGTCGAGGTCGCCGCACCCGACCCGGACACCCCGAACGCCGCGCTCGAGGCGCTGAGCGCCGCCGCCGCGCCGGTGCTCGACGGGGACGACATCCTCGGGCCGGCGCCGCTCTTTCGGGTGCGCGACCGCCACCGGGCCCAGCTCCTGTTCAAGACCGCCCGGCCGTCACGGGCCGGCGCGGTGCTCGGCGACCTCGTGGCCCGCCAGGGCCGGGCGCTGCGCAAGGCCGGCGCCTCGGTGGTCGTCGACGTCGACCCTCAGTGAGGCGTCAGGCGTCGAGCGCCTGCAGGACCGGCGCGAGCGCCCGGATCGAGCGCTCGTCGATCGGCGACACCACCAGGATCGCCTCGTCCGCGCCGGCGGCGTGCAGCTCCCGCAGGTGCGTCGCGATGTGCCGGGCGTCGCCCTCGACGGGCGGCGCCTCGGCGGTGATCGGGCGGCCGCCCGCGCTGCGATCCAGCAGCACGAAGACGCAGGCGCTGCGCTCGATGTCCGCCGCCCGCCGGCCGGCCGCCTCGGCGGCGCTCGAGATGCGGGCGTTCAGCGACGCGAACCCCTCGGGCGTGTTGCCGTAGTCGGCGAACCAGGTGTTCCAGGCGTCGACGTGGGGGAGGCCGATGCTCAGCATCCGCTTCCCGTTCGACCCGAGCAGCAGCGGCACCCGCGCCTCCGGCCGTGGCAGGAGCACGAGGTCGTCGACGTGGTGGAAGCGCCCATCGAGCGTCACCCGCCGTCCGGCGAGCAGGCCGTGGATGATCGTGAAGGCCTCCTCGAAGCGCGACACGCGGTGGTCGTAGGGGATCCCGAAGGCCTGGAACTCGCCTTCCGACCAGCCGGCGCCGAGGCCGAGCACGAAGCGGCCGCCCGAGATCTCGCCGATCGACGCCGCCATCTTGGCCAGGAGCCCGGGCGGGTGGAAGCCGGCGCAGGCCACCAGCGGGCCGAGCCGCACCCGGCTGGTCACGGCGGCCAGCGCGGCGAGCGTCGTCCAGGCCTCCCACGGGCCCCGCTCGGGGTCGCGGTAGAGCAGGTGGTCGCCGAGCCAGAGCGAGTCGAAGCCCACCTCCTCGGCAGCCCGGGCCATCGCGGCGTACTCCTCGAAGCGGAGGATCCGCTCGACCTCGGGCAGCTGGATCCCGACTCTGAGAGGGCGCGGCACGGGCGGCAGTCTACGCAGTTCGAACGGCGGCTCCGGCTACCATGCGGGCGTGGCAACGACCGAAGAAGAGAAGGCACCAAGCCGCAAGCAGCGGCAGCGCGAGGCGCGTGACGAGGCGCGCCGGCAGCTGGCCCTCAGCCAGGTGCGCCGGTACCCCGATCCCGCGCTGCGCCAGAAGGCGCGCGACATCGAGGAGTTCTCCGAGGACCTGAAGGTGCTCTCGGAGCGCATGGGGCGGATCATGATGGACGCCGACGGCGTCGGCCTGGCCGGCCCCCAGCTCGGCCTGCTGCGCCGCATCCTGGTCTTCCGGGCCCGGGACGAGGACGAGATCACGACCCTGGTGAACCCGGTGATCACGTCGTCGGGCGACGAGTCCGAGTCCGAGGTCGAGGGCTGCCTGTCGCTGCCGAACGTCGCAGTGCCGGTCGAGCGCCCGACGTCGATCGTGGTCGACGCCAGGGACGTCGAGGGGAACCCGCTGCACCTCGAGCTGAACGGCTTCTCGGCCCGCGTCGTGCAGCACGAGCTGGATCACCTGGACGGCGTCCTGATCTTCGACCGCACCACGGACGAGGCCCGAAAGACGGCCATGGCGGCGCTGCGGCCGACGCCCGGCGCTCCCTGAGCGCGGAGGCGTCCGTGGCCCGCATCGGCTTCGCCGGCACCACGGCCTGGGCCGCCGAGGCCCTGCGCCGGCTCGCGGCGCGGCCCGAGCTCGACGTCGCCGCCGTGCTCACCCAGCCCGACCGGCCAGCCGGCCGTGGCCGCAAGACCGCGGCGACGCCCGTCGCCCGGGCGGGCGAGGAGCTCGGCGTGCCCGTGCTGCGGCCCGAGAAGCCCGCCGGAGCGCTCGAGGAGCTGCAGGCGGCCGGGATCGAGGCGATGGCCCTGGTGGCCTACGGCTCGCTGGTGCCGCGGGTGCTGCTCGACGCGTTCCCCTGGCTCAACCTGCACCCCTCGCTGCTGCCGCGCTGGCGCGGCGCCGCGCCGATCGAGCGGGCCCTGCTGGCCGGCGAGGAGGAGCTCGGCGTGGCCGTGATCCTGCTCGTCCAGGCCCTCGACGCCGGGCCCGGTGGCGGCGCTCGAGCGGTTCCGGGTGGAGCGCGACGAGAACGCCGGCGTCGCCTACGAGCGCGCGCTCGAGCTGGGCCTCGACCCGCTGGCGAAGGCCGTCGCAGGCGGCCGCCGGCGGCGATGCTGCCGACCGTCCCCCAGGTCGGCGAGGCGACCTACGCCGAGAAGCTGACCGCCGCCGACCGGGCGCTCGACCCGACCCGCGACGCGTCCGGCGCTGCACGACCAGGTGCGGGCGCTCGCGCCGCACATCGGGGCGCGGCTCGACCTCGGCGGCGAGCCGCTTCGTCGTCTGGCGCGACCCGCGAGACCGGCGAGACCGGCCTCGCGCCGGGCGAGCTGCGGGCGGACGGCAGCGCGCCTCCTGCTCGGCTGCGGCGACGCCGCCCTCGAGCTGGTCGAGCTGCAGCCGCCGGGCAGGAAGGCGATGCCGGCCGGCGCCTGGCTGCGCGGCCTGCGCGGCGACCTGCCCGCCGCCGCGATTCCGTGAGCGCCGCCCGCGAGCTCGCCTTCGTCGTCGTCCGCCGGGCGCTCGACGAGGGCGCCTACGCCGACCGGGCCTTCGCCGCCGAGGCCGACCGCGCCGGCGTGCCGACCCGCGAGCGGGCCTTCGCCATGTACCTGGCCTACGGCACGATCCAGCGCCTGCGCACCCTCGACGCGGCGCTCACCGAGATCGCCGGGCCGCCCGCCGCAGCGGCTCGAGCACCGGCTGGCCAACGCGCTCCGGCTCGGCACGTTCGAGCTCCTGTTCTCGGCCACGCCCGCCCGGGCGGCGGTCGACGAGGCCGTGACCCTGGTGCGCCGGCGGGTCGGCGAGCGGGCCACCGGGCTGGCCAACGCGGTGCTCCGCCGGATCGCCGCCGACGGCCCCGCCTGGTACGCGGCGCTCCCGGAGGACACCGCCGAGGCGGCCGCGCTGCGCCACTCGCTCCCCGACTGGCTCGCCGAGCTGTGGTTCGAGGCCTACGGCGCCGAGCGCGGCCGCTCGCTCCTGGCCGCGTCCAACGAGCCCGCCGAGGTCGTGCTGCGGCCGAACCTCGCTGCGCGCCGAGCCGGGCGAGGTCGAGACCGCCCTGGCGATCGCCGGCATCCCGTTCCACGCCGACGACGCCACCGGCGCGCTGGTGCTGGACGGCCCGTTCGAGGCGGCCGGGGAGGACCTGCTCGGACGCGGCCTGGTGGTGGCCCAGTCGCGCGGCTCGATCCTGGCCGGCGCGGCGCTCGAGGCGCAGCCGGGCGAGCGGATCCTCGACCTGTGCGCCGCGCCGGGCGGCAAGACCCTGCAGCTCGCGGCGACGCGGCGCCTCGGTGGTGGCGGTGGAGCGGAACCCCGGCCGGCTCGCGCCAGCTGCAGGAGACCATCGAGCGGGCCCGCGCCGCCGTCGAGGTGGTCGAGGCGGACGCCCGCGAGTACGACCGCCGAGCCGTTCGACGCCGTGCTGCTGGACGCGCCGTGCTCGGGCAACGGCGTCCTGGCCGGTCGGCCGGACGCCCGCTGGCGGCGCTCGGAGGCCGGCGTGGCCGAGCTGGCCGGCCTGCAGGTCGAGCTCCTGCGCCACGCCCGCACCCTCGTGCAAGCCCGGCGGACGGCTGGTCTACGCTGTCTGCACGCTGAGCCCGGACGAGAACGAGCGCGTGCGTGGCCGCTGCGGGCCTCGAGCCCGCCTTCGAGCGGCGCACCTGGCCGGACACCGACCGCACCGACGGCTTCTACGTCGCCGGCGTCGCGGCATGAGCGACGTCGAGCTGCGGCCGCTCGAGGACGCCGAGCGCCCCTGGCTCGAGGCGTTCCTGCGACGAGCACTGGGGCGGCGCCGACATGCTCATCCGCGGCGAGCTGCACGACCTGCGCGGCGCGAGCGCGATCGTCGCCACGCAGGACGGCGACCGCGTCGGCCTCCTCACCTACGTCGTGCGCGGCGACGCCTGCGAGATCACGAGCATCGACAGCCTGGTGTCCGGGCAGGGCGATCGGCACCGCGCTCCTGACCGAGGTCGGTAGGATCGCCCGGATGCACGGCTGCCGGCGGCTCCACGTCGTCACCACGAACGACAACGTGGACGCGCTGCGCTTCTACCAGAAGCGCGGGTTCGTGCTCTGCGAGCTGCGCCGCGACGCGATCACCGCCGGGCGGCGGCTCAAGCCGACGATCCCCTGGCTCGGCACCTACGGCATCCCGCTGCGCGACGAGCTCGAGCTGGAGCGCGTCCTGTGATCGTCGACAGCCCGCCGACCGTCGGGCCCGACCCGATCCGGGCGATCGTGCGGCAGGCCGGGCTGAAGCTCGACCTGCGGGTCACCCCGAACCGGGCGGCGATCCCGAGCACCTTCGTGGTGCGGGCGACGCACGCCAAGGGGCCGCTGCGCAGCGCGACGGTCACCGTGCAGGTGTCGATGCCGAGGATGCCGATGCCGCCGGTCAACCTGAAGCTGCGCGAGGTCACGCCCGGCGTCTACCGCACCAGCGCGCCGGCGGCCTTCACGATGGTCGGGACGTACGAGCTGGCCTACCGCGTGACGGCGGCCGGCCGCAGACCGGCCGCCGTCACGCTGGTCGACCTGGTGCGCGGGCTCAGGCCCGCGGCCTAGCCGCTCTCGGGCAGCGCGGCGTACAGGTCGACGCCGTTGCCGTCCGGGTCGCGCAGCTGGGCGTAGCGCTGGCCCCAGAACGCGTCCCACGGCTCCCGGTGCCCCTCGAAGCCGGCGTCGACCACCATCCGGTAGGTCGAGTCGACCTCCTCGGGCGAGGCGCAGCCGAAGGCCAGGCTGACGCCCGCGCTGCCGGGCGTGTGGACGTAGCCGGGCTCGAACGACTGGATCGTCGAGACCGGGTCGAACATCAGCCGCACGCCGCCGGCGATCCGGTGTCTCGGTGTGCGGCTCCTTCTCGGCCCCGTCGGGGAACTCGAGGCCGAGCAGGCGGTAGAAGTCGAGGCTCCGGGCCAGGTCCCCGGCGACGATGCCGAACGCGTCGAGCTGTGCCATGCAGATCGCTCCTCTCAGGTCGTCGCAGACGATCGTAGGCAGGCCGGCCGGTGTGGACCTGAACGGATCGGACATCATGCAGTCGTGCCCGTCGAGCGCTACTCGGAGCTCGCCCCGCCGCCTGCGCTGCGCGACCGCGTGGCCTGCGGCTGGATGGTGCGCGGCCGCCACGGCGAGCAGGGCCACAGGGTGCTGCCGGACGGCTGCAGCGACCTCGTCTGGGTCGGCGGCGGGCTCTTCCTGGTCGGGCCGATGACCACCGCCCAGAGCGGGGCGCTCGGCCGACGCGTCGGGCGTGCGGCTGCGCCCGGGCGCAGCCCGCCTGCTGGGGCTGCCGGCCTCCGAGCTGCTCGACGTGCGGGTCGACGTCGCCGAGGCCTGGGGCCGCGCCGGCGCCGAGCTCGCCCGGCGGCTCGGCCGAGGCCGAGCCCGACGACGTCCCGGCCCTGCTGCTCGAGGAGCTGTCCCGCCGGCTCGACGAGGCGCCGCCGCTCGATCCGGTGATCCAGACCGCCGTCGACGCGCTCGAGGCCGAGGGCGGCGCCCGGGTCGGCGAGCTCGGCCGCGACCTCTACCTGTCGGAGCGCCAGCTCCGCCGCCGCTTCCTGCGCGACGTCGGCGTCGGCCCGGCAGCCTTCGCCCGGGTCGTCCGGCTGCACCGCCTGCTCGGGCTCGCCCCGCGCTCCCCGGCGGGCACGACGCTGGCCCGCCTCGCGGTCGACGCCGGCTACAGCGACGAGTCGCACCTCGCCCGCGACACCCGCGAGCTCGCCGGCGTCACGCCGACGGTGCTGCTGCGCGAGCACGCGCCGCTGGCGCGCTGACGGGCGGCGCGCCATGCTTGGCGCATGTCCGAGAGAAGCGCGTACGAGAACGGCCGGCCGAGCTGGGTCGACGCCACCAGCACCGACATGCCGGCCACGAAGGCCTTCTACGAAGGGCTCTTCGGCTGGGAGCTGACCGACCTCGGCCAGGAGGCCGGCGGCTACGTCATCGCCCGGCTGGCCGGCCGGCGCGTCGCCGCCCTCACCCCGCGGATGGAGGGCGACCCGGCCCCACCGCACTGGAACACGTACATCGCCTGCGACGACGTCGACGCGACGGTCGAGAAGGTGCGCGCCGCCGGCGGGATGGTCGCGCTCGAGCCGATGGACGTCTTCGACGCCGGTCGGATGGCCTTCGCGGCCGATCCGACCGGCGCCTTCTTCGGGCTGTGGCAGGCCCGCGAGTTGGTCGGGGCCGAGCTGGTCAACGAGCCCGGCACCTGGGCCTGGGCCGAGCTGCGCACGCGCGACGTCGCGGCGGCGAGCGCCTTCTACCAGGCGGTGTTCGGCTACGACGTCCACGTCCAGCAGATGGGCCCGGTGGCCTACACCGAGCTGCGCCAGAAGGGCACCGAGGACATGGTCGCCGGCGTCCTCGACATGGCCGAGGGCCAGTTCCCGGACGAGGTGCCGCCGCACTGGGGCGCCTACTTCGGGATCGCCGATCTGGACGCAGGCTCGGCGCGGGTGAAGGAGCTCGGCGGCGAGCAGCTGATCGACCCGATCGAGCTGCCGTTCGGCCGCTTCGCCGCCTACAAGGACGCGAACGGGGCCGCCTTCTCGCTGTTCCAGGCGACCACGTCGTAGTCCTTACTGCTCCAGGAACCCGGTGACGGACGCGAAGCGGCCGTCACCGTCGATGACGCCGTAGTCGTGGCCGGTGGCGAGCGCGTCGCCGCCGGCCGCCGGCTGCAGCTGCCAGGCGAAGCGGACGCGGTCGTTGTGGGCGTCCGGGCCCGGCGTGCAGCACGAAGCGGGTGCCCGGGAACTGCGCCTGGGCGGCGGCGACCATCGCGTCGATCCCGTCGGTGCCCTCGCCGCGCATGAGCGGGTCGAGGTACTCGCCGTCGGCGGTGAAGGTCTGCTCGACCAGCGCGCGCCGGCGGGCCGGATCGGGCTCGTTCCAGAGGGCGATGTAGCTGTCGACCAGGGTCGTGACGTCCGGCATGTCGTCTCCTTCGTGGACGGGCTTGACGACACCCATCCTTCACCCGGCAGGTCATGCCGTCGATTACCTGCGAGGTAATCACCGCACAGCGCGGGCGCTGCTACGGTCGAGGCCATGCCCGACCGCCGTGCCGGCGCGCTGCTCCGCGACTGGCGCGAGCGGCGCCACCTGAGCCAGCTCGACCTGGCGCTCGACGCCGGCGTCTCGGCGCGCCACCTGAGCTTCGTCGAGACCGGCCGCTCGCGGGCCAGCGCGAAGCTCCTGCTCGGCCTGGCCGAGCGGCTCGAGGTGCCGCTGCGCGACCGCAACGCCCTGCTGCTGGCGGCGGGCTACGCGCCGGCGTTCGCCGAGCGCCCGCTCGACGCGCCCGAGCTCGCGCCGGTCCGCGACGCGCTGCGCCGCATCCTGACGGCCCACGAGCCCTTCCCGGCGGCGGTCGTCGACCGGCGCTGGAACCTGGTCGACGCGAACCGCGGGCTCGCGCCTGCTGGTGGCCGGCGTCGACCAGGCGATGCTGGCGCCGCCGGTCAACGTCGTGCGGCTCAGCCTGCACCCCGACGGCGTCGCGCCGCGCATCGTCAACCTCGGCGAGTGGCGGGCCCACCTGCTCGAGCGCCTGCGCCGCCAGGTCGAGATCACCGGGGACGCCGACGTGAGGGCGCTCCTGCGCGAGGCCCGCGGCTACCCGGGCCCAGCGCCCGAAGGACACGCGCCCGGCCAGGAGGTGGCGGTGCCGCTGCGGCTGCGCAGCGAGCACGGCGAGCTGACGTTCCTGAGCACCGTCGCGACGTTCGGCACCGCCGTCGACATCACCGTCGCGGAGCTCGCGATCGAGTCGTTCTTCCCCGCCGACGAGCGCACGGCCGAGGCCGTGCGCCGCCACGCCGCCGCTCGACCGTAGACTCCCCGGCGATGTCCTGGCAGACCGAGACGCGCGTCCTCCCGTCCATTCTCTCGGCCGACTTCGGCAACTTCCGGGGCCAGGTGATCGAGCTGCTCGACGCCGGCGCCCGGACGTTCCACGTCGACGTGATGGACGGCCACTTCGTCCCCGTCATCACCTTCGGTCCGAAGGTCGTCGCGGCCCTGGCCGACGCCGTGCACGAGCGCGGCGGCCACCTCGACGTCCACCTGATGGTCGAGAGCCCCGAGCGGCTGCTGCCCGAGTTCGCGAAGGCCGGCGCCGACTCGTGCACCGTGCACGTCGAGACCTGCCCGCACCTGCACTACACGATCCAGCTGCTGCACGAGCTCGGCATGGGCGCGGCGGTGACGCTGAACCCGGCGACGCCCGTCGAGGCGCTCTCCGAGGCCGTCAAGTACGTCGACCACGCCCTGTGCATGTCGGTCAACCCCGGCTGGGGCGGCCAGAAGTTCATCGAGGCCTCGTACGACCGGCTGCGGGCGCTGCGGGCCATGCTGCCCGAGGACCGGGGCCTCGAGATCGACGGCGGCGTGTCCCCGAAGACGGTGAAGCAGGTGCACGAGGCCGGCGCGAACCTCCTGGTCGCGGGCTCTGCGATCTACGACGCGCCGTCGCCCGGCGAGGCCTACCAGGCCCTGCTGGCCGCGGTCACCCGCGAACCGGCGCGGTGAACCGCGAGGACGAGCGCCTGCTCGACCGGACGCTCGAGCTGGCCCGGCGGGGGCGCCGCACGGCGAGCCCGAACCCCGTCGTCGGCTGCGTCATCGTCAAGGGCGACTACCTGCTCGGCGAGGGCTGGCACGAGCGGCCAGGCGACCGGCACGCCGAGACGGTCGCGCTGTCGACGGTGCAACATGGATCCCCGGGGAGCGACGGCCTACGTGTCGCTCGAGCCGTGCAACCACCACGGCCGCCAGCCGCCCGTGCACCGAGGCCCTGATCGAGGCCGGCATCGCCCGGGTCGTGTGCGCCGCGGGCGATCCGTCGGCCCGGGTCGGCGGGAAGGGCTTCGCGCGCCTGCGCGAGGCCGGGATCGAGGTCGAGGTGGCCGAGGGCGGCATCGAGCAGCGGGCCCGCCGCCAGAACGCGGCGTTCCGGGTGCACGCCGTCGACGGCCGGCCGTACGTCCTGCTCAAGCTGGCCGCGACCCTCGACGGCCGGATCGCCACGGCGAGCGGCGAGAGCCGCTGGATCTCCTCGCCCGAGAGCCGGCAGGTGGTCCACGACTGGCGGGCCGCGATGGACGCGGTGGCCGTCGGCAGCGGCACGGCCCTCGCGGACGACCCCGAGCTGACGGCGCGGGAGGCCGAGCCGGCAGCCGAGCGCCAGCCGCTGCGGGTGGTCTTCGACCGGCGCGGCCGGCTCCGGCGGACGTCGAAGCTGGCCCGCTCGCTCGACGCGGTCGAGCCCCAGGGCGGCCCGGTGCTGCGGGTGGCCCCGGCCAGCGCGCCGGACCCGCCGGGCCGGGTCGAGCGGCTCGACGCCGACAGCCTGGGCGAGGCGCTGCGCCTGCTGGGCCGGCGCCGCATCACCTCGCTCCTGGTCGAGGGCGGGCCCGAGCTGGCCGCCGGCGCTGATCCGTGAAGGGCTGGTCGACAGCATCGCCCTGTTCCTGGCCCCGACCCTGCTCGGCGGCGACGGCAGGCCGATGCTCGAGGCGCTCGGCGTCGGCCCGCTGGCCGACGCGCCCGCCCTGCACGACCTGCGCTCCCACCGGGTCGGCCCGGACATCCTCGTCCGCGGCGAGCTCCGCCAACTACCCTGACGGCGCGGATGTTCACCGGAATCGTGGAGGAGGTCGGCGACGTCGTCGCCGCCGAGGTGCGGCCCGAGGGCGCGCGCCTGCGCATCCGCGCGCCGCAGCTCGCGCCGCTCGCGAGCCTCGGCGACTCGATCGCCGTCTCGGGCTGCTGCCTCACCGTCGTCGAGCGCGACGGCGACGTCGTGGCCTTCGACGCCGTGCCCGAGACCCTGAGCCGCACGACCCTCGGCGGGCTCGAGGCCGGCCGCCGGGTCAACCTCGAGGACTCCCTGCGCGCCGGCGAGCCGCTCGGCGGCCACATCGTCCAGGGCCACGTCGACGGCGTGGGGGAGGTCGCCCGCCGGGATCCGGAGGGCGACGGCGCCCGCCTCGCCGTCCGCACGCCCCGGGAGCTGCGCCGGTTCCTGGTCGAGAAGGGCTCGATCGCGGTCGCCGGCGTGAGCCTCACCGTCGCCGCCCTGACCGACGACGGCTTCGAGGTCGCGCTCATCCCGCACACCCTGGCGGTGACCACCCTCGGCGAACTTAACCCTGGTGACCTCGTCAACCTCGAGACCGACGTCCTGGCGCGCCATGTCGAGCGCCTGCTGCGGCCGTTGGAGTAGATTGACCGTCCCCGAACCTTCTGGAGTCATGACGAACCCGAGCAGCAGCCCCGAGTCCGCGTCGCCCTTCTGCTCGATCGAGGAGGCGATCGCCGAGGTCCGCGCCGGCCGCATGGTGGTCGTCGTCGACTCCCCCGACCGGGAGAACGAGGGCGACCTGTGCATGGCCGCCGAGTTCGTCACCCCGGACGCCGTCAACTTCATGGCCAAGCACGGCCGAGGCCTGATCTGCGTGACGCTCACCCCCGAGCGCTGCGACGAGCTCGGGCTGCGGCTCATGGTGTCGCACAACCAGTCGCCGTACGAGACCGCCTTCACCGTCACGATCGAGGCCCGCGAGGGCATCGACACCGGCATCTCGGCCCGCGACCGGGCCCGCACCATCGAGGTGGCGGCCGATCCGGCGATGGGCCCGCGGGACATCATCCAGCCGGGCCACGTGTTCCCGCTGCGGGCACGGCCCGGCGGCGTGCTCGAGCGCACCGGCCAGACCGAGGCCTCGGTCGACCTGGCCCGGCTCGCCGGCTGCGAGCCGGCCGGCCTGATCTGCGAGGTCATGAACGAGGACGGGACGATGGCCCGGGTGCCCGACCTGCAGGTGTTCTGCGAGCACCACGGGATCAAGCTCTGCTCGGTCGCCGACCTGATCGCCTACCGCCGGCGCACCGAGAAGCTCGTCGAGCGCCAGGCGGCGGTCAGCCTGCCGACCGAGTACGGCGACTTCACCGCCATCGGCTACCTCTCGAAGGTCGACAACGAGCACCACCTGGCGCTGGTCAAGGGCGACGTCACGGGGCAGAAGGACGTGCTCGTGCGGGTGCACTCCGAGTGCGTCACCGGCGACGTCTTCGGCTCGCTGCGCTGCGACTGCGGCGAGCAGCTCGACCAGGCCCTGCGCCAGATCGAGTCCGAGGGCCGCGGCGTGCTGCTGTACATGGCCCAGGAGGGTCGCGGGATCGGCCTCCTGAACAAGCTGCGGGCCTACGAGCTGCAGGAGAAGGGGCTCGACACCGTCGAGGCCAACCTCGAGCTCGGCTTCCCGGCCGACATGCGCGACTACGGCATCGGCGCCCAGATCCTGGCCGACCTCGGCCTCACCTCGATCCGCCTGCTCACGAACAACCCGCGCAAGATCGTGGGCCTCGAGGGGTACGGGCTGACGGTGACCGAGGAGGTCCCGATCGAGACCACCCCGCACGCGCACAACCTGCCCTACCTGCGCGTGAAGCGCGACAAGCTCGGCCACCGCCTGCACCACCAGGACCTGCGGCTGAGCGACGCGCCGCTGCCGCGCGAGCCGCAGCGCGTGCCGCCCGCTCCGTGACGTCGGCCACCCACGGCGACGGCACCCTGCGGGCGCCCGACGGCGCCGCGCTGCAGCCCGACGGGCCGCTGCCCGACGGACGCCCGCGTGGCGGTCGTGGCCTCGCGCTACCACTCCGAGGTCATCCAGGCCCTGCTCGACGGGGCCTGCGACGTCGTGCGCGCGGCGCTCGGCGAGGGCCGGGTCGACGTGGTCCCGGTGCCGGGCGCGTTCGAGCTCGGCCTGGCCTGCCAGGCGGCCGCCGAGAGCGGCCGCTACGTCGCCGTGGTGGCGCTCGGCTGCGTCATCCGCGGCGACACCCCGCACTTCGACTACGTCTGCTCCGAGGCCGCCCGGGGCGTGACCCTGGCGGCCCTCGAGACCGGCGTCCCGGTGGGCTTCGGCGTGGTGACGGTGGAGAACGCCGAGCAGGCCTGGGAGCGCGCCGGCGGCGCCGCCGGCAACAAGGGCGCCGAGGCGGCCGACGCCGCCCTGCAGCTGGCCCGGACGCTGGCCGGCATCGACGCGGCGTAGCGACTTGTGCCGAACTGGTGAAGGTCTGGTGAAAGACTGGAGAAGCGCGGCCTGGTCCTGGTGAAGATCGGGTGAGTGAGGCACGGCCAGACGGGTAGGGTTGGCGCCGCCTCTCCTGGAAGGACTGCGTGCCCAAGCTTCGCCTGATCCCTCAGAACCGCGAGTTCTTCGTGCTGTTCGACCGCGCCGCGGCGAACCTCGTCGAGATCTCCCACCTGCTGCACGAGATGCTCGCGGACTTCCCCGAGCGGAACGACCTGCGCGAGCAGATCAACGACCTCGAGCACCGCGGCGACGACATCACCCACGAGGTCATCAGGCTCCTGAACACGACGTTCGTCACGCCGCTCGACCGCGAGGACATCTACGCGCTGGCGACGGGCATCGACGACATCTGCGACCACGTCGAGGAGGCCGCCGACCAGGTCCTGCTGTACGGCGTGCGCCGCATCCCCGAGCAGGCCGTGGGGCAGGCCGACGTCATCCAGCGGGCCTGCGTGGCCCTGGCCCACGCCATCGAGGGCCTCGACGGCCTGCGCGACATCCACGACTGGCTGCTCGAGGTGCACACCCTCGAGAACGAGGGCGACCGGCTGGCGCGGGACGCGATCGCGAAGCTCTTCTCGGACGGCGAGGATGCGCTCGTGGTGATCCGCTGGAAGGACATCCACGAGCAGCTCGAGGACGCGGTGGACGCCTGCGAGAAGGCGGCCCACGTGCTCGAGAGCGCGTACCTGAAGAACCGTTGAGCGGGGACGTCCTCCTCGTCACGGTCGTTCGTCGTCGCGCTGGCGTTCGACTTCACCAACGGCTTCCACGACACCGCCAACGCGGTCGCGACCTCGGTCTCGACGCGGGCGCTGTCGCCGCGAGTCGCCGTGCTGATCGCCGCGATCATGAACTTCGTCGGGGCGCTGACGTCGACGGCCGTGGCCAAGACGATCAGCGAGCGGGATCCTGCAGGAGGGCTCCGCCACCCAGAAGGTCGTGCTGGCGGCGCTGCTCGGGGCCATCGCCTGGAACCTCGTGACCTGGTGGCTCGGGCTTCCGTCGTCCTCCTCGCACGCCCTGATCGGCGGGCTCATCGGCGGCGGGATCGCGGCCACCGGCTGGAGCGCCGTGCAGTGGCAGGGGCTGCTCGACAAGGTCGTCTGGCCGGGACTGATCTCGCCGCTGCTCGGGTTCGGCGCTGTCGTTCGCCCTGATGATCGGCGTGTTCTGGCTGTTCGCCCGGGCCCGGCCCGCGCCGCTGAACCGCGGCTTCCGGCTGGCCCAGATCTTCTCGGGCTCCTTCATGGCCTACACCCACGGCGCCAACGACGCCCAGAAGACGATGGGCGTCATCACCCTGGCGCTGGTGGCCAACGGGAACCTCTCGACCCCCGACGTCCCGCTCTGGGTCGTGCTCACGGCCGGCACGGCCATCGCGCTCGGCACCTACGTCGGCGGCTGGCGGATCATGCGCACGATCGGCAACCGGGTGTTCAAGCTCGAGTCCGCCGCACGGCTTCGTGGCCCAGACGACGTCGTCGGGGATCCTGCTCGCCACCGCGCACCTCGGCTTCCCGGTGTCGACCACCCACGTGATCTCGGCGTCGGTGATGGGCGTCGGCGCGACGAAGCGGCTCTCGGCGGTCCGTTGGGGTGTCGCCGGCAACATCGTGCTGGCCTGGATCGTCACGATCCCCGCCGCGGCCTTGACGGCGTTCGTGGTCTACGAGATCCTCCGCGTGCTCTGACCTGCCGGAAATAGGGGTAGAGTCGGTGCATGGCGACCGAGGCCGGCGTCCGGAGCGAGGGAGGCCGTCTCGACGAGACGGAGCTCGGCGCGTGGCGTGGATTCCTGCGGGCCCACGCGGCGCTGGTCCGCGATCTCGACGCCGAGCTGCAGTCCGCCCACGGCCTGTCGCTCTCCTCGTACGAGGTGCTGCTGCTGCTCGCCGGCGCGTCGAACCGGCGGCTGCGGATGACCGAGCTCGCGAAGGCCACGCTGATCACCCTCGGCGGGGTGACCCGGCTCGTCGACCGGCTGGAGCGTGAGGGGCTCGTCGAGCGCGAGCGCTGCGCGTCGGACGCGCGCGGGATCCTCGCGGTGCTCACGCCGGCCGGGCTCGAGCGGCTGCGCGACGCCGGCCCGACCCACCGGGCGGGGATCCGGCGGCGGTTCCTGGCCCAGCTGACGGTGGCCCAGCAGGAGGAGCTCGAGCGGATCTGGGCGGCGATCGTCCCCGAGGGCGCTGCGCCCCAGAGCCACGGCCCGGCCTGCGAGGTCGACTGATCCACGGCGCCTGCGAGCCGGCGTTCGCGCCGGTCGCCGACGCGTTCGCCGCGCAGGAGGGCGGGCGAGCCGTCGCGGTGCAGCTGGGCGACCGGCTGGTGGTCGACCTGTGGGCCGGCGACGGGTGGGAGCGCGACACGATCGTCAACACCTACTCGGTGTCCAAGCCGTTCGCGGCCGTCTGCGCCGTGCTCCTCGTGGATCGCGGCGCGCTCGACCTCGACGCGCGGGTCGTCCGCTACTGGCCCGAGTACGGCCAGGCGGGCAAGGAGCGCACCACGGTGCGCCAGCTGCTCTCCCACCAGGCCGGGCTGGTGGCCCTGCGCGAGCCGCTGCCGGCCGAGGCCCTGTTCGACTGGGAGCGGATCTGCAGCGCGCTGGCGGCCGAGGAGCCGTGGTGGGAGCCGGGCATCCAGATCGGGGAGCACGCGCTGTTCTTCGGGCACCTGGTGGGCGAGCTCGTGCGGCGGATCGACGGCCGCCCGCTCGGCCGGTTCTTCGCCGAGGAGGTCGCCGCGCCCTGGGGCCTCGACTTCCACTTCGGACTCGGCGCGGCCGAGCAGGCGCGCTGCGCGGAGGTCCTCGACGAGGCTGGCGCCTTCAAGGCGTCGGTGCTCGCCGATCCGCGCCCGCTGCTGGTTCCGTCGCTGGACAATCCGCCGGGCGCCCTCGACGTCGAGGTGGTCAACTCGGCCGCCTACCGCGCGGCGCTCGTGCCGGCGATCAACGGGCACGCGAGCGCCCGCGGCATCGCCCGCTTCTACGCGCTGCTGGCCGTCGGCGGCGCCGGCCTGCTCCGGCCCGAGACGGTCGACGAGATGCTGCGGATGCAGGCCGCCGGCCACGACGTCCTGCTCGGCGACGAGCGCTCCTGGGGGCTCGGGCTGCACGCCCGCGAGCCCGACGGCTGGTTCGGGATGGGCGGGATCGGCGGCTACACCGGGTCGGGCCGGCAGCGCGACGGCCCGGCCGTGGGCTACGGCTACGTCACCCGGGTGCTCGGCACGCACGACCGCTCGGACGCCTGCGAGGACGCGCTCGACGCGTGCCTCGCGGCGCTATGAGCCGACGCACCTCGGCGAGCGCGACGAACCAGCGCAGCCGCTCGGCGTAGGGCACCGCGGCGTTCGCCGGCGACGTCGAGGGCAGGACGAAGAGCCGGGTCTCGCCGCAGCGTCCGCTCCTGCAGCCCGAGCGCGGGTCGCTCGCGGAACGGGCCGCGGTAGGCCTCCTTCCCGACGAACGCCAGGAAGCGTGGGCTGCAGCTCCGCGGCCAGGGCGGCGAGCCGCTCGGCGCTGCCGGCGAAGTCGCTCGCCCGCAGGTCGCCCGAGCCCGAGGTCGGCCGGTCGGCGGCGTTCGTGATCCCGATCCCGTGATCCAGGATCTGCCGCTGCTCGGCCGGCCCCAGCGGCTCGGGCAGCAGGCCGCTCTCGTGCAGGAGGCGCCAGAAGTCGTTGCGCGGATTGGCGAAGTGCCGGCCCGCGGCAGCCGACTGCAGGCCGGGGTTGATGCCGACCATGACGACCCGAAGGCCCGGGGCGAGGATGTCCGGCAGCGGCTGCTCTCACGGCCGACTACAGTAGCCGCGTGCCCGCGCTCGCCGTCACCCGCCACGGCAGCGGGCCCTGTGTGGTGCTGGTGCACGGGAGCGTGACCAACGGCGACCTCACCTGGCGGGCCCAGGCGCCGCTGGCCGAGCGCTACACCCTGCTGGTGGTCGATCGACCCGGGTTCGGCGACGCGCCGCCGCCCGACGGCCGGGTCGACTGGGAGACCGACGCCGCCCTGGTGGCCGAGGCGCTGCCCGCGGGCGCACACCTCGTCGGGCACTCCTACGGCGCGGTCATCGCGCTGCTCGCGGCGGCCCGCCGGCCGGAGGCGGTGGCGTCGCTGACGGTGGTCGAGCCGCCGGCGTTCGCGGTCGCCCGCGGCGACCCGGACGTCGAGCGCTTCGTGGCCCAGGCCTCGGCCCACTGGCAGGACGGGCCCGACGACCCCGAGGCGTTCCTGCGCCGGTTCCTCGAGCTCGTGTCGCCGACGTCGCCGCCGCTGCAGTCGCCGGTCGGCGGACGGCTCCTGGCCGGGGCCCGGCTCCTGCGGCACGAGCGGCTCCCCTTCGAGGCCGTGATCCCGGTGCAGGCGCTGCAGGCCGCGGCGATCCCGACGCTGGCGATCTCGGGCGGCCATCACCCGGCCTTCGAGGTGGTCTGCGACGTGCTGGCCCGCGAGCTGTCGGCGGTGCGGGCGGTGGTGCGCGGCGCCGGTCACGCCGTGCCGCGGGTCGGGCCGGCGTTCAACCACCTGCTGGAACGGTTCTTCCGCCGCCGCTAGATTCGGGACGTGACCGACATGCGCACCCTCCTGCGGCTGACCGCGGAGCTCGCCGCCGACTACCTCGAGTCCGTCGACGAGCGGCCCGTCTACCCGCAGATCTCGACCGAGGACCTGTACGCCCGCCTCTCGGTGCCCCTGCCCGACGGCCCGAGCGACCCGGTGGACGTGGTCGAGGAGCTGGCCCGCGCCGCGGATGCGGGCATCGTGGCCAGCGCCGGAGGCCGCTACCACGGCTTCGTCATCGGCGGGGCCGTGCCGGCGGCGACCGCTGCCGACTGGCTGTCCTCGGCCTGGGACCAGGACGCGGGCCTGTGGGTGCTCGGGCCAGCGGTCGCGGTCGTCGAGGAGGTGAGCCGCGGCTGGCTCGCCGACCTGCTCGGCCTGCCGGCCCACGTCTCGGCCGGGTTCGTGACCGGCGCGCAGATGGCCAACGTGACCTGCCTGGCCGCCGCCCGCCACGCGGTGCTCGAGGACGCCGGCTGGGACGTCGCCGCCAACGGGCTCTTCGGCGCCCCCGAGCTGGCGGTGTTCGTCGGCCGGCACCGGCACGTCTCGATCGACCGCGGCCTGCGCCTGCTCGGCATCGGCGCCGCCCAGCTGCGGGTGGTCGAGACCGACCCGGCCGGCCGCCTGCAGGTCGACGCCCTGGCCGCCGGGCTGGCGGCGCACGAGGGGCCGGCGATCGTCTGCGCCCAGGCCGGCGAGGTGAACACCGGCTCGTTCGACCCGTTCCCGGCGATCGCCGAGCAGGCGGCCGAGCACGGCGCCTGGCTCCACGTCGACGGCGCGTTCGGCATGTGGGCCGCGGCCGTTCCGGCACTCCGCCACCTGGTGGAGGGCGTCGAGGCGGCCGACTCGTGGACCGTCGACGGGCACAAGTGGCTGAACGTCCCGTACGACTCGGCGTTCGCGTTCTGCGCCCATCCGGCGGCCCACCGGGCGGCGATGGCCAGCAGCGCGAGCTACCTGGTCGCCTCGACCGGCGCGGAGCGCGACTCCGGCGACTACGTGCCGGAGCTGTCGCGGCGGGCCCGCGGCGTCCCGGTGTACGCCGCGATCCGCTCGCTCGGCCGCTCGGGCATCGCCGACATGGTCGAGCGCTGCTGCGTCCACGCCCGGCGGATCGGCGACGCGCTGCAGGAGCTGCCCGGGGTCGAGCTCCTGAACGAGGTCGTCCTCAACCAGGTGCTCTTCCGGGTCGGCGACGACGCCCGCACCGACGCCGTGCTGCAGGCGGTGCAGGCGAGCGGCGAGACCTGGATGGGCGGCACGTCCTGGAACGGCGGTCGCGCCATCCGCATGTCGGTGTCGAGCTGGGCGACCGACGAGGGCGACGTCGGGCGCACCCTGGCGGCCATCGCGGCCGCCGTCCAGCGCACCGGCTAGGGAGCCAGCATCGTGGCGTGCAGCGGCGCGCCGGCGGCCGTGCCGTCGAGCGTCGCCTGGGCCAGCTCGGCCTGCACGTCCCAGCGGATCAGCAGCCGCTCCCTCAGGCCGGCGGGGCCGATGAGGTGCAGCTCGGCCTCGAGCGGGCCGTTCAGCGGGTCCCAGCGGGCCGTGCCCGAGACCGCGACGTCGCTCGCGAAGCGGGCTCCGGCGAAGCGGAAGACGATCGGGTCGTCGCCGCGGTAGCTGAACGTGCCGCCGCGCAGCCCTGCGCCGTGGCCGCTGTAGTTGATCTGCCAGCGTTCCAGGGCGTCGGCCACGGTCGCGGCTGCGACGGCCGCGACCTGGCGCTGCAGGACGCTGCTGCGATCCTCCGCGGTCGGCGCGGCCGGGTCGGCGTCGCTCGCGCCGCGCGGGAAGCGGTCGACGACCCGCACCTCCTCGATGTGCCCGGCGCAGCTCGTGTCGCCGGCGCTCAGGCTGGCCACGAAGCGCCGCACCAGCGGGGCGCCGCAGCGGTCGCGGTCGCCGAGGGCCGAGATGTGGATCATGTTGTGCGTCTCGACGAACGTCGAGTTCGGGAAGCGCGAGGCCACGACCCGGGCACCGGAGGAGGCGGTGATCGTGTCGAGGTCGCCGTTCAGGATGAGCGTCGGGACGTCCGGGTACGGCGCGTCCGGCGGCACCGGCGGGTCGGGCCGCGCAGGCCCCGGCCAGCGCAGGCAGGCCGCGGCGCCCTCGTAGGAGATCGACGTGTACGTCACCGGCGAGAACGGCGCGTAGGCGGCGGGGGAGAGGGCCGCCTGGGAGGCGGCGAACTGCTGCATCCGGACGTCGAGCGGCGCCGCCGGGTCCCACATCTGCGGGTAGTCGTGGCAGGTCACGGCCAGGTACAGCGCCTCGGAGAAGCTCCGCTGCGGGCCGGCCCGCGAGCCGCCGACGTTCTCGGCCACCAGCCGCAGGAGCGGCGCCCGGTCGCCCTGGTCGAAGGCCCGGGTGGCGGCCAGGAGATCGCGGTAGATCGAGAAGTTCACGTAGCCGAGCTGGCCCATCTCGGTGAGCGACTCGTCGTCGACCCGCACGTGCTGGCGCTGGCCGTTGGCGTCGAGGCCGACGCCGCTCGACGGGTGCGAGCGGACGCGGTCGTAGAACCGGGTGAGCTCGGCGACCGGGTCGACGCCGCGGGCGGCGCAGCTCGGCCGGCGGGCGCAGACCAGCCGGAACGCGCGCTGGGTGGCCGCGGCGAGGTCGCCGTAGGCCGGGTCGGTCCCGGGCAGGGGATAGGTCCCGTCGAGCACCAGCGAGCGCACCCGGGTCGGGTAGCGGACGGCGAAGGCCTCGGCGGCGTACGAGCCGTAGGAGTCGCCGTACAGGTCGACGGCCGGGATGGCCAGGGCGTCGAGGACGTCGGCGATGTCGTCGACGAACGCGTGGGTGTCGAACAGGTCGACGCTCGGGCCGAGCTCGGCGGCGCAGGCCCCGGCTCGCTCCCGGTAGTGGGTGATCAGCCGGGTGAAGGCGCCGCACTCGAGAGCCTCCGGACGAGCCGGTGCCGCGGGCGTCGATCAGGAGCACGTCGCGCCGGTCCATGAGCGGCTCGTCGAGCGCGAGGTAGGAGCCGCGGCTGGCGCGGGTCGCGAAGCCCGGCCCGCCCTCGATGTCCAGGATCGTGCCGAGCGCCGGAAGATCGCTGCGGGTGCGCGGGTAGAGCTCGAAGCCGACGTGCAGGAGCCCGGCCGCCGGGTTCGTGCGGTCGAGCGGCACGGCGACGTGGCCGCAGCGCGCGCCCATCACGCCGGCCGGGCAGGGCTCCCAGCTCGGCGTCGCCGCCCGGGCGACCGCGGGCAGGGCCAGCAGCGCGGCAGCCAGGGCCGGGAGCAGGACACGTCGCATGCGGCGAGCCTACGCGCTTGGCCAGGCTCGCGCAGCGTGAACCACCCGACCTTTTCGTCACTGCGCCCCCCACCCGGGTGGGGGGGTGCGGCAGGACCAACGGTTAGGACCGTTCTTGTCGTCCGCGTCGTATGCTCGTTCGACCATGAGTTTCCAGAAGCTTCATCGATGCCTGTTGACGACCCTCGCCGTGGCCGCCGGCGCTCTCGCCGTCCCCGCCAGCTCGCTTGCCGACGGTCCGCGGGTGGCCCTGATCCCCGGCGCCAACGGTGCCGTCTACGACGGGCAGCACGGTCTGCCGCGCTTCCCGTCGACCGCGGTCGAGCCGGGCGTCTTCGACCTGACGACGTACACCTACGGCGACCTCGGGTTCGACCAGGTGACGACCGCGAGCCTCGCGAGCTACGACACCGTCGTGCTGTGGGGCGCGCGCTGGGACGACGCCCGTCTGAGCGCCGACGCCCGGTCGGCGCTGAACACCTTCGCCGAGACCCACAAGGTCGTGATCTGGGACGCCGACTCGACCAGTGGCGGCACGGGGTTCCCGACGCCGCCGAGCTTCACCGACTTCATCCACCCGTTCGCCGAGATCGCGAGCGGCGAGCACCGGGCCTACGGCGGCGAGGCCGCCGTGGTCACCGACGCGGCGGGCAACGACCTGGCCAGCGGCGACCCGCTCGACCCGCGCTACATCGACACGACGGCGCTGGCCGCGCAGAAGAGCGCCGTCGGCGACTCCAGCGTGATCTCGACCTTCGGCGACGCCGAGTGGCAGACGTCGCTGCGCGGCACGAACGAGCGGATCAACGCCCAGCTTCCCGCGGCGGCCGCCGGCCTGCCGCTGGTCGCCTGGCACTACGGCCGCACCGGCGACCACACCGGCATGGTCGTCTACTCGGGTCTCGGCGGCGACGCGGTCAACGGCCGCTTCATCCCGCCTGACGGCAACGCCGCGGTGTGCGCCTTCGACGCGAGCGATCAGACGCTGCACCCGGGCTGCGTGAACTGGGTCATCAAGGAGCTCTCGCTGCAGCTTGCGGCGCCTGTCCGCTCGACCCCCGACGACTGCGCCCCGACGTGCTCGGCGCCGTCGCCGGGCACCGGCGGCGTGCTGCCGCCGACCTCGACGCCGACCACCGGCGGCACGACCACGACGCCGCCCCCTGCGCCGACCACGGCGCCGCCGACCGTGCCGGTGACGACGAGCCCCGGCGTGCAGACCGGCGGCCAGGCTGCCACCCGGGCCGCGACCTGCGTCCTGACGGGCGGCGCGCCGAAGGGCTGGGTGCGGGCGACGCTCGCGCTGAAGCTGCACACGAGCGCCGGCGACGCGACCCGGGTCTCGGTGGCCACGGCCAAGGGCAACGCGGTGTCCTCCGCGGCTGCTCCGAAGTCCGGCGTCTTCTCGCTGAAGGTCGACACCAGGAAGCTCCCGTCCGGCAAGGCCAGCGTGCTGGTGGCGACCGTCCGCAGCCTCGTCGGCCAGCGCTGCGCGCTGCACTTCACGCTGAAGGTCGACAACACCGCTCCGCGGGCGCTGAGGCTGCGGGTGACCACGGCGCACGGCAAGCGGCAGGTGCGCTTCCACGCCTCCGAGGCGGTCACCGCGAAGCTCGTCGTGCACGGCAAGGTGGTGCGGACGTTGCACCTCGGTGCTCGCACGATCGGCACGTTCGCGGCCCCGAAGGCGAAGGTCACGCTCGTGCTCACCGACCGCGCGAAGAACGTCGTTCGCCGGGTGCTCGACCTCCGCTGAGGCCGCCCCCGCTGGGTGGGGTGGACTAGACACTCCAAACCCTCCTCCTCGTGGCTGCGTACGCTCGTCGTCCACCCCGAGGAGGAGGAATGCCCATGCACGGACCCACGAGCAGGCGCAGACGCTGGTCGCTGGCCGTCGCCGGAGTCGCAGCGCTGGCGCTGCCCGCAGCGGCCCACGCGACCACCTACAGCGTGCAGGTCGGCGGGCCGGTTCCGGGCGCAGAGGACGCTGATCTGCAGGCGTTCTACCCGCGCACGACCCAGGTTCACGTCGGCGACCAGGTGCAGTTCGGGTTCGCCGGCTTCCACACGGTCACGTTCCTGCCCGGCGCGTCGCGGACGCAGGACATCAACCCGTTGCCGATCATCGCGCCCAACGGCTCCGGCACCTACCCGCTGACGAACGACGCGGCGGGCAACCCGTTCTGGTGGAGCAACGCCGTCCCGGTGCTGGGGTTCAACCCCGCCGTCGCGGCGCCGTCGCCGACCACCACGGTGGACGGCACGACGCTCGTCGGCTCCGGGCTCCCGTCCGGGCCGACGTTCACGGTGACGTTCGCGAAGGCCGGCTCGTTCGCGTTCTACTGCGCGCTGCACCCGCATCAGCGGGGACTCGTCAAGGTGCTGGCGCGGGCGCATGCCGTGCCGTCCCCGGACACGCAGGTGGCGAAGGGCCAGTCCCAGCTCGCCGCCGACCAGACGAGCGCGCTCGCGGCTGACGAGAAGGTCGACGCGCGTCCGCCGACGTCGAAGACGGTCCTGGTGGGCCGCGGGAACAAGGAGCTGAGCCTGCTCGGTTTCTATCCCGAGGAGCTGCACGCCCACGTCGGCCAGACCGTGAACTTCCGCTGGGCCTCGGAGAACGAGGTGCACAACGTGGTGTTCGGCTCGCAGAGCCTGCTCGACAGCCTGCGGGCGAGCCTGTTCGGGCCGTTCGTCGACCCGGTCGGCGGCCTCCCGAGCGAGCCGCCGGGGTCGGGCACGCCAGTGCTCACTCCTGACCTGCACGGGAACGGGTTCCTGAACAGCGGGATCCTGCCGGACAACTCTCCCGGCTGGGGCCCTGGCTTCAAGGTGACCTTCGCCCAGGCGGGCACGTACCACTTCGAGTGCCTGATCCACGACACGATGCGCGGAGACGTCATCGTCTCCTGAGCGGCGTCGAGGCGGGCGGGGCCGGTCTCCGGCCCCGCCCGCCTCGTCCGATCGAAGGATTCGCGGGCCGAGGCGTTGCCTGCAGGGGCGCCGAGTGGTTCGATCGCGCCGTCTCCGATTCCTTGGGGGGAGCGATGACGAACCTACGCAGGCAGGTGGCCTGCGCCTCGGCGATCGCCGGGGCCGTGCTCACGCTGGCAGCGGCGCCCGCGTCGGCGCAGACGACGACCGTGTCCGCCGGGGGGTTCGACGTGCCGGCGTTCGCCGAGCTCGAGAGCTTCTTCCCGGCGAGCGTGCACGTCCACGTCGGCGACTCGGTGGTGTGGAAGTTCCACGGCTTCCACTCCGTGGTGTTCGCGCCAAGCGTGGACGGGGTGCCGCCGCTGGTCAGCCAGACGAGCACGCCGTACGCGCCGCAGAACGACGCCGCGGGCAACCCGTGGTGGTGGGGCGGGACCGTCGGCCAGTTCGGGTTCGACCCGGCCACGGTGTTCCCGAGTGGCGGCACGGTGGTCGACGGGACGAGCGAGCCGAACAGCGGCCTGCCGCAGGGCCGGTTCGAGGTGACCTTCACCCGGCCCGGCACGTACTCCTACTTCTGCGCGGTGCACCACTTCATGAAGGGCACCGTGACCGTCGTGCCGGACGGCCGCCCCGCTGGCGGGCCGGGCGGAGCACAGGACGGACAGCGAGCCCAGCAGCAGCTCGACGAGCAGTCCGCAGCTGCGGAGGAGCTCTCGGCGAAGGTGTCGGCGATCCCGAACACCTCGAAGAAGGTGCTGGTCGGCGCGGGCAACAAGCACCTCACGCTGCTGCACTTCTTCCCGAGCGACCCCGTGGTGCACACCGGTGACGTCCTGACCTTCAAGTGGCAGGGCCAGGAACCGCACACGGTGACGTTCGCCGACGACGCGACGACCGAGCAGCTCGCCCAGGTGTTTCTCGGGCCGCCGCCGTCGTTCACGTTCGACCCGGTCGGGGCGCTGCCGAGCGAGCCGCCCGGGACGGCGCAGCCGATCGACCTCGACCCGTCGCTGCACGGCAACGGGTTCCTGAACAGCGGCGTGTTCGACCCGTCACCCGTGATCGATCCGGTCGTGCCGGGCACCGCGGGGACGTTCAAGGTGCGCTTCACGACCCCGGGCACGTACCACTTCGAGTGCCTGATCCATCCCGGGATCATGGAGGGGGACGTCACCGTCCTTCCGCGCACCTAGACGACGGCGGCCAGCTCCTCGCGGATGCGCTTCCGCGAGGAGCAGGCCGTCGCTCGGAGGCTGGCGCGCAGAGCTCGACATAGGTAGACTTAGTCGATGGCTCGTTCGCGCCGCCCTTCCAGCCAGACCCTCCGCGTGCTGTCCGCCCTCGCGGACGAGCCATCTCGCTGGCGCTACGGCTACGAGCTCGGCCTGCAGGTCGGGCTGCGGTCGGGCTCCCTGTACCCGATCCTGATGCGCCTGTCGGACAGGCAGCTGCTCGAGGCGCGCTGGGAGAGCGACCCGCCTCCGGGCCGGCCGCCGCGGCACCTCTACCGGCTCACTGGTCCCGGCCTCGAGCACGCCGCCGCCAGCACCGCCAGCACCGCCAGACCGGCGCGACCGGCTCCCCGGACGCGCGGGCAGCTCGGGGGTGCGACATAGGCGGCCTCTTCGTCGCGGCGGTACTGATCCTCCTGGTCGGACGGGTCATGCCATCCGCTGCGCGTGGACTGCGGTGGGCCCGTCGCGAGGCCGGCGCCGACGGAGCTGCCAGCCTGCTGGCCCTGGCCGGGCGCGGCCTGGCGCCGGAGCATGACGCGTGGGCAGCGGCGATGCGCGCCGAGCTCTGCCAGGTCGGAGGCACGGTGGCACGCTGGCGCTTCGCGCTCGGCTGTGCCCGTGCGCTGGGTAAGGTCCGCGCCGGCGCTGCGCTGCGGACGCGCGACGCAGGCGGGGCGGTCGTGCGCCGTCTGGTGCTCGCCGCAATCGCCGTCTCCGGCGGTCTCGTGGCGTACGGGCTCGTGCGCTACCCGGACCATCCGCTGCCAGCGGCAACCTGTGGCCGTCGCTGGCCATCTTCCTGGTCGTCCTCGCGGGGTATGCGCTGGCAGCAACGGCAGCCTCGCGCGGGACGACGGCCGAGGCCGCCGTGACCCGGCGCGTGGGTCTCGCCGGAGGACTCGTCGTGGGCCTGACCTGGTCCATCGTGCTCCTCCCGCAGCATGTCGGCAAGGAGTGGTTCTTCGTGCCGCTGGCGGGCGCTCTGCTCGCGCCTGCCGTCGCCGCCGCGGTGGCCGCGGGCTCGCGCCGTGGCGTCACGGCGGGCACGCGCGCGGCGCTGCTCAGCGGGCTCGTGGGAGGCCTTCTCGTCTTCGTCCTGTGGGTCTCAGCCGCCTTCGCGGGCGACGGACGCCCCTACGACCCGGGCCTGGTGCGCGACTACCAGCAGAGCGGTGCGCACAGCCTCGCGGCGTACGCCGTGAGCGACGATCTCGGCGGGGCGCTCGTCATGCTCGTGCTGATCCCGACGGTCGCGCTGGCGCTCGGGTCGATCAGCTGCCGGCTGCCGGGGCGGCCCCGGCGCTGAGCCGGACGTGACGGGCGCGCCGCACCGTCGACCTGCCCTTACAGCGCGCGCTGGACCTTGCCCGCCTTGAGGCAGCGGGTGCAGACGTACGCGCGCTGCGCGACGCCGTTCACCAGGATCCGCATGCGCTGCAGGTTCGGGTCGAAGCGGCGGTTTGTCGCCACCATCGAGTGGCTTCGGTTGTGGCCGAAGCTGGGCTTGCGGCCGCAGAGGGAGCAGACTTTCGACATGTGGGTGCGTGTCCTTCGCTTGGCGCGCAGGGGCGCCCGGGCGTTCACTGGAACCATTGCAGTATGGGCCAGGACTGCGGCAGCGACAAACGCGACCCGCCGCGCGGGTGGTGCGGACGCTAGCGTTCGCACGCCATGAGCGAGCACTCCCGCACGCCCGCGCCGGCGCTCGCCGGCAGCGTGACGGTCTCCGACGAGACCCTCCTCCAGCGGGCCCGCGCCGCGGCGGCGGGCGCCCGGACGGCGCTCGAGGCCTCGCGCCAGCGGATCGACGACCTGAACGTCTACCCGGTGCCCGACGGCGACACCGGCACGAACCTGTCCCGCACCGTCGCGGCGGTGGTCGCCGCCCTCGACGAGGCTGCCCCGTCCCCGCCGGCCGCGCTCGCGCGCACCGTGGCCCGGGCCGCGCTGATGGGTGCCCGGGGCAACTCCGGGATCATCCTGAGCCAGGTCGTGCGAGGCCTCTGCGAGCGGCTCGGCGAGGCCTCCACGTTCGACCAGGCCACGCTGGCGACGGCGCTGCGCGGCGGCTCCGACGCCGCCTACCGGGCCGTTCGCCAGCCGGTCGAGGGCACGATGCTGACGGTCATCCGGGAGATGGCCGAGGCCGCCGAGGCCGCCCGCGACGCGGGTGCCGAGCTCGACGCTGCGCTCGACCGGGTGCTGGCCGCCGGCGCCGACGCCGTGGAGCGGACGCCGCAGCTGCTCGCGGTGCTGCGGGAGGCCGGCGTCGTCGACGCGGGCGGCGCGGGACTGCTCGAGATCGCGCGCGGCTCCGTCGCGGGCCTGCGCGGCGAGCAGGTCGCCCCGCCAGAGGTCGGCCCGGCGCCGCTGGTCGACGCGGCCGACGGCCGACGCGTACTCGATCCACCGCTACTGCACGACCTACCTGGTCGAGGGCTCGGCGCTCGACTGCGTCGCCCTCGAGCGCGACCTGGCCCTGCTCGGGGACTCGCTGGTCGTGGTGGGAGACGGGGACGCCTGCAAGGTGCACGTCCACACCGACGACCCCGGCGCGGCGCTCAGCCTGGCCACGGCCGTCGGCGTGATCAGCGGGGTCGAGATCGCCGACATGCACGCCCAGACCGACGAGCGCCGCGCCCGCCTGGCAGCGGCGTCGGAGCCCGACGCGGCCTGCGACGTGGTCTGCGTGGTCGCCGGCGCCGGCAACCGGGCGCTCGTCGAGAGCCTCGGCTGCCGCTCGGTCGTCGAGGGCGGCCAGACGATGAACCCCTCGACCCGCGAGCTGGTCGACGCCATCGAGGCCTGCCGGGCCGCCGAGGTCGTCGTCCTGCCGAACAACCCGAACGTGCTCCTCACCGCCGAGCAGGCCGCCGAGGCCGTCGACCGGGCCGTTCGGGTCGTGCCGACGCGCTCGATCCCCGCCGGCCTCGCGGCGATGGTGGCGTTCGACGCAGGTCGCGACGCCGCGGCCAACGCGCGGGCCATGCAGGAGGCCGCGGCTGCCGTCCGCACCGGCGAGCTGACGACCGCCGTGCGCGACGCCACCGCCGACGGCGTGGCCGTCCACCAGGGCGACTACCTGGCGCTGGTCGACGGGCGCATCGTGGCCTCGAAGCCCGCCGCCGAGGCCGCCCTGCAGGCGCTCGCCGACCAGCTCCTGGACGGCGGCGCCGAGATCCTCACCGTGCTTCGGGGCGAGGGCTGCGGCGACCTCGCAGAGCGGCTGCAGGCGGTGCTCGACGGCCTGGTCGCCGCCCATCCGGGCCTCGACATCGAGATCCACGAGGGCGGGCAGCCGCACTACCCGATGCTGCTGTCGGCCGAGTAGATGGCGGACGCCATCCTCACCACCGCCAACACGGCGCTCGTGCTCGACTCGACGGCCGACGCGCCGCAGCTCGCCGAGCGGCCGAACATCCGCATCGTGCCGCTCACGGTGAGCTTCGGCGACGAGGACCACCTCGACCACGTCGACCTCGACCCGCCGGCGTTCTACGCGAAGCTGGCGGCGAGCAAGGTCACGCCGAGGACCGCCGCGCCGTCGCCCCAGGCGTTCGCCGATGCCTACACCGAGCTGCTCGGGGCCGGCTACGAGCACGTCGTCTCCCTGCAGCTCTCGGGGAAGCTGTCGGCCACGGTGGAGTCCGCCCGGCTGGCGGCCGCGGACTTCGGCGGCCAGGTGGCGGTGCTCGACACCCGCTCGGCCTCCGCCGGGATCGCGCTCGGCGCCCTCAAGGTGCTGGAGCTGCTCGACCAGGGCACGACGCTCGCGGCGATCGAGGCCTACGTCGACCGCTTCGCGAAGGCCGGCCGGCTCCTGTTCTCGGTCGAGACCCTCGAGTACCTGCAGCGCGGCGGGCGGCTCGGCAAGGCCCAGGCGATGCTCGGCGGGCTGCTCTCGGTGCGGCCGGTGCTCTCGCTGCGCGACGGCGAGGTCGTCCCGATCGCCCGGGTGCGGGGGAGGGCGAAGGTGCTCGCCGCGATCGGCGAGCAGCTCGAGCAGGGGACGACCGAGGGGCTGCCGCTGCGCTTCGCGGTGGCCCACGCGGACGCCCCCGACACCGCGCCGCGAGCTCGTCGAGCTGGTTCGCGCGGATCCGGCCCGACGCCGTGCTCGAGCTCGTCGGGGAGCTCGGCGCGGTCATCGGAACGTACGGCGGCCCGGGAGCGTTCGGAGTGATGTGGGTACCCGAGCAGCCGACGTCCGCGCGCGCCGAGCTGCCGACCGTGGGGGCCGGTAGCTGACCGGAGCTGCCCAGACGGAGCGCGACGCGCCCAACGACCCGCCGAAGGGCCGCCCCGCCGCGTTCGTCCAGCGGATCCGCGACGGCATCGCCTGGCTCACCGCCCGGCCGCGCCTCCTGACCGCCGTGCAGATCACGGCCCTGGTCGTCCTGCTGGTGTTCCTGTTCATCGCCCTGCGCGGCTCCTGGAAGCGGGCCGAGCCGCGGCTGCGGCACGCCGATCTCGGCGACGTCGCCATCGCCACCGGCTTCGTCGCCGCCTACTACCTGGCGTTCGTCGTCGGCTGGATGTGGATCCTGCGCGGGCTCGAGATCCGGCTGCGGTACGGCGACGCGTTGCGGGCGGAGATGGTCTCGATGCTCGCCAAGTACATCCCGGGCGGCGTCTGGACGCCCGCCGCGCGCGTGGTGGCCGCGCCGCCGCGCCGGCGTCGACGACACCTCGCTGGTGCTGGCCTCGATCGCCCTCGAGGCCGGGCTCTCGGCGGTCGCCGGGGTGTTCGTGTTCGTCGTCGGCCTGCCGCTCGTGGGGCACGTCGACACGCTCACCACCGTGCTGGTCGTGCTGTTCGGGATCGCGCTCGCCGTCCTCCTGCACCCGCGGCTGTTCGGCCCCGTCGCCTCGTTCCTGCTGCGGCCGCTCGGCGCCGGCACCATCACCCCGCTCTCGTACCGCCGGACGATCCAGCTCCTGGGCTACTACTGCCTGACCTGGCTCATCGGCGGCGCCGCGCTCTTCTACCTGCTGCGGGCCGTCGGCGGCGACCCGGCCGTGTCGTCGATCCCGTTCCTCGGCGGCGCGAGCGCGGTCGGTGCGATCGTGTCCGTGCTGGTGGTCTTCGCGCCGTCCGGCCTGGGCGTCCGCGAGGGCGCGACCTACGCCCTCCTGCGGATCGTCGCCGGCGCCGGGCCGGCGCTCGGTGCGGTCATCCTGAACCGCCTCGTGATCACCCTCGTCGAGGCGCTCCTGTTCCTGCTCGCGCCGCTGCTCGTGCGCTGGAAGCGCGAGCACGAGCACCACCGCGACCCGAGTAGAAGATGGTCGATGCCGCGTCTATCGTGCGTCGCACCATGCCAGTCGGGGAGCCAGTCGCGGCGGCCGAGGACGCGGACGCGCTGCGCGTCCCGCCCGACGGCGGCCGCGCCCCAGGACGGCTCCCGACCCGGCGGTGCTGGCGGTACCGGTCGAGGGCCGCACCAAGAAGGCCACCGACGCGCTGCGGGCCCGCGGGATCGAGGTCGCGGGCGACCTGCTCGAGACCCCGCCGCGGGCGTACCGCGACTACGGCTCCGAGGTGCAGGCGATCGCCGACCTCGTGCCCGGCGAGGAGGCCACCGTGCGCGGCCGGGTCGAGTCCGTGCGCGACCGCCCGACCCGCCGGCGCAACCTGCGGATCATCGAGGCCGGCATCCGCGACGAGAGCGGCAGCGCCACCGCCGTCTGGTTCAACCAGCGCTACCTGCTGAACGCCCTCAGCCCGGGCCAGGTCGTGCAGCTGCGCGGGGAGGTGCGCCCGCCGAGCGGGCGGCGCCAGCTCGAGCTCGCCGTGAAGACCCACGAGATCGTCTCGGACGCCGGCGACGAGGGCCGCCACACCGTCGGCCTGGTGCCGGTCTACGACGCCACCAAGACGCTGTCGACGCGCGTCCTGCAGGACCTGGTGGCCGAGCACCTGCCGCGCCTCGACGCGGTCGCCGAGCCGCTTCCGGCCTGGCTGCGGACGGCCCGCCGCCTGCCGCTGCGCCGCGACGCGCTGGGCGCGCTGCACGCCCCGCTCGACCAGGGCGAGCCGCCGATCGCCGAGCGCCGCCTGGCCTACGAGGAGCTGCTCCTGCTGCAGCTCGCCCTGCAGCACCGCCGCCGCCAGCTCGACGCGGCCCACCGCGGCATCCCGTTCGAGCGCCCCGGCGAGCTCGTGCGCCGCTACCGCGACTCGCTCCCGTTCCGGCTCACGGCCGGCCAGGGCGGCGCGATCCGGGCGATCGACGCCGACCTGCGCCGTAACCGCCCGATGCACCGCCTGCTGCTCGGCGACGTCGGCTCCGGCAAGACCGTCGTCGCCCTGTACGCGTTGCTGCGGGCGGTCGAGAACGACGCCCAGGGCGCGCTGATGGCCCCGACCGAGACCCTCGCCCACCAGCACGTGAACACCGTGCGCCAGCTGGTCGAGCCGCTCGGCCTCGACGTCGAGCTGCTCACGGGCGACGTCCCGGCGCGCGAGAAGCGGGCCCGCCTCGAGCGCCTGGCGTCGGGCGACGCGCTGCTCGTGGTCGGCACCCACGCGCTGCTCGAGCCGGACGTCGAGTTCCGCCGGCTGGCCCTCGCGGTGGTCGACGAGCAGCACCGCTTCGGCGTCGAGCAGCGCGCGGCGCTGGCCGACGCCCACGGCGCCCACGTCCTGCACATGACCGCGACCCCGATCCCGCGCTCGCTGGCGCTGGCCCTGTACGGCGATCTCGACGTCACCGAGCTGCGCGAGCTGCCCGCCGGCCGAAAGGCGATCCGCACCGCCCGGGTGCCCGAGGCCAAGCGCGCCGACTGCTACCGCTGGCTCGTCTCGGAGTGGCAGGAGCACGGCCGCCAGGCCTACGTCATCTGCCCGCTCGTCGAGGGCTCCGAGACGCTGCAGGCCCGGGCCGCCTCGGACGAGTACGGGCGGCTCGTCGAGGTGCTGGCCCCGCTGCAGGGTCGGCCTCCTGCACGGCAAGCTGAAGCCGGGCGAGAAGGCCGAGGCGATGCGCGCCTTCGTGGCCCGCGAGACCCAGGTGCTGGTCGCGACGACGGTCGTCGAGGTCGGGGTGGACGTGACGAACGCGACGGCGATCGTGATCGAGGACGCCGACCGCTTCGGCCTCTCCCAGCTCCACCAGCTGCGCGGCCGGGTCGGGCGCGGGGAGGACCAGTCGTACTGCTTCCTGTTCGAGTCCCACGAGCCGACCGAGGGCGGCGCCGCCCGGCTCGAGGCCCTGGTCAAGCACCAGAGCGGCTTCGACCTGGCCGAGCTCGACCTGCGCATGCGCGGCGAGGGCGAGCTCGCCGGCGTCCGCCAGGCCGGCCGCTCCGACCTGCGCTACGCGAAGCTCTCCCGCCAGCGCGAGCTGGTCGGCCGGGCCAGGGCCGACGCCCGCCTGCTCGAGCGCCGAGGCCTGGTCGACCCGCCGCTGCGCGAGGCCGTCGAGCAGCGCTTCGGCGAGCTGATCGAGCGTCTCGGCCGGGCATGACGCTCCGCATCGTGGCCGGCGAGCTCGGCGGTCGTCGCCTGCGAACCCCGAAGGGACGCACCACCCGGCCGACCTCGGACCGGGCCCGGGAGGCGCTGTTCGCCCGGCTCGGCGACGTCGAGGGCGACGACGCGCTCGACCTGTTCGCCGGCAGCGGGGCGCTCGGCTTCGAGGCGCTGTCGCGCGGCGCCGCGACGTGCCTGTTCGCCGACACCGACCCCGGAGCCCTCGACCTCGTGCGGGCCAACGCCGAGACCCTCGGGGTGCTCGAGCGCTGCCGTCTCCTGCGGCGCGACTTCCGCCGGGTCCTGCGCGACGAGGCCGCTGCCGGACGGGCCTACCGGTTGCTGCTCCTCGATCCTCCGTATACGCTGCTTCCGCGGTTTCTGCCTGCACTCAGGCACCTGCTCCCACCGGTCCTGGCGCCAGGCGCGCGTGTCGTGCTCGAGGCGCCGGCCGGGCTCGACCCCGAGCTCGGGCTGCCCGGGCAGGGCGCCCGCCGCTACGGCGCCGCCGACGTCCATCTCTACGCCACGTGACGCCACCAAGCGACGATCCCACGCCCATCAAGGCCCCCGGCCGGACCGCCGTCTGCCCGGGGTCGTACGATCCGGTTACATTTGGTCACCTGGACGTCATCCGGCGAGCCGCGAACCTCTTCGACCGCGTGGTCGTGGGGGTCGTCCGGCTTCCGAAGCACAAGTCTCCGGCGTTCGACGTGGCCGAACGCATCGGCTTCCTGCGCGAATCGCTGCGGGACGTGGACAATGTGGTGGTCGCAGGATTCTCGGCCCTCGTCGTCGAATTCGCCCACGAGTGGGGCGCGGTGGCGCTCGTCAAGGGCCTGCGAGCGGTCTCGGACTACGAGTGGGAGTTCCAGATGGGCCATCTGAACAAGGTCCTCGCCTCCGACATCGAGACCGTCTACCTCATGAGCTCCCCCCAGTACAGCTTCCTCTCCTCGAGCGGCGTGAAAGAGATCGCCGCGTTCGGCGGTGCCCTCGAGGAGTTCGTTCCGCCGGCGGTCGCGCGCGCGTTCGCCAGCCGTCTCGCCGCCGAGGAGTAGCCAGTGGACGTCCTCGTACTCATCGACAAGCTCGACCAGCTCGTGCACGAAGCGAAGGCCGTGCCCCTCACCGATCAGGTGCGCATCGACCGCGAGGAGATCTGGGAGATCCTCGACCAGATGCGCGCCACGATCCCCGAGGAGATCAAGCAGGCCCGCTGGATCGTCAAGGAACGCCAGGAGATGCTGGCCGAGGCCAAGCGCGAGGCCGAGCGCCTCGTGACCGAGGCGCGCGAGCAGGCCGCCCGCGAGGCGAGCCAGCAGGAGATCGTCAAGCAGGCCGAGCGCCAGGCCGCCGAGCTGATGGCCGAGGCGAAGCGGCGCGAGCGCGAGGTGCGGCTCGGCGCCGAGGACTACGCCGACCAGATCCTGTCGACGCTCGAGGTCAACCTGGGCAAGTTCCTGGCCGCGGTGCAGCGCGGACGCGAGCAGCTGCAGGCCCGCGACGCCCAGCGCGAGCGCGAGCCGGACTACTCCGAAGCCACTTCGTAGGACCGCTAGCGACCGGCCGGTCGGCGGCCGGATGCGGAGCTAGAATTTGAAGGCATGTTCGACCTTCGCACGCTCCGTCTCGCGGTCGGCGACTCGCACCTCGAGCCGATCGAGATCACGCTGGCACCGTTCACCGTCGGTGGTGAGCGGAACGAGCCCGTGCCCGCACGGGTGCCCGCGACCCTGCGGGTCACGAAGCTGACGTCGGGCCTGCTGTTCGACCTGAGCTTCGAGGCGAGCGTGTTCGGCCCGTGCCAGCGCTGCCTCGAGGAGGCCCGGGTCGGCGTCGGCGGCGACAGCCGCGAGTACCAGGCCCACAAGCCCGAGCCCGGCGCCGAGGAGGAGATGACCACGCCGTACCTGCAGGGCGACCTGCTCGACACCGATCGCTGGGGCCAGGACACCCTGGTGCTGGCGATGCCGGTCAAGGTGCTGTGCCGCGAGGAGTGCGCCGGGCTGTGCCCGCAGTGCGGCGTCGACCTGAACGTCGAGACCTGCGCCTGCGCCGTCCGCGAGCCGGACGAGCGCTGGGCGAAGCTCAAGGACCTGCTCTAGTCACCGGACCTCGACGAGCTGGCCGCCGTCTACGCCTCGGCGTTCCAGGCGCCGCCGTACGACGAGACCGGGGAGGACGTCGCCCGCTTCGCGACGGACACCTTGCCGCGGCACGCCGCGCGCGACGGCTTCCGGCTGGTCGAGTCGCGCGACGACGACGGCGCGCTGGTCGGCTTCGGCTACGGCTACACGAGCGCGCCGGGCCAGTGGTGGCACGACCGGGTCGCCGCGGCGCTCGGCGAGCCGGTGGCCTCGTGGCTGCCCGGGCGCGTTCGAGGTCGTCACGCTGGCGGTGCGCGCCGACCGGCAGGGGCAGGGGATCGGCGGCGAGCTGCACGACCGGCTCATGGAGGGCGTCGAGCGGGCGGTGCTGTCCACGCTCGAGGACGCACCGCTCGCGGTCTCGCTCTACCTGGGTCGCGGCTGGCAGGTGCTCGGCCGGACGCCGCTCGCGGACGGCGGCCGGCCGATGCTCATCCTGGCGATCGAGCGGTAGGAACCAGTGCGACCCGGAGAGGACTCGGCGGGGCAGCCCTGAGGCGAGCGGCCAGTGCGACCCGGAGAGGACTCGGCGGGGCAGCCCTGAGGCGAGCGGCCAGTGCGACCCGGGGAGGACTCGGCGGGGCAGCCCTGAGGCGAGCGGCCAGTGCGACCCGGAGGACGCGGGCAGCCCTGAGGCGAGCGGCCAGCGCGACCCGGAGAGGACCCGGCAAGAAGGGCGAAGCCCCATCAACCGGGCCCGTCGGTGATCCGACGACGAGGAATGCTCCGAACCTGAGGACGCTGGTCGACCGGGAGTCGGATCACCGACTGTTCTTGGGCCCGGTTCTTTGTCCGTGGGAGGTCTGCGCAGCGACCACGCCGACAAGCGCGGCGATGGTTCGTACGAGCACGCCGAGTACCAGTACGGCGAGAGTCAGCTCTCAGCGCGCTACGCCCCCCGCCCGTCCGGCGTCAGGTCGAAGAGCCCCGAGTACGGGTCGAGCAGGTCGTTGTGGCGCGGGTCCTGGCCGGGGTCGGTCGGGGCGTAGAACAGCTCCGAGCCCCAGAAGTGCCGGATCTCGCCGTCGACCCGGCGGAACACGTTGGTCATCGGGAGCTGCTGGCCGTCCGCCGCCTCGGCGTGGTAGTCGCGGTTGAAGCTCGTGCCGCCGGTCGAGTAGAAGCGCAGCCGGTCCCAGCCCTCGGCCTTCGCGTGGGCCAGGATCCGCTCGAGCGGGGCCTTCGCCACGACCGCCACGTTGACCCGCTCCGCCGCGGACTCGCCGAGCCCGTCGAACGTCGTCAGGAACCCGGTGCACGACGGGCACGGCAGGTCGGAGTCCGGGGAGCGCGGGAACATCAGGTGGTAGACGACGAGCGTGTCCTTGCCGTCCTCGAAGAGCTCGGACAGCCGCACGTCGGCCTCGCCACCGTCGGGGCCGACGCCGCGGAACACGTAGTCCTCCGAGACGCGGCCACCGTCGGGCAGCGCGCGCCGCTCGGCGGCGACCGCCTCGATGGCCCGTCGGAGCTCGAGCTCCTTCGCCAGGAGACGGTCGCGCGCCTCGCGGTACTCGGTCGACTCGCCAGGGAACGTGATGGCCATGCCTGATCCTCTCGCGTCGGGTGGTCGAGGATCAGGACCGGCCCGCGCCCGCTAACTCATCGCGGGGTCACCACCATCGCGCTTCCGCCGCCGCGCCGCACCGGCTCCGCCGCCGCCTGCAGGAGCTTCCCGTTCTTGCCCAGGAAGGCGATCGCCGACGCCGCGCCGATCTCGGGCGGCGGCGGTGTGGGCAGGACGAGCTGCTCGCCGCGGGCGATCAGCGCCGCCGCTTCGGGGGTGCCCATGAACGCCGGCTCTGCCGAGGTCGTCGCCGCGTTGCGCTGGGACAGCCGCGGCGCAGCCATCGCCTCGGGGAGCGTCATCCCGAAGTCGAGCTGGTCGATCAGGAGCTGGGCGACGGTGGTGACGATCGTCGAGCCGCCGGGCGAGCCGAGGGCCTCCACGACCTTGCCGTCCCGCATGACGATGGTCGGGCTCATCGACGAGCGGGGCCGCTTGAACGGCTCGACCGCGTTCGCGCCGGGCGGCGAGAAGTTGAAGTCGGTGAGCTCGTTGTTCAGCAGGAAGCCGTAGCCGGGCACGACCATCGCGCTGCCGCCGATCTGCTCGATCGTGAACGTGTAGGTGACGACGTTGCCCTGCGCGTCGGCCACCGTCAGGTGCGTGGTCGACAGGCCCTCGTGGTCGACCGTGGCCGACACGCCGGGCGGGAACTCGGGGCTCGGGTCGTTGTTCCACGGGTACGGGTTGCCCGCGGGCACGGGACCGGGCGGCGCGGTCGGGCCGATCAGCGCCGCCCGCTCGGCGGCGAACTCGCGGCGACAGGAGACCGCGCAGCGGCACGTCGAAGAACTCCGGGTCGCCGAGGTAGGCGCCGCGGTCGGCGTACGCCAGGCGCGAGGCCTCGAGGTAGTGGTACAGCGCGTCCGAGCGGCTCTCGCCGGCCAGGTCGAAGCTCGACAGGATGTTCAGCATCTCGCCGATGGTCGAGCCGCCGCTGGACGGCGGGGACATCCCGTACACCTGGTAGCCGCGGTAGCTCACCAGGGTGGGACGCCGGATCCGCACCTGGTAGTCGGCCAGGTCGTCGATGGTCATCCCGCCGGGCCGGACGTCGAGCGTCGAGCCCGGCGCGACCGGCGGGTGCTGCACGGTCTGGACGATCGCGTCGCCGACCTTGCCGGTGTAGAACGGGTCGATGCCCTGGCGCGCGAGCAGCGAGTAGGTCTTCGCCAGGTCGGGGTTCCTGAAGACCGAGCCGACCGACGGCGGCGCGCCGCCGGGCAGGTACAGCGCGGCGCTCGGCGTGATCGCCGCGAAGCGTGCGGCGTTCGACTCGACCTGATCGTGGAACGTCTGGTCGACGACGAACCCGCGCCGCGCGATCTGGGTCGCCGGCGCGAGCGCCTGCGAGAGCGTGGTGGTGCCGTAGCGGCGCAGCGCCGTGTCCCAGTTCGCGAGCGTCCCGGGCACGCCGACCGACAGGCCGCTCTCGACGGCGGCGGCGAACGGCAGCTCCGTCCCCGATCGGGTCCTGGAACATGGTTGGTGTGGCCGATGCCGGTGCGCTCTCGCGGCTGTCCAGAGCCACGACGCGGTGGCTCTTGGCGAGGTACAGCAGCATGAAGCCGCCGCCGCCGATCCCGGACGAGAAGGGCTCGACGACGCCGAGCGTGGCCGCCGCCGCGACCGCGGCGTCGACGGCGTTGCCACCGTTCCTGAGGACGTCGATGGCGGTCTGGGTCGCGAGCGGGTCGACCGAGGCGGCCGCACCGCCGGTGCCCTCCGCGGTCGGCGTCATCGGTGGCAGCGTCGGTGCCGCGCGGGCCGTGCCGAGCGTGGCCGCGGTCGTCATGGACAACGCGACGACGAGGCAGACGAGGATCCTGCGCATCGCACACCCTCCCGGTTCGAGTGTCCGTCGGCTACCCGCCCTGCGACCGACGGAAACGCGCAGATCGGGCGCCGTCTCGTGTACCCTTTCGCGAAGCCGGTGCCACGCACGGACAGTTGTGCGCGTCCAAAGACACCGACGAACCTGGCGTATCACATGGCCGTCCCCAAGAAGAAGACCAGCAAGTCCCGCCGCGACCGCCGTCGCGCGCAGCACGGCATCTCCGCCGTGGGACTCAACGTCTGCCCGCAGTGCAGCAGCCCTCGCAGGCCGCATCACGTGTGTCCGACGTGCGGCACCTACAAGGGCCGCGAGATCGTCCAGCCGCAGACGGCGTGAGCGAAACCGTCACCGTCGCGCTCGACGCGATGGGAGGCGACCACGCGCCCACCGAGACGGTGGCGGGTGCCGTGCTGGCCGTCTCCACCGGCGAGGTCCGGGTGCTCCTGTGCGGCCAGCGCGGGCCGATCATGCAGGAGCTCGGCGGCTTGTTGCCGCCTGGCATCGACGTCGTCGACGCCCCCCAGATCATCGGCTACGACGAGGAGCCGGCGTACGCCGTCCGGGCCAAGCAGGACTCCTCCCTGGTGACCGCCTGCCGGGCGGTTCGCGAGGGCGGCGCGGTGGCTGCCGTTTCGGCCGGCTCGACCGGCGCCATGATGGCCGCCTCGCTCGTCGAGATGCGCCGCATCCCCGGCGTGCTGCGGCCCGCGATCGCCTGCGTCGTCCCGTCGAGCCGCGGGCCGGCGGTGCTGGTCGACTGCGGGGCGAACTCCGACTCGAAGCCCGACCACCTGCTGCAGTTCGCCTACATGGGCGCCGCCTTCGCCTCGGGGATCCTGGGCATCGAGAACCCACGGGTCGGCCTGCTCTCGATCGGCGAGGAGGCCGGCAAGGGCAACCTCCTGACCCAGGAGGCCCACTCGCTCCTGGCGGCCGCCGAGGGCATCGACTTCTACGGCAACGTCGAGGGTCGCGACATCCTCAAGGGCACCACCGAGGTGGTGGTCACGGACGGCTTCACCGGCAACGTCTGCCTCAAGCTGCTCGAGGGCGCGGGCATCTTCATCATCGAGGAGATCCGGGCCGCCGCGACCTCCTCGCTCAGGGCCAAGATCGGGGCGACGCTGCTGAAGCCGTCGCTGCGGCCCTTCCAGCGCAAGGCCGACCCCGAGGCCTACGGCGGTGCGTACCTCATCGGCCTGCGCGGCATCGCGGTGATCGCCCACGGCTCCTCGAGCCGCAAGGCGATCCGCAACGCCATCCTGTACGGCGCCAACGGCGCCCGCAACGACGTGGTCGGCCGGCTCTCCGAGCACCTGGCCCGGCCGGCGTCGACCGCCGCTCCCGCGTAGACGGTTCCCTCAGAGCGCGCCGCGGAGCCTGCTACAGTCGCGCCGCCCGCTGCGGTTTCGACGGAAGGAGCGTTCGTTGGCGACAGAGGAAGAGGTCCTCTCTCAGGTCAAGCAGATCCTCGTGCAGCAGCTCGGGATCGATGAGGGCGACGTCACCATGGAGGCCGCGTTCCAGGAGGATCTCGACGCCGACTCGCTGGATCTGGTCGAGCTGATCATGGAGCTCGAGGACCAGTTCGGGATCAAGATCTCGGACGAGGAGGCCCAGAAGATCGGCACGGTCGGACAGGCCGTCACGTACGTCATGCAACACGGCGGTGGCAACGACTGACGAGCCCGTGCCCAGCGCACGCCAGACGCCGGACGCCGACGTCTGGCGCGCGCTGGGCGCGGAGGTCGAGGGGCCGTGGAGCAGCTCCGCGGCCTGATCGACGGGCTTCCCGTCGACCTTGCCGCGCGGGTGTTCACCCACACCTCGTGGACCGACCAGCGGGGCGAGTCGTACGAGCGGCTCGAGTTCCTGGGCGACGGCGTGCTCGGTCTCGCGGTCGCGGAGGAGCTCCTCCGCCGCTACCCCACGGACGACGAGGGGCGCCTGGCGAAGCTCCGGGCGCACGTCGTGTCGCGCCGCTCCTGCGCGGTCGTCGCCCGGCTGCTCGACCTCGGCGGCCGGCTCGAGCAGCGGCGCGCCGAGCTCGGCGCCGAGCGCGCGGGCCTCGAGACGAACCGCAACGTCCTGGCCGAGGTGTGCGAGGCGGCGATCGGCGGGGTGTTCGTGGCCAACGGCTACGACCGCACCGCGAAGGCCGTCATCGAGGCCCTCGACGAGCGCATCACCTACGCCGCCGAGGCCTTCGTCGACCACAAGACCGAGCTGCAGGAGCGCCTGGCACGTCAGGGGTCAACCGTAAGCTACGCCCTCGTGGAAGCCACAGGCCCAGCGCACCGCCGTCACTTCACCACCACCGCGGTCGTCGACGGCGTCGTCCTCGGCAGCGGTCGGGGCAGCTCGAAGAAGACCGCCGAGCAGTCCGCCGCGCGCGAGGCGCTGGCCCGGCTGGCCGAGGGTCCGGCGGGCTGATGCACCTCGAGGCGCTCCGCATCCGCGGCTTCAAGTCGTTCGCCGAGACCGTCGAGCTGCGCTTCTTCCCCGGCGTGGCCGTGATCGTCGGCCCGAACGGCTCGGGGAAGTCGAACATCGCCGACGCGATCCAGTGGGTCATGGCCTCGCAGCCGCCGAGCCAGCTGCGCGCCGAGACCGGGCAGGACGTGCTGTTCGCCGGCTCGGACCGGCGCGGCGCCTCGGGCCTGTGCGAGGTCGAGCTCGTGCTCGCGAACCAGGACGGCCGGATCGCCCTGCCGCAGGCCGAGGTGTCGGTCATGCGCCGGCTCCGCCGCGACGGCGACTCCGAGTACCTCCTGGCCCGAAGCCAGGTGCGCCGGCTCGACGTGCAGGAGGCCCTGGCCGACGCGGGGCTCGGACGCGAGCTGCACTGCATCATCTCCCAGGGCAGCGTCGACGAGATCCTCCTGGCCCGGCCCGACGAGCGCCGCGGCCTGGTCGAGGAGGCCGCCGGGCTCGGCAAGTTCAAGCGCCGCCGGCGCCGCGCCGAGCAGAAGCTCGCCCGGGTGCGGCTCGACCTCGAGCGGGCGGCGGACGTCGAGAAGGAGATCCGCTCGCGGCTCGCGCCGCTGCGCCTGCAGGCGACGGCCGCCGAGCGAGCCGAGAAGATCGGCCGCGAGCTCGCCGAGGGGCGCCTGCTGCTGCTGGCCTCCGAGGCCGCCGCGGCACGCACCCGGCGCACCGCCCTGACCACCGAGCTGACCGCTGCCCGGGCCGAGCGCGACCGGCTCGAGGCCGTGCTGGCCGCCGCCCGCGGCCGGCGCGAGAGCGCCGAGGAGGAGCTGGCCTCGCTGGGCTCGGCCCAGGAGAAGGCCTCGGCCCGGTTCTGGGCCCTGGGCTCCGCCCTGGAACGGCTGCAGTCGCGGCGCGACGGGGTGCTGTCCCAGCTCGCCGAGGCGGGCCGCGAGGCCGCCCGGGCGGGCGAGCGTGCCGAGCGCCTGGCCGCCGACGCCGCGGCCCGCCGGGCCGAGGGCGACGACGCCGCCGAGCGGGCCGAGAGCCTGCAGGCCGAGGCCGCCCGGCTGCGGCCCGACGACGAGGAGCAGCTCCGAACGCTCGCGGCCCAGGCCGACGTGGCGCTCGAGTCCGCACTCGAGGCCCGCCGCGCCGCCGCGCGGGCCGAGGGCGGCGCCGCCAGGGCCGCTGCCGAGCACGGACGGCTGACGGGCCGGGCCGCCGAGCTCGAGCGAGCCGCAGTCGAGGCCAAGGCCGCCGCTGCGGCGCTGCAGGAGGACGCCGAGAAGGCCGCCGCCGAGCTCCGCGAAGCCGCGCCTGCGGCGGCCAAGGCCCGGGCGGCCCAGGCCGGCGCCGACCACGCCGCAGCCGCCGCCCACACCACCGCCGAGAGCGCCCGCGGACGTCTCGACGCGGCCCGCGCCGCCGGGTCGGTGGCCAGCGAGCAGGCCGCCGCGGCGAGCGCCCGCGTCGAGGCCCTCGAGGCCGCGCTGCGCCGGGCCGACGGCGTCGCTCCCGCCGTCCGCCGCCTGGCCGAGGCCGGCGCCACGCTGGCGCTCTCCCTCGTCCGCCCGCAGCCGGGCCTCGAGCTGGCCGCGGCCGCGGCGCTGAGCCGGCGCGCCGCCACCGCCGTGACCGACGACCTGGCCGCCGCGCTCGAGCTGCTCGACGGCCCGGGCGTCGACGGGGCCAGCGTGCTCGTGCAGCGGGCCATGCCCGAGCGCACGATCCCGCGCCGTCCCGCCCGGCGCCACGCCGCTCGAGCGACCTGGTCGCGCTGTCGCCCGAGGCCCCGCCGGGCCTGCTGGCAGGGGTGTTCCTGGTCGAGGACGCCACGGCCTTCGACGCGATCGAGAGCGGCCTCGCGGTCACCCGCGACGGGCTCGGCTTCGACGCCAGCCGCGGCGTCGTCTTCCGCAGCGGCCAGGCCGGAGAGGCCGCGCTGCTCGAGGCCCGCGCCGAGCTCGAGGGCGCGCTGCAGGCCCGTGACCGGCTCGAGCGTGAGTCGGCCCAGGCCGCGGAGGCCGCCGACCGCCGCCACCACGGCCCACGACGAGGCCGCCGAGACCGAGCGGCAGACCGCCGGCGCGCTGCGCGAGGCCTCGGCCGAGCTGGCCGCCGCCGAGCGGGCCGAGCACGACGCCGCCGCAGCCCGCGAACGGGCGCTGCTCGACGCCGAGCGCGCGCTGGCCCGGGCCCGCTCCGCCGCCGCCGAGCTCGACGACGTCCGCCGTGGAGCCGCCGACGCCGAGCGCGAGGCCGTGTCGCTGCACGCGGAACGCGCCGAGGCCGAGGCCCGCGCGACCGAGGCCGAGGCCGGCCACCGGGTGCTCGAGGGCCAGCGCCACGAGGAGGCCGCGCGTCTGGCCACGTTGCGCGCCGAGCGGGCCGCGCTGAAGGAGCGCGCCGACCGCGCCTCCGAGGACGCCCGCCGTGCCCGGGCCGCCGCAGACACCGCCGCGACCTCGGCCCGCCGGGCGCGGGCCCGGGCCGCCCGGCTCGCCGCGCTGTCGGCGTTCGAGCCGGCCTTCGCCGGCCAGCTCGACGCCTGTCTCGCAGCCGGCTCCGAGGCCCGCACGCCTGCCCGGGCGGCGCTCGACGCGTTCGAGCAGCGAGCCCGCGACCTGTCCGCCGCGCTGGCCGCCTGCCGGGCCGAGGAGAGCGATGCCGAGCGCGGCCTGCGCGGCGTCGGCGAGCGCGCCACCGCGCTCGAGGTCGAGGGCGCCCACGTCGAGGAGCGGCTGAACGACGCCCGCCGCCGCTCCCGCGAGGTCGCCGAACGCCACGGCCTGGCCCCGCTCGAGGCCACGGCGCCCCTGCCGGCCGACGACGCCGCCGTGCTGGCGGCGAAGCTCGAGCGGCTCGAGCGCCGCCGGGCCGAGCTCGGTGCCGTCAACCCGCTGGCCCGTCAGGAGTACGAGGAGCAGCTGCAGCGCGCCGACGACGTCGCCGAGCAGCGCGCCGACCTCGAGGCCTCGCTGCGGGAGCTCGACACGGTGATCGCCGAGCTCTCCCAGACGATCCGCGAGCGCTTCGCCGCGACCTACACGCAGGTCGAGGAGGGCTTCGCCGAGGTCGTCCAGACCCTGTTCCCGGGCGGCCGCGGCCGGCTCCGGCTGGTCGAGGCGGGCGACGAGGGCGACGAGGAGGGCGAGACCGCCGAGCCGGGCATCGAGCTCGAGGTGCAGCCCGCCGGCAAGCGCATCGGCAGCCTCGCGCTGCTGTCCGGCGGCGAGAAGGCGCTCGCGGCGCTCGCGTTCCTGTTCGCCCTGTTCCTGGCCCGGCCGTCGCCGTTCTACGTGCTCGACGAGGTCGACGCCCCGCTCGACGACGCCAACATCGAGCGCTTCCTGGCCCTGCTCGAGCGCTACCGCGACCAGGCCCAGTTCATCGTCATCACGCACCAGAAGCGGACGATGGAGGTCGCCGACGTCCTGTACGGGGTGACGATGGCCGGCGACGGCATCTCGCGGGTCCTGTCGCGCAAGGTGCCCGAGAGCACCCGGCGCGCGTTCGAGCCGATCGCCTAGGCGGCGTCGGCGAGCGGCGCGAGCAGCAGCTCGACGTCCGCGGCGGCGGCCGGGCGGGCCAGGTGGAAGCCCTGCACGGTGTGCACCCCGAGGCGGGACAGCTCGCGCAGCTCGGCCGGCGTCTCGACGCCCTCGGCGACGACGTGCAGACCGACCTCGCCGGCCAGCCCGACCATCGCCCGGACGAGCGCCTGGTCGGTCGTGCTGGCGTCGATGCCCGAGACGAACGAGCGGTCGATCTTCAGCTCCGAGACCATGTCCAGCGCGCGCAGCGCGGCGAACGTCGAGCGGCCGAGGCCGAAGTCGTCGACCGACAGGGTCACGCCGAGGGCCCGTAGCTGGCGCAGCACGGACAGCTCGGGGCCGAGGCGTTCGAGCGCGACGTCCTCGGTGATCTCCAGGGTGAGCAGGCGCGGGTCGAGGCCCGTCTCGGCGACGACCGCCGCGACGACGCCGGGGAACGCGGCGTCGAGGAGCTGCTGCTCGGCCACGTTGACCTGGACGCGCAGCGGGCGGAGGCGGTCGCGGTTCCAGGCCGCGGTCTGGGCGCAGGCCTCGCGCAGCACGGTCTCGCCGAGCCGGGACAGCAGGCCGGCGTGGCGGGCGTCCTCGAGGAACGCGGCCGGGCGCGAGCAGGCCGCGCTCGGGGTGCTGCCAGCGGGCCAGCGCCTCGACCGCGACGACCTCGCCGTCGGCCAGGATCGGCTGGTAGTGGGCCAGCAGCTCGCCGCCGTCGATGGCCTGGCGCAGCCGCTGCTCGCTGTCGGCCCGGGCGACGGCGCGGGCGCCGAGGTGCTCGGCGTAGACCACGGCGTCGCGGCCGGTGCGCTTGGCCTCGTACATCGCGGCGTCGGCCTCGCGCAGGAGGACGCGCTCGTCGACGCTGTGCGGCGGGCCGGCCAGGGCGACGCCGATCGAGCCGGAGATGTCCCGACGCCCGCCGGCGAGCTGCATCGGGACGCGCAGCGCGGCGGCCAGCTTGGCGGCCACCACCTCGGCGTCGGCCGGCCGCTCGAGCCGCTCGCAGATCACCACGAACTCGTCGCCCGCGAAGCGGCCCACGACGTCGCCGGTGCGGACGCTGCGGCGAAGCCGCGCGGCGGTCTCGACGAGCATCTCGTCGCCGGCCTCGTGGCCCAGCGTGTCGTTGATCGTCTTGAAGCCGTCGAGGTCGATGAACAGGACGCCGAAGGTGGTGCCGTCGCGGCGGGCCCGGCCGATGGTGTCCTTCAGCGCCAGCACCAGCCCGTCACGGTTGACGAGGCCGGTGAGGGCGTCGCTGCGGGCTCGCAGGGTCTCGGCGTCGAGCTCGGCGTGGGCCCGCTCGAGCCGCCGCCGGGCGCTCGTCCGGGTCGTCACCACCAGCAGGGCCATCAGCGTGAGCAGCAGGCCGGCGCCCCAGATGGCCAGGTCGACGGTCGTCGAGAGCTCCATGCGGGACGGGTTCTCCCAGACCGTGATCGCCCAGTGGACGCCGTCGGTGTCGACGACCTGCCGGCGGTGCAGCGGCGAGTCCTCGGAGCCTGCGGCCTTGCCCTCGATCCGGGCCACCGGCGTGCTGCGCGAGCCCTGCAGCAGCTCGAGGCTCGCCCCGAGATCGTCGTCCGCGGTCGAGCCGACCGACGGCAGCGCCTCCGAGATCCGGGCCGGCGACGTGAGCCAGCCGAGCAGCCGGCCGTCGGCCGTGGTCACCCGGCGGATGGCCATCGTGTCGACCGCCGCCAGCGACTGCGGGTTGCCGTCCAGGTGCCGGCTCCGGGTGAACAGCGTGAGGAACGCGCGGAACGTCGGCGAGATCGGGAGGATCGAGAGCGGCCTGCGGGACGTCGGCATGAGGAACCCGCTCGCCGCGAGCATCGCCGTCACGTCGGTGCCCAGCGGCAGGCTGCCCGGGTAGCCGTCGGTGCGCATGATCACCGCGTGGGTCGTGCCGTTGCCGTCGCGGAGCGCCTGGACGAAGGTCAGGCCGTGGAACGCGGGGTAGCGCTCCGCCAGGTGGGTGCGGGTGCTGAACAGCTGGAACCGCCGCTGGGAGATCGGCCAGGAGACCCCGATGAACGCCGAGACGTGCTCGATCATCCGCAGGTGGCCGATCACCCGGCCGCGCACCAGGCTCACGGTGCGGGCGGTGTTCGTGTCGAAGCGCGCCCGTCCGTCGACCTGGGCGTCGTGCCGCAGCTCGAGCCAGACGCCGCCCGTGACGGCGAGCCCGAGACAGGCGACGGCGAGCCCCCGCCAGCCGGCGAGCAGGAGGAGACGGGGGATCCTTCGCCACCAACGCATCGATGCTGTTGATCGGCTGGTGCGCGCACGAGCGTGAGCGTGAATACGCTTCGCGCATGGAGACGACCTGGCAGGGGGTGTTCCGCGGGCTCGACGGCGGCAACGGTGCCGCTCCCGCCGCGGACCCCGAGCCCGAGCGGCGGCGCGGCTGGTTCCGGCGGCTGCGCGAGAACCTGCAGCGCTCCAGCCGGGCGATGGCCCAGCAGCTCAGCGAGATCGCGTTCGACCCGGCCGACAGCGGGGTCTGGGAGCGTCTCGAGGAGGCGCTGATCATGGCCGACGTCGGCGTGCCGGCGACGGTCTCGATCGTCGAGCAGCTCGAGGCCGAGGCCGCGGCCGGACGGCTGCACGACCTCCGACGAGCTGCGCGACCAGCTCGTCGAGATCGTGACCCGGATGATGGCCCGCGAGCCCGACGAGGCGTCGATCGACGTCACGCACCGCCCGTCGGTGCTGCTCGTCGTCGGGGTCAACGGGACGGGCAAGACGACCTCGATCGGCAAGCTCGCGTTCCGGCTGCACGAGGCCGGCGCGAGCGTCGTGGTCGGCGCGGCGGACACCTTCCGGGCGGCGGCGCACGAGCAGCTCGAGGTCTGGGCCCAGCGCTCCGACGCCCAGTTCGTCGGCTCGGCCCACGGAGGCGACCCGGCGGCGGTGGCCTTCGACGCCGTCTCGGCGGCCGAGGCCCGGGGGATCGACGTCGCCCTGATCGACACCGCCGGCCGGCTGCACACCCAGGGCCACCTGATGGAGGAGCTCGCGAAGGTCGTCCGGGTCGTGGCCAACAAGCTGCCCGGCGCGCCGCACGAGACGCTGCTGGTGATCGACGCGACCACGGGCCAGAACGGCCTGCAGCAGGCGCGGCTGTTCTCCCAGTCGGCGAAGGTCACGGGCATCGTGCTGACCAAGCTCGACGGCACCGCCAAGGGCGGGATCGCCATCGCGATCGCCCACGAGCTCGGCCTGCCGATCAAGCTGATCGGGATCGGCGAGTCGCTCGAGGACCTGCGCCCGTTCGACGCCGAGGACTTCGCCCGGGCCCTGTTCAAGGGCGAGCAGTAGCCAGGCTCCGGGACGGGTACCTGCGCCGGGTCCGGCTCGAGGCCGGATCGCTGACCGACGAGTACCCGTTCACGATCCCCGCGGTGCGGGCCCTGGTGGACGGCCTCGAGCTCGACCCCGTGCTCACGTTCCTGGTCGGGGCGAACGGCTCGGGCAAGTCGACCCTGGTCGAGGCGCTGGCCGTGGCCGCCGGGATGAACCCCGAGGGCGGCGGGCGGAACTTCCGCGTGCACGCTGCAGGCCACCGAGTCGGAGCTGTCGGAGCACCTGAAGCTCGAGCGCAGCCCGGCCTGGCCGCCGCGCACCGACTGGTTCCTGCGGGCCGAGAGCTTCTTCAACCTGGCCTCGGCGGTCGACGAGCTCGGCCCCGAGCTGCTCGACGCCTACGGAGGCCGCTCGCTGCACGCCCAGTCCCACGGCGAGTCGTTCCTGGCGCTGGCCGTGCACCGCTTCGGCCCGCGCGGCCTGTACCTGCTCGACGAGCCCGAGGCCGCGCTCTCGCCGCAGGGCCAGCTCGCGTTCCTGCAGCGGCTCTCGGAGCTCGCCGAGGACGCCTGCCAGCTGGTGGTCGCGACGCACTCGCCGCTGCTGCTGGCGTTCCCTGGCGCCCGCATCCTCGAGCTCTCCGACGACGGGATCCAGCGAGGTGGCCTACGAGGACGCCGAGCTGGTCGGGCTCTACCGCTCGTTCCTGCGCGACCCGCAGCGCTACCTGCGGCTTCTAGGATGACGCCCGTGGCCGCACCGTTCACGCCCGGGCTGTTCACCTTCCTCGAGGAGCTCGAGGCGCACAACGACCGCGACTGGTTCCAGGCCAACAAGGCGCGCTACGAGGCCGACGTCCGGGAGCCGGCGCTCGACTTCATCGAGGCGTTCGCGCCCCGGCTCGCGGAGCTGAGCCCGCACCTGGTGGCCGAGCCGCGGTCGCTCTTTCGGATCCACCGCGACACCCGGTTCTCGAAGGACAAGCGCCCGTACAAGACGCACTGCGGCATCTTCTTCCGCCACGAGCGGGCGAAGGAGGCCCAGACGCCGGGCCTGTACCTGCACCTCGCGCCCGGCGAGGTCTTCTGCGGCGGCGGGATCCGCCACCCGGACGGCCCGGCGCTGGCCCGCCTGCGCGACCGGATCGCCGCCGACCCCGAGGCCTGGACGCAGGCCGCCCACCGGGGCGTGTTCGCCGAGCGCTACCGCATCTGGGGCGAGGCGCTCAAGCGCGCGCCCGCGGGCTACGACCCGGCGCACCCGCTGATCGAGGACCTGAAGCGCAAGGAGTTCATCGCGATCACCGCGCTCGAGCCCGACGCGCCGCTGCAGGACGGGTTCGAGGACGAGCTCTCGGCGGTCTGGGGCGCGCTGGTGCCGTACCTGCGGTTCCTCGGCGGCGCGCTGCAGGTTCCGATCTAACCGACCGCCAGGTAGACCAGCGCGGCGGTCACCGGCGCCGCACCGAGGGCGTACACCAGCGCGACCACGACGCGCCGGGCCTGCAGCGCCCGCAGGAGCCCGACGAGGCACAATCCCCAGGCGACCAGCGTGGGGAAGAGGAGCGTGATCCGCCCCTTCGCCAGGAAGCCCGCGAGCAGCAGCGCCGCCAGCGTCGCGACGGCCGCCGGCAGCCGGCGCTGCAGGAGCGGAGCGCCGGACCGGGCCGCCGAGGACACCCTGGTATAATGCTGCCGGTTACAAGTGGTGGCGTCACTCGTCCCCCACCTGCCGGCCGCCTCAGAGCGCGCCGCGCCAGGTCTCAGCCGCGGTTTTGCAACGCCTTCGGGCGCCTGCGTCCCTGTGGCCGTTCGAGTGGCGTCACGGAATGCCAGTCGGAAGGAGCAGGTTGATCAACGCGGTGAAGCGGCCGTGAGGCCGCGGAGGGGCATCGAGGCCCGACCGCAGGAGCCCAGGACCCGAATCAACGAGGCGATTCGCGTTCCCAAGGTGCGGCTCATCGACTCGGACGGCGCCCAGATCGGGGTGCGCAGTCGCGAGGAGGCGATGGACTACGCCTGGGGCAAGAACCTCGACCTCGTCGAGGTGGCACCGGACGCGAACCCGCCCGTGTGCCGGGTCATGGACTACTCGAAGTACAAGTACGAGCAGGAGCAGAAGCAGAAGCTCGCGCGCAAGCACCAGAGCACGATCACCATCAAGGAGATCAAGCTCCGGCCCAAGATCGATCCGCACGACTACGCGACCAAGAAGGGTCACGTCGTGCGGTTCCTGAAGAACCGGGACAAGGTCAAGGTCACGATCATGTTCCGTGGGCGCGAGATGACGCACCCCGAGCGGGGGCGCACGCTGCTGCTCCGTCTGGCCGATGACGTGAAGGAGCTCGGGATCATCGAGTCCGAGCCGCTTCAGGACGGCCGCAACATGGTGATGATGCTCGCTCCCGTCAAGGAGCAGACGATCCAGCCGGTTCCCGAGGTGAAGGCCGCTCCCGCGGCTGCCGCCGACGCCCCGGTCGAGACTCCGGCCGAGGCTGCGGCCCCGGCGGAGGCTGCGGCCGAGGCACCCGAGCCGGCCGCTGTCGAGACCGCCGAGCCGGCCCCGGCCGAGACCGAGACCGAGACCGACGAGCCGGCCGCTGTCGAGATCGCCGAGCCGGCTCCGGCTGCGGCGTCCGGCGAGAGCTAGCACCTAGCCTCACCCTCCAACCAGCGTCGACCACGAACCCGCCGCTCGCGGCGAGACAACGGACCACGCCCATGCCCAAGCAGAAAACCCATTCCGGCGCCAAGAAGCGCTTCAAGCTCACGGGGAGCGGGAAGCTCACGCGCCGCCACGGGATGAAGTCGCACATCCTCGAGAAGAAGACCCCGAAGCGCAAGCGTGCCTTCCGGCGCGACCAGGCTGTCAGCAAGGTCGACACCCCTGGCGTGAAGCGACTGCTCGGCTTGCGCTGAGCCTCCCCGGCCGCCGACCCGACCTGAGAGGAAGACGACGATGACCCGTGTGAAACGCTCGGTGCATGCCCGCAAGAAGCGGCGGAAGGTGCTCGAGGAGGCCTCCGGCTACTGGGGCCTGAAGTCCAAGACCTACAAGCGCGCGAAGGAGCAGGTCCAGCACAGCCTGGCCTACGCCTACCGCGACCGGCGGGCCAAGAAGCGCGACTTCCGGCGCCTGTGGATCATCCGGATCAACGCCGGCGCGCGGCAGCACGGCATCAGCTACAGCCAGCTGATCGCCGGTCTGCACGCGGCCGGTATCGAGCTCGACCGCAAGGTCCTGGCAGAGCTCGCCGTGAACCAGCCCGTGGCCTTCGCGGCCGTGGTGGAGCAGGCCAAGGCGGCGCTCGCGCAGGATCAGGAAAAGGCGGCGTAACGGCCGACCTGATCGTCAGCCGCCAGAACGAGCGGCTGAAGCTGGTGCGCCGTCTGCATGAACGGCGCGGGCGGGCCGCCGAAGGGCGGTTCGCCCTGGAGGGCGAGGACCTGCTGCGCGAGGCGCTCGACGCCGGCGTGCTGCCGGACCTGGCGCTGCTCGACGCGTCCTTCGACGACGAGGAGCTGCGGGCCGCCCTGGACGGCGCCGGGGTGGAGACCGCCGACGTCGCGCCCGACGCGCTCGCGTCGGCGGCGACGCTGGCCCACCCGCCGCGCTGCATCGCGGTCGTCGCCCGCGCGGCGCTGCCGGCCCTGTCGGAGGACGCGCCGGCGCGGGCGCTCGGCCTGCGTCTGTACCACGTGCACGACCCGGGGAACGTCGGGACGCTGGTGCGGGCCTGCGCGGCGCTCGGGCCGGCGTACGTGGCGCTCGGCCACGGCACGGCCGATCCGCTGTCGCCGAAGGCCGTACGGGCGTCGATGGGCGCGCTCTTCCGGGTACCGCTGGTGGCGCTGCCCGAGGCCCCGCGGGTTCGGGTGGTGGCGCTCGACGCCCGGGCCGAGACCCCCCTGCACGCGGCCGACCTGTCGGGTCCGCTGGCGTTCGCGCTCGGCGGCGAGCGGCACGGGCTCCCCGCCGACGTGCTGGCTGCGGCCGACGTCGCCGCGGCGATCCCCCAGGAGCCGGCAGCCGAGTCGCTGAACGTGGCGATGGCCGGGACGCTCGCGCTGTACGAGGTGCGCCGCCGCTCCACCCCCTGATGTGGAAGCCTCCGCGGCATGACGTCGCTTCCCACGATCGAGGACGCGCGGGCCGCCCAGGAGCTCCTCCGGGGCGTCGTGCACCGCACGCCCACCTGGCGCTCGACGAGCCTCTCCGAGCGGGTCGGCTCGGACGTTCGCCTGAAGCTCGAGCTGTTCCAGAAGACGGGCTCGTTCAAGGTGCGCGGCGCGACGGTGAAGGTCGCCTCGCTGACCGAGGAGGAGCGGGCGCGCGGGGTCATCGCGGTCTCGGCCGGAAACCACGCGGGCGCGCTGGCGTACGCGGCCAGCCGGGCGGGCGTGAAGTCGCTGATCGTGACCTGGGAGACGGCCTCCGAGGTCAAGCTCGCGGCGGCCCGGGCCTACGGCGGCGAGACGCTGCGCCGGGGCAAGACCCCGCTCGAGGCCTTCGAGGTGATGTACGAGCTGATGGCCGAGCGGGGGATGGTGCTGGCGCACCCGTTCAACGACCCGAGGATCGTCGCCGGCCAGGCCACCGTCGGGATCGAGATCGTCGAGGACGTGCCGGACGTCGCGGCGGTGCTGGTGCCGATCGGCGGCGGCGGGCTGATGGCCGGCACGGCGATGGCCGTCAAGGCGCTCCGGCCCGAGGTCCGGGTGATCGGGATCGAGCCGGCCGGCGCGCCGACCCTGACCCGGGCACTGAAGGAGGGCGCGCCGGTCAACCTCACGGACATCGCGACGATCGCCGACGGGCTGGCCGCGCCGATGGCCGGCGACGTCTCGCTGGCCCTGATCCAGCAGCACGTCGACGACGTGATCCTGATGGAGGACGCGGCCTTCGCACGGGCGATGGGGTTCCTGGCCGAGCGGCAGAAGGTGCTGGCCGAGCCGGCGGGCGCCGCGGCCGTCGCGGCGCTCCTGGAAGGCGCTGCCGGCCAGCTGCCGGACGGCCCGGTGGTGGCGGTGGTGAGCGGCGGGAACGTCGATCCGCGGCAGTTCAGCGCGATCGTCGCCTCCGGCGACCCGGCGAGCTAGGGCTCGAACGTCGAGTCGACCTCGACGTCGACCACCAGCACCAGCGGCTCGACCCGCGACGCCAGGGTCGGCACGACCTCGTCGAGCACCTGCAGCAGCCTGGCGTGATCGCCGATCCGCAGCGTCGGGCAGCCGAGCGCGGCGGCCAGGCCGTCGACCGAGATCTCGGCGAACCCCGGCCACGGCGGCTCGCCGCCGAACCGCTCGGCGAGCCGGTCCATGATCGCGTAGCCGCCATTGGCCAGGACGATCGCCAGGAACCCGGCGCCGTAGCGCGCCGCGGTCCACAGCGCCTGGATCTGGTACAGCGCCGACCCGTCGCCGACGATCGCCAGCACCGGCCGGTCGGGCAGGGCCATCCGCAGTCCGGTCGCCGCCGGGAGGGCGAAGCCGAGGCCGCCCATCGCCGCCGACAGGAACCCGAGCGGGGCTCGTACCGGCAGGCGGGCGTGCAGCTCGGCACGGCTCGACGGCGCCTCCTCGAGCAGCACCGTGTCTGCGGGTAGACGCTCGGCGAGGGCCTCGAAGACGTGGCCGGGCCGCATCCGGCCGTCGATCGGCGGAGCCACCGGCGGCGGCAGCGGGCGCGGCGGCGGCGGGAAGCCGGTGCGCTCGTCGAGCAGGCCCGCCGAGCTGGCGCAGCGCCGAGGCCAGCGGCGCCACCACCGCGAGCTCGACAGGCGAGCGGTGGGCCTCGCCCGGCTCGTCCGTGAGCACGGCGAGGCGCGTGCCCGCCTCGACGAGCGGGCCGGGCACGAACGGGTACTGCCGGAACACCGGCGCACCGACCGCGAGCACCAGGTCGTGGCCGCGCAGGGTGTCGCGCAGCCGGTCGCGGGCCGCAGGCAGGTGCCCGGCGAACAGCTCGTGATCCTGCGGGAAGCCGGCCCGGGCACCGAAGCTCTCCTGGTAGACGGGCGCCCCGAGCCGCTCGGCCAGCGCCACCAGGGCCGGCCAGGCGTCGGGGTCGTCGGCGCCGGCGCCGGCGACCAGCGCGGGACGCTCGGCGCGCCGCACCAGGGCGGCGAGCTCCTCGACCAGCGCGGCGTCCGCGGCGTCTGCGCGCACGACGCGGGTCGCCGCGGCGAGCTCGTGCAGCCCGCCCGCCGGCGCGAGCCAGTCGTCCATCGGCACGATCACCAGGGCCGGCCCGCGCCGGGCGACGGCCTCGTGGTAGGCGCGCCCGATGGCCCCCGGCACGTCCTGCGGGCGCACCGGTAACTCGACGTTCACCGGATAGACTCCCGCGAGCTCGGCCAACTGGCCAGCCAGGAACGGCTCCTGGGCCAGGTGCCGGCGGTCCTGCTGGCCGACGATCACCACCAGCGGCGCCCGGTTGACGCGGGCCGTGGCCAGCGCCCCGACGGCGTTCCCGAGCCCGGCGACGGCGTGCAGCAGGGCGATCGCCGGAGCGCGCCGGCCGAGCGCGTAGCCCGTGGCCGCGCCGACCACCGAGCCCTCGTGCAGGGCCAGCACGAAGCGCAGGTCGTCGGGCAGGCCGGCCAGCAGCGGCACCTCGGTCGAGCCGGGGTTCGAGAACAGGGTGGTGAGGTCGAGCCGGCGCAGCAGGTCGAACGTCTCGTCGCGCACCGTGCGCGGCCGCGTCGACGGCACCGGCGCTAGGCCCGCTCGCAGACGAACGCGTGGTCGCCGGGCAGGTCGCCCTCGAGCACCTGGCCCTCGAAGCCCGCGAAGATCCGCACCACCCGCAGCCCGGCCTGCTCGCACAGCGCCCGCCACTCGCCCGCCGAGCGCCACTCGAGCCGCATCGTCACGAGCTGCCCTCGGGCCCGCACGGCGAGCTCGATGGTGCGCTCGACGGCTGTCCCAGCGGGCCCGCTCGTAGATCCCGGGCTCGCGCTCGACGAAGCGGTCGTGGGTCTTTCGGATGTCCGCCGCGGTGGGCTCGAAGGTGTCGAAGATCAGCCGCCCGCCGGGCGCCAGGAGCTCGCGCGCCGCGCGCAGGGTGGCCAGCCGCTCCTCGTCGCCGCGCAGGTGCAGGAACGGCCGGAACGGCGCGAGCACCCGCTGCACCTGCGGGAGCGGGGGAGGCGTTCGGAAGTCGGCCTCGATCAGCGTGAGCCGCTCGCCGACGCCCGCCTCGTCGGCCCGCGACCGGGCCCGGGCGAGCATCGCCGGGGAGCCGTCGAGGCCGATCAGCTCGTGGCCCTCCCGCAGTAGCTCGACCGCCACCCGTCCGCTGCCGACGCCGAGCTCGATGATCGGCCCCTCGATGTCCCGGCACATCGCGAGGTAGAAGGCGAGGTCCTCGTCGACGCTGGCGCACCAGACGTCGTACAGCTCGCCGAGACGCTCGTACGCCTCGGCGCCTTCCGCTGCCACGTGGCCCGGCGCCCCCACGCCGAGCACCTTACGCCATCGGATCCGGCCGTCGAACGGCGGCCGTTGTCGGGAGAAAAGACCTGCTAAAACGCGATTCGATGGATGTCAGCGTGGTACCACGCTGAGGAAATGTGCCCATACAGGCGGCGGATTGCTTGCATCGCGACTCCATTGATGACATCATTGTGACGTCACATGAGACGGCGCCAAGCGGCGCCCGACCGCAGAGGAGACGTCATGTATCCCGCCCTGCATCTCGACATCGCGAAGACCGTCACCGCCGAGCGCGACCGCGCCGTCCGCCGCTTCGGCCGCTTCTCGCGCCGCAGCGAGCGCGTCGAGTCCACGCCGACTCCGCCGCCGCTGGCCGTCGTCCTCGAGCACCCGGCGCTGCGCGAGCACCGCGTCCGCCGCCAGCTCGCCGCCTGATCGGCCCCACGACGTGGGTCGCTGGCATACTGCGTCTCGCCGGCGTCGACGAAGACGAGTAGGCGGAACGCCGTCCTCACGAGGGAGCGGGGCCGTGACTGAGAGCCCCCGCGTGGACGGTTCGCCGAAGTTCACCTTCCGAGCTGGCCGGGCCGCCGCCGTCACGGGCGTCTGACGAGAGGTCGCCGGCCGAGCCGGCGGCAAGCAGGGTGGTACCGCGGGAGCCGAGGCTCTCGTCCCTGCTCCACCACACGACTGGCGGAGGAGGGGCGATGGAAACCAGCGAGAGGCTCCAGAACGGAAGGCCGCGAGCAGCTCACGCGGCCGGCGAGCAGCGCCGAGCTCGAGGAGGCCCGCGTCGCCGTGCTCGGACGCTCGAGCCCGCTCACGCAGGCGCTGCGCGAGCTGCCGAGCATGGCAGCCCGAGGAGCGCAAGGCGGCGGGCGCGTCGCTGAACCGCGTCCGCCAGGAGCTCGAGGCGGTCTACGCCGAGCGCCGCGACGCGCTCGCCGGCGCCGAGCTCGAGCAGCGGCTCGCGGCGGACGCCGTCGACGTCACGCTGCCGGGCGACCCGGTCGCGCTGGGCGTGCCGCACCTGCTCACCCAGACGACCCGCGAGATCGAGGACATCTTCATCGGCCTCGGCTACCGGGTCGCCGAAGGCCCCGAGCTCGACCTCGAGTACTACAACTTCACGGCCCTGAACACGCCCGAGGACCACCCGGCGCGCCTGTCGTCGGACACGTTCTGGGTCGAGCGACCAGGTCGCCCTGCGACCCCAGACCTCGCCCGTGCAGGTGCGGGCGATGGAGCGCGCAGCCGCCGCCGATCTACATCGTCTGCCCGGGCCGCTGCTACCGCCGCGACGCCCTCGACGCGACCCACTCGCCCTGGTTCATGCAGGTCGAGGGGCTCGCCGTGGACCGCGGGCTGACGCTGGCCGACCTCAAGGGGACGCTCGAGCACTTCGCCCGCGAGCTGTTCGGCGGCGACCGCAAGGTCCGGCTGCGCTCGCACTTCTTCCCGTTCACCGAGCCGAGCGTCGAGATCGACGTCTCCTGCTTCCTGTGCGAGGGCGCGGGCTGCGCCGTGTGCAAGGGGATCGGCTGGATCGAGCTCGGCGGCGCCGGCGTCGTCGACCCGAACGTGTACGCCTTCGTCGAGGGCTACGACCCCGAGGAGATCTCGGGCTTCGCCTTCGGCTGGGGGATCGAGCGGATCGCGATGCTCAAGCACGGGCTCACCCACATCCGCAACCTGTACGACGACGACCTGCGGTTCAACGAGCAGTGGGCCGGCTCGACGCTTGCGGGGGCCGGGCGATGAACGTCCCGATGAGCTGGCTCCGAGACCACCTGGTCGAGCTGCCGTACGGCGCCGCGCCAGCTCGCCGACCGCCTGGCGATGATCGGCGTCGAGGTCGAGCGCGTCGCCCAGCGCGGCCTGCCGCGCGTCGACGGCAACGCCGAGCGCTTCCTGGTCGGCAAGGTCGTCGAGGCCGGCAAGCACCCGAACGCCGACAAGCTGCAGCTCTGCCGGGTCGACACCGGCGATCCCGAGCCCCGCCAGATCGTGTGCGGCGCCTGGAACTTCGGCGCCGGCGACACCGTCGCCGTGGCCGTTCCCGGCGCGGTGCTGCCCGACGGCCGGGTGCTCGGCCAGGCGAAGCTGCGCGGGCTGGTCTCGGACGGGATGATCCTGTCCGAGCGCGAGCTCGACGTGTCGCAGGAGCACGGCGGGATCCTGGTGCTCGGCGACGGCTACGAGGCCGGCGAGCCGCTCGGCGACCGCCTGCCGCTGTCGGACGAGGTGCTCGAGCTCGAGGTCTCGTCGAACCGCTCCGACCTGCTGTCGGTGCGCGGCGTGGCCCGCGACCTGGCGGCCGCCTTCGACCTGCGCCTCCGCCCGCTCGAGGACGAGGATCCGGACGCCGAGGGCTCGCGGCCGACGAGCGCCTTCGTGCGCATCGCGATCGACGACCTCGACCTGTGCTCGCGCTTCACCGCGCGGGCCTTCGAGGGCGTGACCATCGGGCCGTCGCCGCTGTGGCTCAAGGCCCGGCTGAGCGCCGCCGGCATCCGTCCGATCTCGAACGTCGTCGACATCACGAACTACGTGATGCACGACCTCGGCAGCCCGCTGCACGGCTACGACCACGCCCGCATCGCCGGGCCCGAGCTGGTCGCGCGGCGGGCCCGGGCGGGCGAGCGGATCGTGACGATCGACCACAAGGAGCGCGAGCTCGAGCCCGACATGCTGGTGATCGCCGACGCCGACGGCCCGGTCGGCATCGCCGGCATCATGGGCGGCGCCGGCTCCGAGATCGCCGACACGACCACCACGGTGGTGCTCGAGGCGGCCAACTTCGACCGCGTCCAGATCATGCGGACGTCGCACCGGATCGGCCTGCGCAGCGACGCCTCGAACCGCTGGGAGAAGGGCGTCGACCCGCACCTCGCCCCGGTTGCGGCCCGCGCCGCCGCCCGGCTGCTCGTCGAGCTGACGCGGCGCGCGCATGGCGCCCGAGCCGATCGACGTCGTCGGCCCCCTGCCGGACCGGGCGGAGCTGCACCTGCGCGAGCGCCGGCTCGGCGCGATCACCGGGATCGAGATCCCGGCGAACGAGGTGGACGGGATCCTCGACCGGCTCGGCTTCGAGCCGCGCCGCGCCGGCGACGGCTGGGACGTCACCGTCCCGACGCCCCGCTGGCTCGACGTGACCCGCGAGATCGACCTGGTCGAGGAGGTCGCCCGCATCCACGGCCTCGACAAGGTGCCGTCGCGGCTGCCCTTCGGGGCCCACGGCGGCGGGCTCACCCGCAGCCAGCGCTTCCGCCGGTTGCTGGTCGACGCCGCCTGCGCCGCCGGGGTGCCACGAGGCCGTGACGCCGGCGCTGATCGCCGAGCGGCTGGGACGACCGCACCGGCCTCGCGCCGGACGACCCGCGCCGCGACGTCGTGCGCCTGCTGCACCCGTTCTCGGCCGAGCACGCCCTCATGCGGCCGCTGCTCCTGCCGAGCCTGCTCGCAGGCCGTGGCCCGCAACGAGGCTGGCGGGCGGCACGACGCGTCGCTCTTCGAGCTGGCCCACGTCTACCTGCCCGCGCGAGGGCGAGCTGCTGCCCGACGAGCCGTGGAGGCTCGGCGCCGTGCTGCACGGCCGTTGCTCGGCGGCGAGGGCTGGCACGCGAGCGGTCCCGAGGCCGGCTTCTTCCTGGCCAAGGGCGTGCTCGAGGCGGTCGCGGCCGCCGCCGGCATCCGGCTCACGTTCGAGCCCGGCGCCGGCCGCGACGCGTTCCTGCACCCGGGCCGCGCGGCGCGGGTGCTGGCGGGCGGGGTGGACGCCGGGTTCCTCGGCGAGCTGCACCCGCGGGTCGCCGAGCGCTACGAGCTCGAGGGGCCGGTCGCGGTCTTCGAGGTCGACGTCGCGACGCTCGAGGCGGCGCTGCCGACGCTGCTCGTCGAGACGCCGTTCGCCGACGTCCCGCCGCTGCGGCAGGACATCGCCGTGGTCGTGGCCGACGAGCACCTGGCCGGGCGAGCTCGAGGCGGCCGTGCGCAGCGCGGGCGGGCCGCTGCTGCGGGACGTCGGGGTCTTCGACGTCTACCGCGGCGAGGCGCTCGGCGACGGGCGGCGCTCGCTGGCGATCCGCCTGACGTTCCAGGCCGAGGACCGGACGCTGACCGACGAGGAGGTCCGGCCGATCCGCGAGAAGATCGTGAAGGGCCTCGCCGAGCGCTTCGGAGCGACCCTGCGCGTAGCCCTCTAGAGCGCGAACCGCAGGACGAGCTCGGTGGTCGGCGGCTCCTCGGTCCGCCGCACCTCGACGCGGTCACACAGCGCGGCCATCAACGGCAGCCCGAGCCCTGCGCCCGGGCTGTCGGGCCGCGGCCGCAGGCCGAGCCCGTAGTCGCGCACCGTCAGCACGACCTCGGAGCGGTCCGGCACGGCCTCGATCTCGAGCGCGCCCGGCGTGCCCGACGGCGGGCGGTAGGCGTGCTGGACGACGTTCGCGCAGGCCTCGGTGAGGGCCAGGCAGATCTCGGCCCGCCGGCGCGGGGTGACGCCGAGCTGCTGGCACCAGGCGAACACCGCGCCGCGCGCCTCGGGGACCGAGGCGGGCACGGCAGGCAACGCCAGCGTGAGGCGATGATCACCGCCCACGTCGCCGCCCGACGAGCGCTCACCGCAGCTGTTCGCCTCGCACCTTCCCTCGTGGGCCTGCTGCACGGGGTGGTTCTTCCCCGAGATCGGCCATATCTCACATAAGATCTGCGACGCGTTACACTCGACCGGGATGGGGGGTCCCGAGGACGATCCGCGGATGGAGCGCGATGCGATGCGGGAGTTCGTGCGGCGCGAGGCGCTGCGGCGCAACGAGCAGATCGCGCGGCGGGTCAACGAGCTGACGGCCGACGACGCCGGTCGCGGCGCGTTCAGCGGGCCGGAGTTCCTGTGCGAGTGCGGCAACGCCACCTGCATGGAGCGGTTGCCGATGAGCCTCGACGAGTTCGAGCAGGTGCACTCGAACGCCGCGCGCTTCGCGGTCCTGCGGGGCCACGAGCTCCCCGAGGTGGAGCGGATCGTCTCGATCACTCCGCGCTACAGCGTGGTCGAGAAGATCGCCTCCTGAGACGCCTCCTAGACTGAGGTCAGGCCGAATCACTCGGAGGAGGCCGGCGCTCGGCCGCAAACCTCTGAGGTGTGCCTGTCGTCCCAGGGAGCGGGGGTCTCCGTCTCGTGCGTTCGCGTCTCGTCCGTTGTCTCTTCGTGCTGCTCGCGTTGCCCACGTTCTGGGTGGCGCGGCCGGCGCCTGCCTCCGCACAGAGCCTGTGCGGCCTGCCCGACCCGACCTGGTTCATCGAGTTCTCCGACGGCTCGGTCAGCTTCCGCAACGACATCTTCCGCCGTCCCGGGCTGATCCTGGCGACGCAGGGGACGACGATCCCGAAGCAGCTGCAGGCCGGCGGCGCCCAGACCGTGAGCTGGGAGAACACCTTCGCGAACTACGTCGGGACGCCCGCCAAGCCCGCGAACCCGGCCACGCTGCCGGCGGCCGCGGCGACGATCATGCAGCGCGCCGTGATCCCGAACAACGCCTGCGCGACGCCGCTGATCGCGTTCAACGAGCTGCTCCTGCCGGGCACCAACGCGCCGTGGTCGGCGAACGAGGCGCTCTACCGCCAGAACGTCCTGACCCTGCTCACGCTGCTGGCCGGCCAGGGCGCGCACACGTTCCTGCTGGTGCCGGGCGTGCCCGGGCGTCGGCGGCACCGCGGCGCAGTGGTGGCAGCAGGTGTCGACCGTCTCGGACATCGTCCAGGAGGTCTACTTCAAGGCACCGGCGATCTACGCCCAGGGCCCGCTCGCGGGCCGCAACCTGCGCGTCGCGTTCCGGGCCGCGCTCGCGCCGTACCTGGCGCTCGGCATCCAGCCGGCCCGTCTCGGGCTGATGCTCGGGTTCCAGTCGGGCCCGGACCAGGGCGGCCGCGAGGGGCTGCAGCCGCTGGCGGCCTGGCTGCAGGTGGTCAAGCTGCAGGCGCTCGCCTCCTACCAGGTCGCGCTGGACACCCAGCTGCAGTCGGTCTGGTCGTGGGGGTGGGGGACGTTCAACGCGTCCGGCGCCGACAAGGACAAGCCGGTCGCGGCCTGCGTCTACCTGTGGGCCCGGAACCCCGCGCTCTGCCCGCAGGCGCCGACGCTCGCCGGGCCGGGCTTCGACCTGTCGCGCTCGGACGGCCTGATCCAGCTTCCGCCGAACATCCTCTGCAACTTCCAGGGCGGCCAGCTCACGGTGAGCGACCGCGACGCGGCGTCCCGGCTCGCCGGCGGCCCGGTGCGGGCGCTGACGGCCCTGCTCGAGCGGAGCATCCTGACGACCGCGGCGCCGACGGTGACGTCGAACGACGTGCGCAAGGCCGAGCGCGGGATCATCGCCGTGCGCTTCGACGGTGACCGCCAGGCGTTCCTCGACGCGCTCGCGCGCAAGGGCCTGACCGAGGACGACGCGTTCCAGATCCTCGGCGACCAGCTCCGGCGCCGCACCGTCCAGCGCAGCCTGCGCGTGCCGCAGCCGACGGGCGCCCAGCTCAAGAGCTACGCGAAGGCCCACGGCGGCACGCTCACCCGCAAGATCGAGGTGCACCCGGCGGCGCCGTGGCTCGGCGGACGCACGAAGGGCATCGCCGTCGGCGGCGTCGCTCCGAAGGTCGTCTTCACGCGCGCCGCAGGGCCGCTGGATCACGGTCGTGACCCCGTCCGGCCGCTACCGCGTGCACATCGTCGGCAAGAAGGTCCCGCTGCGCCGGGTCGACACGGGCTTCCTGCGGCCGGGCCTCGGCGGGCTGCTGCAGCAGCCGGTGCGCGTCTCGGCGTTCACCTCTGGCTCGGCCAGAAGCAGACCGCGGCGATCGGCACCGCGACCTGCCTGCGCGACGAGCTGCCGGCAGCCGGCGACGTCGACCTGACGGCCGGCCGCACGTTCCTGCGGGTCGACACCGTCAGCTGAGCGCGAGGAACGCCGTGATGGCGTCCCGCGTGGCGGCAGCGTTCTCGAGGAACGGGAAGTGCGCCGCGCCCGGGATCGTGACCACCTGCCCGTTCGGCAGGAGGCCGGCGGCCTGGTGGGCCGCCCAGTGCGGCATCGGGCTCAGCTCGCCGGGCAGGAACAGCGCCGGGACCGGGCAGCCGGCGAGCTGCTGGGGCAGCGTGCCGGCCTCGAGGATGGCCTGCGCGTCGGCCGCGCCGCGCCGTAGGCCTCGGCGCTCGGCGCAGGTCGGGCGGCACGTGCCGCGTCGGGGTCGGCGAACATCATGCGCCAGGCGATCTTGACCGCCTCGGTAGCCTCCTCGTCGCTGGCCTCGCCGCGCACGGCGCGCGCCTCGAACGCCAGGACGAGCCGCGTCGGCGGCGACATCGGGCGGCGATCCCCGCGTCGTACTCGGCCCAGCCCGCCGTCGCCGGTCACGCCGAGCCCGTCGAGCGAGACGACGGCCCGTACCCGCTCGGGGTGCGCAGCCACCAGCGCCAGGGCCAGGAAGCCGCCCCAGGAGTTGCCGATCACCGCCGGCCGCTCGAGCTCGAACGCGTCGAGCACCGCCACCGCGTCGGCCACGTGCCGGGCGACCGTGAACGGCCCGTCCGTCGGGGCGGGCGGGACGCCGCGCTGGGTGTAGCGGTGCGTCGTGAGGTCGTGGGCCAGGAGCAGCGAGAGCGGCGCGAGGAAGTCGTCGAGCCCGCCGGGCCCGCCGTGCAGGAGCAGCGCCGGACGGCCCCTCGCCCGTGACCGTGACCTCGCAGCGCGCCGCCAGGGACGGCGACGGGGCGGCTCACGCCGCGAGCGTGGTCGTGCCCGCCACCGTGTGGCCCTGCGGGCACGTGCAGTTGTAGGCCACGGAGTGCTCGTCCGACTGCCAGTCGACGCCGCCGGCCTCGTACTCCTCGCCGCAGGTCGAGCAGCGCTGCGGCGGCGCGAGCTCGGTCTGGGTGGTGGCGCAGTTGCGGCACGTCGGCCGCGGCCGGGAGGCCACGACCAGGCGGCCGGCGACGATCTCGGCGACCTCCTCGGCCTCGTCGGCCAGCGAGGTGCCGCAGCGGTTGCAGAACGCCGGGACCGTGGCCGCGATGACCGCGGCGTCGATGTCCGCGGCGACCTGGCAGCGGGCCTGCGAGCCGGGCTCGAGGCCTTCGATGTCGCCGTCGACCGAGATGATCGCCCGGTCTGCGTCGACGCGTCCGAAGCGGATCAGCAGCATCCCGAAGAGCCGCCCGTCGAGCGCGGCGTCGGGACCGGCGTCGGTGACGGTCACCTCGGCGCCGGACAGGTCTGCGGGCGCGAAGCCGGGCGCCCACCCCGCCACGTGCAGGAGGTTCTTCGAGCCGTGGGTCACGAGCTGGAAGGCGATGCCCTCGACGTCCTCGCACCGGGCCTGGTACCAGACGAGCCGGGCTCCGCGAAGAGGGAAGTCGTCGCCGTCGATTCGCAGGAACGCAGCGCACGATTGTGAAGTATGGCCGGGAGCGGCCGAAACGGCCAGAACTGTTAGCGAGGTCCCTGCGTGTGCACGATCCGCACGGCGTCGATCGAGCGCAGCACCTCGAGCCGTCCCGCCGATGCCCCGGTCGTCGAGCAGCGACACGCGCGCGCCGACGAGCTGACGGCGGCCGCGCCGTAGCCCGTGGTGCGGGCCGCGCGGAACTGCAGGATCCCGCTGCGGTAGTCGTCGTCGCGGCGCCACGGGTTCAGCGGCGCGAGCAGCACGACGACCTCCTCGGTGCGCTCGTCGTCGTCCAGCCGGAGCTCGAGGTCGAGGTGCGACCAGTCCGACGGCTCGGCCGCGAGAAGCTCGTCCCACTGCGGCGCGAATGGTCTCCATGGCGCGGAATCCTAGCCCGACGGGATGCGTTGTCCTCTCTGCTAGGTTCACGCCTGCACCCGCCGGCCAGCCGGCGGCTCGACTACGCGTACGGAAAGAGAGAAACCCCCGATGGAATGCGACCTCCTCGTCCTCGGCGCCGGCCCGGGTGGCTATCCGGCCGCCCTGCGCGCCACGCAGCTCGGCGCGTCCGTGGTCTGCGTCGAGGAGAAGTGGGTCGGCGGCACCTGCCTGAACGTCGGCTGCATCCCGACGAAGGCGATGATCCAGTCCGCGCACGCCTGGCACGAGCTCAACGGCCAGTTCAAGACGCTCGGCGTCGTCGCCGAGAACGCCTCGATCGACTTCGACCAGGTCCAGAAGAACCGCCAGACGATCGTCGACAACGTGGTGAAGGGGCTCGGCGGCCTGATGAAGGGCGCCGGCATCACGATGGTGGACGGGCCGCGGCACCTTCACCGGCCCGAACACCCTGCAGGTCGAGGGTGGGGAGGAGATCACCTTCAAGGCCGCGATCATCGCGACCGGCTCCCGCCCGACCCGCCCGCCGATCCCCGGGATCGAGAGCGAGCGCTGCATCGACTCGACCGCGCATGCTCGAGATCCCGCAGATCCCGAAGAAGCTCGTGATCCTCGGCGGCGGCATCATCGGCTGCGAGTTCGCCTCGGCCTTCGGCCACCTCGGCTCCGAGGTGACCATCGTCGAGATGCTCGACCACCTGATCGCCAACGAGGACGCCGACGCGGTGAAGCGCGCTCGAGCGGGCCTTCAAGAGCCGCAAGATCAGCGTCCAGCTCGGCGCCCGGGCGACCCGCATCGAGGAGACCGACGGCGGCGTGCGGCTGGTCTACGAGGGCAAGGACGGGAAGGAGGCCAGCGTCGAGGCCGACGTCATCCTGGTCGCCACCGGCCGCGTGGCCAACGTCGAGGACCTCGGGCTCGACAAGGCCGGGGTGGAGGCCGAGAAGCGCCGCATCCCCGTCGACTGCCCACATGCGCACGAACGTGCCGCACATCTACGCGGTCGGCGACGTCGCCGGCAACTGGCAGCTCGCCCACACGGCGTTCCGCGAGGGCGAGGTCGCGGCCGAGAACGCGCTCGGGCACGAGGCCGAGATCGACTACCGCTCGACGCCCCGCCCGATCTACACCGACCCCGAGATCGCCGCCGTCGGCCTCACCGAGGAGCAGGCCCGCGAGCAGTACGGCGACGACGTCCTCGTCGGCAAGATGCCGTACTCGGCGATCGGCCGCGCGGCGATGTACGGCGACCGCACCGGCTTCGTCAAGACGATCAGCGAGTCGCGCTACGGCGAGCTCCTCGGCGTCGTCTGCGTCGGCACCCAGGCCACCGAGGTGGTCAACGCCGGCGTGGTGGGCATCCAGGCCGAGTCGACCGTCGAGACGCATCGGCGACGCGATCGTCGCCCACCCGACGCTCGGCGAGGCCGTCAAGGAGGCCGCGCTGGTGTCCCTGGGCCGCCCGATCCACGTCCCGGCGCCGAAGAAGCGGCCGGCGAAGGCGGGCGTCGCCTAGGTCTCCAAAAGCGGGTTCGCTACCCTGGTTGGCGGGCGACGGCCGAGATCGGCAGCCGCCCGAGGCAACGGCGCCTCCGGACCATGCACTTCCGGCGGCGCCGTTTTCCGTTTTCCCTTTCAGGTAGGTACCCAGCGTGAGTCCCATCGAGAACTACCTCTGCGACATGGACGGCGTGCTCGTCCACGAGGAGCGCCTGATCCCCGGCGCCGACAGCTTCATCGAGGCGCTGCAGGCGGCCGGCAAGCGCTTCCTCATCCTCACCAACAACTCGATCTACACCCCGCGCGACCTGGTCGCCCGGCTCAAGATCACCGGCCTCGAGGTGCCGGAGGAGTCGATCTGGACGGCGGCCCTGGCCACCGCGCGGTTCCTGCAGGAGCAGCGGCCGGGCGGCAGCGCCTACGTCATCGGCGAGGCCGGGCTGACGACGGCGCTGCACGAGGTGGGCTACGTGCTCGCCGAGCGCGACCCCGACTACGTCGTCCTCGGCGAGACCCGCTCGTACAGCTTCGAGCGGATCACCCGCGCGATCCGGCTGATCGAGGGCGGCGCCCGCTTCATCGCCGCGAACCCCGATCCGACCGGCCCGTCGCCCGACGGCCTGCTGCCGGCGACCGGCTCGGTGGCGGCGCTGATCTCGAAGGCCACGGGCGTCGACCCGTACTTCGTCGGCAAGCCGAACCCGCTGATGATGCGCGAGGCGCTGCGGGCGATCGACGCCCACAGCGAGAGCACGGTGATGATCGGCGACCGCATGGACACCGACGTCATCGCGGGCATGGAGGCCGGCATGCGCACGATCCTGGTGCTGTCCGGGATCACCACCCGCGACCTGGCCGAGCGCTTCCCGTACCGGCCGTCGCGGATCGTGGCGTCGGTGGCGGACCTGACCCCCGAGCTCGCGGCCGAGCGCTCCGAGATCGCCGCAGGGGCCTAGCCGCCTCGACTACCCTGGGTGTCCGGGCGCCGGCACGACCCCGTCGGCGTCTGGCACTCGCATGCGCAATCCTCTGGTGCAGTCCCATGACGGGCGGCTGCTGCTTGCCGCCCAGCTGATCGACGCGCTCGGCAACGGGCTCGCCTCGGTCGCGCTGCCCTGGCTCGTGCTCGACAGCGGCGGCTCGAAGAGCCTCGCCGGCCTGGTCTTCGCCTCGACGATGGTGCCGTACGTGGTCTTCGGGCTGCCCGCCGGCGTGACCGGCGACCGGCACCCGCGGCGCTGGCTCATGCGCACCGCCCACACCGGGCAGGCCGTGGCGGCGGCGATCGTGCCGCTGTGGGCGCTCGGCGCGCACCCGCCGTCGGCGCTGGTGCTGGCGTCGGCGTTCGCCATCGGCGCGGGCCGGGTCTACGCCGACGCGGCGGCGTTCGGGGCGATCGCCGAGCTCGTCGGGCCGGCCAGCTTCGTCCAGGGCCAGGCGGCGCTCTCGACCGCCTGGGCCATCGGGCTGGTCGCCGGGCCGGTGCTCGGCGGCGCGCTGGTGGCGGCGATCGGCCCGGTCGCGGCGATCACCGTCGAGAGCGCCGGCTTCGTCGTCGCGGCCGTCCTGGTCTCGCGGATCCGCCGGCCGCTCCTGGCCCACGACGTCCCGGAGGGCGAGACGCTGCGGCAGGCGGCGCGGGAGGGCGTCGCCGTCATCTGGCACACGCCTGCCCTGAAGCTGCTGACGATCGTGGTGCTCGCCTGGAACCTGACGCATCGTCGGCGCCGAGGCCCTGTCGGTGCCGTTCCTGCGCGAGGGCCTGAACCTCGACGCCGCGCCAGGCAGGGATCATCCTGGCCGCCGGCGGCGTGACCGGCATCTTCGTCGGGCCGTTCATCGGCGCTGCGGTCGACCGCATCGGCGGCCTGCGGCTGATCTCGATCAGCATCCCGCTGTCGGGCATCGCGAGCATCGCGCTCGGGCTGGCGCCGGGGTTCGCGGCTGCGCTGCCGGCGTTCGTGCTGCTCTCGTTCTCGTTCTGGGTCGCCGTGACGACGATGATCGGCGAGCGCCAGCGGATCGCCCCCTCGCACCTGCAGTCCCGGGTCGGCATCACCGGCCGGATGATCTCGGTCACGTCGATGACCGTGGCCAGCCTGGTCGCGAGCGCGCTGGTCTCGTTCGTGTCGCTGCGGGCGCTGTACGTCGGCTTCGGCGTCGCGGCGCTGTGCGTCGCCGCCTGGGCCGTGCCCGCGCTGATCCGGACCGAGCCGCCGGTCGCGATCGAGCCGGCCGGCGCGGACTAGGCCTAGTTGGCGCCGGTCCGCATCTGGTGGATGGTGGCCACCAGATCGGAAGGATCGTGCTCGCCGTGGTCGAAGCCCCCGCCGCCGCGCAGCTGCATCGACGTCCAGGCCATCAGGTCGCGCATCGACACGATGCCGACGACGCGGCCGCTCTCGACCACCGGGAGGTGGCGGAACTTGCCCTGGATCATGATCGCGAGCGCCTCGGGCAGGGTCATCGAGGGCGAGCCGACCATGACGTGCTGGGTCATCCGCTCGCCGACCGTGCGTCTCGAGATCGCCGCGCTCGCCGACCAGCCGCAGCATGTCCCGCTCCGAGATGATGCCTACCAGATCCCCGTCGTCGAGCACGACCGCGACGCCGGCGTCGCGCTCGACCATGCGCCGCGCGGTGTCCGCCACGTTGGATCCAGGGGAGACCGCGAGAACGTCGGTCGCCATCAGTTCGGCCAGGTTCATTCCGGAATTCTACCCGGTCCGGCCGAGAAGTGGATCCAATTTGGGCCGATGGTGACCCGACGAGCTACCCGAGCAGGAGCAGCCCGCCCTCGAGGTAGCGCTTGACGCTCTGCAGGAACCGGGCGCCGTCGGCGCCGGACGTCGCGCGGTGGTCGACCGAGAGGGTCACGCCCATGATCGGCCGCACCACGACCTCGCCGTCGACCACGACCGGCTTCTGCACCGCCGCGCCGACGGCCAGGATCCCGGGCTCGGGCGGGTTGATGATCGCGCCGAACTGCGGGATCCCGAACATGCCGAGGTTCGAGACGGTGAACGTGCCGCCCTCGATCTCGTGCTGGCGCAGCTTGCCGTCCCGCGCGCGGGTGGCCAGGTCGCGGGCCTCGCGGGCGAGCTGGCGGATCCCCTTCGTCTCGGCGTCCTTGATCACCGGGACGATCAGTCCGTCGTCCAGGGCCACCGCGATCCCGAGGCCGACGTGCGTGTGGTACACGAGCTGGCCGTCGACCCAGGAGCGGTGGAACTGCTGGTGGTCGAGCAGCGCCGCCGTGCAGGCCCGCAGCACGAGGTCGTTGACCGAGACCTTCTCGCCCGAGTCGGCCAGGGCCGCGTTCAGCTCCTTGCGCACCCTGAACGCCGCGCTCATGTCGATCTCGTCCGACAGGTAGAAGTGCGGCACCTGGGACTTCGCCTCGACCATCCGGCGGGCGACGGTCTTCAGCATCGAGCTCGGCGCCACGACCTCGGAGTCCGGCCAGCGCTCGGCCGCGGAGCCGCCGCTCGGCGCCGGGGCGGGCTTCGCCTCGGCGGGCGCCTCCTGCTTCGCGGGAGCGCTCGCCGCCGCCCTTCGCCTCGGAGATCAGGCGCTCGACGTCGACCTTGACGATGCGGCCGTCGGGCCCGCTGCCCTTGCCCGCCAGGCCGGACAGGTCGATCCCGGCCTCGCCGGCCATGCGCCGGGCGATCGGGCTCGCCTTGAGGGTGCCGGCACCGGCGCCGTTCGCGCCGCTCGGCTGCTTCTTCGGCTCCTCGGCCTCGGCGGGCTCGGCCGTGGCCTTCGGCTGCTCGTCCTGCTCCTCGGCCTCCGGCTCGGCCTGGGCCTCGGCCTCGGCCTCGGCGGGGCCGTCGCCGTTCCCGGCGCCGTCGACCGACTCGCCCTCGGCGCCGACGATCGCGATCGGCGCGCCCAGCGCCGCGCTCTCGCCGTCGCCGACCAGGATCTTGAGCAGCACGCCGTCGGCGTACGAGCTGAGCTCCATCGTCGCCTTGTCGGTCTCGATCTCGGCGAGCACGTCGCCCTCGGCGACCTGGTCGCCCTCCTGCTTGAGCCAGCGCGCGATCGTGCCCTGCTCCATCGTGTCGCTGAGGCGCGGCATGACGAGCTCTTCGGCCATCTCTGATGCTCCTGTTAGGCGGCCAGCACGCCGCACTCCGCGAGGAGTCGGCGGGCGGCGGCGTAGATCTTGTCCTCGACGGTGAGCGCGGCGAGCTCGAGCGGCTTGGCGTACGGCATCGGCGCCTCGGCGCCGCCGACCCGCTCGACCGGCGCGTCGAGATCGTCGAAGCAGGCGCGGTGGATGCGCGCGGCGAGCTCCGCTCCGATCCCGTAGGTCGCCCAGCCTTCCTCGGCGATCACCGCCCGGCTCGTCTTGCGCACCGACTCGATCACCGTCTCGGCGTCGAGCGGCCGCAGCGAGCGCAGGTCGACGACCTCGACCTCGACGCCGTCCTGCGACAGGCGGTCGGCCACGGTCAGCGCCCGCCGCACGGTGTACGAGTGCGCCACCAGCGTCAGGTCGCTGCCCTCCCGCACGACCTTCGCCTGGCCGATCGGGACGAGCACGTCGTCGGAGTCCTCGTCGGGGATCGTCCCCGTCAGGTTGTAGAGCACGAGGTTCTCGACGAACAGCACCGGGTCGTCGTCGCGGATCGCGGTCTTCAGCATCCCGTAGGCGTCGGCCGGGTTCGCCGGGGCGAGCACCTTGAGGCCCGGGGTGTGGGCGAACATCACCTCGAGGCTCTGGGAGTGCTGCGCGGTGAGCTGCGCGCCCGAGCCGGCGGGGGTGCGGATGACCAGCGGGACGCCGACCTTGCCGCCGAACATCTGGCGGATCTTGGCCGCGTGGTTCACGACCATGTCCATCGCCACCAGGATGAAGTTGATCGTCATGATCTCGACGACCGGGCGCAGGCCGAGCATCGCCGAGCCGATGCCGACGCCCACGAAGCCCTCCTCGGCGATCGGGGTCTCCTTGATCCGGCGCGGGCCGTACTTCTTGTACAGGCCGGCGGTGACCTTGTACGAGCCCTCGAAGCGGCCGATCTCCTCGCCGATCAGGTAGACGCTCTCGTCGCGCCCGAGCTCCTCGTCGAGCGCGCGCCGGAGCGCCTCGCGGTAGGTCACTTCCGCCATTGCCGCGTCTCCTCGCGCTCGCCGAACGGGCCGGCCTCGTCCATCCTCGAGAACTGCTCCCTCCAGGCCGGGTCGCCGTACACGTTGTCGTACAGCCGGTCGGCGTCGGGCGTCGGGGCGGAGGCCGCCTCGCGGATCGCCTCGGCAACCTCGTCGTTGACCTCGGAGCGGATGCGCTTGACGTCGTCCTCCGTCAGGATCCCGGCCTCCTCGAGCTGCTTCGCGAAGCGGGGGATGGGATCGAGCTCGCGGGCGGCGTCGATCTCCTCCTTCGTCCGGTAGAGCTTGCCGGCGTCGGCCACCGAGTGCCCGCGGAAGCGGTAGGTGGTGGTCTCGAGCAGCGACGGCTCGCGGTCCTCGCGGGCCTTCTCGAGCAGCCGGCCGGCCGCCTCGTAGACCTGCAGCAGGTCGTTGCCGTCGACCCGCTCGCCGTGCATCCGGTAGGCGCAGCCGCGCTTCCACAGCTCGGGCTCGGCCGACGCCTGCTCGACCGAGGTGCCCATGCCGTACAGGTTGTTGGTGATCTGGAAGACGATCGGGAGCTTCCAGATGGCCGCCAGGTTGAGCGACTCGTGGAACGCCCCGATGTTGGTCGCCCCGTCGCCGAGCTGGCACAGGACGACGCCGTCCTCGCCGCGGTAGTCGAGGGCGAAGGCCGCGCCGACGGCGATCGGCAGGTGCCCGCCGACGATGCCCCAGCCGCCGAGGAAGTTGCGCTCGACGTCGAGCAGGTGCATCGAGCCGCCGTAGCCGCCGGCCACGCCGGTGGACTTGCCGAACAGCTCGGCCATCACGGCGGCCGGCTCGGAGCCGACGGCCAGCGCGGCGGCGTGGTCGCGGTAGCTCGTGAACAGGTAGTCGCTGTCGCGCAGCTGGGAGATCGCGCCGACGTTGGCCGCCTCCTCGCCGATCGCCAGGTGGCAGTAGCCGCCGATGCGCGCACGCGTGTACTGCTCCTCGGTGCGCTCCTCGAAGCGGCGCACCAGGACCATCTTGCGGTAGAGACGTACTGCCTCGTCGGCGTCCTTCAGCAGCTCGCCCGCAGTCTTCTTCGGGACTGCCTTCGCCATCGATCCTCGCAGGGGATTCGTCGCGTTTCTCGTTCTCGTTCGGGCGCAGTCTTGCATGGTCGCCGCAGGTTCCGTCCGGGGCCGTTGCGTATGGTTGAGGCGTGCTGCTCGCCGCCATCCTCGCCGCGCCGCTGATCGCGCCGGCCTACGCCATCGGGCCCGTCCGGCTCGGGGAGCGCCGGGCCTCGGTCGAGCGGGCGCTCGGCCCGGGCAAGGTGATCGCCCAGCCGAACCACTTCGTGGTGGTGAAGTACGCCGGGGCCGGACTCACGGTGACCTTTGGAGCGACCGGCACGCGGGCGCCGGTGACCAGCATCTCGACCATCGCGACGCGCTTCCACACCCCGCGCGGCGTCGGCGTCGGCTCGCCGCAGCGGGCGCTGAAGCACCGCTATCCGTCCGTCGCCTGCGAGGGCGCGGTGTGCACGCTCGGGAAGCTCGTGCCGGGCCACGCGGTGACGTCGTTCTACGTCCGCCACCGGCACGTCGTGCGGGTCGCGGTCGGCGTCGTCATCGACTGACCTCCGCGGGGCCGAGCCTCGCTACTCTCGCGGCATGCGCGCTGCCCGCTACCTCATGCCGACGCTGCGGGACGCTCCGGCGGACGCCGTCGCCTCGAGCCACGTCCTGCTCGTCCGCTCGGGGATGGTCCGCCAGATCGGCGCGGGCCTGTGGAGCTGGCTCCCGCTCGGCTGGCGGAGCCTGCACCAGGCGATGCAGATCATCCGCGAGGAGATGGACCGGATCGGCGGCCAGGAGATGCTGATGCCGGTCCTGCACCCGGCGGAGCTGTGGCGCCAGACGGGCCGCTACGACATCCCCGAGCTGTTCAAGCTGAAGGACCGCGTCGGCCGCGACCTCGTGCTGGCCATGACCCACGAGGAGATCATCGCCTTCCACGCAGCCCGCGAGCTGCGCTCCTACCGCGACCTGCCGCAGATCTGGTACCACATCCAGACGAAGGAGCGGGACGAGCCGCGGCCCCAGGGCGGCGTCCTTCGCACCCGCGAGTTCATCATGAAGGACTCGTACACGCTCGACCGCGACGACGCGGGGCTCGACGAGCAGTACGCCCTGCACGAGCTGGCCTACGACCGCATCTTCAGCCGGGCCGGGCTGCGCTTCTACAAGGTCGAGTCGGACACCGGGATGATGGGCGGGCGCGGCGCGCACGAGTACATGGCGCCGTCCGCTGCCGGCGAGGACTCGGTGGCGCTGTGCGACCGCGGCGACTACGCCGCGAACGTCGAGATGGCGACCTCGCCGCTGACCGCGCCGGCGTTCCCGCCGGCGGACCCGCCCGAGGAGGTCGAGACCCCGAACGTCGCGACCATCGACGCGCTCGCCGCGTTCCTGGGCATCGACCCGCGCACCACCAGCAAGGCGATGCCGGTGGTCGCCGACGACGGGCAGATGGTGCTCGCGCTGGTGCGCGGCGACCGCCGGCTGCACGAGCTGAAGCTGCGAAAGGCGCTCGGCCAGGACTTCCGGCCGGCCCAGCCCGAGGAGATCGAGGCCGCGTTCGGCGCGAAGCCGGGCTCGATCGGCCCGCTCGGCGTCGACCGCAGCCGGGTCGGGCGGATCGTCGCCGACGCGACCCTGCGCGACGGGGTGTTCGTGGCCGGCGCGAACCGCACCGGCTGGCACGTCAGGAACGTCGTGCTCGGCCGCGACTTCCAGGCCGACGTCGCCGACATCCAGCTCGTCGAGGACGGCGACCCGTGCCCGCTGTGCGGCGGCACGCTGCACGTCGAGCCGATGATCGAGATCGGCAACATCTTCAAGCTCGGCACGAAGTACTCGGCCGCGATGGGTGCGAACTACCTCGCCGAGGACGGCACCGAGCACCCGATCGTGATGGGCTCGTACGGCATCGGCCCGGCCCGCATCGTGGCCGCGGCCGCCGAGCAGGGCCACGACGACGCCGGCCTGATCTGGCCGCCGACGATCGCGCCGTTCGGTGCCTGGATCGTGGCCATCGGCGAGGACGCCGGCGCGATCGGCGACCGGCTCTCCGACGAGCTCGCCGAGCACGGGATCGCAGCGATGGTCGACGACCGCTCCCAGAGCGCGGGCGCGAAGTTCGCCGACGCCGACCTGATCGGCGCGCCGCTGCGGGTGACGATCGGCAAGCGCACGGTGTCGGAGGGCACGGTCGACGTGCGGGTGCGCAAGACCGGGGCCAGCGAGACGCTGCCGCTGGCCGAGGCCGCGGCCCGGGTCGCCGCGCTGTCGCGGGAGCTCGCCTCGTGAGCGCCGACAGCGTCCGGACGACGAGCGACTTCGGCTCGGCGCTGGCCGGGCTGATGCGCGAGCAGGGCATCTCCTACCGGATGCTCGCGGCGCGCACCTCGCTCTCGGCCGGGTACCTCAACCACCTGGTGCACGGCAACCGCCCGGTGCCCGCGAACGCGGTCATCGAGCGGATCGCGGCGGCGCTGTCGGTGCCGCCGGAACGCTTCCGCGAGTACCGCCTGCGGGTGGTCACCGAGCGGCTCGCAGAGCTGCCCGAGCTGGTCGACCGGCTGTACCGCGAGATCCAGGAGCCGTGAGCGTGTCGACCGACCGCTGGCTCGACGTCGTCGGCCAGGCGGTCGACGCGGAGGACGCCGCGCGGGCCCGCGCGCTCTGGGAGGAGGCGCTGGGCCTGGCCTCGGAGCCGCTGCGCCGAAGCCTGTCGCTCACGAGCCTCGCGGCCATCGACGTGCGCGAGGGCGCCCTGCAGCAGGGTCTGAGCCGCTACCGGGAGGCCGCCCGCATCGCTCCGGTGGCGTTCGTCTACCTCGGGGCCGGCGAGGAGCTGCTGGCCGTGGGGGAGGCCGGACCGGCCGAGGAGCTCCTGCGCGAGGGCGCCGAGGCGCTGCTCGACGACGACCCGGACCACCAGCTCGCAGACCTGCTCGCTGCTGTGGGACCAGGCCCTCGAGGCGACGGGCGGGGACGGCGGCACGCTGCGCGACCTCGCCGGCGAGGTGGCCGACGAGGAGTGGGTCGAGGACGTGCGCGACGCCGGCGCGGGCGTCACCGTGCCGTGGCATCCGCCGGACCTGTGGGACGACGCGCTCGCGGCCGGGGAGCTCCCCGAGAACATGCGCGCGCCGACCCACGCCGAGTACTCCCGCCGGGTCGAGGGAGCCGCCTGGAACCTTCGCTCCGAGGGCGTGCGGGTGGTGGCGGTGCGTCCGGTGGGCGCGCACGGCGAGACGGCCGGGGAGCTGATCGACTGGCCGCCCGAGCGAAACCAGCACGTGCTGGTGCGGCAGCGGCCAGAAGTACAAGCGCTGCTGCGGGCGGCGCTGATGGATCCGCTGGCCGCGAACCGGGCGCTGTGGGCCGAGTGGACCCGCTTCCACGAGTCCTCGCCGTTCTACGACCTCGAGAGCTTCCGCAAGGGCGGCGTGCGGCTGCGGCCGTACGAGCTCGCCGAGCTCGGCGACGTCGCCGGCCTCGACGTCCTCCACCTGCAGTGCCACATCGGCACCGACACCCTGTCGCTGGCCCGGCTCGGAGCCACGGTCACCGGCCTCGACTTCTCGGCCGAGGCGGTCGACGCGGCGCGCCGGCTGGCGGTGGACTGCGGGCTCGAGGCCCGCTTCGTGTGCGCCGACGCGACCGAGCCGCCACCCGAGCTGCACGGCGCGTTCGACCTGGTCTACACGTCGCGCGGCGTGCTCTGGTGGCTGCCCGACCTCGACGCCTGGGCGGCGGCGATCGCCCGCTGCCTGCGTCCCGGCGGCCACCTGTACCTGGCCGAGGGCCACGCGGTGCTGGGAACGCTCGAGCAGGACGGCGTCGGCCCCGGCGACCTGCTGGTGCGCTACCCGTACTTCTCCCGGCCCGAGCCGCAGTCGTTCCGGGTCGAGGGCTCGTACGCCGGCCACATCCCCGACCTGCAGCAGACGGTCGAGTACGGCTGGGCCCACGGCCTCGGCGAGGTCGTGACGGCGCTCGCCGGAGCCGGGCTGCGGATCGAGTTCCTGCACGAGCGGCCGACGCTCGACTGGCCCGTGCCGTTCCTGGTCGAGACCGGCGACGGCTCGTACGGGCTGCCGCCGGGCACGCCGGGCGAGCTGCCGCTGATGTTCTCGCTGCGCGCTCGTCTGACCGGCTGAACCGAGGGCGACGGGGTTGCCGAACACCCCTCGTCCGAGATAGCTTCGAGGCACTGGGTGGAAGCGAGGCTGGCGGCGCGCGGTCCGACGACGCGCGTCTGCCGGATGGCGACGAGGGAGGGACATGGGTTTGGCGCGAGGAACCTGGCTCGCTGCGGGCACGGTGCTCGCCGCGGCCGCGATGAGCGGACCGGCGCTGGCCGGGCCGTTCGCGACCGGCGTGGCACAGCGACCGCACCTGGACACGCGCACCGCGGCCGAGGCCGCGCCGGCGGTGGCGGCTCCGACGGTGGGCGCCACGGCTGCGAGCCTGCGCAGCCAGCTCGGATCGCAGGGCCTGGTCCAGATCGATGCGCTCACGGGCGCACCGCGGGTCGTGGAACGTCTCGACGGCTTCCTGACAGCGCCGAGCAGCGCGGCCGCCGCGTCGATCGCGCGCGGCTACCTGAGCGAGCACGCGGCGCTCTTCGCCACGACGGCTTCGGGCGTCGCGGCGTTGCAGCAGACGAGCGACACGGTCGACGTGGAAGGCACGCACCACGTCGCGTTCGGCCAGCGGCTGAACCAGATCCCGATCTTCAACGGCGGGGTCAAGGTGAACGTCGACGCCGACGGGCGGATCATCAACGTGCTCGGCTCGCCGATCTCGGCGGTGGCGCCGCTCGACGCCGCGCCGACGCTGACGGCCGAGGCCGCGCTCGGCCGGGCGCTGGCCGACGGCGGAGCCTCGATGGCGCCGCCGCGGGCGATCGCCGCTGCCGGGCCGACGCAGCCGACCCGGTTCGCCCGCAGCACCTACGACAGCGCCTCGCTCGTCTGGTTCAACGGCGCCCACGGCCTCGAGCTGGCCTGGCACACGATCGCCGAGGTCGACTCGCAGCACGTCTACGAGGACGTCGTCGACGCGACCAGCGGCCAGCTCCTGTTCCGGCTGAACGTGGTGTCGTTCAACGGCCTCGGCTCGCGCTGGTTCTACATCCCCTACTTCTCGAACGGGTTCCCGCTGAACAACGGCGGCCTGAACTCGTCCTACCACGCGTTCTCCAACGAGAACTTCGCCGCGCTCGGCTGGCTGGCTGCCGGCTCGACGATCCTGAGCGGCAACAACGTCCACGTCTACGCCGACGTCAACGACGACAACACGCCGGGTCCCGGAGACGAGATCCCCCAGAGCGGCAGCGGCGACTGGATCTACCCGCTGACCGCGTACTTCGGGAACCAGTTCTCGGTCTGCCCGAGCGGCGGTGCCGCCCCGTGCACCTGGACGGGCGGCTCGAACGGCTGGGCCCAGAACCTGTACCAGAACGCGACGCAGGTGTTCTTCTACGTCAACGCGTTCCACGACCACCTGGCGGCGCCGCCGATCGGGTTCACCCCGGCCGACGGCAACTTCCAGCTCGACGGCGGCGACGCGGTGCAGGCCCAGGTCGACGACGGCGCGGCGACCGGCGGCAACGGCCTGCCGGACGAGAACCACAAGAACAACGCCAACATGCTGGCGCTCGCCGACGGCACGCCGCCGCGCATGCAGATGTACCTGTTCGACCAGTCGCTCCTGGCCAACGGCGGCGACGACGCCTCGGTCATCTACCACGAGTACACCCACGGCCTGTCGCACCGCCTGGTGCGGGACGCGAACGGCCTCCCGGCGCTGTACGGCGCCCAGGCCAACGCGATGGGCGAGGCCTGGTCCGACTGGTACGCGATGGACTTCATCATCAAGAGCTGCGTCAACGCGACCAGTCCCGGCCGCACCGACTGCTGGGACGCCGACGTCGGGCCGAACACGCCGGGCAACGCCGACGTCTGGATCGGCCAGGGCGTGCAGGGCGGCCCGGGTCGCGACATCCGCTCGCAGCCGATCGACTGCCTCGTCGGCGACGCCAGCGGCGGCGACTGCGTGAACCAGAACACCGGCCACCAGGGCGGCTACACCTACGCCGACTTCGCCCACGTGACGAGCGGTCCCGAGGTGCACGCCGACGGCGAGATCTGGGTCGAGACCCTGTGGCAGATGCGCCAGGCGATCGGCCCGGCGGCCTACGACGTGTCCGAGAACCTGATCACCCGGGCGATGGAGCTGTCGCCGCCCGACCCGTCCTTCCTCGACGAGCGCAACGCGATCCTGCTCGCCGACCGGGTGTACTACGGCGGCGCGCACGTGCCGACGATCTGGCAGGTCTTCGCGAACCGCGGGATGGGCTGGTCGGCCAGCACGACCGGCGCGGCGGACATCGCGCCGCACGCCGCGTTCGACCTCCCGCCGGCGGCCGACGGGCTCGATCGCCGGCACCATCCGCGACGCGAGCGGCACGCCGGTGCCGAACGCCCGCGTGGTCGCCAACGGCTACGCCGACCTGCGGGGCGTCACGGACGCCTTCGGCAACTACGCGATCGCCGGCGTGCCGTCCGGCGTGTACACCCTGGTCGCCTCGGCGGCCGGGGTACGACGCCGCCGCCATCCCGAGCGTGGCCGTCGGGAACGGCGCCGCGAACGCGACCCTGATCCGCGACTGGGCGGCGCTGAGCGGCGGGGCGACGATCGCCTCGTTCAGCCCGCCCGACCTGACCTCGATCGGCTGCGGCGGCGAGCCGTCGGGCGCGTTCGACCTCTCGAGCAAGACCGGCTGGCTCTCCACCAGCGCGACGTCGAGCAAGGGCCCGACGGGCGCGAAGGCGATCATCGTGGCCCTGCCGGCGACGATCAACGTCACCTCCTACGCCGTCGACCCGACGGCGCCGTGCAGCGCGAGCCCGGGCGCGGCGGACGCTGGGTTCACGATCGAGACCTCCGCGGACGGCGTCAGCCTGGGCGCTCTCGGCCCAGGGAGCGTTCACGACGCGCGGCGCTCCGGTGCCGATCGCGCCGGCCGCGGCCGCGGCGAACGTCCGCTACGTCCGGTTCACGATGCTCGGGAGCCAGGCCGCCGACACCGACGGCAAGGACTACATGGGGATCACGGAGCTCGAGGTGTACGGGGCGCCGCCCCCGCCGCCCCCGCCGCCTCCGCCGCCGCCCCCGCCGCCGTCGTCGACAAGACGGCGCCGACGATCACCAACGCGCTGGTGCCCAAGCAGAAGCTGAAGACGATCCTGAAGAGCGGGATCAAGTTCAAGCTCCACTGCAACGAGGCGTGCACCCTGACCGACTCGCTGACGCTGAGCATCAAGCAGGCGAAGGCGCTCAAGGTGGGCAAGAAGGTCGTTCGGCTCGGCAGCGCCTCGAAGAAGCTGTCGAAGGCCGGCACCGTCACCCTCAGCGTCAAGCTGACCGCCACCGGCAAGAAGCTGGTCAAGCGGTTCAAGAAGCTCCCGATGACCTCGACGGTCGTCGCGAAGGACGCGCACGGCAACAAGAAGACCACCAAGAAGGTCTTCACCCTGAAGCGCTAGCCGAGAGGCGATCCGCCCCCGCCGCAACGACGCCGGCGGGGGCGGATCACCCTTTCGGCGCGGCGCCCGCGTGCCGACATCTACCCGGATGGATCCACGGACGGAGACGACGGGGAGAAGCTCGATGAGGCGATCGCTGCTCGCGGTGGGCCTGGCCCTGGCCGTGATGGCCCCGGCCTCGCCTGCGCTCGCGAACATCAGGACCGGCGTCGCCGAGCGGCCGCCGCTCGACGTCCGCACGACGACGTCGTGCCGGTGGTCGCCCGTGATGACGGCTTCCTCACGCGCCCGAGCAACGCCGCCGCCGGCGCCATCGCGCGCTCCTACCTGTCGAGCCACGCCGCCCTCCTCGGCACGAGCGCCGCCGCGCTCTCGACCCTGGTTCAGACCCGGGATGCGGTCGACATCGCCGGTCTGCACCAGGTGTCGCTCGCCCAGAAGGTCGACAGGATTCCCGTCTTCCAGGGCGGGGTCAAGGTGAACGTCGCGCCCGACGGCCAGGTCGTGAGCGTGGTCGGCTCGCCGGTGCGGGCGACGACGACGACCGCCGTGCCTGCGATCGCCGCCGGCGAGGCGCTCGGGATCGCACTGCGCGACGGCGGCGGCTCGCTGCTGCCGACGCCGTCCTCCACCGCGTCGACGCCGACGAGGGACACGACCTTCGCCTCGAGCCCCTACGACCGGGCCTCGCTCGTCTGGTTCGACGCCGGTCACGGCCTGCAGCTCGCCTGGCACACCGTACGCCGAGGTCGACTCGCAGCACGTCTACGAGGACGTGGTCGACGCCTCGAGCGGCGAAGCTGCTGTTCCGCGAGAACGCGGTCGACTTCGCCGGCAAGGGCCTGCACTGGTGGTACATGCCGTACTACTCGGCCGAGCTATCCGCTGAACGACGGCGGCATGACGATGCGCCTACGCCCAGCCTGACAAGCGACGACTTCGTGGCGCTCGGCTGGCTCGGAGCCGGGGCGACCACGCTGAGCGGCACCAACGCTCACGTCTACGCGGACTGCACGACGACAACGCGCCGATCGCTGGCGACGAGATCGCGCCCGGCGGCAACGGCGGCGGCCTCGGCGCCGGGGACTGGGCCTACGTCTTCGCCCCGACGGCGGGCTACTACTGCACCACGACGACGCCGTGCTCCTGGAACAGCAACAGCACCGAACACGTACCAGACGAACCTGCCCCAGAACGCCACGCAGGTGTTCTTCTTCGTCAACGCGTTCCACGACCACCTGGCGGCGGCGCCGATCGGCTTCACCGCCGCCAACGGCAACTTCGAGGGCGTCGACGCGGTGCAGGCCCAGGTCGACGACGGCGCTGGCGGGGCCACGCCGTCCACACCGCCGACGGCTTTCCGGACGGCGACCACATCAACAACGCGAACATGTACACGCCGGCCGACGGCAGTCCCGCCGCGCATGCAGATGTACCTGTTCACGAACTGGACCGGCGACGAGCCGTTCGTCGACTCGAACGGCGGCGACGACGCCTCGATCATCTACCACGAGTACACCCACGGCCTGTCGAACCGCCTGGTCACCGACGCGGCGAACGACCCCGCGCTGCACGGCCAGCAGTCCCGGCTCGATGGGCGAGGCCTGGTCCGACTGGTACGCGCTCGACTTCATCGTCAAGGGCTGCACCGAGGCCACGCCGCGCCCGACGGACTGCTGGGACGCCGACCTCGGGCCGAACGCCGCGGGCAGCGCGAACCTGTGGCTCGGACGGGGCACCGCCGGCGGCCCGGCCCGCGTCGTGCGCACCCAGCCGATCGACTGCCTGGTGAACGACGGCGGCGGCGTCTCGCCGATCGCCGGCGAGAACAACGGCCCGGTCTGCCCGGGCGGCGACAACGGCCGGGTCGGCGGCTACACCTACGCCGACTTCGGGAAGATCATCGGCGGGCCCGAGGTGCACGCCGACGGCGAGATCTGGGGCGAGACGCTGTGGCAGATCCGCCAGGCGATCGGCCCTGCGAGCTACCAGGTCACCGAGAACCTCGTGACCCGCGGCCTCGAGCTGGCGCCGCCCGAGCCGTCGTTCCTGGACGCGCGCAACGCGATCCTGCAGGCCGACCAGGTCCTGTACGCCGGCGCCCACACGGCCACGCTGTGGTCGGTCTTCGCCGCAGCGCGGGATGGGCTACTCGGCGTCGACGACGGGCGCGAACGACACGTCGCCGCACGCCGCCTTCGACCTGCCGCAGAGCGCTCCCCCGACCACGGATCCGACGACGCCGCCGACCTCTGCGCCGCCCACCTCGACCCCGCCGCCGACGACCACCACGACCACCGGTGGGTCGACGTCGCCGCCGCCTCCTCCGCCGCTCGACACGACCGCGCCGAGGGTGACCCAGAGCGTGTCCGCGAACCAGACCCTGAAGACGATCCTGTCGTCGGGCCTGAAGCTCTGGTTCAGCTGCAGCGAGGCCTGCACGGTGCGCGAGACGCTGAAGCTCTCCGCGGCCCAGGCCAGGAAGCTGAAGCTGGGCCGGAAGGCCATCGTGCTCGGCGCCGGCGTCGAGGTGCTGGCGAAGAAGGGCTCGACCGTGGTGCCGGTCAGGCTGACCGTGCGCGGCAAGCGCCTCGTGCGCGGCCATCGCAGCCTGGCGGTCACGTCGAGCGCGACGGTGCTGGACACGAACGGCAACACCCGTACGAGCACGCGGGTCTTCACCCTGCGCCACTCGTAGACGGGCTCAGCTGGCGCTGGCGAGCTCCGTGACCGAGGCGAGCTCGCCCATCACCTCGACGAGGTCCTGGTTCGCGTTGTAGACCCGGAGCTGGCGGGCCGCGCCGGTGCCGGTCTCGAGGATCTTCTCGATGCCCTGGAGGGCGTCGTTGCAGCCGAGCTCGCGGGCGTACGGGGCGAGCTGGCGCAGCCGGCGGCGGGCGAGCTGGCTCGCCGGGCAGCTTGACCCGGCGGCCGCCGGCGAGGTCCATCATCTGGGCGTCGACGCCGTAGCGGGCCGCGAGCCACTTGTTCTCGGCGAGCAGCGCGCGGTGGTAGGAGACCGGGGGAGACCCCTTCTCGCACTCGTCCAGGACCTCCATGACCAGGGCCTGGACGTAGGCCACCAGGGCGAGGCTGTAGTCGATGTCGAACTGGCAGTCGGGGACGCGCAGCTCGATGGTGCCGAGCCGCGGGTGCGGCCGGACGTCCCACCAGAGGTGGGTGTAGTCGGCGATGACGTTGGTGGTCTCCATCCAGCCGACGGTCTCGGCGTAGTCCTCGTAGGAGCCGAAGCGCGGCGGCAGCCCGGAGCGGGGGAAGCCGGCGAACACTGCCTGGCGCGTGGACGCGATACCGCTCGGCTTGCCGCGCCAGAACGGCGAGTTGGACGAGAGGGCCAGCAGGACCGGGAGCTCGACGAGCACGCCTTCCATGACGCTCATGCAGAGCTCGGGGCTCGGGACGCCGACGTGGACGTGCATCCCGAAGACGAGCTCGCGGCGGGCGACGTACTGCAGCTGCTCGACGATGTAGCGGTAGCGGTCGCGCGAGGTGATCCGCTGGTCCTCGGCGAGCGCGAACGGGTGGGTGCCGGCGGCGCCGATGCGCAGGCCGAGCGGTGCCGACGGCGTCGGCGAGGCCGCGGCGGAGGGCCGAGAGCTCGCGGTGGGCGTCGTCGATGTTCTTGCAGACCTTGCTCGCGACCTCGACGGTGCTCTCCATCAGCTCGGGATGCACCTGGCCCTCGATCGGCGAGCCCTGGACGGCCTGCAGGACCGACTCGATCCCGTTCTGCAGGTCGAACGTCGTCCCGTCGAGGAGCATGTACTCCTCCTCGACCCCGATGGTGAGCGGGTCGCCGCGTCCGAAACGGTGGTCGAGGACGCTCGACTTGGCCGCGCCCGTGCTTCCCTTGCCCGACCGTGGCCGTGGCTCGGCCTTGGCCGTGGTGGGCTGGTTGCTCGAGCGCCTCGTCGCCATGATCCTCCCGCGCGTTGTCGCCAGGTCCAACGGGAGGGCGAATGATGGCGTACGTGGCGGTCGAATGAAAGGTCGGGCCCGGCGCTAGCCGTATCCGAGCTCGTCGAGCCGCTTCTCGTCGAAGCCGAAGCGGTGCGCGAGCTCGTGGGCGACCGTGATCTGCACCTCGCGCCGCAGCGCGGCCGGCTCGTCGCCGTAGTCCTCGACGAGCGGCCGCCGGAAGAGGGTGATCACCGGCGGCAGGAACCCGGTCGGGTCGTCGCCGAGCTCCGGCCCCTCGTACAGGCCGTACAGGTCGTCCTCGCCCTGCGGCGGCTCGTCCTCGACGACCACCGCCACCTCGTCGAGGAACGGCTGCAGCCAGGCCGGGAGCGCGTCGATGGCCTCCGACACCAGCTGCTCGAAGTCGGCGCGCGAGATCCCGCGAGGCATGGAGCGAGCCTACACGCCCGGCGGGCTATACTCGTTGGCGAACGGGGCGTGGCGCAGCCTGGTAGCGCACCCGGCTGGGGGCCGGGCGGTCGGAGGTTCAAATCCTCTCGCCCCGACTGGAAGGGTCCTGCGAGGCGCACCGATCGCCTCGCTCAGCCTCGGCGGGTCGCCCAGTGTCGACCTCCGCTGGGCGCGCTGACGCAAACGTATTAGCGGACACGTGGGCGCACGAACGCGCGACTGGTCGCCACTCTGCCCGGAGCGTACGGTTGGACGCTCTACCGGCGGCTCCCTCCCCGATCTCCTCGGGCCGCCGGCGCTGCCGCGCCGGGTCGGAGGCGCGGCAGCGCCATCCATCGATCGAGCCCGACGCCGACGCTTCGGCCGGATCCCGGCTCGTCCCCGACGCCGCGACGTCCCTCCCCGCGGTGTCGGCGGACGGGCTGACGTCCACCGTCAGCGTGCGCGACGACCTGGCGGCGCGGGCCCCGAGCTAGGAGGCGCGGTAGCGCAACCCGTCCACGAGCAGGTCGAGCATCCGTCCGGCCTGCTCGCGCTTGGCCGGCTCGCCCGCCGCGAGGGAGACCCCGGTCAGGCTGGCGAGCACGTCGGCGGGGTCGACGTCCGAGCGCAGGCTGCCGCTCTCGATGCCCGCCCGAAGGAGCGTCCCCATCGCCGCCAGCAGCCGGTCGCGGCTCTCGGCGTACGGGTTCAGCCCGGATGCGATCACCGCTCGGAGGGCGTCGGCCATGCCGCGCTTGGTCGTCATGTAGTCCACGAAGCGGTCCATCCAGGTGCGCAGGGCCACGTCTCCGGGCTCGTCGGCGACCAGCTCGTCGGCGGCCGCGCACAGCCGCAGCAGCTCGCTGCGGTAGGCCGCCTCGACCAGCGCCTCGCGGGTGGGGAAGTGGCGGTACAGCGTGCCGATGCCGACGCCCGCCTCCTTCGCGACGGCCTCGAGCGTCACCTCGGGGCCCTCGGTCGAGAACGCGCGCACTGCCACCTCGAGGAGGCGGTCACGGTTGCGTTGCGCGTCGGCGCGCAGTGGGCGGGTGGATGGGGTGGACATGCGGACTCCTTGCTAAGCGGAGCTACCTCCGCTTATACTGCGACGCGTTGTGGAGGCGCCTCCGCTTTTCATGGTAGCGCGGACGTGCCCTCCCGCCTTCGCGATTCAGGAGCACAGCATGAACGCCCAAGGCACCCGTATCCAGACCCCGTTCGGCGCAGCGTCCACCGCAGCCGAGGTCGTGGCCGGCATCGACCTCACGGGCAAGCGCGTCGTCGTCACCGGCGGCGGCTCGGGGATCGGCGTCGAGACCGTCCGCGCGCTCGCCGGCGCGGGCGCCGAGGTCACCATCGCCGTGCGCCGGCGCGAGCAGGGTGAGACCGCCGCGCGCGACGTCGCCTCGACCACCGGCAGCGAGCGCGTGCTCGTCGCCGAGCTCGACCTCGCCGATCAGGCCTCGGTGCGCCGCTTCGCCTCGGCCTGGCAGGGCCCGCTCGACATCCTCGTCGACAACGCCGGCGTCATGGCCTCGCCGCTGCGCCGCACGCCCGAGGGCTGGGAGCTGCAGTTCGCGACCAACCACCTCGGCCACTTCGCCCTGGCCCGCGGCCTGCGCCCGGCGCTGGCCGAGACCGGCGGCCGGATCGTCGCGCTGAGCTCGAGCGCCCACCTGCGCTCGCCCGTCGTGTTCGAGGACATCCACTTCGAGCACCGGCCCTACGACCCGTGGGTCGCCTACGGCCAGTCGAAGACCGCGGACGTCCTGTTCGCCGTCGAGGGCTCGAAGCGCTGGGCCGCCGACGGCATCACCGTCAACGCCCTGCACCCGGGCGCGATCCGCACCAACCTGCAGCGCCACATCACCGACGACGACCTGGCGCGCATGGTGCGCGAGGGCGGCGGCGACCCGAACAACGTGCCGTGGAAGACGGTGGAGCAGGGCGCCGCGACCAGCGTCCTCGTGGCGACCTCGCCGCTGCTCGACGGCGTCGGCGGCCGCTACTTCGAGAACTGCAACGAGGCCGAGCCCAACCAGCCCGGCACCCGCACCGGCGTCGCGGCCTACGCGCTCGACCCCGAGGCGGCCGAGCGGCTCTGGACGGTCACCGAGGAGACCCTCGCCTGAGTAGCCAGCCGCGGCGGCGGAACACGCTGAACAGGACGACGCACACGAGCGCCATCAGGGCGAGCGCGAACGGGTAGCCCAGCTTCCAGCTCAGCTCGGGCATGTGGGCGAAGTTCATGCCGTAGACCGTCCCGATGAGCGTGGGGGCGAAGAGGATCGCGGCCCAGGCGGAGATCCTCTTCACCTCCTCGTTCTGCTCGATCGAGACCCGGGTGAGGTTCGAGACCTCCTCGTTCTGCTGCAGGCTCACGAGCGTCAGGTTCACGCTCAGGATGTTCTGCAGCAGGAGCCGCAGCGCCTCGACCCGCTCGGCGACCGCCCGGGCGTGGTCCTCGACGTCGCGCAGGTAGCGCTGCAGCTCGACGCCGACGCCGTACTTCTCGGTGCCCGCCCGCAGCGACTCGAGCATCCCGACCAGCGGGCGGGTGGCGCGCTGGAACTCGATCACCTCGCGCAGCAGCTCGTAGACCCGCTGGGAGACGCGCGGGTTGCCGCCGAAGACCTCGGTCTCGATCTCGTCGACGTCGTTCTCGAGCCCGGCGACCACCGGCAGGTAGTCGTCGACGACCCGGTCGAGGATCGCGTACAGGATCGACTCCGTGCCCTGGCCGAGCAGCTCGGGATCGGCCTCCATGCGGGTGCGCACCTTGCCGAGCTCCGGCGCCTCGCCGTGGCGGACGGTGAGCAGGAACTCGCGGCCGACGAAGACGTGCAGCTCGCTGAAGCGCACCTCCTCGATGTCGTCGACGTAGCTCGCCGCCCGCAGCACCACGAACAGGGTGGAGGAGTAGCGCTCGAGCTTCGGCCGCTGGTGCGCGGTGATCGCGTCCTCGACCGCCAGCGGGTGCAGGTCGAACTCCCGGGCCACCGAGGAGAACTCCTCCTCGGTCGGCCGGTACAGCCCGATCCAGGCCACGCCGCGCCGCTGGCGCAGGAGCGCGTAGGTCTCCTCGAGCGTCGAGGGGTCCGCGCTGCGGCGGCCGTCGACGTAGATCGCGTTGTCCACGATCGGCACGGCGCCATTCTGGCGACCGCACCGGTCAGACGACGGGCGGCACGTGGGCCAGCTTGTCCGGGTTGAGGATGGAGCGGACGGCCACGACCACGCCGTCGGCGATCTGCAGGCTGGCGACCCAGGCGACCCGGCCGTCGGCGTCGTGGAAGACCACCCCGGGCTCGCCGTTGACCAGGGACGGCCGGTGCGCGTAGCCGTGCTCGACGGCCTTGCGGCGCCAGCCGACCAGGGCCTTCGCCACGCGCCCGGCGCCGACCAGCGGCACCGGCATCGACGGGGCCTTGCCGCCGCCGTCGCCGTACACCGTGGCGTCCGGAGCGAGCACCCGCTCGAGCGCCGCGACGTCGCCGTCCTCCCAGGCGGCCAGGAACCGCCGGGCGACCTCCTCGCGCTCCTCGCGCGACACGTCGAAGCGGCGCCTGCCCTCCTCGACGTGGCGGTGGGCCCGGGCCAGGATCTGACGGCAGTTCGTCGGGCTCTTGCCGACGATCCGCCCGACCTCCTCGTAGGGGTAGTCGAACACCTCGCGCAGCAGGAAGACCGCGCGCTCGACCGGCGAGAGCTTCTCGAGCAGGTGCAGGAACGCGAGCGACAGCGAGTCGGCGGTCTCGGCGTGCTCCGCCGCCTCGTCGGCCACGATCGGCTCGGGCAGCCACTCGCCGGGGTAGGTCTCGCGGCGGGCCCGGGCCGAGCGCAGGTGGTCGATCGCGATCCGGGTCACGATCGTCGAGAGGTACGCCTTCGGGGACTCGACCTCGACCGGCGGGCTGGCGTGGTAGCGCAGGAACGCGTCCTGCACCACGTCCTCGGCGTCGGTCACGCTGCCGAGCATGCGGTAGGCGATGGCGAACAGGTAGGGGCGGAGCTCGGTCTCGTCGTCCATGTGCCCGTAGACGAGATAGCACCGCTGGCCGTGACGTGTCACAGGTCGAGGGGGCGATCTCGTCTGCGGGGCAGACAGCTACGAAGGAGTCCGTCCCATGCGAGTGTTCGTCACAGGAGCCACCGGCGCGATCGGCACGCGCCTCGTCCCCCAGCTGGTCGCCCGCGGCCACGAGGTGATCGGCGCGTCGCGCTCGGACCGCCGGGCCGCGGCGCTGCGCGACGCCGGCGCCGAGGCCGTCGTGCTCGACGTCCTCGACCGCGGACGCGGTGCGGGCCGCCATCGCCGCGGCCATGCCCGAGGGGATCGTGCACGAGGCCACCGCCCTCGCCGGCGACGCCGCCGACATGCGCCACTTCGACCGCACCTTCGCGCTCACCAACCGGCTGCGCGTCGAGGGCACCGACAACCTGCTCGCGGCGGCCGCCGAGCTCGGCGTCGAGCGGTTCGTGGCCCAGAGCTACGCCGGCTGGCCGTACGCCCGCATCGGCGGCGCGGTCAAGACCGAGGACGACCCGCTCGACCCGTCGCCGCCGGCGGCCATGCGCGAGACGCTCGACGCGATCCAGCACCTCGAGCAGGCGGTCGTCGCGGCCGGCGGCGTGGCGCTGCGCTACGGCGGGTTCTACGGCGACCCGAAGGACATCCAGCTCGAGCTCGTCCGCAAGCGCCGCTGGCCGGTGGTCGGCGACGGCGGCGGCGTCTGGTCGTTCATCCACCTCGACGACGCCGCCGAGGCCACGGTCCTGGCCCTCGAGAAGGGCGCGCCGGGCGTCTACAACGTGGTCGACGACGAGCCGGCGCCGGTGCGCGAGTGGCTGCCGGCGCTGGCCGAGGCGCTCGGCGCGAAGCCGCCGCGGCGCGTCCCGCGCTGGGTGGGGCGGCTCGCGGCCGGCGAGGCGGGCGTGACGCTGATGACCGAGACCCGGGGCGCGTCGAACCGCAAGGCCCGGCGCGAGCTCGGCTGGACGCCGCGGCACCCGAGCTGGCGCACCGGCTTCGCCCAGGCCTACCGCTGAGCGGCTAGGGCAGGCGAGAGCCCCAGAGGGTCGAGAGCGCGCCGGCGCCGACCAGGAGCACCGCTCCGACGGCCAGGAAGGCGCCGCCGATCTCGACCCTCCGCGGCGTCGTCGCGACCTTCGAGCCGATCGTCCGGTACGCCGCCTCTGAGGGCGTTGGCCGTCGGCGCCGGGTAGAACTGGCCCTGGGTGATCGTCGAGATCCGGCGCAGCGTGTCGGGGTCCGGCGGGACGCGGATCTGGCGGTCGAACCCGTCGAAGTTCGCCTGGACCACGCCGTTCGCCGTGCCGAGGGCGATGGTGTACACCCGGATCCCGGCCGCGCGGGCCTTCTGCGCGCCCTGCTCGGGCAGCAGCAGGCCGCTGCGCTGGGCGCCGTCCGAGAGCAGCAGGATCGTCACCGGGACGGGCCGGCCGGCCTGGCGGCGGGCCGAGATCTGCAGGGCCGCCTGCTGGCCGACGCGGACGGCCTCGGCCAGGCCGTCGCCGATCGCGGTGCCGAACTCGGGCAGCAGGTAGTCGACCGCGGCCTGGGTCACCGTGCGGTCGTCGGTGACGGGGGAGACCACGCTCGGCGCGTCCGAGAACGCCACGATCCCGACCGAGAAGCTCGACGGGATCCGCTGCAGGAAGATCTTGATCGCCTGGCGGGCGGCCCCGAGCCGGCTCGGCTTGACGTCGCGGGCGACCATCGAGCGCGACACGTCGACCAGCAGCACGACCGCGCCCTGGTCGCGCTCGCCGTGCACCGTGACCCGCGGCCGGGCGGTGGCCACGCAGGTCGCGGTGAGCGCCAGCAGCAGCAGGATCGGCGGGATGAGGCGCTTCCAGCGCGGCTCGCGCTCGGTCACCGACGCCAGCACGTCCACGTTCGTGAACACCAGCGCGTAGCGCATCCGCCGCTTCTGGATCTCGCGCCAGCCGAGGATCGCCAGCGGGATGGCCAGCAGGGTCAGCAGCAGGAGGGGGCTCTCGAAGCTCATCCAGGCTTGGCGCAGACGGCGAGGATCTGGACGGCGACCTTCGTCCGCGGCGGGATCGCGTCACCGCGTGTGGCCGAGACTGCCACGCGGCCGTCGATGATGCGCCGGGCCCCGCGCACGTCGGCCAGCCACTCGATCGGCGGCTGCTTCATCTGCGGGAAGACGATGGCGTGGGCCGAGCCGATCAGCCGCTCGCCCCGGTTGCAGGCGAGCGGTGCCCGTGGTGGCGCCGTTGACCGCGAGCTGCAGGGCCCTCGTCCGCCGCACGAGCGGCTCGCCCGGCGGGAACGCCTGCGCCGCGAACGGGTGGAACGCCGTCGTCGCGCGGCCGCCGCCGCCCGACGCGGGCACGCAGCCGAGGTACGGCTGGAACCCGGACGGCCGCTTCGCCGCGCCCGTGTAGGTGGCGATGAACAGCACCGAGGCGTGCGTCGTCACACCGGGGCCGACGGGCGCGCCGAGGGTGGCCAGGAACTCGACGTCGAGGCCCCGGTCCGAGACCAGGGCGTCGGTGCCCGCGACCACGCTGCCGCGCGGGCAGCTGAGCAGGAACTGGACGGGGACGACCGAGGTGCCGCTCGGCGCCGGGACGGCGACCCACGGCCCGGCGACCGGGATGCAGACCATCAGGCCCTGGCACTCGCGGGCGTCGGCGTCGGCCCGCCCGGGCGCGACGCCTGCGGCGGCCAGCACCAGCACGAGGAGCAGGAGGCGCCTCACGGAGCCCTCCGGAACCACAGGGCCGAGAGCGCGGCCCCGACCAGCAGCAGCACGCCGGCCAGGCCCGCGAAGCCGGCGGTGACCTCGGTGTTCGCCTGGCGGTGGCCGAGCTTCGACGCGAGCCGCTCGTAGACCGTCTTCAGCGACTGGGCGTTGGTCGTCTCGAAGAACTGGCCGCCGCTGGTGCTGGAGATGGCGCGCAGCGTGGTCGGATCGGGAGGCACCTGGATCCGCTCCTTGTAGCCGTTCGCCAGCGGCCGCTCGACGACGCCCGCGTTCGTCCCCAGGAGGACGGTGTAGATCGGCACGTGGCGGCTGCGCGCCTGCTGGGCGGCCGCGGTGGGCGAGGTGCGGCCCTGGGTCTGGGCGCCGTCGGACAGCATCAGGATGGCGACCGGGCGATGGTTCGGCCGGCGCGCGCCGCTGGCCGACAGCGCCGTCAGGATCGCCCCGGAGACGGCGGTGCCCTCGCCGGGCCGAAGCTGGTTCAGGCCGCGCGTCAGGATCAGCCGGTCGGTCGTCGGCGGCACGACCAGGTGCGCGCCGGTCTCGAACGAGACGAGCCCGATGTTGACCTGCTTCGGCGCCTCCTTGACGAACGCCAGCGCGGCGCTGCGGGCCGCCGCGAGACGGGTCGGCCGCACGTCCTTCGCGGCCATCGAGTACGACACGTCGACGGCCAGCATGACCGTCGCGTCCTCCCGGGACACCGTCCGCTCGAGGTGCGGGCGGGCCGCGCCGACGACCAGCACGGTCAGCGCCCCGAGCAGCACGGCGATGGGGACGTGCCGGCGCCAGCCGGGCCCCTCGCCGACGGTGAACGGGAGCAGGGCGGCGCTCGCCCAGCGCTCCTGGACGCCGCTGCGCCGCCGCCGCTCGAACAGCAGGTAGAGACCCGCCGCGATCGGCACCAGGGCGAGGGCCACCAGGACGAGCGGCCAGGAGAACGTCACCGGCGGCCGCCCCGGTTGCGCAGGAAGCGACACGAACGGCCGCAGCCACTCGCCCTCGGTGGACAGGACGACGTGGCCGACGCCGGCGCTGGACAGGATCTGGGCGACCTCGGCCGCGCTCGGCCGAGGCGGCCTCCTCGAAGCGCCGGCGCAGCCGCTCGCTGCGGGTGTTGACCCGGAGCTGGCGGCCGCTCTCGGGGTCGACGACCCAGATGTCGCCGACGTCCGGCAGCCGTTCCTCACGGGGGTCGCGGACCTCGACGGCGATCACGTCGTGGCGCCCGGCGAGCTGCAGGATCGGATCGGACCAGTCGCGCCGGCCGCGCAGGTCGGAGATCACCACCACCAGCGAGCGCTCCCGGGCCAGGCCGCCGACGTTGAGCAGCGCCTCGGCCGTCTCGGGCCCGCCGGTGCCGCCGGCGGCCTGCTCCTCGCGGACCGCCTCGAGCATCCCGAGCAGGCCGAGCCTGCCCTGGCGCGGCGGCAGCACGCGGGCGTCGCCGCCGCCGAAGGTGTAGACCCCGAGCCGGTTCCCGCGCCGGGTGGCCACGGTGCCGACGGCCACCGCGACGCCCTCGGCGACGTCGGCCTTCCGCCGATCAGCGGTGCCGAAGGCCATGGACGGCGAGATGTCGAGCACCATCCAGGTGACCAGCACCCGCTCGGCGAGGTGCACCCGGACGTGCGGCTCGCGGGTGCGCGCCGTGACGTTCCAGTCCATGTGGCGGACGTCGTCGCCGATCCGGTACGGCCGGATCTGGGCGAGCTCGGTGCCCTGGCCGAGCTGGGTCGAGCGGTAGTCACCCGCCAGCAGGCCGTCGATCCGGCGGGCCATCGTGACCTCGAGCGCGCGCAGGACCGACGCCGGCATCGCCCCGGGGCCGGGGCGCCGCGGCGACCGCTGGGCGGTCGGGCTCAAGCCGCTCCCTGGCGCCCGAGGTCGAGCTGCGGCAGCGGCACCTTCGAGATCACGGCGTCGAGGATCTGGTCGGCCGTGGTGCCCTCGGCGAGGGCCCGGTAGGTGAGGACGAGGCGGTGGCGCATCGCGTCCTTGATGAGCTCCTCGAGATCCGTCGGCACCACGTAGGTGCGGCCGCGCAGGAGCGCCAGCGCCCGGGCGGCGTGGATGAGGCTGATCGGGGCGCGCGGGCTCGCGCCGAAGGCCACGCGGCCCTCGAGCTCGGGCACGCCGAGCGTCTCGGGCCTGCGGGTCGCCTCGGCGAGGGCGACGGCGTACGAGATCAGGGACGGGTCGACGTAGACCTGCACCGCGGCGGCCTGGGCGTCGCGCAGCTCGTCGAGCGGCAGGGCCAGCTTCAGGTCCGGCGCCGCCACCAGCGAGCGCTCGACGACCGAGAGCTCCTCGTCGTGCTGCGGGTAGTCGACCAGGATCTTCAGCATGAAGCGGTCGATCTGCGCCTCGGGCAGGGGGTAGGTGCCCTCGGACTCGATCGGGTTCTGGGTCGCCATGACCAGGAACGGGTCGGGCACCGGGAAGGTCTGCTTGCCGATCGTGACCTGGCGCTCCTGCATGACCTCGAGCAGCGCCGACTGCACCTTCGCCGGCGCGCGGTTGATCTCGTCCGCGAGCAGGAAGTTGCAGAAGACCGGGCCGGTCTCGGTGTCGAAGGAGCCGCTGTCGGGCCGGTAGATGCGGGTGCCGACGAGGTCCGACGGGACGAGGTCGGGCGTGAACTGGACGCGCTGGAACGAGCCGCCGAGCACCGCGGCGGTCGTCTTGATGGTCAGCGTCTTGGCCAGCCCGGGAACGCCCTCGATCAGGAGGTGCCCTCGGGCCATCAGGCAGACCAGCACGCGCTCGAGCATCGCGTCCTGTCCTGCGATCACCCGGCGGATCTCGAACAGCGCCGACTCCAGACGCTCCCTGACCGCCATCGCTCGCAGCTCGTCGATCGCCATCGGCTCTCCTGGGTCGGATGCGGGGGTCGTGCGACCGGTAGGAGGAAGGGTACCCGGCTCGTCGCGGAACGAGCCAGGAAGGGGCGTATTAAGCCTGGGTAAGGAGGGCCGGATCACGACGCGCGGGCGCCCGGGCCTTCAGAACCCGGCGGAGCTGCCGATCCTCCGATCGAAGGAACGACCCTCCCCCTGCCAGGAGCGACATGCACCACGAACCGACCAGCGGCGCCCGCAGCGGGCGCCGACTCTCGATCGGCGCCAAGCTGTACGGCGCGTTCGGCGCCGCGATCGGCCTCCTGCTGGCTGTCGGCATCCTCTCCATCCACAGCCTCGGGCAGCGTCAACGACGAGGGCCGCACGATGTACAGCGACGGGGACCCAGGGCATCCGTGAGCTCGGCGTCCGTCGACGCCAGCCTGGCCGACGGCCAGCGCCTCATGCTCCGCGGCGTCCTCGAGATCGGGGATGCGGCCGCACAGCGCGAGGTCGACGCCGAGCTGGCCACCGTGACCGCCGACGTCGACAAGGCCCTGGCGGCCGAGACGGCGATCGAGCAGTCGCCGCAGGAGGAGGCGCTGGTCTCGCGCTTCCAGGCCGACCTCGCGCGCTACCGGCAGGCGCGCAGCGAGGTGCGCCGGCTGAGCCGCGCCGGCCAGCGCGCCGCCGCGCTGAAGGCCTACGACGACCGCCAGCAGCCGCTACGCCGCCGCCGACGGCTCCCTGCGCGACCTCGTGAAGCTGAACGCGCAGGAGGCGCACGACCTCGACCAGCAGATCTCGTCGACCTACTCGAGCTCGCGGCTCCTGGTGCTCGCGCTCCTGGCCATCGCGATCCTCGGCGCCGCCGCGGCCGCGTTCCTGGTGACCCGAGGGTGCGCAGGGGCGTGCAGCGCATGGTCGCCACCCTGCGCAGCCTGCAGGACGAGTGCATCAGCACCCTGCGGGGCGCGATGCAGGCGATGGCCGGCGGCGACCTGACCCGCACGGTGCACGCGGACGTGCCGCCGATCGACCGGCTGTCGAACGACGAGATCGGCGACGCCGGCGAGGCGGTCAACGAGATCCGCGAGAGCACGCTCGGCGCGATCGACTCCTACACGTCGATGCGCGAGCAGCTCGTGACGCTGTCGGCAAGGTCACGCAGAGCGCCGAGATGGTCTCGGCCGCCAGCCAGGAGATGGCCTCGACCTCCGAGGAAGCCGGACGCGCCGTCGGCGAGATCGCCCACGCCGTGACCGACGTCGCCACCGGCGCCGAGCGCCAGGTGCGGATGGTGTCCGACACCCGCGAGGCTGCGGGCGCCGGCTCGCAGAGCGCCGAGCAGGCCCGCTCGCTGGCCGGTGACGGCCGCCGCGCGGCCGAGCAGGCGTCCGAGGCGATGGCCGCGCTGCGGGTGCCTCGACCGCGCTGAGCGAGGCGATCCAGGCGCTCGGCTCGAAGTCCGAGCGGGTCGGCGGCATCGTCGACACGATCTCGAGGATCGCCGGCCAGACGAACCTCCTGGCGCTGAACGCGGCCATCGAGGCCGCCCGCGCCGGCGAGCAGGGCCGGGGCTTCGCGGTCGTCGCCGAGGAGGTGCGCAAGCTCGCCGAGGAGTCCGAGCAGGCTGCCGGCTCGATCTCGGCGCTGATCGCCGAGATCCAGGCCGACACCAGCCGCGCGGTCGAGGTCGTGAAGGACGGCGTCCGCCGCACCGAGGACGGCGTGATCACCGTCGACCGGGCCCGCGACGTGTTCGAGCGCATCGACGGCGCCGTCGAGGAGGTGTCCGGCCGCATCGCCGGCATCGCCGGTTCGAGCGCCGAGGTGGCCTCGGTCGCCGAGCAGTCGGCGGCGTCGGCCGAGGAGGTCTCGGCCTCCACCGAGGAGACGGCCGCGGCGACCGAGGAGATCGCCGCGTCGGCCCGCGAGCTCGCGCACACCGCACAGGAGCTCGAGCGGCTCGTGGCCCAGTTCACCGTCGCCTAGTACGATTCGGGCGTGGACGACGCGTCGAGCACGGGTGGCGAGGCGATCGCTCCCGTTCCGCTCCGCTACCGCATCCCGAACGCGCTGACCCTGGCGCGGCTGCTCGTCCTGCCGGTCTTCTGGGTGGTGCTGTGGAACGCCGAGGACGGCCACTCGGTGCTGGCCTTCGTGCTGTTCGGGCTGGCCTCGGTCACCGACTACCTGGACGGCTACCTGGCGCGCCGGTTCGATCACTCGACGCGCTTCGGCCGGCTCGTCGACCCGCTCGCCGACCGCCTGCTGATCGACTCGGCGGTGCTGATCCTGTGGTGGCACGGCCGCCTCGGCTGGCTCGCGCCGGTCCTGATCATCGGCCGCGACATCGCCCTCCTGCTCGGCCTGCGGGTGGCCGCGAGCCGGGGCTACGAGCTGTCGGTGCTCTACCTCGGCAAGACCGCGACCGCGCTCCTGATGCTCGGTCTGGGCCTGATGATGCTGGTCGGCCCGGACTACCGCTGGCCCGAGTACGTGTTCGACCTCGGCCTCTTCCTGGCCCTGGTGGCCGGGGCGATCTACGTCGTGACCGTGCGCGGACGCCTGCGCGTCGAGCGTCGGCGTGGCCTCGCGTGATCGGCGTCGTCATGGCGGGCGGCGAGGGCACGCGCCTTCGTCCGCTCACCTCGAACCAGCCCAAGCCGATGGTGCCGATCTGCGGCAAGCCGTGCATCGAGCACATCGTCGAGCTCCTGCGCCGCCACGACGTGACGGACGTCGTCGTCACCCTGGCGTTCCTGCCGCAGGTGATCCGCGGCTACCTGGGGAACGGCTCGTCGCTCGGGGTGCGGCTCGAGTACTCCGTCGAGGAGAGCCCGCTCGGCACCGCCGGGTCGGTCAAGAACGCCGCCGAGCTCCTCGACGACACGTTCGTGGTGATCTCGGGCGACGCGCTCTGCGACATCGACCTCGGCGCGCTGGTGGCGTTCCACCGCGAGCGCGGCGGCCTGGCCACGCTGGCCCTGAAGTCGGTCGAGAACCCGCTCGAGTTCGGGGTCGTGATCACCGACGAGGACGGCCGCATCGAGCGGTTCCTCGAGAAGCCGAGCTGGGGCCAGGTCTTCTCCGACACCATCAACACCGGCATCTACGTGATCGAGCCCGAGGTGCTGCGCTGGATCCCGGCGGGCGAGCCGTTCGACTTCGCCAAGCAGCTCTTCCCGCGGCTGCTCGAGATGGGCAAGCCGCTGTACGGCTACGTCCTGCCCGAGGACGAGTACTGGCTCGACATCGGGAACCTCGAGCAGTACCGCCAGGCCAACGAGGACGTGCTCGACGGCCGCTGCCGGGTCGACGTGCCCGGGATCCGGCTCAAGGAGAACATCTGGCTCGGCGACGGCGTCGCCCTGCCCGGCGTCGACGTGATCGAGGGGCCGGCGTTCCTCGGCAACTACTGCAAGGTCGAGGAGGGCGCCCGGATCGGCCCGTACGCGGTGCTCGGCCCGAACGTGACCATCAAGCAGGGCGCGCACGTCGAGCGCTCGGTGCTCGACGGCGGCACCTACGTCGGCGGCGGCGCGGTGGTCAGCGGGGCGATCGTCGGGCGCAACTGCGACATCCGGGCCCACGCCCGCATCGACGCCGGCGCGGCGATCGGCGACGAGTGCTCGATCGGCGCCGAGTCGATGATCGCCCCGAACGTCCGCATCTACCCGTTCAAGACGATCGAGGCCGGCGCCCAGGTCCACCAGAACCTGATCTGGGAGTCGCGCGGCGTCTCGACGCTGTTCACCGGCGACGGGGTGGAGGGCATCGTCAACGTCGACGTGACGCCCGAGGTCGCCGTGCGGCTCGGGCTGGCGTTCGGCACGCACCTCGAGCGCGGCGACCGGATCGCCGCCTCCCGCGACGCGCACCCCGCCGCGCGCATGATCAAGCGGGCGATGATCGCCGGGCTCAACGCCACCGGCGTCCACATCTCCGACCTGCGGGTGGCGGCGCCGGCGATGAACCGGCACGAGATCAAGTCCTCGCGGCTCGCCGGCGGGCTGCACGTCACGCGTCACCAGCGACGACCCCGAGACGATCGAGATCCTGTTCTTCGCGCCCGGCGGCGTGCTCGCCTCGGACGCCTGGCGGCGCGACATCGAGCGCTACTACACGCGCCAGGAGTTCCGCCGCTCGACCCACGCCGACATCGGCGCGCTCACCTACCCGGCGCGGGCGGTCGAGATCTACGCCGAGGAGCTCGTCGGCATCCTCGACCGCGACGTCGTGCGCCCGGCGCGCCTTCCGCTGCGTCATCGACTACGGCCACACCTCGTCGGCCTCGGTGGTGCCGGGGATCATGGGGCGCTCGGCGTCGAGGTGATCGGCCTGAACGCCGGGCCGGACACCGGCGGGCCGCGGCGAAACGGCGCCGCCCGCCAGGCCGAGCGGCTGGTGACCGCCGCCGGCGCCGACCTCGGCGCGGTGTTCTCGCCGAGCGGCGAGTACCTGTGGCTCATCGACGAGCAGGCCCGGCCGGTGCCGGCCGACCAGACCCTGTTCCTGCTCGTGACCCTCGCCGTGCGGCGCGGGCTGCAGGGCCGGATCGCGGTGCCGATCACGGTCTCCGAGCAGGTCGAGCGGATCGTCGAGGGCAGCGGGCTCTCGATCGTCCGCACCGCGGCGAAGCGCGCCGAGCTGGCCCGCGTGGCCGCCGAGCCCGACGTGCTGTTCGCCGGGGCCGACGGCGGCGGGTTCATCTTCGCCCGCTTCCTGCCGGCCTACGACGCGCTGGCCACGCTGTGCCGGGTCCTCGAGCTGTGGGCGCCCGACGACGAGCCGCTGTCGACGCTGGTCGCGCAGCTGCCGCCGTCGACCCTGGTGCACGCCGACGTGCACTGCCCCTGGGCCCTCAAGGGCACCGCGATGCGGCTGCTCATCGAGAGCACCAAGGAGCTCGAGACCGAGAGCCTCGACGGCCTCAAGGTGCGCGAGGACGGCGGCTGGGTCGAGCTGCTGCCCGACCCCGACCGTCCGCTGTTCCACATCTACGCCGAGGGTCCGACGCCCGAGGACTCCGAGGAGCTGGTCGACCGCTACCGGCGCGAGCTCGCCCGGATCGTCGACGAGCACGCTCCGGCATAGCCCGGCCGCCGGTGGGTACACTTGGCCGCGATGGATCTCGACGTCGAGTACTTCCCCGATCTGAACGCGCTCTCGGACCACCAGCTCAAGGAGCTCATCGAGCAGAAGGTGGGCGAGGAGCTCGAGGTCTCACGGCGCCGGCGCGAGCTGCACGGGCAGCTCGACCTGCTCCGCGCCGAGCGCGTCAACCGGCTGCGCGAGCGCTTCGGCGAGGACTTCACCGTCCCCGAGGCCTGATCGCCTAGACGAGGGTGCCGGCGGGCGGGCGCTCGCTGGTCTCGTGCTCGGCGAACTGCTCCCCGCCGTCCGACGCGGGCTGCTCCCAGCGCTCGGGGTTGTGCTCGGAGCGCTCCTGGTAGCGGTTCGCGTACTCGGTCGACAGCCACGAGCCGACGGCGCCGAAGCCGACCGCCGCGAGGGCCCAGTGGGCGCCGGCGCGGTTCTTGCCGCGCAGCGCGTCGAGCGAGATGTGGCCCGGGCCGACGTCGGCGATCGCGTACAGGGACGCCAGCAGCACGAGGTTGTACTCGTAGCCGCCCTTCGTCACCCAGACGCCGTTTCGCAGGTGCACGGTGCGGATCGCCGTGATCATCACCCCCGAGAGCATCGCCACGGCGGCCGGGGTGAACAGGCCGGCGACCAGCAGCGCGCCGCCCGCGGCCTCGGACGCGCCGGCGGCCACCGCGTGGTGCTTTCCGGGCCGCATGCCCATCTTGTCGAACGTCTGCGCGGTGGCGTCGATGCCCTCACCACCGAAGGAGCCGGTGAGCTTCTGCATCCCGTGGCCCACGAACAGCGTGCCGACGGTGCCGCGGAGTGCCAGGCGTGCGAGTCCCATCGTCGAACCTCCCTACCTCGAAATCCTCGTGACGGGCGCGAGGTGCGGCGCCCGATGGGAGGGGGTTCCCGCTCCGTGCGAAGTCAATCGGTTCCGGCCCACAACCGGGCCAGGTGCACCTCCCGCGACGGCCGGCCGCGGGGCACCGGGATCTCGCGGATCTCGCTGTGCCAGCCCTGCGGCTCGAGCAGCTCGATCAGCGGGTCGGCCTGGCCGGCCCAGGGGTAGGCCAGGAGCGCGACCCCGTCGGGCGCGAGGAGGCGGGGGAGGAGCGCGGCGAAGGCCTCGGGGAGCTCGGGCCGGTAGAGCACGTCGGCGCCGAGCACGAGGTCGAACGGTGCCTCGTCGAGCAGCTCCTGCGGCGGGTCGCCGACGTCTGCCTGCAGGGTGTGGATCCTGCGGCCGATGGCCCGCCGGGCGTTCTGGCGCAGGAGCGCCATCGCGTCCTTCTGGTTGTCGGTGGCCAGCACGCTGGCGCCGGCGCGGGCGGCCGCCAGCGCGGGCAGGCCGAGCCCGGCGCCGAGCTCGACGACCTTGCATCCCTGAAGCGGGAGTCCAGCCACCTCGCGGGCCAGGGCGCAGCCCGACGGCCACGGGGTCGCCCAGTACAGCGCGCTGACCGGGGTGCCGGCCTCGACGAGCTGCCTCGACGCCGGTCGGGCGCCGGATCGCGAGCACGCTCGTGCCGAGGTCGAAGCGGTCCTCCACGAGCTCGAGATCGCGAAGCCTGGCCATGTGCAGGCATGGTGCGCGAGGAGTCGAGCGTTCGCCGCCGAACCTTCCAGCGGGTTCAACAACCCTCAACGTGAGGTGGAAGGTGGAGCAGTCTGCGGCTAGACTCGACGTTCATGGAGCACGAGGAGCCTTTTCCCGACCTGAACAAGCTCGAGGACCTGGAGCTGAAGTCGCTCATCGAGCGCAAGCGCCAGGAGGAGGAGCAGCTGTCCTACCAGCGGCGCCTGATCCATGGGCAGATCGACCTGCTGCGCGGGGAGCTGCAGGCGCGCCTGGCCACCAAGCACGGCGAGGGCGGGAGCGGCCACCTGTCGCTCGACGAGGGTCTCGTCGACAAGCTGTCGGGGATCCTGGCCCACCGCGGTCCGCCGCGGGAGCTGTCGTCGGAGCTCGCAGAGCTGGAGTAGCGGGGATGTACTGCCCGGAGTGCGGCTTCCAGAACTCGGACGCCGCGAACTACTGCAGCAAATGCGGCGCCCTGATCGTGCCGGAGCAGCCTGGCGCGCAGACGACCATGTCGTTCGCGCCGGCCGAGTTCGACGCCGACACGGCCACGACCGCGCTCGCCGAGCTCGAGTCCGACGCGCCCGCGCTGGTCATCCGCGCCGGTGGCGGCCGGGCCGGCGAACACTTCCCGCTGGCCGGCGAGCAGGTCTCCATCGGCCGCTCGTCGAATGCCGACATCCTGCTCGACGACGTCACGGTGTCCCGTGACCACGCGCTCGTGCGGCGGCGGCCGGACGGCCTCTACATCGAGGACGCCGGCAGCCTGAACGGCACGTACGTCAACCGCCATCGGGTCGAGTCGCACCGGCTCGCCGACGGCGACGAGCTGCAGATCGGGAAGTTCAAGCTGACCTTCCTGGACCGCTGATCCCGGGGAGGGAGTCATGGCGGAGTCCGAGCTGAGCGTGGCGAGGCGAGACGCGACGGGTGAGCGCCGCCTGACGATCGGCGCCGTCTGCAGCGCGCTCAAGGAGGACTTCCCGGACATCTCGATCTCGAAGATCCGGTACCTCGAGGACCAGAAGCTGCTCGCGCCGCGCCGGACGCGCGGCGGCTACCGGCTGTACAGCGAGGAGGACGTCGAGCGGCTCCGCCGGATCCTGAAGCTGCAGCGGGACGAGTTCCTGCCGCTGCGGGTGATCCGCGAGGAGCTCGACCGTCCCGAGCGCGACGACACCGGCCCCGCCAGCCGCAGGCGCCGGGCGGCCGGCGCGCCGGTGACCGGACGCACCCTCGGCACCGACGAGCTGATGGCCCAGTCCGGCGTGACGCCCGAGCTGCTGCGCGAGCTCGAGGACTTCTCGCTGCTCACGCCGCGCGACGGCCGCTACCGGGCCGAGGACGCCCAGATCGCGGCGGTGGCCACGGCGTTCGCGAGCTACGGCGTCGGCGCCCGCCACCTGCGCGCGTTCCACTCCGCGATCCAGCGCGAGGAGGGGCTGCTCGAGCAGCTGCTCTCGCCGGCGCTGCGGGCCAGGAACCCCGAGCGGCGGGCGGCCGGCCTCGAGGAGGCCGAGACGCTCGCGGCGCTGTGCGCCGAGCTCACCGAGCTGATCCTGCTGCGCGACCTGCGGCGGATCGGCGAGCATGTCGAGAGCACGACCTAGTCGCGTTCCCCTCCGACCGAAGCAAGGCGGCGACCTTTCTCATGGCCGAGACGATCGACCTCGCGTCGCGCATCCGCGACATCCCCGACTTCCCGAAGCCCGGGATCGTGTTCAAGGACGTCATGCCGCTGTTCGGCGACGCCGAGGCGCTGCACGGAGCCGTCGACCAGCTCGCCGAGTGGGCCGAGCCGCGCCGCCCGGACGTGATCCTGGGGGCCGAGGCCCGCGGCTTCGTGCTCGGCGCGGCGCTGGCCTACAGGCTCGGCTGCGGCTTCGTGGCCGCGCGCAAGCCCGGCAAGCTGCCGTTCACCACGGTCAGCGCCCAGTACGCCCTCGAGTACGGGGTGGACTCGCTCGAGCTGCACGTCGACGCGCTGAAGAGCGGGGCCCGGGTCCTGGTGCACGACGACCTGCTGGCGACCGGCGGCACGGCGAAGGCCAAGTGCGAGCTCGTCGAGCAGCTCGGCGGCGAGGTCGTCGGCGCGGCGTTCCTGATCGAGCTGGCGTTCCTGAACGGGCGCGAGCGGCTCGCCGGCTACGACGTGCACTCGCTGATCCGCTACGACAGCGAGTAGCCGCCGCTGGTGAGGTTGCCGGGCTTTGCCCGGAACCGGGACGCGCGCAGGTGGCACCGGCCTCGTTCGGCGGCCGCGCGGAGCGCGGCCGTTTCGCTCAGCGGGCCGGCTTTGCCGGCCCGCGCGCCCCGGGTGACGATGTGGGGGTCCCAGGGGGGAGCCCGCTCCCCCTCTGCCGTCAGACCTCTTCCTCGGTGAGGTCGGCGTCGATCTTCTCGACGTAGGGCCGCAGCGCGTCGACGTAGCGGATCGACTCGTCGTGCGCGATCCGCTCGACGGCGCGGTGCCAGGCGTCCTCGAGCTCCGTCGGGCTCGCGGCCCTCGCGGCGGGCGACGGTCTCGACGGCGCGCTCGAAGCCGAGCTCGACGGAGGCGTCCTCGACCACCATGAAGTCGACCAGGTAGAGCGGCAGGTCACGGTCGCCGAGCTGGTCGGCGATCAGCGCGGCGCGGCGCAGGCGGGCCTGCTCGCGGCGAAGCTGGGCCGGGGGAGGGACGGGGCGGAACGGCTCGGAGGGCGCGTCGGGTGCCGGCGCCGCGTTGCGGCTCACCGGCGGCGGCAGCTCGGGAGCCAGGAAGCTCAGCCGCGCGGGCTCGGCGCTCGGCCTCGGCGCCGCCGAGGCGGCGGTGGAGCTCGGGCGGCGGCCCGCCGTTGCTGCGACGCCTGCGCGACGTCCGCTTCTTGCGCGGCGCGGGCGCCACCTCGGTCTTCCCCTCGGCCCACGTGCGCTGGGTCGTGGCATCGGACTTGGCGACCGCTCTGCGAACACGGCTCGGGGTTGCGGTCCAGCACGCATCGCACACGGGGGGTCTCCCGGGCACGGGGATCAGGACTTCCCCGCAGCGGGGACAGCGCGCTTCCGACACGCTGGCGACAATAGCAATGCCGCAGGCCGTTGCACGCGCCGCAGCGAGGGATACGATTGTCACATGTACGACGCGTTGACTGCCAGCTACCGCTTCCACTGCCCGAGCGGGCCGGCCAGCCGCGGCGTGCCGGTCCGGCTGTCGCAGTTCCGGCGGGTCGACCGTCTCGACGGGCCCGCCCACCCGGCCGTGTACCGCGTGGTCTGGGGCTGCGGCGGGTGCGGCCAGGACCACCTCGGTCTCGTCACCCACGACGAGCTCGACTACGCGCCGTTCGCGCCCCTGGCCCAGAGCGCGTTCTGGGATCCGCTGACGGGCCGCGTCGCCGGCAGCATCGGCGACGAGCTGGCCCAGGCCGCGGCCGACCGGCTGAAGCGCGGCGTCTGGCCGTGGAGCTTCTGGTGCTCCGCCGAGGAGCGCATGCGCCCCGGCTACCCGTCGGCGCTGGCCTGGGTGGACGGGCTCGAGCAGCTCGTGGGCTGCGCCGTCCGCTGCGCCACCTGCGGCGAGACGTCGCTGAACATGGTGTCGCGCCGGCACCTCGACGAGCCGTTCTTCCACGACCGCGTGGTGCACGCCGTCGAGCGCCCGGTGGGCGAGATCGCCGAGATCGAGCGCTTCCGCGCCGAGCTCTGGTCGCGCTCCTTCGACGAGCACCGCACCGACTTCGCCGCCTAGAGCCGGCTCAGGAGACCGCGGCGTACCCGCGGCGCGTGGCGCGCGAGACCAGGACCCGGTTCTTGCCGCGCCGCTTGGCCTCGTAGAGCGCGTCGTCGGCCGCCTCGAACAGCGCCTCGGCCGAGCTCCGCTCGGGGAAGCCCGCGACCCCGGCGGACAGCGTGGTGCCCGCGGGGCCGTGCGAGGTGTCGACCCGCAGCACCGCCACCTGGCGGCGGATGCGCTCGGCGAGCTGGGCGGCCTCGCGGGTCGTGCCCTGCACGAGCACCACGAGCTCCTCGCCGCCGAACCGTGCGGGCATGTCGGAGTCGCGGGCGGTGCGCTGCACGAGCTCGCCGACCTGCCGCAGGAAGAGGTTGCCCGCGGCGTGGCCGTGCTCGTCGTTGAAGCGCTTGAAGGCGTCCAGGTCGAGCACCACCAGCGACACGTTGCCGCCGTAGCGGTGCGCCCGGCGCAGCTCGTGGTCGAGCGCCTCGACGAAGTAGTCGTACGAGTACAGGCCGGTCAGCCGGTCGGTGAAGGCCCGGTGGGCCAGCACCGCCGTCCGCCGGTCGTGCAGCATCTTCATCGCGGCGGCCGCCACCGCCGAGGCGGCGATCAGCAGGCGCTGCTCCATCGGCAGCGGCACGAGCCCCGCCGCCAGCGGCGCCAGCATCCCCGCGGGCGTGCCGGCGGCCAGCACCACGGCCAGGGCCCACAGCGGTCCAGCCGCCGGCCGCAGCCAGAGCGTGCACGCGAGCGCCGCGACCCCGCAGGTCGCTGCGGCTGCGGCCTCGATCTGACCGTTCAGTTCCCGCGCGCCCTCCAGGGTGCGTTTGAGCACGTGCAAGAAGTACCAAGGGCGTCGGACGGACAGGCCGGCGCCGCAGCTGCGACCGGGTTCAGCCGGAGCGCCGATCTGCCGACCAGAACTCCGTGGCAGACGTCCCCTTCCTCGTCCTCGATGGCGGCCGCGTCCGGCTCGCGCTGCACCCGGGCCGCCGCCTGGTGGCCCGCGTGATCCGCGTCGACGGCCGCGAGGCGCTGGTCTCGCTGGCCGGCGCCGAGCTGCAGGTGACCCTCGAGCCGGGCGTGCAGGCGCGCCCGAACGAGACGCTTTCCCTGCAGGTGCAGGCGGTCGGGGACGGCAGCGTTCGCTTACGCGCCGCGATAGCGGGGCTCAACTCCTCAGAAACGATGCCGATACCACTCTCAACGCATATTGAGAGTCGGAGGGTGCACCGTGGAACGCGGTCTCTTCATAGCCGCGACAGGGATGCTCGCGAATCAGCTCCGACAGGACGTCATCGCAAACAATCTCGCGAACGCAACCACTGCCGGGTACAAGGGTGACCGGGCCGTGCAGCAGGCGTTCCCCGCCATGCTGCTGCAGCAGGTGCAGACCGGCCAGTCGATCGGATCGCTGAGCCTGGGCACTCGCGTGGCCGACGTCGTCACCGACTCGAGCCAGGGCGCGATCCGCAACACCGGCAACGACTACGACCTGGCCATCGCCGGCGACGGGTTCTTCTCGGTGCAGGCTCAGGCAGGCGTCCGCTACACCCGCGACGGGTCGTTCAGCGTCGACGCCCAGAACCAGCTCGTCACCGCTCGCGGCGAGCCGATCCTCGACACCAACAACCGCCCGATCACGATCCCGCCCGGCAACGAGCGGCCCACGATCGACGAGCAGGGCAACGTCATCTCGAACGGCCGCACGATCGCCACGCTGGCCGTCACCGTGCTCGACCCGCAGTCCCTGCGCAAGCAGGGCGACGACCTCTACCAGGGCACCGCCCAGACCGGCGGCGCCAAGGGCCGGGTCGAGCAGGGCTACCTCGAGCAGTCCAACGTCAACAGCGTCCGCGAGATGGTCGACCTGATCGAGACGATGCGCTCCTTCGAGGCGTCGCAGAAGGTCACCCAGTCCCTCGACGAGACGCTCGGCAAGGCCATCGAGGTCGGCCGTCTGTAATGGAGAACACCGATGCCCGCTGACGCACTCTGGACCGCCGCCACGGGGATGCTCGCCCAGCAGACCTCGATGGACGCGACCGCCAACAACCTCGCGAACGTCAACACGACCGGCTACAAGCGCGGCCGGACCGCCTTCCAGGACCTGCTCTACACGAAGCTCACGCCGCAGGAGGCCGCGGCCCAGGGCTCGCAGGTCGGCGTCGGCGTCCGCGTCGCCGGCGTGCAGACCCAGTTCGAGCAGGGCGCGCTGCAGCGCACCGACCAGCCGCTGGACGTGGCGATCCAGGGCGAGGGCTTCTTCGAGGTCACCCGCCCGGACGGCACGAAGGGCTACACCCGGGCCGGCAACTTCACCACCAACGCCCAGGGCAAGCTCACCACGGTCGAGGGCAACGCGGTGTCGCCCGGGGTCACGATCCCGAGCAACGCGAGCGACATCACCATCACCTCCGCCGGCGTGGTCAACGGCACGGTCGGCGGCAAGAGCACCAAGCTCGGCCAGCTCGGCGTGGTCACCTTCCAGAACCCCTACGGCCTCACCTCCGCGGGCGACAACCTGTACGACGTGAGCGCCGCCAGCGGCACGCCCCGCGCCAGCACCCCCGGCCAGAAGGGCGTCGGGTCGATCACCCAGGGCGCCCTCGAGATGTCGAACGTGAACTCGGTCGACGAGATGGTCGGCATGGTGTCGACCCAGCGCGCCTACGAGGCGGTCTCGAAGGTCATCAGCGCCTCCGACGAGATGCTCGGCCAGGCCAACCAGCTGAGGCGTGGCTAGTGGACTCCTTCCAGGTCGGCCCGCTGCCGCCCGGCGTGCAGGCGCCGAAGACCGCGCAGGACAAGAAGCTGTACTCGCAGGCCCTCGACTTCGAGAGCGTGTTCACCCAGCACATCGTGGACGACATGATGAAGAGCGCCCGCTCCGGCGACGAGGACCAGTCCGGCGGCATGTCGGTCTACAACGACATGATCGACAAGCAGCTGAACGCGTCCCTCGAGAGCGGCGGCGGCCTCGGCCTCGCCGGCTCGATCTACGCCAGCATGAAGGAGCACGCGTCGTGACCACCGACCAGCGCTCGTTCGCCGAGGAGCTGTGCGACGCCCTCGACGCGCAGCTCGAGCAGCACGTCCGCCTGACCGCCCTCTCCGAGGCCCAGACCGCGGCGCTCTCGACGCGCGACGTCGAAGGCGTCGAGGCGCTGACCCGCACGCTCGAGAGCACCGTCCTCGAGGGGCCGGCGCTCGAGCAGCGCCGCGCCGGCGCCGCCGCCGGCCTGGCCGCCTCGCTCGGCCTCGACCCCGCCGCCGTGACGCTCAGCCAGCTCGTCAAGTCCGCGCCGGCGACGCTCTCCGAGCTGCTGGCGCGCCGCTCCGACGCGCTGCAGCGCTCCGTCGAGCGCCTGCGCCGGGCGAGCGCCGTCAACCGCGTCCTGATCGAGGGCGAGCTGCACACCATCGACCGCGTCATGAAGGCCACGCGCCGGACCGAGCGGACGACCTACTCCGATCGCGGGGCGCACGACGAGCGCCTGCGCGCCCTCCTCGACGCGAGGGCCTGACCCATGAGCATCTCCTCCTTCCACGGACTGCAGACGGCGCTGCGCGGCCTCGAGGCCGCCCAGCTGCAGATCGACACCACCGGCCACAACATCTCGAACGCCAACACCGACGGCTACACCCGCCAGCAGGCGATCCTGGCCGCCTCGCCGGCCCTGTCGGCGATCTCGGTGTGGGGCGGGTCGCTGCCCGGCCAGATCGGCAGCGGCGTCGACGTGACCGGCTACCGCCGGATCCGCGACCAGTTCAACGACAACGCGCTGCGCAGCCAGCTCGGCAAGCAGGCCGGCGCGGGCGTCTCGCAGGACGCCCTGCAGAGCGTCGAGCTCTCGTTCCCCGAGCCCGGCGACAACGGCCTGCAGTCGATCATGACGAAGTTCTGGAACGCGCTCCACGACGTCGCCACGAACCCCGACAACGCGGGTGCCCGCACCTCGCTGGTGAAGCAGAGCCAGACGATGACCTCGGCCTTCAACACCGCCGCCAGCGACCTCGTCACCCAGCGCAACGACGCCGACAGCCAGGCGAACTCGGTGGTCGACCAGATCAACTCGATCTCGACCCAGATCGCCGGCCTGAACGACTCGATCTCGAAGCTCGTCGCCGTCGGCCAGTCGCCGAACGACCTGATGGACTCGCGCGACAAGCTGGTCGACGACCTCTCGGCGCTCGGCAACACCTCGGTCTCGTACTCCGGCAACAACGTGGCCACGGTCTCGGTCGGCGGCCTGACGGTGGTCGACCCGAGCGGCGCGACGCCCCGCAGCCGCAGCGACTTCGACGCCCAGTTCCCGAGCGCGCTGAGCGCGACCTCCGGCAAGCTCGGCGCGCTGCTCGACACCTACCAGAACGTGCTCCCCGGCTTCCAGGACCGCCTGGACAAGCTGGCCGTGGCGATCCACGACGACGTCAACGCGGTGCACGCCCAGGGCTTCGACCTGAACGGCAACGCCGGCGGCGACTACTTCGCCTCGTCGACCATCACCGGCGCCGCCGACTTCACGGTCGACCCGGCGATCCTGGCCGACCCGAGCAAGGTCGCGGTCGCCGGCTCGGCCACCGCCGGCCCGGGCGACTCGACCAACGCCTTCGCGCTGCTCGGCCTGTCCGACGGCTCGACGCCGCCGCCGGTCTCGACCCTCGGCGCGACCTACGACGACTACTACGGCTCGTTCATCTCCGACCTCGGCGTGGCCGCCCAGAGCGCGACCAGCACGAAGACGACCGCCGACGCGGTGGTCAACACGCTCACCGCCCAGCGCCAGTCGGTCTCCGGCGTGTCGCTCGACGAGGAGATGACGAACCTCATCCAGTTCCAGCACGCCTACAGCGCCGCCGGCCGGATGATCTCAACGATGGATCAGATGCTCGACACCGTGATCGGGATGGTGAGATGATGCGCGTCACCCAGCAGACGCTGGCCCGCCAGACGCTTTTCGACCTCAACGGGACGACGAACCGCCTGGCCCAGCTGCAGAACCAGCTCTCCACTGGCAAGCAGATCACGAGGCCCGAGGACGACCCGTTCGGGACCGGCCGGGCGCTCTCGCTGCGCGACGAGCTGTCGGACACCCAGCAGTTCCAGCGCAACATCAACGACGGCGTCGCCTGGCTGCAGCAGTCGGACTCGGCGCTCGGCAACGCGAACGACGTGATGAGCCGCGTGCGCACCCTGGTGGTGCAGGCCGGCAACGGCACGAACGACCCGAACTCGCTGAAGGCGATCCAGACCGAGATCTCGCAGCTGAAGGAGTCGCTGCGCGAGCAGGCGAACACCACGATCGACGGCCGCTACGTGTTCTCCGGCACCCAGACCAAGACGCAGCCCTTCCCGGCGCCTGGAAACAGCTTCGTGGGGAATACCAACCCCGTGCAGCGCCAGATCGGACAGGGCCAGACGGTCGCCGTGAGCCAGGACTCGACCGCCGTCTTCGGGGCGAACGGGAACAACGTGTTCGACCTGCTCGATAGGATCCAGAGCGACCTCACGTCCGGGAGCACTGCGAACCTGTCGGGTCAGGACCTGACGGACATCGACACGGCGATGGACCGGCTCCAGTCCGGGCGCTCCAACGTCGGTGCCACTCAGAACCGCCTCACGACGCAGCTCTCTCGACTCAAGGACGCCGAGGTCAACGTCTCGGACCTCCTCTCGAAGACGGAGGACGCGGACATGGCCAAGACGATGGTCAATTTCTCGATGACGCAGACGGTCTACCAGGCAGCCCTGCAGGCCGGTGCGAAGGTGATCCAGCCGACGCTGATGGACTTCCTGGGGTAGATCCTGAGGCGCGGCGGCAGACGCCGCACGCGGAGGCAGCATGGCTACTGACGACATTCGAATCGACGCGTTTCGGTCAGGTGGAGATCCCGAACGAGACGTTGCTCTCGTTCCCGGCCGGGATGATCGGGTTCCCCGAGCTCGAGCGCTACTCGATCCTGAAGCAGCGCGAGGACTCGGTGTTCCTCTGGCTGCACGCGATCGACGAGCCCAGCCTGGCGTTCCCCATCGTGCTCCCATGGGTCTTCTACTGGGACTACGAGGTGAAGCTGTCCGACGAGGACATGGCGGCGATCAACGTCGAGCGCGCAGACCAGATCTCGATCTACTGCGTGGTCAACGTGACCCAGAACGTGCGCGAGGCGACGATCAACCTGTTCTCCCCGATCGTCGTGAACAACGCCGAGCGGCTCGGCCGCCAGGTGATCAACCTGGCCGAGGGCTACTCGACCCGCAACAAGCTGTTCAAGACCGAAGACGGCCCGACGCCCGTGTCGATGCGCGAGGACGAGTCCCAGAACGTGACCGTCCTGGCCTCCGAGACGCGCTGATGCGCCAGAACCCCCGGAGCGCCAAGGAGGGCGGCCAGTGCTCGTCCTGACCCGCAAGATCGGCGAGACCTTCATCGTCGGAGACGACATCACGGTGACCGTGGTGGACATCATCGGCGGCAACAAGGTGCGGCTCGGCATCAACGCGCCCGCGTCGGTGCCGGTGTACCGCGAGGAGATCTACGACCTCATCAAGAAGGAGAACGCCGCGGCGGCGGACGCCTCGCCGGCGGCGCTCGAGGCGCTGGAGACAAAGAAGCGCTAACCGTGGGCCAACGCGCGCCGCGTAGGCTGCGCGCTTCGTGGCCCGCAAGGTCTCGCCGCTCGAAGAGCTCGCCGCCCGCCTGCCGAAGGGCGGGGTGGTGGTGCGCCACGCGATCGCCCAGCTCGAGCGGACGCTCGCGCCCGGAGAGCGCCCGCAGGCGCTGTACACCGGGCTGTGCGGCGACGAGTTCGGCGTGCTCCTGGTGACCGACCAGCGGGTCGCGTTCGTCGACTGGACGAACCACCCGCGCACGCCGGGGACGCTGCAGGAGCTGCCCGCGCGGCGCGATCCGGGTGACGGTGCGCCGCGAGCGCGACGCGCTGGCCGCGGAGCTCCGCGCGCCGCGCGGATCGCTGGCCGTCAGCGCGTTGCAGCCGGCCGATCCGGCGCCGCTGCAGACGCTCAGATAGCCGCGTGTGCACCGGAAAGGGTGCTTTTTGCCTGCTCGCGCACGATCGGGGCTAAAGGGCGTGGACCTACCGCCGATAAGAGGTGTGAATACCACTTTCAAACGGTACGAGCACGACTCTCCACGGCAAGGATGCACCCCACATGACGCTGCGCATCAACACCAACATCGAGGCCTTCAACGCCCACCGGCAGCTCGAAGGCACCCAGCAGGCGCTGACGCAGTCGATGGAGAAGCTCTCGTCGGGCCTGCGGATCAACCGCGCCGCCGACGACGCCGCCGGCCTGGCCATCTCCGAGAAGATGCGCGCGCAGATCAACGGCCTGAACCAGGCCCACCAGAACGCGCTCGACGGCATCTCGATGGTGCAGACCGGGGAAGGCGCGCTGAACGAGGTCCACTCGATCCTGCAGCGCGTCCGCGAGCTCGCCGTCCAGTACAACAACGGCACCCTGTCGGCGGGCGACCGCGCCGCGATCACGGCCGAGATCAGCCAGCTCTCGGCGGAGGTCGGCCGCATCGTGCAGACGACCCAGTTCAACGGGATCGACCTGCTGTCCGGCTCGAACGCGGTGACCTTCCAGGTCGGGGCGAACGCCGGCGAGACGATCGCGCTGACCGGCGCGAACCTCGGCGGCACGTACTTCGACCCGGTGTTCCAGGCGTTCACGGCGACGAGCGCCGACATCACCGGCGTCAACGACGCGATCTCCTCGATCGCCGACGTGCGGGCCACCTTCGGTGCGGCCCAGAACCGGCTCGAGCACACGGTCTCGAACCTCGGCGTCTACCAGGAGAACCTGTCCGCCGCCGAGTCGCGCGTCCGCGACGTCGACATGGCGGCCGAGATGGTGAACTACACCAAGCTCGGGATCCTCTCCCAGAGCGGCACGGCGATGCTCGCCCAGGCGAACCAGCTCCCCCAGAACGTCCTGAAGCTCCTCAGCTAGAACCCTCCGCACGACCGATGACGACACCCGAGGCCGCCGGCTCACCCCGGCGGCCTCGACCAGTTAACGATGGGTCGTCTAGGTGCCCTGCGGGGCTCCGGTCTGCGGCACGTCCTCGAGCGCCGCCAGGTCGTCCGCGTCGAGCTCGACGTCTGCGGCGCCCAGGTTCTCCTCGAGGTGCGCGACCGACGTCGTCCCCGGGATGAGCAGGATCCGCTCGTCCTGGGCCAGGAGCCAGGCGAGCGCGACCTGCGTCGGCGTCGCGCCGTGCTTCTGCGCGACCCGGCCGACGATCGGGTTCGCGCGCAGGGTGCTCGGCCCGTCGGTGAAGGCCGAGCCGAGCGGGAAGAACGGGGTGAAGGCCAGCCCGTGCCTGCGGCAGAGGTCGAGGATCGGCCGGGCGCTGCGGTCGAGCAGGCTGTAGGCGTTCTGGACCCCGGCGACGTCGGCCAGATCGATGGCCTGCTCGGCGGTCGCGAGGGTCACGTTCGAGATGCCGATCAGGTCGAGCTTGCCCTCCGTGCGGAGCGCCTCGAGCTCGCCGAGCTGGTCGGCGAGCGGCACGTCCGGGCCGCCGTGGCCGTCCATCCGGCGCAGGTTCACCAGGTCCATGCGCTCGACGCTCAGCGAGCGCAGGTTGTCCTCGACGCCCTGGCGCAGCTCGGCCGGCCACAGCGCCGGGAGCCAGCCGCCCTTCTCGTCGCGGCGGGCGCCGACCTTCGTCACCAGCTTCAGGTTCGCCGGGTAGGGGTGCAGCGTCTGCCGGATCAGGTCGTTCACGACGTCCGGCCCGTAGTACTGGGAGGTGTCGATGTGGTCGACGCCGAGCTCGATCGCGCGGCGCAGGACGGCGCGGGCGGCGTCCGGATCGCGGGGCGGGCCGAACACCCCGGGCCCGGCGAGCTGCATGGCCCCGAAGCCGATGCGGCCGATCTCCTTGTCTCCGAGGAGCGTGGTCTTCGTCATGGCCTGCAGCGTGCTGGCACCTGGCCGTTCGCGCCAGCCTTCACGGGTCGGAAACGAGGATCTCAGCAAACGACCCCTTCTGGCCGATAGAGCCCACATGACGGGGTTCCCGACTCTGCCGCGGCTGCGGCGTTCGCTTCATGCTCGCCCGCCTGGACGAGCGTCTCTGCCAGACCTGCAATGCCAGCCAGGTCGAGCTCACGATCGTCGACCGCTACGTGAGGGCGCATCCCGGCGAGGCGGTCAACCGCGTCTCGCTCGCGACCGGCGTCTCCGAGGACGCGATCATCCGCTTCGCCCGGGCCGGCCAGCTCTGCCGCATTCCCGGCGGCGCGGAGCCCGAGAAGCACTGCGGCTGCCCGCCGGAGCGCCCTGGCACGTGCGTCAAGTGCCGCTCCGAGCTCGCCTCGCAGCTCAAGAGCGCCCTGCACGACTCGCGCGTCAACAACCGGTTCGTCGGCACGAACGACGACCAGCACCGCGGCATGACCACGCGCCGCAACCTCGGCTAGCCGCCGCCCTTCCCGCCTCCGCCGCACGTCCACCGCCCCCAAGAGAGCCCTCCATGCAGCAGCAGCTCGTCGTCTTTTCGCTCGGCACCGAGGAGTACGGCCTCCCGATCACCCAGGTGCAGGAGATCATCCGCTACAGCGAGCCCCGGACCATCCCGAGCGCCTTCGCCTCGGTCCGCGGCGTCATCAACCTGCGCGGCAAGATCATTCCGGTGGTCGACCTGAAGCACCGCCTGGCGCTGCCGAACGCCGAGGGCGCAGAGGCCAAGATCGTCATCGTCGAGTCGCAGATCGGCACCGCCGGCCTGATCGTCGACGAGGTGGACGAGGTGCTGACGGTCGACGACGAGCAGCTCGAGGAGCCGCCCGCCTCGCAGAGCGCGTACGTGCGCGCCGTGGCGAAGGTCGAGGAGCGCCTGCTGATCCTGCTCGACCCGAGCGACCTGCTCGCCGAGTACGGCGAGCTGGCCGTCTAGCCGCCGCCGCTCCCGTGCCCGTCCGTCCCGTCACCGCCCCAGCGGGCGTGCGCGCGGTCGTCTGCGACGACTCGCCGTTCATGCGCCGCTTCCTCTCCGACGCGCTCACGCGCGGCGGCATCACCGTCGTCGGCACCGCCGCGTCGGGCCCCGAGGCGATCGCCGTGTGCGCCGCCCAGAAGCCCGACGTGCTCACGCTCGACGTCCAGATGCCCGGCATGACCGGCATCGAGGTGCTGCGCACGCTGCCCGCCGGAGGCCCGCGCGTCATCGTCGTCTCGGCGCACACCGCCGAGGGGTCGGCGGTCGCCCTCGACGCGCTGGACGCCGGCGCCGTCGACGTCATGTCGAAGCCCGGGCTGGCCACGCCGCTCGACCGCTTCGCCGAGACCCTGGCCCACACCGTCCGCGGCGCCGCCGCCGCCCGCCGCGTGCTGCCGCCGCGCCGCCGGCCGGTCGTCGCCCAGGCGGCGGTCCGTCCGCTCGCCGCGCGCCCCGTGCGGCCCCTGGCCGCTCCGGTCAGGGCGACGGGCTCGAGCCCGCTCGTGGTCATCGCCTCCTCGACGGGCGGCCCGCGCGCGCTGACCACGCTGATCCCGCGGCTCACGCACAACGGCTGCGGCGGGCTGATCGTCCAGCACATGCCGGCCGGCTTCACCGCCACGCTGGCGTCCCGCCTCGACGCCGCCTCGCCGCTGCGGGTGCGCGAGGCCAGGGACGGGGATGCGATCGAGCCGGGATTGTTTCTGCTCGCGCCTGGTGACTACCACCTGCACGTCGAGAAGGGCCGCGTCCGCCTCGGGCAGGAGGCCTCCATCGGCGGTCTTCGTCCGCGCGCCGACATCACCCTGTCCGAGGCCGCGAAGGCCTACGGCAACCGGATCGTGTCGGTCGTCCTCACCGGCATGGGCCACGACGGCCTCGCCGGGGTGCGCGAGGTGAAGGCGGCCGGTGGGTCGTGCTTCGCCGAGGACGAGTCCACCTGCGTCGTCTACGGCATGCCGCGCGCGGTTGCCGAAGCCCGCCTCACCGATGCCGTCCGTCCGCTGGACGAGCTGTCCGAATCCATCCTCTCCGCTGTGGGTCGCTGATGTTGCGTGACGAGTACGAGACCTTCATCGAGGGCGTCCGCCGCCTCTGCGGCATCGACCTCTCGAGCTACAAGCGCCCGCAGATGGAGCGGCGCATCCGCTCCTTCGCCGATCACCAGAAGATCGCGTCCCTGGACGCCTACCTGAAGCTGCTGCAGGGCGACGCGACGGCGCTCGACAGGTTCCTCGACCGCGTCACGATCAACGTCTCGGAGCTCTTCCGCAACCCGGAGCAGTACCAGACGCTGCGCACGAAGGTCCTCCCCGAGCTGCCGACCGCCGGCAAGGTCAGGATCTGGTCGGCCGGCGCCTCCTACGGGGCCGAGGCCTACACGCTCGCCTGCCTGGCGATCGAGACCTACCCGGCCGCCGTCCGCACCCAGATCGTCGGCACCGACATCGACCGCCGGGTCGTGGCCCGGGCCCAGCGCGGCCGCTTCTCCCGCGAGGACGGCCGCGCGGTGCCGAAGGCCACGCTGTCGCGCTTCTTCGTGGAAGAGGCCGACGGCTACCAGGCAAAGCCCGAGCTGCAGCGGCTGTGCAGCTTCCGCACGGGCGATCTCCTCCGCGACCGGTACGAGCAGGGCTTCGACCTGATCCTGTGCCGCAACGTGGTCATCTACTTCACCGAGGCGACCCGCAACCAGGTGCACACGAACCTGGCCAGGGCGCTGCGGCCCGGCGGCTTCCTGATGGTCGGCGCCACCGAGCGGGTCACGAACCCGGCCGAGATGGGTCTCGAGCTGAAGCATCCCTTCATCTACCGCAAGGTCGCCTGATGGACATCTCCGACTACCTGCCGATGTTCCTCGCCGAGGGCCGCGAGCATCTTCAGAACCTGAACCTCGCCCTGGTGCGCCTCGAGCAGGACCAGAAGGACGGCGAGACCCTCAACGAGATCTTCCGGATCGCGCACTCGCTGAAGGGCATGTCCGCGACGATGGGCTTCGCGCGCATGGCTGCGCTGACCCACGAGATGGAGAACGTCCTCGAGCTGCTGCGCCAGAGAGGGCCTGCCGCACGCCGCCCTGAACGTGCTGTTCTCGTGCCTCGACTGCCTCGAGGAGATGACCGGCGAGATCGAGAGCGCCGGCACCGAGTCGACCGACCCCGAGTCGCTGATCGGCCAGCTGCGCGCCCTCAAGGACGCTCCGGCCGAGCCGGCGCCGGCCCCGAAGAAGGCTCCGGCCCGCCGCCGCACCACCAAGAAGCCCGCTGCGGCTGCCGGCCGAGGCCGCGGTCGAGACGCCCGCCGACGAGCCGGCCGCGCCGGCCGTCGAGGAGGGGCGAAAGCGCGTCACCCTCACCGTGGCGGCCGACTGCGACATGCCGTCGGTGCGCGTGTTCCTGGCCCTGCAGGCGCTGAGCGCCGAGGCCGAGATCGTGTCCTGCGATCCGCCGCAGGAGGCCATCGAGAGCGCGTCGAGCCCGGTCGAGCGGGTCGTCCTGGTCGTCTCGAGCGACGCCGACGACGCGACGCTGCGCAAGCTGCTGCGCAACCAGGAGGGCATCGACGGGGTCACCGTCGAGGGCACCGGCAACGCCCGCCGAGGCCCGAAGGCCGAGCGCCGCTCCGAGCCGCGCGACGCCGCCGAGGCCGTCACAGGCCCGCCGGCGAGCGTTCCGACGCCCGACCCGGCCGCACCCGTGGCCGCCGCGTCGCACCCGGCCCGCCGCCAGACGGTGCGCGTCGACGCCGAGCGGCTCGACCAGCTCATGCACCTGATGGGCGAGATGGTCGTGCAGCGCACGCGCCTCGAGTCGATCGCCCACGAGTCGGGCGACCCGCAGCTGTCCGGCGCCGTCGGCGACCTCGCCCGCGTGGCCCAGAGCCTGCAGGCGATGGTCATGCAGGTGCGCATGGTGCCGGTCGAGAGCGTCTTCATGCGCTTCCCGCGCATGGTGCGCGACCTGGCCGCGAAGCTCGACAAGCAGGTCGACCTGCACATCCAGGGCGAGGACACCGAGCTCGACCGCACGGTGGTCGAGGCCCTCGGCGACCCGCTGGTGCACCTGATCCGCAACGCCCTCGACCACGGGCTCGAGACGCCCGAGCAGCGCGAGGCGGCGGGCAAGGGCTCCGTCGGCACGCTGCAGATCACCGCCGAGCACGCCGGCGGCGACGTGGTCATCACGGTCCGCGACGACGGCCGCGGCGTGAACGCCCGCAAGGTCGCCGAGATCGCCGCCAAGCGCGGGCTGATCGAGGAGTCGGAGATCGAGAACGTCGACGTGGACGCGGCCATCGAGCTGCTGTTCGCGCCGGGCTTCTCGACCGCCGAGGTCGCGACCGACGTGTCCGGCCGCGGCGTCGGCATGGACGCGGTGCGCAACATGGTCCGCAACCTGGGCGGCGACGCCTCGATGAAGTCGGTGCCGGGCGAGGGCTCGTGCGCCACGCTGCGCCTGCCGCTGACGCTGGCGATCCTGCCGGCGCTGCTGGTGGACGTCGACGGCGAGCCGTTCGCGCTGCCGCTCGACCGCGTCGAGCAGGCCATCCGGATCGCCGACTACAACCTGAGCTCGGTCGGCGGGCAGTACGCCATCACGCTGCGGGACAAGATCCTGCCGCTGTACGACCTCGGCACGTGCCTGGGCTACGAGGCGATCGACCCGGCCGTGGCCAACGCGGTCGTCGTGCGCTCGCGCGACAAGAGCGTCGGCCTGATCGTCGGCCGGCTGATCGGCCAGCAGGAGCTCGTCACCCGGCCGCTGCCGGCGGTCGTCGAGGGCACCGCAGCCGTCTCCGGCGGCGCCGTGCTCGGCGACGGCCAGATCGCGCTCATCGTCGACTGCGACGAGATCGTGAGAGCGGCCTGATGGCTGACAAGCGGACGATGGTCCGCATGGCCGAGCACGCCATCTCGAAGGACGGCGGGGAGACCCTGGTCACCCTCGGCCTCGGCTCCTGCATCGGCTGCGCGCTGGTCGACAGCGAGGCGAAGGTCGCCGGGCTGGCGCACATCGTGCTGCCGGAGTCCTGGGCCAACTCGTCGACCGCCGCGACGGCGCCCCCGGCGAAGTTCGCGAACACCGCGGTGCCCCACCTGGTCAAGGAGCTCGAGCGCCTCGGCGCCCGCAAGAACCGGCTCAAGGCGGTGCTCTGCGGCGGCGCCCACATGTTCTCCTCGACGGGTGGCACGAAGTCGCCGGCGCTCGAGATCGGGCGGCGCAACAACGAGGAGACCGTGAAGGCCCTGAAGGCCGCCGGGATCCCGATCCGGGCCAGCGAGGTGGGCGGCACGAAGGGCCGCTCCGTCGAGGTCCACGTGGCCACCGGCGAGGTCTTCGTCCGCACCGTCGGCTGCACGCCAATCAAGCTCTAGGACCGCGCGCTTCACCGGTACGGCCGGGGCTCCGCCCCGGCCGTACCGCTTTCAAGGCATACAGACCCGTTTTGGGGACTGTAGGAATCCGGCCGATCCGCCGATAACGGTCGAAAATGAGCGGCAAGGACACCCTCTCCCAGGCTGAGATCGACGCCCTGCTGGCGGCCGTCGCGGCCGACCCCAAGGACGCCGACACCGATTCGGGCAGCGCGGGTCGCGCCAAGCGCATCCAGAACATGGACTTCCGGCGTCCGTCGAAGTTCAACAAGGACCAGCTCCACACGCTGGAGATGCTCCACGACACGTTCTCCCGCCTCGGCGGGACGTACCTGTCGAGCGCGCTGCGCTGCATGAGCGACATCACGGTGCTCGGCGCGGAGCAGGTCACCTACGGCGAGTTCATCGCCTCGCTGCCGGTGCCGGCGCTGACGGCGATCGTGGAGCTCGAGCCGCTCGGGACGAACGCCATCTGCGCGTTCGACCTGCCCCTGGTCTTCTCGATGATCGACCGCCTGCTGGGCGGCGCGGGCGCGGCCACCTACCGGCTGCGCGAGCTGACGGACATCGAGCTGTCGCTCTCCCGCACGGTCGTCACCCGCCTTCTGGACGAGCTCTCCACCTCCTGGAACGAGCTCGTCGGCGTCGACTTCACCCTCCGCCAGACGGAGATGAACCCGCAGTTCGCGCAGATCGCGCCGCCGACCGAGCTGTCGGTGCTGCTGTCCTTCCAGATCCGGATCCACGAGTCGAGCGGCGTCATGGCGCTGTGCCTGCCGTACCGCTCGATCGAGAGCGTCGCGCCGAGCCTCACGACCCAGTCGTACTTCTCGGGCCAGCGCTCCGTCGACCCGTCGTTCTCGCTCGCCGGCGGCCTCGAGGGCGTCGACATCGAGCTGCGCGCCGAGGTCGGCGCGATCGACCTGCGCATCGAGGACGTGCTCGCGCTGCGGCCCGGCGACATCGTCCCGCTCGGCATCCCCGTCGAGGAGGGCGTCCGCCTGATGGCCGGCCAGCACGAGGTCTACCGCGCCTTCCCCGGCGCCTACCAGCGCCACCTGGCCGTGCAGATCACGGAGCGCACCGGCGTCGCCATCGGCAGCGCCCGCGGGCTCGCGCCCGCCGCCGGCGCCGCTGCCCGAGCCCGAGCCGGTCGCCGAGGAGCTCGCTGCATGACCGAGCACGAGTCGGTCGAGCGCGCGATCACCCTGATCGCCGAGGCGTCGGCCAGGACGCTGGCCACGCTCTCCGGCACCGAGGCCGCGGTCGAGGACCTGAGCGTCGTGCCCGCCGAGGGCGCGCAGATCGACGTCCCGCGGCCGGTCGTCTCGGCCCGCGTGCCGTTCACCTCGATCCTGCAGGGCGACAACTACTTCCTGCTGCAGCCCGAGCAGGCCGCCAACCTGGCGAAGGCCATGATGGGCGACGCCTACCCGGGCGAGCGGCGGCGAGCTCACCGAGATCGAGCTGTCGGCCATCGCCGAGGCGATGAACCAGATGATGGGCGGCGCCTGCTCCGCGCTGGCGGACGAGCTGTCCATCGAGGCCGACATCGCGCCGCCCGAGGTCAAGGTGCTCGAGGAGGGCGACGACGTCGCCGAGATCGCCGACGCGGTCTACATCGCCCGCTTCCAGCTGGTCTCGCCGGTGCTCGAGGCCGAGCTCGTCCAGCTCATCTCCCAGGACTTCGCTGGCCGGCTGCACGCGACGCTGTCGTCCGCCGAGCAGGCCCGCAGCATCGTCGGCGACGCCGCCGGCTCGGCCGGGCGCGGCGAGCGTCGACTCGACCTTCACCGCGGTCGAGCGCACCGCCCGGATCACCGCCGAGTCGGCTGCCGAGGTGCTCACGACGCTCGTCGGCGAGGCGGCGTCGGCCACGATCCCGACGATCGAGGTCGACCCCGACGACCCGCTCGGCGCGCTCGACTACCCGCTGATCGCCGTCGAGGTGGCCTACGTCTCCGGCGTCACCGGCAACAACCTCTTCGTCCTCTCGCCGGAGCAGGCCTCGAAGCTGGCCGCCCTGATGATGGGGATGCCCGAGCCGATGGGCGACGGCCTCTCCGACATGGAGCTGTCCGCGGTCTCCGAGGCGATGAACCAGATGATGGGCGCCGCCACGAACGTCATGGCGGACACCCTGACGATGGCCATCGAGGTCGCCCCGCCGACCTGCACGGTGATCGCAGACCGCGGAGGAGGCCCGGGCCGCGTTCAGCGACTGCGCCTACAGCGCCCGCTTCAAGCTGATCTCGCTCGGCGTTCGACGCCGACGTCGTGCAGCTCGTCTCGGCCGAGTTCGCGAACCACCTGCGGGAGGCCTTCGAGTCCTCGGCCGCCGCGTCCGCGGTCGTCGCCGAGGTGCCGCTGGCCGGCGCCGATGCCGTCCGCGGCGCCGACCGGCTGGGCCGACGTGGCCGCGCCGTCGTCCGCCTACGACGACCGCCGGGTGCGCGACGTCAAGCGTGCGCTTCTCGGCCGAGCTAGGCCGGACCCGCCTCCCGGTCTCGCGCGTCGCGCAACCTTCCGGCCGGAGCCGTGGTCAAGCTCGACCGCTCTCCTGCCGATGCTGTCGACGTGCTGATCAACGGCCTTCCCTTCGCGCAGGCTCGCCTCGTCCTGGTGGACGGCGAGTATGCCGTGCAGATCGTTTCCCTGAAGCCGCAGGAGATCGCGGCGTGACCGTAGAGCCGAACGGCTTTCCCTTCGAGGTGACCACGTAATGGCCCGAGTCCTCATCACCGACGACGCCGCGTTCATGCGGATGATGATCAAGAACATCCTCGTCCAGAACGGGCACGAGGTGGTCGGCGAGGCCGCGAACGGCACCGAGGCGGTCGAGCAGTACGCCGTGCTCAAGCCCGACATCACCACGATGGACATCACGATGCCCGAGAAGGACGGCATCCAGGCCCTCAAGGACATCCTGGTGTCCGACCCGGCCGCCCGCGTCGTCATGTGCTCGGCGCTCGGCCAGGAGGCCAAGGTCATCGAGTCGATCCGCGCCGGCGCGAAGGACTTCATCGTGAAGCCGTTCCAGCCCGAGCGCGTGCTGTCGGCGATCGAGAAGGCCCTCGCCGCGTAGGAGCCGCCTGGGGAGCTCAGGCTCTCCATGCACGGGTGCGCTTCGTGCTCGTCGTGTTCGCCGACATCGTGCCCCCGCGGCGACCGCTCCTCGACTCTCGCCTGCTGATCGCAGGCGACGCGCGTCGAGCGCCTGCCTGGCAATTGCTGTAAGTTCGCGGGGCGCCGCGATCTGCGCAACTGGGGCGACAGGCGGGCGCCGAGCCGGCTGGTTGCTGCCGGCAGTGGAGGTGTCGGAGCGATGCTCGAAGCGGCCGTCCTACGAGACGCTCCGGGGCCATGGAGCGCGCGCGGATGCTTCGTACGCCGCGTGCTCGCCGCGGTGCTCGTGCTTGCCGGGTCCGGCCTGCTGACCGGACAGGCTGGAGCGCGGGCTGCGACCGGAGGCGCCCTGGGCAACGGCACGATGCAGGTGGGGGCGATCACGGGGGCCGGCCAGACCGACAGCTGGACGTTCACCGCCACCGCCGGCCAACGCATCGCCGTGCACATCGGCGAGATCGTCGACGACAACCGCTTCCAGCCGTGGATCCGGCTGATGGCTCCGAACGGGCAGAGCCTCGGCAACACCTGGAACGTGAGCGCGGCAGCCATCGAGGCGGTGGCGCCGAGCAGTGGCCAGTTCGTCGTCCTGGTCGCCAGCGCCGACCCCGCGCACACCGGCACCGGCACCTACCGGCTCACGATGGCGCACACACCCGGGCCGGTCACCACCTCGCCCGGGGACGAGGGCGGAGCGTTGACCAACGGCTCGCTGAACAGCGGCGAGATCCTCAGGGGGGACCTCGACGTCTGGACGCTCACCGCGAAGGCGGGGCAGCGGATCGCCGTGCACGTCGGCGAGGTCGCCGACAAGGGCGACTTCCAGCCCTGGATCCGGCTGTTCGCATCGAACGGGCAGAGCCTCGGCAACACCTGGAACGTGGGCGCGGCGTCCATCGAGGCGGTCGCTCCGACCAGCGGCACCTACCTGGTGCTGGTGGCCAGCGCCGACCCCGGGGTCGACGGCGCCGGCACCTACCGGCTGACGATGACCCAGACGCACGGAAAGCTGGTCGTCTCGAGCGGCGACCAGGGCGGGCCCTTGAAGAACGGCGCGCTGAACAGCGGCCAGATCCTCCGCGGCGACCTCGACGTCTGGAAGGTGAAGGTGACCGCCGGCCAACGGATCGGCGTGCACGTCGGCGAGGTCACCGACACAGGCGACTTCCAGCCCTGGATCCGGCTGTGGGGCCCGAACGGGCAGAGCCTCGGCAACACCTGGAACGTGGGCGCGGCGTCCATCGAGGCGGTCGCCCCGACCAGCGGCACCTACCTGGTGCTGGTGGCCAGCGCCGATCCCGGCGTCGACGGCACCGGCACGTACCGGCTGACGATGACCCACACGCCCGGGCCGATCGTCGTCTCTGCCGGCGACCAGGGCGGCGCGCTCGGCAACGGGTCGCTGGCGAGTGGGGAGATCCTCGAGGGCGACGCCGATGTCTGGACGATCACGGCGACCGCCGGCGACCGGATCGGCGTGCACATCGGCGAGGTCACCGACACAGGCGACTTCCAGCCCTGGATCCGGCTGTGGGGGCCGAACGGGCAGAGCCTCGGCAACACCTGGAACGTGGGCGCGGCGTCCATCGAGGCGGTGGCTCCGACCAGCGGCAGCTACCTCGTGGTGGTGGCCAGCGCCGATCCCGGCGTCGACGGCACCGGCACCTATCGTCTGACGACGACGCGCACGCCCGGGCCGATCACCGTCTCGCCCGGCGACCAGGGCGGGGCGCTCGGCAACGGGTCGCTGGCGAGCGGGGAGATCCTCGAGGGCGACGTCGACGTCTGGACGATCACCGCGACCGCTGGCGACCGGATCGGTGTGCACGTCGGCGAGGTCACCGACACAGGCGACTTCCAGCCCTGGATCCGGCTGTGGGGGCCGAACGGGCAGAGCCTCGGCAACACCTGGAACGTGAGCGCAGCGTCCATCGAGGCGGTCGCTCCGACCAGCGGCACCTACCTCGTGCTGGTGGCCAGCGCCGATCCCGGCGTCGACGGCACCGGCACCTATCGCCTGACGGCGACCCACACGCCCGGGCCGATCGTCGTCTCGCCCGGCGACCAGGGCGGGTCGCTCACCAGCGGCGTGACGCAGCACGGGGAGATCCTCCAGGGCGACCTGGACGTCTGGACGATCACCGCGACCGCCGGGCAGCACATCGCTGTCAGCATCGCCCAGGCCTCGGAGATCGACGACTTCCAGCCCTGGATCCGGCTCTGGTCGCCGTCCGGCGCGAGCGTCGGCAACACCTGGGGCGCGACCGCCGCGACGATCTCCGCGACCGCTCCCGTCACCGGTACGTACCTGATCCCCGTGGCCAGCGCTGACCCGGGAGTCAACGGCACCGGCACCTACACGGTCAGAGCCGACGTGTCCGGGTAGGCGGCTCAGCGCCTGACGAGCGTCACGCGGGGCCAGCGCTCCGCGACGCGCTTCTCCCGCAGCCTGCGCTCGAACTCCGCCACCGAGACCCGGCGCGGGTTGCGGCGCAGGACGAGGCCGAACAGGTCGTCGAGGCCGACCGGCGCGACGACCTGCAGCCGGTCGTCGGGCCACAGGCGGACGGCCACCGAGGTCGCCGTCTCGGGCCAGGTGGCGACGGCGTCGGCGCTCGACGTGAGCGGCTCGACGGCGTAGCCGAAGCGGCGCGGGTACCACAGGTGCACCGCCGCCTGGTTGCGCGCCTCCCAGGGGACGTCCGGCGCGCGCTCGCGCAGCGCCGCCTCGACCGCCTCGTCCCGGGCCGGCGTGAAGTCGACGGGGTCGAAGAAGGCCAGGTCGACGTCCCGCAGCGCGGGCGGCTCCTCGAAGCCGTGCAGCCGGTCCCAGACGGCCGTCCGCAGCGCGCCCGCGCCGAGCAGCCAGTCGGGCGCGTCGACGTCCCGCGCGGCCTCGAGCAGCCGCCAGAACCAGGCCGTGTCGCGCAGGAGCTCGCTGAGGCGGCGCTCCCCGTCCATGCTAAGTGGGGTCGAACAGCCGTCGCTCGGCGTCGCTCGGCCTCTCGAACGACGAGGCCCAGAGCGCCAGCTGCTCGGCGCTGATCTCGACGGTGCTGTGCGGCGCGTCGGCAGCGCGCCTGGCGGTGCGCCGCACCAGCTCGTCCAGGTCGACGATCCAGGACGTGCAACTCCACCCGTACCCCCTGCGCACGTGCGCGCAGCCGCAGCGCGTCGCGTTCCCCGCGGCTCCACAGGCCGAAGTCGAGGATGCAGCTGCGCCCGGCGGCCAGCAGCTCGAAGGCCAGCTCGATCAGCTGGGCTTCCACGCGGACGCGCAACTGGTCGTCCCACAGGTCGCCGCCGAGCGCGAGCACCCACTCGTCCTTCGTGAAGCGGTGCGCGTCCCGCTCCACCGCCAGACGGCGAGCGAGCGTGGTCTTGCCCGAGCCGGGGAGCCCGCAGGTCAGGAGCAGCGTTGGCTCTCGTCCGGCGTCGGCGTGCATCGCCGCCACTATGCTCGACCGCCATGCGAGCCCGCCGCGCCCTCACCGTCGTCGGCTGCCATGCCGGCGGCGAGATCGGGAACGTCGTCACCGGCGGCGTCCTGCCGCCCGCGGGCGCGACCGTGTTCGAGCAGATGCAGACCCTGCGCCGCGAGGGCGACTGGCTGCGCCGGCTGCTCCTGCGCGAGCCGCGCGGGTCGGTCGCCTGCCACGCGAACCTGGTCGTCCCGGCGACCCGGCCGGACTGCGACGCCGGCTTCATCATCATGGAGCCGACCGAGTACCCGGCCATGTCGGGCTCCAACACCATCTGCACGGCGACGGTGCTGCTCGAGACCGGCATGGTCGAGATGCGCGAGCCCGAGACCGTGCTCCGCCTGGAGGCGCCGGGCGGGGTGGTGGAGGTCACCGCGACCTGCCGCGACGGCCGCTGCGAGCGGGTCGAGCTGCAGAACGTCCCGTGCTTCGTCGAGACGCTCGACGCCCCGCTCGAGGTCGACGGCCTCGGCACGCTCACGCGTCGACGTGGCCTACGGCGGCATGTGGTACGCGATCGCCGACGCCGCAGGCGCTCGGCTTCGCCATCGAGCCCTCCGAGGCCCGCGACCTGTCGCTGGCGGGTGAGCGGATCCGGGCCGCGGCCCGCGAGCAGCTCCCGTGCGCCCATCCGGAGAACCCGGACATCGCCGGGGTGAGCATCGTCCAGCTCGCCGGCCCGTTCCAGGGCAAGGGGAAGGTCTCGCGCAACGCGGTCGTGGTCGCGCCGGGCCGGCTCGACCGCTCGGCCACCGGGACGGGCCTGTCGGCCCGGCTCGCGGTGCTGCACGCCCGCGGGCACGCTGGCGGTGGGGGAGGGGATGAGCCACGCCTCGGCGATCGGCTCGACGTTCGACGGGCGCATCGTCCGCGAGACGACGGTCGGAGGCCGCCCGGCCATCGTCCCGGCGATCGCCGGCAGCGCCTGGATCACCGGCATCACCCAGCTCTTCGTCGATCCGGACGACCCGTTCCCGGAGGGCTACCTGCTGTCCGACACCTGGGGCGTGTCCGGGCTCGACCAGCAGGCCTAGCCGACGAGCGCCTTGAGCCTCGCCAGCGGCACGAAGTGCAGCGTCGAGATGGTGCCCGAGCGCGTCGCGTAGACGGCGCCCGGCGCGTCGACCTGGAACGGGCCGAGCGTCCCCGTCGCCGTGGCCAGCACGCGGTCCTTGCCGGTGGCCAGCTTGACCAGGTGCAGCGCCTTGCCGGCGGCGTACAGGGCGTAGCCGAAGTACGTGTCGACGTGGGAGGCGCAGCCGCTCACCGCCGCGGCCGGCACCGGGTAGCTGTGCACCAGCGTGCCGGCGGTGGAGTAGACGTCGAACGTCCTGGCCTTCGTCAGGAACGCGATCCGGTCGACCCGCAGGCCGAGGTAGCCGGCCGTCGGCCCGAAGACCCGCGCGCAGCTGAGCGCCGCCACCGGCCGGGCCGGGGTGAAGAGCTTGTGCAGGCTGCCGTCGGTCGCGAGCACGGCGATCCGCCCGTCGCCGACGAGCGCGGCGATCTGGCCGCTGTCCTCGGCCTGCGGCGAGACGTAGGTCGCGGTGGCGAACGGCAGCAGGCCCCACAGCCCGCCGGGCGAGCGCAGCCGCGCCCCGGAGATGACGCCGTTGCTCGTCTTCCAGCGCCCGTAGCGGATCAGGTCGCCGTCGCCGACGAGCCCGGCGAGCCACGTGCCGTTGAGGTCGCCGCCGTCCACCGACCCGGTCCGCAGCGAGGAGTCGTTCTTCCGCTCCGCCGGGTGGGGGAGGGTCGCGCTGTACAGCCGCTCCGACTGCTCGCTGTTGCCGCCCTCGTTCACGAGCCAGGCCAGCCGCTGCCCCGCGACGGCGACCTCGGTGACGCCGGAGCCGGTGCTGGTCGGTCCCTCGCCGCAGGTCGCCGCGCCGCTCACCTGGGTCCGGACGCCGCTGAGCACGTTCCAGGCGAAGACGCTGTCGCACGGCCTGGTCGAGAGGTAGCCGGCGCCGACGAGCGAGCCGTCCATCCCGAGCGAGCGGATGGTCCCCGCGAACGTGAGGCTGCGGGCGACGGGAGCGGCGGAGGCGGTCGCGGGCAGGGCCAGGAGGGCGCCGGCGAGCGCGGCGGCGAGGCGAGTGGTCACACGGCTCACGATAGGCCGGGAACAGGCGGCACGGCAGGGGGAGCGGACACTCCTTACAGCTTCCGTGCCGCGCCCTCACAGGCCGGTGTCGTGTAAGGATCCGCCGCATGACCCGCACCCGATGCCGACGAGCTCGTGACCTCGCTCATCCGTCTCGACCTCGACGCGCTCGAGGCCGAGGCCAAGCGCGTGATGGCGCCGGAGGGGTACGACTACTACGCCGGCGGGGCCGACGACGAGCTGACGCTGCAGGACAACGTCGCGTCCTGGGACCGCCTGCGGCTGCGCCCGCGGGTGCTGCGGGACGTGTCCAGGGTCGACCTGCGGACGACCCTGCTGGGCACGCCGGTCGACATGCCGATCGCGGTCGCCCCGACGGCGATGCAGCGGCTGGCCCACGAGCGGGGCGAGGTCGAGACGGCCCGCGGCACGGAGGCTGCGGGGACGCTGATGATCCTCTCGACGCGGGCGAGCATGCCGTTCACGGCGATCGCCGAGGCCGCGCCGGACGCGCCGCGCTGGTTCCAGGTCTACGTCATGCGCGACCGCGGCCTGACCACCGAGCTCGTCGAGCAGGCCGTGGAACACGGCTACCGGGCCCTCGTGCTGACGGCCGACACGCCCGTCATCGGCGTGCGGCGGCGCGACGTGCGCAACGCCTTCCGCCTGCCGGACGGGTACTTCATGCCGAACCCGCGCCGGGCCGCGCCGTCGCTCGAGGAGGGCGGCTTCACCGGCGACGAGGGCTTCGAGCAGGCCGCCGACCTGACGTTCGAGACGATCGAGTGGCTCGCCCAGCTCTCGGGCCTGCCGGTCGTGGTCAAGGGCGTCCTGCGGGCCGACGACGCCCGGGCCTGCGTGCAGTCCGGCGCGGCCGGGATCGTGGTGTCGAACCACGGCGGGCGCCAGCTCGACGGCGCGCTCGCCCCGGTGGACGCGCTGCCCGAGGTCGTGGACGCCGTCGGCTCCGACGTCGAGGTGCTGGTCGACGGCGGCGTCCGGCGGGGCAGCGACGTGCTCAAGGCGCTCGCCCTGGGCGCGCGGGGAGTCCTGCTCGGCCGGCCGGTGCTGTGGGGGCTCGCGACCGGAGGCGCCGCCGGGGTGGAGCAGGTCCTGCGCGGGCTCGCGGACGAGCTCGCCCTGGCGATGGCCCTCGCCGGGGCGCCGACGATCGCCGAGGTGACGCGAGACCTGATCGCCTGAACGCGAGGAATGTGTAACGCCTCCCGCGGGTGCGGTGACGGCCGGGCATGCTCAAGACGACGACCTTCGCGATCGCGGCCCTCGGCTGCCTCGCGGCCGCCACGCCGGCACAGGCCGGCATCCTCGGCTCGTTCGGCGCGACCGATCCAGCCGGGTACACCTTCACGGTGCCAGGCGGCGACACCGTGTTCGCCACCGCGACCGGCGGCGCGGGCGGCAGCTACCCCGACCCGAGCTTCCCGTTCTCGGGCGGCCTCGGCGGGGTCGCCTCCGGGGCGTTCGCCGTGACGCCCGGACAGCAGCTCAGCCTGGTGGTCGCGGGGCGGGGGCAGGACGGCGGACAGATCCCCGGCACGGACGCTGGCTGCACGATCGCCGCCCGTGAAGGCGGGTACGGGAACGGCGGCGCGAGCGGCCTGTCGCACACCGTCACGGCGAACACCGCGTGCCGCATCGGCGGCTCGGGCGGCGGCACGTCTCGGGTCTCGTTCTTCGGCGGCGTCGACCTCCTCGTCGGCGGCGGCGGCGGCGGCGCAAGCACCTCGGGACCGGGCGGCGACGCCGGCGGCCTGATCGGGGCGAGCGGACACGACACCGGCGGTCTCGGCGACGACCAGGTCGCCACGGGCGGCACGCAGGACGCCCCCGGCCAGCCGGCCCAGACCCGCGATTGCGGGTGCTCGTACCTCCCGACCGCCGGCGGCCTGCGGCGCGGCGGGATGGGCGGCGCCGACTTCTTTCTCCTGGGAACGGGCGGCGCCGGCGGTGGAGCAGGCTTCTTCGGCGGCGGTGGGTCGGTCTTCGGCGGCGCCGGCGGCGGCTCGAGCTGGACGAACCCGGACACCGTCGTCGGCGGTCAGGTCGGCGACCAGGTGACGACGGGCAACGGCTCGGTGACGCTCGAGTACGGCGTCGCCGACGTGCCGCAGTTCACCGCCTCGACGCCGCCGCACGCGACGGCCGGCGTGCCGTTCTCCTACGACCTGCAGGCCTCGGGCTGGCCGGCCCCGGCGTACTCCATCAGCTTCGGCCTGCTGCCGCCCGGAATCACGCTGGACGTCAACGGGAGGCTGTCCGGCACGACCACCCAGGCCGGGACGTACTTCCTCGACGTCCAGGCGGCGAACCCGCGGCACGCCGCCGAGACCCTGGTGAAGCTGGTCGTCGACGCGGCCGCTCCGGCCAGCATCGTCTCGCCCGGCAGCGAGCAGACCGCGGTCGGCGGCGCGACCTTCGCCAGCACCATCGGCGCCCGCGTCGTCGACGCCTACGGCAACGGCGTGCCGGACGTCAGCGTCCGCTTCGCGCTGCCGAAGAAGAGCACGGCGCACTTCGCCACGGGCAGCACGGCGGCCACCGCCACCAGCGGCGCGGGCGGCTGGGCCGACGCGGGCGCGCTGAACGCCGGCATGACCGCCGGCGCGCTGCCGGTGACCGTGAGCGCGGCCGGCCTGGCGCCGATCACCGTCGCCCTCACCGTGCTGGCCGGCACGCTCGACGTCCACGGCACGCTGATCGCCGAGGGCAACAAGCCGGGCCGCATCGTGAAGGTGATGCTGACGCTCGACCGGACGGCCAAGGGCCCGGTGACGGTGGCCTACGCGACGCGCAACGGCACCGCGATCGCGGGCCAGGACTTCGTGGGCACGTCCGGCACGGTGACGCTCTCGGCGACGAGGTCGATGGCCGTGATCCAGCTGCAGGTGATCGGCGACCGCACGCCCGAGCCGGACGAGACGTTCGGGATCGTCCTGAGCCAGCCCACCGGCGCGGCGATCGGCACCGGCACCGCGGACGTCACGATCATGAACGACGACTGACCCGAAAACGACGAACGGGCCGCCCGGAGAACTCCCGGACGGCCCGTTCGCGCGAGCGGTGTTACGCGGCCTGCTGCCAGCGCAGCGTCGAGTCGAGCTCGCCGGCGTCCAGCAGGTGCTTGAGCTGGGCCAGGCGCACGTAGCGGCGGCCCTTGAAGTCCTCGAGCTGCAGGTTCGCGGCGCGGTAGGCGTCGCGCAGCTCGACGGCGCCGGCGGCGACGTTCCAGCGGGGCTGGAAGCTCGGGACGACGTTCGGCAGGAGGTCGAACGAGACGCGGTAGGAGCGGTTGTCGGCCCCGCCGCCCTGGCCGGCGAAGGTCAGGGTCGAGCCCGGGACGACGTCGCGGACGGTCTCGGCGATCTCGCGCACCGTGTAGTTCTCGCCCGGCACGCCGACGTTGAAGGCGCGGTCGTGGACGATCTCCTTCGGCGCCGTCGAGCACGGCGGCGGCGGCGCGGGAGATGTCCTCGATGTGGACGAGCGGGCGCCACGGCGTGCCGTCACCCATCACGGCGACCTCGCCGGTGGTGTGGGCCCAGCCGACCAGGTTGTTCAGCACGAGGTCGCAGCGCAGCTTCGGCGAGACGCCGTAGGCGGTCGCGTTGCGCAGGTAGATCGGGGTGAAGCCGGAGTCGGCGAGCTTCGAGAGCCCCTCCTCGGAGCGGGCCTTCGACTCGGCGTAGGCCGTGAGCGGGCCGACCGGGTGCTGCTCGGTCACGTCGTCGCCGCCGCCGGCCGCGCCGTACACGCTGCAGGACGAGGAGAAGACGAAGCGCTCGACGCCGGCGGCCTTCGCGAGCTCGGCGATCCGCAGCGTGCCGCGGACGTTGATGTCGCGCGTCCAGTCGGGGTCGAGCTGGCCGATCGGGTCGTTCGAGAGCGCGGCGAGGTGCACCACCGCGTCGAAGCCCTCGAGCACCGACGGGGAGATGTCGCGGACGTCGCCGCGGATCGTCGGCAGGTCCGACGCACAGCCGTCGGAGCCGAAGAACCCGGTGTCGAGACCGACCACGTCGTGACCGGCCTCGGTCAGAACGCGGGCCGCGATCGGGCCGATGTAGCCGGCGTGGCCGGTGAGCAGGACGCGCATGTTGCGAGAGACCTCCATATGAGTTACGCGTGGTATCGGCACGATCGGGAAAGAGGTTGAGCACTGCCCTCAAGCAGTGTCCGTTTCCAACCGATTCCAGGGACATGCGCTTCACCGACACACCGATCCCCGGCGTCCACCTGATCGAGCTCGAGCCTCGCGGCGACGAGCGCGGCTTCTTCGCCCGCGCCTTCTGCACCGACGAGCTCACCGCAGCACGGCCTCGTCGGCCACGTCGCCCAGGCCAACAACTCGTTCAGCGTCGAGAAGGGCACGCTGCGCGGCATGCACTACCAGCTCGCGCCGGCGTCCGAGGTCAAGATCGTGCGCTGCATCCGCGGCTCGCTCTGGGACGTCGTGCTCGACGTGCGGGCCGGCTCGCCGACCTTCGGCCAGTGGTTCGGCGCCGAGCTCAGCGCCGAGAACCGGCGCGCGATGTACGCGCCGGCCGGCTTCGCCCACGCCTTCCTGACGCTCGAGCCCGACACCGAGGCCTTCTACCTGGCCTCCCACGCGTACGCGCCCGAGCACAGGAGCGGGGGATCCGCTGGAACGACCCCCGCTTCGGGATCGAGTGGCCGATCGAGCCGACCGTGATCTCCGACAAGGACCAGAGCCACCGCGACTTCGATCCGGCCTGGCACCTCGGCGACGCGCCCGCCGTGGCCTGAGGTCAGGGAAGCAGCTCGAGGTAGGCGAGGAGCTCGCCCAGCTCCTCGTGGCCCTGCGCCGGGTCGTACAGCGACGCTGCCGCGCGGGCCGCGTGCGCGGCAGTGCGCCACGCTGCGTCGTCCGACAGGAGCGTCGCCAGCGCTGACGCCTGGCTGGAGGCGTCGTCGGCCGCCTGTGCGCCTCCCGGGTCGGGCAGGGCGGCGAGCACGGCCGCCGGGGCCACGACCGGCACGCCGGCGGCCTGCGCGTCGAGCACCGTGTCGGCCAACGGCTCGGCCACGAGCACCAGCGCGGCGCGGGCGGCGGCGAGCGCCTCGCGCGGGTCCTCGAGGCATCCGGGCACCTCGACGCCGACGGCCAGGGCCCGCCGGACGAGCTCGCGGGGGATGGGAGTGCCGACGAGGCGGATGACGGCGTCCGGCACCAGGGCACGCAGCGCGGGCACGAGCCGCTCGAGCGCCCTGGCCAGGCGCGCGGGGTCGGCACCGGGCACCCAGGGCACCACCACCACCGGCGGCGGTGCCGGCCCGTCCGCCGGCTGCGCGCGTTCACGGGCGGGCGGGAACAGCCCGACCGGCGTGCCGGGAAGCGCTTCCGCCAAGACGTCCTGGGCGGCCGCGGAGGGCGCCAGCACCCCGTCGGCGCCGCGCAGCCCCGCGCGCGCCTCGTCGCCTCCACGTGGCCGGAGCGTCGGAACGTCCACGATCGTGCGCAGGTGCGGCCCCCACTCGGCCAGGACGCGCCGCGCCGTGGCCGCGTACTCGGGCGACTCGAACACCGCCAGCGCGAGCTCCTCGCGCTGCAGCAGGCCGGGATAGTCGAAGCCGATCCGGTCCGGGAGGCAGACCTCGACGCCGTCCTCCTCGAGCGCCCGCACGGGTGCGTCGTCCAGGCCGGACTCCGACGACACCACGATCGGCGAAACCCCCAGGCGCTGCAGCGCGCGCACGAGCGCCAGGCTGCGGCGCGCCCCGGTGTCGCCGGCCGGCTCGGGGGGTCGGTGTGCAGAAGACCACCGCCGCCGGGCCGGTCGACGCCGGGCGGCGACGGCCGGGCTCGACCGCGGCCGCCAGCGCGGCCAGACGATCCAGCCAGGGCCCGCCGGTGCAGGCGTCGGCGACCGTACGGCTGCGTGTCGCGCGATCACCCGCGGCGGCGAGGGCGGACTCGAGGGCGGCGCCGATGGCCCCGGCGTCCGCCGCGCCGGGCGCGGCGAGCGCCTCGCCCAGCACGTGTCCCGCGGCGCCGCGGCGGCCGACCACGGCCGCGCCGGCGCCGGCGGCCAGGAGGAGGCCGCGCTGGAAGCCGTCGTCGCCGTCGAGCGCGATGACGACGTCGGCCGTCCCCGGCGAGCGCCGCCACGTCGGCCTCGCGCAGCGCGGTCGGCAGGAGCTCGGCCCCGGGGAGCCAGGTGGCGGCCAGGGCGTGCAGGTCGTCCGTGGCCACGGTCCAGCCGACGCGGAGACGCAGGCCGCGCGCGACCCGGGCCAGCGCGCGGCACGTGGCCTCGGCCAGCGCCAGGTCGTGCGCCGGCAGGACGGCCAGGACGCCGTCGCCGCCGGGGCCGAGGCGAGCGCGGGCAGGAACGGAGGCAGCAGGTGCACCGCCGCGGCGCTCATGCCAGCCGCCACCAGCCCGTCCGCCGTCGGCCTGGTCCGGCACCCACGCCGCCACCGCTCCGGCCAGCCGGGCGCGCCGGGGCACGCCGGGCAGGCGCAGCACCGTGGCCGCGCCGGTGTGCCGGAGGCCGTCGGCGCGCCCGACGTGCACGAGCGTCGCTCCGGGCCGCTTCGCACGCCCCCGGGCGCGCTCGAGCGCGGCGTCGATCTCGGGGGGCAGCAACGGCAGCGCACGCGGCATCGCGTGCTCGAAGGCGGCCACCTCGAGGCCCGCCCGCTCGAACGCGACCAGCAGGGCACGGGCTTCGTCGGCCTCCGGCGACAGGCCGGCCACCGAGCCCTCCACGCTGAGCCGGGCGCCGTTCTCCTGCGGGAACAGGCGCCCCACGTTCGCCCGCGGGTCGAGCCGGGCCGCGAAGGTGCGGGCCAGGAGCTCGTCGTCCGGCTGGAGCACCGTCGGCCCAGCGGGCGTGGAAGCGATCGTGGCTCGCCTGGTCGTAGGTGGTGCGGGTCACGGACTCGCGGTGCTCGATCGTGACGTCACCGAGGTACCGCAGCCGCAGCCCGCGCGTGCGCAGGCGCAGCGAGAGGTCGATGTCGTCCAGGTCGTTGACGTACTCCTCGTCGAAGCCGCCGACCTCGAGGAACAGCTCGCGGCGCACGGCCATGCAGGCGCCGGTGAGCGCCTCGACGTCGTAGCAGGCGCGCCCCGCCGGGATCTCGCCGGGCTCGAACTGGAACAGGTGGGACAGGCCGGTGAGCCCCCCGGCGATGGGGCGGAAGATCACGCCGCCGTGCTGGTGGAACCCGTCGGGATAGAGCAGGCGGGCGCCGGCGATCGCGACGGCCGGGTCCCGGGCGGCAACCACCAGCCGCTCGAGGGTGCCGGCCGGCACCACCATGTCCGTGTTCAACAGCACGACCACGTCGCCCGCCGCGGCGTGGACGCCCGCGTTCATGCCGCCGGCGAAGTTCCGGTTCTCGGGGAGGCGGACGATGCGAGCCCGGTCGCTCCAGGCGTCGAGGAGGACGCCGGTGTCGTCGACGGAGCCGTTGTCCACCAGGACCAGCTCGAAGCGCCGGCCCAGCTCGGGGCCGAGCGCGCTCGCGATGCTCTCGAGGCAGCGGCGCGTGACGGCCGGGCCGGAGTAGGCCGAGATGACGACCGACGCCTCCGGCTGGCCCGGCATCAGGCGGCGGCGGCCTGCTCGCTCGCGTGGGCCACGGCCGCGGTGGTGCGCGCGAGGCCGTCGGCCAGGCTCGTCGCGGCGCGGAAGCCCAGGAGCTCCTCGGCCAGCGCCGTCGAGGCGTACAGGCCCATCCCCTCGTTGGCCCGGTACGGCAGCGCCCCGAAGCGCAGGAGGGAGCGGTCGGCGCCCGCGGCGTCGGCCAGTCCGAGGCAGAGATCGCGCACCGCCGTGGGCAGGCCGGAGCCGACGTTGATGGTGGCGCCGGCGGCCTCGGGCCGCTCCGCGGCGGCCAGGAACGCGTCGACGACGTCCTCGACGAACACGAAGTCGCGGACCTGACGGCCCTCGGTGAGATCGAGCGGGGTGCGAGCCAGCAGCGAGGCGGCCAGCGACGGCACCAGCCGTCCGGGCGCCTCACCGGGGCCGTAGACCTGGAACGCCCGCAGGTGCACCGTCTCGACGCCGAGCGCGCGGCCGGCGGCGTGCACCAGCGCGCCCTGGGCGAGCTTCGACGAGCCGTACCCGTCCTTCGGCGAGCCGGCCCGGCCCTCGTCCGCCACGCCCTCGAGGCTGCCGTACTCGAAGCTCGAGCCGGCGCTCACGATGCGCGTGCAGCCGGCAGCGGCCAGCGCCTCGACCAGCGCCAGCGATCCGCTGACGTTGACGGCGGCGAGCTGCGCCACCGTGGCCTGCTTGTCCAGCACGCCGCCGGCGGCGAGGTGCAGGCACACGTCCGGCCGGGCGGCCGCCGCAGCGGCGCGCAGCGAGCTCTCGTCACGCAGGTCGGCCTCGACCCGCTCGACGTGCGCCGCCAGCGGGCCCAGACGGTCGAGGGAGGAGCCGGGACGCACGAGGGCGGAGACGGTGGCGCCGCGCGTCACGAGCCGGCGTGCGACCGCCGAGCCGATGAACCCGGAGACGCCGGTCACGAGTACGCGGGAAGCAGTGGTCATGGTTCGCGGATCGGCAACGAGCCTCTATCGCTTGAGAAGCGTACGTGCACGGCTTGAAGAACAGGATGCGCGAGCGAGTACCGTGCGGGCGTGACCGCGACGCCGTGCGCTCACCGCGTCCTCAAGGACGTCCTCGCCGACGCGGTCGACCCGGGGGCCGCCCAGGGGACGCTGCTCGCCGCCGCCGTGGACGTCCTGCGGCCCGGCTACGAGCCCGTGCTGCTGGTGGGCCTGGAGCTGGCCTGGACGGCCGAGCAGGCCAGACGGGGACCCGGCCGGCCTGCAGCTGGTCGACGACGGCGGCGGCCCGATGGTGTACGTCAACCTCGAGCCGCGCGAGGCGGCGGGCGTCCGCCGGCGCCGCCTGCTGCTGGTGCTGCAGCCGCCGGCCGCGGGCGGGCCATCGCGCCGCCTGCTCTACACCGACGGCCGCGGCGGGCACCTCGAGCTGGCGCGCATCCAGCGCCGCGGCGGCAGCTTCAGCACGGCAGGGCCGGCGCGGGCCGAGAGCGCGGCCCGCCGGTTCTTCGTCGGAGGCGCCCCGAAGAGCGGCACCACCTGGGTCGAGGAGATCCTGAACGCGCACCCCGACGTGCTGTGCACGGGCGAGGGCGCCTTCTTCGAGCCCGCCGACCGGGCCGCGCTGGCCGGCATCCTGCGCCGGCGGGTCGACCGCTCGTGGCAGCCGGTGGACCGCTCCGACCGGTTCGCGGTCGACGTCCTGTGTGCCGGAGCCGCCCGCAGCCTGCTCGACCAGCACGCCGCCGTCGCCGGGCGTGGCGCTGGTGGGAGACAAGACGCCCGCGAACGCCCGGTTCTACGACACCATCCTGGCCTGCTTTCGAGGACGCGCTCCTGATCCACTGCGTGCGCCACCCGCTGGACGTCTGCGTCTCGCGGGCCTACCACGAGCGGAACCTGTACCGGGACGGCCACCTCGCCGACCTCCTCGTCACCGAGGAGCAGGGCGCGCGCCTCGAGGGCTCCTGGCCGAGGGCTCGCCCGGCCCCGGGCGAGCTGTTCGCCGACGGCGATCTCCTGCCGCTCCTGCTGGACGACTGGATCCGGCACAACGAGCCGTTCCTCGACCTCGCCGCGGAGCTCCCCGACCGCTTCACCCTGGTGCGCTACGAGGACCTGAAGGCCGACCCGCGCTCGGCCGCGCGGCTGTTCGCGTTCCTGGGGCGGCCGCTGTCGCCGGCCGGCCTGGACGACGTGCTGGCCGCCACGAGCTTCGCCGCCCGCGCCGGGCGTGCCGCCGGCCAGGAGGATGCCGGCGCGTTTCTGCGCAAGGGCGTCGTGGGAGACCACGTCCAGCACGTCTCGGATGACCAGCGCGCGCGGGCGCGCACGCACCTGGGCGAGCTGCCGGCCCTGTACGGCTACGAGCGTCTGATGCAGGGAAATCTCGCCTCCCGGCGGGTCCTGCATCCCCCTAAAGGTTGATCTGCCCGATGCCGATTGGGAGCACATGACCGCTTCTGACTCTCTCCGCAACGTCCGCGTCGTCCTGCTCTGTGGTGGCCTCGGCACCCGCATGCGGGAGGAGACGGAGTTCCGGCCGAAGCCGATGGTCGAGGTCGGTGGCCGTCCTCTCCTGTGGCACATCATGCGTCTCTACCACGCCCACGGCCTGCGGGAGTTCGTGCTCTGCCTGGGCTACCGGGGGGAGATGATCAAGCGCTTCTTCGCCGACTACCGGCTGATGGGCTCGAACGTCGTCGTCGACCTGAAGGAGGGTTCGGTCGAGTACGAGCGGACCGCGGTCGAGGACTGGCGCATCTCGCTGATCGACACCGGCCCCGAGTCCATGACCGGCGCCCGCGTCAAGCGGGTCGAGCCGTACCTGGGCGACGAGGAGCTCTTCCTGTGCACCTACGGCGACGGCCTGGCCGACGTCGACATCAGCGCCCTGATCGACTTCCACCGCTCGCACGGCAAGCTCGCGACGGTGACGAGCGTGCACCCCCCGTCGCGCTTCGGCCAGCTGGTGGTCGAGGGCGACGAGGTTCGGCGCTTCGCCGAGAAGCCCCAGGCGGAGGAGGGCCGGATCAACGGCGGCTTCTTCGTCTTCGACAAGCGCGTCCTCGAGCGGCTGTCCACGGATCCCTCGTGCATCCTCGAGCGCGAGCCGCTCGAGCAGCTGGCCGCCGACGGCGAGCTGCGGGTCTTCGAGCACGACGGCTTCTGGCAGTGCGCCGACACGCTGCGCGACGTCGAGCTGCTGCGCGGCCTGTGGGACGCGGGGAACGCCCCGTGGCGGGTCTGGGACGATCGCATCGGCGCAGCGGGCACGAACCGCGGCCGCCGGAGCCTCGATCGCGACCAGGCAACCGGGGAGGCTCTGGCGGAGGCCTCGTGACGCCCGACGCCTCCATCGTCATCCCGCTCTACAACAACCGCCGCCTCACCGAGCTCTGCCTCGACAGCATTGCGGCGGCCCTGGGCGACCGGCTCGGGCGTTCGTGGGAGCTGGTGCTGGTGGACAACGGCTCGCTGGACGACACGGCGGTGCTGCTGGACGCGTGGCGGGAGCGCACGACCCAGGTCCGGTTCGAGGAGAACCGGGCCTTCGCGCGCGCCGTGAACGCGGGCGTCGAGGCGGCCTCGGGCGAGATCGTCGTCATCCTGAACAACGACATGGAGATCCCGCCGGGCGCGCTCGAGGCGCTGGCAGAGGAGGCCCGCGACCCCTCGATCGGCCTGGTGGGCGCCCGGCTGGTCTATCCGAGCGGCTACGTCCAGCACGGCGGCTGCGCCTTCCGGACCTGGGCCAACGGCAAGGTCGGCGTCTTCCACCTGTTCCACCACGAGCCGGCCGAGGTCCCGGCGGCGCGCGCCAGCTACGACGTCGACGGCGTCACGGGCGCGTGCATGGCCCTGCGGCGCGACCTCTTCCGCGAGCTCGGCGGGTTCGACGAGGCCTTCGTCATGGACCTCGACGACATCGACCTCTCGCTGCGCATCCGCGCGCGCGGTCTGCGCGTCCGCTACCGCGGCGACATCTGCATCGTCCACCACGAGGGCGCCACCCGAAGCACCTCGAACCGTGCGAACCACGAGCACTTCCACCGACGCTGGGAGGAGCTCCTGGTCCCGGACGACGACCTGCTGCACGAGCTGTTCGCCGCCCGGATCGACCCGCGCGCGAACGACGAGAGCCTGAACCCGGGCCGCCGCGCCGAGATCTCGGTGGAGGGCATGGTGACCGGGATCGCCCCCGAGGCCGACGAGGCCCGGGCGCTCCTCGCCGGCCTGGACGCGCTGGGAATCGAGGCCGCCGCGCGCGACCACTCCCTGCCATTGCAGATCGCCGACCTCGACGCCGAGACCGATGCGCTCCTGCACGCCGCGCGGGCCCGTCCGCGCCGCGACGGCGCGCTCGTGCTCGAGGTCTCCCGCCCGGAGGCCTTTCACCACACCGGCACCCCTACCGTGCTTCGCCTGGCCGCCGTGCCCGAGCGCCGACGCCGCCTGGCCTCCCCGTTCGCGGTGTGGGCCCCCGACGAGACCGCCGCCCGCGCCCTCGCCGCCGCCGGCTTCCCGGACGACCGGATCTCGGTCCTTCGCGCCGTTCCTGCCTCGGCGTGGCCCCGGGCCCGGGCGGCCGCGGGATCCTGGCCATCCTTCCCTCGCACCTCCCGCGGCTCGCGGAGGCCACGGCCCGTGCCCTGGCCCCCCTGGCGGGCGAGCACGAGCTGCGCCTGGCGCTCACGGTGGCCACGCCCGAGCTTCGCGAGGCCGCGGCCGGCTGGGCGCCGCGCGCCGAGGTGCTGCCGCGGCCGCTGCGCGAGCACGACCTGGCCCGCGAGGCGCGCGAGGCCGACGCCGTCGTGGTGCTCGACCCCGACGACGGCTTCCAGCGCGGCATCCTGGCCGCCGCCGGCGCCGGCGCGGCGGTCGTCGCCCGCCCGGGCGGTGCGGCCCAGGGCGTCCTCGGCGCCGCGCTCGCCACCTGCGCCGATGCCGCGAGCGTGGCCGCCGTGCGCGCCGCCGTGGAGGACGCCCTGGCCGGGGCGGCGGACCGCGCCAGCCGCTCCGCGACCGTCGCCGCCGCCTGCTCCGGCCCGGCCTGGCAGAAGCGCCTGGCAGACCTGCTCGACGTCGCCCGCGCGCGCGCCAGCGTGCGCCGCCCGCGGCCTGCCTCGGGCGCCCGAGGAGGAGCGTCCCGCCATCCTGGTCGTCTCCGGCGAACCACCGGACCGGCGCGCCCGCACCGTCGAGCTGCGCACGGCCGGCCTGCTCCGCTCCCTGGCCCGCCTGGGCCACGCCCCGACCCTGCTCTGCAGCGACGCGAAGCTGCGCGACGACGTGGCCGAGGAGCTGTGGGAGGACGGCGTCGAGGTCTGCTTCGGCGACCGCGCCGGCCTCGATCGCCGCGGCCTCCTGCAGCGTCGGTTCCGCGCCGTGGTCTTCCCCGAGCTGGCCACCGCGGCCGCCATGGCCCGGGCGCGTCCGGCACTCGTTCCCCGGCATCCGGATCGTGGTCGACGCCGCCAGCGCGCAGTTTCCGCGGCTGGACGAGCACGCGGCCTTCGTGGGCACCGAGGAGGCTCGCGCCGCCGCGGCGGCCGTTCGCACGAGCGAGCTCGAGGTGCTGCGGTACGCCGATCTCGTCCTCGTCCCCGGCGTGGCCCGCCAGACGCTCATGACCGAGCTCCTCCCGGGAGTGCCGGTGGGCGTCCTGGCCTCGGCGCAGGACGTCGTCGCGGCGGCGCCGGCGGAGGGCCGGCGCGGCGTGGTGCTGCTGGCCGACTGGTCGCGGCCCGAGAGCGGCTTCACCGTCCAGGCCCTGTGCCAGGGCGTGCTGCCGGTGCTGCGCCGGCGCGGCTTCGCAGAGCAGGTGGCCCTGGTCGGCCCCGGGCTGACCCGCGCCCTGGTGTCCATGGCCCGCGAGTCGGGCATCGAGCCGCTCGGCTACGCACTCCGACCTGGCCCGGCAGCTCGCGGCCTTCCGGGCCTCCCTGGCGCCGGCCCCGTTCGACGGCGGCAGCGGCGCGCGCCTCGGCGCCTCGCTGGCCCACGGGCTCCCGGTGATCGCCAGTCCGTCCGCTGCAGCCACGCTCGACGAGCGGCGCGGCGTCCTCGTCGGTGCCACGCCCGACGAGCTCGCCGGACACGTGCTGGCGCTGGCCGCCGATCCCGCCCTGTTCGCCCGGCTCTCGGCCGAGGGCCAGGCCCACGCCGCGGAGCGGCTGTCCGACGCCTGCGTCGACGCGGAGCTCCACGAGGCGCTCGGCTACCTGCTGCAGCGGCACCTGGTCGACGTGGCGTGATGGCCGGTCGCGACCCGTCGGCGCCCCGCGTCACGCTCGGCTTCTCGACCTACAACCGCACCGCGTTCCTGCAGGAGGCGCTCGAGAGCTGCCTGGCTCAGGACTACGACGACTTCGAGGTGCTGGTCATCGACAACGGCTCGGAGCCGGAGACGCGGCGCGATCCTGGATCGCTACCGCGGCCATCCGCGCCTGCGCACCATCCGCTACGAGCAGAACATCGGCATCGCCCGGGTCTACGACGCCATCTGGCGGGAGGCGCGCGGCGAGCTCGTGGCCCGGATCGGCGACGACGACGTGTGCCTTCCCGACCGCCTCTCCCGGCAGGTGGCGGTGTTCGACCGCTACCCCGAGACCGGCGTCGTCCACGGCGATGCGCTGACGATCGACGAGCACGGCCGCGAGGTCGGCCAGTGGCGCTCCGCCGAGTACCCGCGGCGCGAGCTGATCGACCTGCTGGTGCGGCGGGCCAACAACATCGTGGACCCGTCCACCATGATCCGTCGCCAGGTCTTCGAGACCATCGGCGGCTACGACCCGGCCTGGCCGGGCACGAACGACTACGACATCTGGCTCCGCGCCGCGCCGCTGTTCCGCTTCCGGCACACGCCCGGCGGCCCCGTGATCCGCTACCGGCGGCACTCCGGGAGCTACTGGACGGAGGCAGACCAGGCCGGGGAGCTCGACGAGGTCGGCGGGCTCCTCGAGCTGCGCCTGCGGGACTGGCCGCTCGAGGACCTCGTCCCGGAGCTCGACTGGTCGGTGCTGCCGCAGGCCTGGGCCGAGCGGCGCGCCCGCGAGGTGCTGGCCGACCGCCTTCGAGGCCCGCGGGCTGCGCTCGCTGGCCGCGAGCTGGCGCGAGGCCGCCGCCGCGACCGCCGACGGCCCGTTCGGGCCGGCCCGCAGCGCGAACGGCCGGCAGATCGTCCTCACCTCGTACGGCTTCGAGGATTCCGGCGGCGGCACGATCGTCCCCCGCTACCTGGCCAAGGAGCTCGCCCAGCGCGGCTGGGACGTCACGGTCTTCCACGCCGCCGTCCGCCGCATCGACGGCGCCGGCTCGTACGCGGTGCGCGAGTGGGAGCAGGACGGGGTCAAGCTCGTCGGGGTCTTCAACCGCCCGCACGTGCTGCTCGACCTCGGCCACCCGCTGCGCGAGGTCGACGACCCGCCGATCGCCGAGGCCTTCGCCCAGACGCTCGACCGCGTGCAGCCCGACGTCGTGCACTTCCACAACCTGCACAACCTCGGCGTCTCGCTGGTCGACGAGACCGCGGTACGCGGCATCCCGACGCTCTTCTCGACCCACAACTACTGGCTCATCGACCCGCGCAACTACCTCTTCGAGGCCGGACCTCGGCCTGAGCCGCGGCCCCGCCGACGGCGGCCGCGCCTCGGCCGCGTCGGCCGGCTCGAACGACGCCGAGGGCTACGCCGTGCGCCGCACCGAGCTGCGCGAGCGCTTCGGCCTGAAGGTCGACCGCTGCCTGGCGGTCTCCCGGGCCGTGGCCCGCACCCTCGAGGGCGCCGGCTTCGACCCGGCCCAGATGAGCGTGCTGCGCCAGGCGATGCCCGAGGACACCGACACCTGGGAGCGGCTCGGCCGCGACCGCGTGCCGGGCCGCCAGGGCGAGACGCTGGTGGTCGGGTTCGTCGGCTCGGCCTACCCGCACAAGGGCCCGCAGCTCCTGGTCGAGGCCGCCCAGAGCGCGCGGCTGCCCGATCGAGGTGCGGATCCACGGCGAGATCCAGCCCGACTACGCCCGCCGCCTGCAGGCCGCTCGACACCCGCGGCGTGGTGCGCCTGATGGGCGCCTACTCGCACGCCGAGCTGCCCGGCATCCTGGCCGGGCTCGACGCCGCGGTGATCCCGTCGCTGTGGTGGGACTGCGCGCCGCTGGTGGTCGCCGAGTGCCTCGCCGGCCGCGTGCCGGTGGTGGCCAGCCGCATGGGCGGCATCACCGACTTCGTGCGAGCACGAGCGCAACGGCCTGCTGTTCGACGGCCGCAGCGCCCACGCCCTGTCCGAGGCCCTGCACCCGGCTCGGCACCGAGGACGGGCCTGGTCGAGCGGCTGCAGGCCCGGATCGAGGCGCCGAAGCCGTTCGCGCAGTACGTCGACGAGCTCGAGGTGCTGTACGGCGGCGGCGAGCCGCCGGCCCAGCCGGCGTCCGACGGCGTGGTGGTGCGCTGGGTCGGCGACCAGCACAACGCCTCGAGCCTGGCCACGGTCAACAGCGAGGTCGCCGAACCGGCTCATCGCCACCGAGGGCTTCTCGGTCGAGCGCGACGCCAACGACGGCTCGATCGACCAGCCGCGCGCTGCCGCGCCCGCCCGACGTCGAGGTGCGCCACCAGTGGCCGCCCGACTTCAGCGACCCCGGCATCGGCCGGCTGGCGCTGATCCAGCCCTGGGAGTTCGGGGCCATCCCGAGCGCCTGGGTCGAGCCGCTGCAGCGGCAGGTCGAGGAGCTCTGGGTGCCGAGCGAGTTCGTGCGGCAGATGTACCTCGACGCCGGCATCGAGCCCGACCGGGTGCACGTCGTGCCGAACGGGGTGGACCTCGACGTCTTCACGCCCGAGGGCCCGAAGGCCGAGCTCCCGGGCGCGGGTGACGGCCTGCGGCTGCTGTTCGTCGGCGGCACGATCGCCCGCAAGGGCCCCGACGTGCTGCTCGAGGCGTACAGGCGGGCCTTCGCGGGCCGCGACGACGTCACCCTGGTGGTCAAGGACGTCGGCGCCGCGACCTTCTACAAGCACGTGAGCGCCGCGGGCTCGCTGTTCGGCGAGCACGGCGACGCGCTGCCGCGGGTCGTCTACCTGACCGAGGACCTCGACCGCGAGGGCCTGGCGGCGCTGTACCGCTCGTGCGACGTGCTCGTCCACCCGTACCGCGGCGAGGGCTTCGCGATGCCGGTGCTCGAGGCGATGGCCTGCGGCCTGCCGGTGGTGGTCACCGGCGGCGGCCCGACCGACGAGTTCTGCCCCGAGGACGCCTGCTGGCGGATCGCGTCGACCGCGGCTGGAGCACGACGTGCGGCGCGGTCGCCCACCTGCCGACGGTCGCGCGGCCGTGGACGCTCGAGCCCGACGTCGACGACCTCGCCCGCATCCTGCGCGAGCTCGACGCCGACCGCGCCGAGGTCGCCCGCCGCGGCGCCGCCGCCCGCACGCGCCGCCGAGGCCTACTCCTGGGACGCGGTGGCCGGCGCAGTACGCCGAGCGGCTGCGGGCGCTGGCGGCGCCGGCCGCTGCGGCCGATCGCCGACCTGTCCGACCCGTTCCCGCTGCCCGATCCCGGCGTCGCGCAACCTGCTCGCGACCCCGGCCTGGCTCGGCCAGGACCGCCTCGCAGACCTCCTGAAGGCCTGGTCCGAGGCGTTCTCCGAGGGCGACCCCGTGTGCCTGTACCTGCTCGCGGACCGCGTCCGCGGCGGCGCCGAGCGCTGCGAGGAGCACGTGATGGCCGGCGGTCGAGGCGGCCGGGATCGGCCTCGACGGCCTGGCCGACATCGTCGTCCTGGAGCACGACCTGCACGGCGACGACCCCGCCCGGCTGCACCACGCGGTCGACGGCTTCGTGCCGCTGCACGACGCCTGCGCGGGCCACGAGCGCTGGGCCCGTCGGCTGCGGCAAGCCCGGTCGTCGAGCCGACGGCGGCAGCCCTGCGGGCGTGGGCCTCGCTCAGCCGTGTCCTGCCTGACTCAAGTCGTCACGCATATCCGCCGAAAGAGGGATGGACATGCTTTTCGAAAGGGATGACTCGTGGCGCTGAAGATCGTCCGCACGGCGGTAGACGAGGGCAACGCCCGCCCGCTCCGGCTGTGGGCGTCGGGCCGCAAGGAGGAGGCGCTCGCGCTGCTGGCCAAGCCGGCAGGGCTCGAGCACGCCGACGAGTCGGCGCGCGTCGTCGAGTTCGCCCTGCAGGCCGACCTGGCCGCACGCGGCCCGCATCGGCGCCGCGCTGGCCGGCTGGGACGACGAGATCGCGGCCTACAGGATCGTCAAGGAGGCCGCCGAGCGGCTGCTCGACGCGAGCCAGGCCGCCGGCGCGAACCGCTGGGCGCCCGTACGGGCTCGCGCTGATCGAGCTCACCCTGCCGTCGCTCGCGAAGCGCCCGGCCGAGCCCGTCCTGCTGAACTACGCTCGGCGTCGCGCTGTACGGCCTCGGCGAGCCGTCGCTGGCCCTCGGCCTGTTCGAGGCCGCCGGCCGGCTCGACCCGACCCTCGAGAACCTCTCGGGCAACATCGCCGCCGCGAAGGCCCGCACCAAGGCCCCGGCCCGCGTCGTCCTGCCGCCGAGCGTCTCGAAGGCCCTCAAGGCCGCGCGCGACGACTTCCGCCGCCTGCCCGGCAAGGCCACCGCGCGCAGCACCGCCGAGATCCGCATCTCCCTCTGCATGATCGTCAAGGACGAGGAGGAGATGCTCGGCGACTGCCTCGAGTCCGCGAAGGACGGCGTCGACGAGATGGTCATCGTCGACACCGGCTCGACCGACCGGACGATCGAGATCGCCGAGTCCTACGGCGCGAAGATCCTGCACTTCCCGTGGAACGGCTCGTTCTCCGACGCCCGCAACCACGGCCTCGAGCAGGCCACCGGCACCCACATCCTGTGGCTCGACGCCGACGAGCGGCTCGAGGAGGGCGACGCGGCTCGGCTGCGCGAGCTCGCCGCCCAGCCGTGGCGCGAGGCGCACTGGCTCGTCGAGACGAACTACACCGGCCAGGACGAGGTCGGCATGGCCGCGACGCACCTCGCGCTGCGGCTCTGGCGGAACCGTCCGCACGTACCGCTTCCAGGGCGCGATCCACGAGCAGATCCGGGTCACGATGCCCACGGAGCTGCCGGAGCGGTTCAACGCCTCGAAGCTGCGGATCCGCCACTACGGCTACCTCAAGGCCCGCATCGAGGACCGCGACAAGCACGCCCGCAACCTCGAGCTGCTGCTGAAGGAGCTCGAGCGCAACCCGAACGACCCGTTCACCCACTTCAACGTCGGCAGCGAGTACGTCGGCATGGCCGACGGCAGGTCGGCGCGCCGCCACTTCGAGCAGGCGCTCACCCTCGTCCGCCGCGAGCCCGCCTGGTGGGAGATCGGCTACGTCTCGCTGCTCGGCTCGCGCCTCGATCGGCGTGCGCCGGCTGACGGGCGACGCCGAGGGCGCCGACGAGCTCGCCACCGAGCTGCTGTCCTACCTCGACGGGCTTCACCGACCTCGTCTACGAGAAGGCCCTGCTGGCCCGCGACCGCGGCGACCTGGCCACCGCCGAGGAGCTGTTCGAGCGCTGCCTCGAGATGGGCGACGCGCCGGCCGGGTTCTCCGGCATGGCCGGCCGCGGCACGTTCCTGGCGATGGCCGCGCTGGCCCAGATCGCCGTCCTGCGCGGCGAGCGCGAGGCGGCCGTCGGCTGGCTCGAGCGCGCGCTGCGGGAGCACCCCGGCTACCTGGCGAACGGCCTCGAGCTCGCCGACATCCTGCTCGCCGCCGAGGACGCCGACCCCGACGCCGTCCTGGCCCGGATGGAGACCATCGGCAACGAGCAGCTCACCTGGTGGCTGTTCCTCGGCACCGCGTTCTACGAGCGCGGGCACGCCGAGCACGCAGAGCTCCTGTTCCGGCGGGCCCTCGCGAAGGGTCCGCCAGCACCCGGCGACCCGGGTCGGCCTGGCCGAGGCGCTGCTCACCCAGCACCGCTACGCCGACGTCGAGACCGAGTCCGGCGAGCTCGCCGCCGGCACCACGGCGTTCGTCGCGATCCAGCGCAGCCGCGTGCTCGCGGCGCGTGCTCGCCGGCGACGAGGTCGCGCTCGGCGACGCCCTCGGCAAGCTCGAGGGAGCCGCCCGCGAGGACGAGCTGGCCGCGCTGCGGGCCGCTGCACGAGGCGCTCTCCGGCGGCCCGGTCGAGCAGCTGCCGCGGCGGCACCGTGCCCTTCCTGCTGCAGCAGCTGGACGCGCTCGTCCGCCTCGAGGAGTTCGAGGCCTTCGAGCGGGCGCTGCCGCTGCTCGACGCCGCGATCGAGAATCCCGCCGTGGCTGCGGTGACCCTCGGCGAGCTCTACCTGGCCCGCGGCTTCTACCGGCCTGGCCGGCGACCTCGCGCTGAAGGCGCTCGACCACGGCGCGAAGGACGCCCGCACGCTGGCGCTGCTCGGCAAGAGCGCCGTCGCCGAGGGCCTGTTCGCCGACGCCCTGCCCATCCTCGAGGCGTGCCTCGAGCTCGACCCCTCCCAGACCATCGTCGCGGAGCTCATCGAGCAGATCCGGCCGCGGATCGCCGCCTAGCCGTCCCTGCCCCGAAGAACTCGCCTGCAAGACGCACGAAGATCGCTCCGTCACTCGACGGAGTGATCTTTCGTGCGTGCACGGACACATTTGCGCGACCAACCATATGCTTGAATCAAGGCGGGGCAGGAGGCCCCGGTGGACGCCGGCATCGCCAGGGAGGTCGCGGTGCAGCAGAGGAACGACATCGATCACGCAAGCCACGGGCACGGCCGCGGAGCGCCAGGAGGCGCTCACGCCGGTGGTGCCCGTGGCGGACGGTACGCCGCAGGCCCGAAGCGCCGGCGACGCCCGACCGGAGACGAAGGCCATCCTGGTCGGCCCGGACCAGCGCGCGCTCGAGCTGAGCTACCAGCTCGACCGAGCGTCGAACACCTGGGTCGCCCGGATCCTGGACGCGGACTCCGGCGAGGTCGTCCGCCAGGTGCCCTCGACGAGGGTCCTGCACCAGCTCGCCGAGCTGAGCCACACGCCTCGCATCGACCGCCGCGCGTAGATCCTCGTGCCCAGGTGCGCGCCTGCGGCGTGCACCCCGTCGCCTGCGACGTCCCCCGAATGCGTCAAGTGCGGGGCAGTGGCTGCCGATATGATCCAGAAGGCCCGGAGCGTGTCCGGGCCCGAATCGAAACGGCTCCGCTCCGGAAGGGCTCGCACTCGTGACGTCCGGCTACCAGGCCTACCAGTCCAACTCCGTCTTCACCGCCACCCCCGAGCAGCTCGTCGTCATGCTGTACGACGGCGCGCTCCGGTTCGGCCGGCGTGCGCTCGGCGCGTGGGCCAACGGCGACAAGCCCGGGGCGACCACGGCGGTCGGCCGCGTCACCGCGATCGTGCACGAGCTGAACGCGACGCTCGACATGGAGAAGGGCGGCGAGATCGCCGAGAACCTCCGCTCGATCTACACCTTCCTCAGCGGCTACCTGGTCGAGTCCGTGACCCAGCAGGACCCCGTGAAGCTCCGCCGCGCGATGGACATGCTGGTCGAGCTCCGCGAGGCCTTCAGCCAGGCCTCCAAGAAGACGGCGGCGGCCGCATGACCCATCCCCTGGACCGCCTCCGCCAGCTCCTGCAGCTGCAGGCCGCGGCCATCGAGGAGCTCGACACCGAGCGCATCACCGCGCTCGACGCCGAGCTCGGCGAGGCCGTCGCAGCGCTGCCTTCGAGCGCCACCGACGCGGCCGAGCGCTCGCTCGCCGCGGACGTCGAGGCGCTCCGTGCCCGCAACGAGCACCGCCTGTCCGAGCGGCTCTCCGAGATGGGCTCGCGGATCACCCGCATCGGCTACGGCCGGGCGGCACTTCGCGCGTATTCCCCCGCCGGAGGGTCTGTCCAGGCCTTCCGAGCCGTCGATCAGGGTGCATAGATGACGGACATCTCCGCCACCACCAGCAGCACGACCACCAGCACGACCCCGACCGCCACCAGCGGGTCGGGGCTGAACCAGCCGACGATCACCTTCACCGGCATCTCGTCGGGCATCGACACCAGCTCGATCGTCACCGAGCTGATGCAGATCGAGTCGCAGCCGAAGGTCCTGCTGCAGCAGAAGCAGCTGGTCGTCAACGCGCGGACGGCGGCCTACCAGGACATCCAGACCAAGCTGTACACGCTGAAGACGGCGGCGGACGACCTGCGCTCGCTGACGCTGTTCAACGGCACGCCGTACACGTCGAGCTCGGACACGACCCGCCTCACCGCCGCCGCGACGAGCAACGCCTCGCCGGGCACCTACGACGTCAACGTCACGCGCATGGCCGCGGCGAACGTCAAGCAGCAGCAGGCGACGTCGTTCACCAGCTCCTTCGGCTACGCCTACGCCGGCAACGGCGCCTACGCCGCCGCGGGCACCAAGATCACCGACCTGACCGACGCCAGCGGGAGCTCGCTCGGCCTGGCCAAGGGCCAGACGATCACGCTGCAGTCGACCAAGAACGGGACCGCCCAGACCCCGGCCACCTTCACGGTGACCGACACCACGACCCTCGAGGACCTGCGCTCGTTCGTGCAGACGAACCTCGCGGGCTCGACGGTGACGCTCGGCCAGGGCGGCAAGATGCAGATCACGAGCCCGCCGGGCGACGAGCAGGCCTTCACCGGCGTCTCGCTGCTCGGCCCGGGCGGCACGGCCCTCGGCGGCGCCGGCGGTGTCGGCACGACCGATCCGCCGGCCCCGACCGGCTCGCTCGGCTCGGTGCTGGTGCACGGCAGCGGCAACGTCCACATCACCTCGTCGGGGATCCCGATCGACATCGCGGTGACCGACGGCATGTCGATGACCGACGTCGCGAAGGCCATCAACAACAAGAACGGCTCGCTCGGAGCCTCGGTGGTCAACGGCACGCTGCGCCTCGCGGCCCGTCAGCAGGGCGCCTCGAGCGCCATCCAGATGACGATGGACTCGGGCGTGAGCCTCGGCACGTTCACCGACGCGATCGCCGCCCAGGACGCCGCGGGCACGGTCAACGGCGTGGCCTTCAGCTCGGCGACGAACACGGTGACGAGCGCGATCAGCGGCGTCACCCTGAGCCTGCAGGGCACGACGCCGAGCGCGCCGATCACCCTCACCGTCGACCCGGCCCGCGTCGACCCGGACGCGATCGTCACCAAGGTCAAGACGTTCGTCACGGCCTACAACGACGTCATCCAGACGCTCACCGACAAGACGACCGAGAAGAGCGTCCAGAACCCGACGACCGACGACGACCGGATCAAGGGCGCGCTGTTCGGCGACTCGACCCTGACCGGGCTGCTGAACCAGCTGCGGCAGGGCATGCAGAACCCGATCAGCGGCCTCAGCACCGGCAAGAACATCATGAACTACGCCGGTCTCTCGACCGGCGCCGTGGGCCAGGCCTACACGGCCGACTCGGCCTCCGGCAAGCTCGTCCTGGACGAGACCAAGCTGCGCTCCTCGATCGCCGCGGGCACGGCCGACATCAAGTCCCTGTTCGCGTCGAACGGCGCGCACCGACGGCACCAAGGGCCTGATGCAGCGGATCTCGGACGCCGCCTTCAACGCGACCCGCACCAACGGCACGCTGGCGGCCGCGATCACCGGCACCTCGTCCGAGTCCCAGGACATCACGAACTCGATCAACGCGATGCAGCTGCTGCTGGATCAGCGCGAGACCGCCCTGAAGACCCAGTTCACCGCGATGGAGACGGCGCTCTCGAACCTGAAGGCCATGCAGAGCAGCCTCGCCTCGTACTCGACCTCGTCGGGCTAGGCCTCAGCCGCAGAACGCCTCGTCGACGAGGCTGCGCCAGGCGGCCTGAGCGGCACCGTCACCGGGCGTCTCCTCGAAGGTCATGCCGTTGATCAGCGCGACCGCGGCGCGCGTGCCGTCGGGGCTCTCGAAGGCGATCGAGAGATAGCCCGGTGCCGCGCCGTCGTGGCCGTAGTAGTCGCCGCAGGAGAGCTGGCCGTGGTACAGGCCGAGGCCCCACTGCACGCCGCGGGCGTCCGGGCGGGTGGTCTCCATCTCGGCGAGCCGCGCCGGCGAGACCAGGCCGCCCGCCGAAGAGCGCGTCGTAGAAGCGGGCGACGTCGCTGACCGTGGAGACGATGTTCCCGGTGGTCCAGTAGTACGACGGGCTGATGTCGGTGACGTCCTGCAGGGGCTGGCCCGGCACGTTCAGGTAGCCGTGGGAGTGGCGCGTGCGGATGAGGCCGCGGTTCGGGTACGTGGTGGAGCGCAGTCCGAGCGGCCGGAACAGCCGGCTGCGCATCTCGCGGGACATCGAGTTCCCGGTCACCGCCTCGACGATCAGGCCGATGGCGACGTAGCCGGTGGCGCTGTAGGACACGCCCTGGCCCGGCTCGAAGTCGACCGGGTGCGAGGTCGCGACCCCGAGCAGGGCGCGCGGCGACCAGAAGTAGTCGAGGTCGCCGGCGAGGTACGGCGCCAGCACGCGGGGATCGTTCTGGTAGTCGACCAGGCCGCTCTGGTGTCCGAGCAGCTGGCGGACGGTGATGGCGGCCCCGTTCGGGACGGCGCCCGGGAGCCAGCGCTCGACCGTGTCGTCGAGCGACAGCCGGCCCTCGTCGACGAGCTGCATGACGACCGTCGCCGCGAACGTCTTGGTCAGGCTCGCGATGCGGAAGCGGTCGTCGACGCGCATTGGCTGCGTCGGTGGCCAGGTTGCTGGTGCCGGCGGCCAGGCGGAAGACGTGGCGGCCGTCGCGGACGAGCACGACGGCGCCGGGGACGCCGGTCGCGACGAGCGCGTCCAGGCGCTGCTGGAGGGCCGCGGCCCGCACGGCGGGCACGACCGGAGCGGGCGGGGAAGAGGACAGCATGGGAGGCTCCCAGAGAGGTGCAGACGGGGGACGCGCCGAGCGTCGCCGGGCGCGGCGCCGGACGGAAGCCGGTTCCCTGGTGGGCGGCAGGGCGGGTTTCTGGCCGGCTCGCGGACCCACCTGAAACCCGCCCTGCGCAAGGCCGGCCTGCCCGCCTGTCGGCCGCTGGCCGGGTCGCTCAGCCTCGAGGCATGAACGCACTCGACGCCCATCCGCGGACTGCGGCCGAGGCACACCAGCACGACGGCGCGGCGCTCGAGCTGCGCGACGTCGCCAGGACGTACGGCGCGGGCCAGGGCCGGGTCGACGCCCTGCGGGGCCTGTCGCTCCGCCTGGGCTCCGGCTCCTTCACCGCCGTGATGGGGCCGTCCGGCTCGGGCAAGAGCACGTTCCTGCACTGCGCCGCCGGGCTCGACCGACCCACCAGCGGGGCGGTCCGGCTCGAGGGCACGGACCTCGCCACCCTCGACGAGGACGCCCTCAGCCGGCTGCGGCGCGAACGCATCGGGTTCGTGTTCCAGTCCTTCAACCTGATCCCGTCGCTCGACGCGAGGCAGAACGTGGCCCTGCCCCTGCGGCTCGCGGGGCACAAGCCGGCGCGGGGCCGCGTCGACGAGGTGCTCCGGCTCGTGGGGCTCGACGGGCGTGCCCGGCACCGGCCGGCGGAGCTCTCGGGCGGCCAGCAGCAGCGCGTCGCGATCGCCAGGGCGCTGATCGCCCGGCCCGCGGTGATCTTCGCCGACGAGCCGACCGGCGCGCTCGACACGCGCACCGCCCGGGACGTCCTCGGCCTGCTCCGGGAGGCGGTCGACGGCCTCGGCCAGACGGTCGTGATGGTGACCCACGACCCGGTCGCGGCGTCGCACGCCGACACCGTCCTCTTCCTGGCCGACGGCCGCCTGGTCGACACCCTGGCCGCTCCGACGGCCGAGCGGGTCGCCGGGCGCATGACCCGTCTCGAGGGCTGACCCGTGCTGTGGATCGCCTTCGCCACGCTGCGCGACCGCAAGGGCGGTGCGCTCGGCGCCCTCGCCGCCGTCGTGCTCGCGGTGACCCTGGTCGTGAGCTGCGGCATCCTGCTCGACTCGAGCCTGCGCTCGCACGTTCCGGTCGAACGGCTCGCCGGCGCCGGCGTGGTGGTGCAGGCGAGCCCGTCGATCAGCGGCGGCGGAGAGGTCGACGTCTGGCTGCGCGAGCGGCCGACGCTGCCGGCCCGGCTCGCGACGACCCTGGCCGGGATCGACGGTGTCCGGGCCGCCGTCGCCGACCGCTCCTTCGACCTGCAGCTCGCCGGGCGCCCGGACGCCGGGCGCCTCGTCGGCCACGGCTGGTCGTCGGCCGCGCTCACCCCGTACGCCCTCGTGCGGGGACGGAGCCCCAGGACCGCCACCGAGGTCGTGGTCGCCGGGGCGCTCGCCGGCCGCCTCGGCGACCGGATCGTGGTCGTCACCCCGGGCGCCGAGCGGACCGTCACGGTGGTCGGCGTCGCCGCCGGGCACGGCAGGGGAGCGGGCGCTCTTCTTCAGCGACCGCGCCGCCGCAGCCCTGTCCGGCCGCGGCAGCCGGGCCGACCTGATCGGGCTCGTCCTGGCCCGCGGAGCCGACCCCGCCCGGGTCGCCGGCCGGGCCCGCCGCCTGCTCGGGCCCGGGGTGCGCGTGCTCACCGGCGCCGGCCGCGGCGACGCCGAGTCCCCGGAGGACGCCGTGAGCCGCGAGGACGTCGTCGCCGGACTCACCATCTTCGGCCTGATCGGCGCGTTCGTGGCCGCGTTCGTCGTCGCCAGCACGTTCGCCCTGTCGGTGCAGCTGCGCCAGCGCGAGCTGGCCCTGCTGCGGGCCGTCGGGAGCACGCCGCGCCAGGTGCGCCGGATGATCGCCGGCGAGGCGCTGCTGATCGCCCTCGCCGCGGCCGTCCTCGCCGTGCCGGCGGGCGTGGTCGCCGCTCACCTCGAGCGGGGCCTCTTCACCCGCGCAGGGGCGCTGCCGGCCGGGCTCGACCTCCGCGTCGGCTGGCTTCCCCTGGCCGCCGGCGTGCTGGCGGCCGTCGTCACGGCGCAGGTCGCCGCCGTCGCCAGCGCCCGCCGCGCCTCGCGCATCCGCCCGACCGAGGCGCTGCGCGAGTCCGGCGTCCCGCGCCGGCTGCTCTCCTGGCCGCGGGCCGTGCTCGGGCTCGCGGCCGTCGCCGGCGGCGTCGCGGTGCTCCTCCTCTCCGGGGGAGGCCGCGACGGCAGCGCGCCGGCGGCGGCGTTCGTCTGGATGCTGGCGGTGGCCCTGCTCGGGCCGCTCCTGGCCTGGCCGTTCACCTTCCTCGTCCGCCTCGGCGGCGGTGCGGCAGAGCTGGCCCGGGCCAACACCAGGGCCAACCTGCAGCGCGTCGCCTCGGCGGCCACCCCGGTCGTGCTGGCCCTGGCCCTGGTGTGCACCTTCGTCTACGGCAAGACGATCCTGCAGCAGCAGACCGCGCGCCAGACGGCCGAGCGGACGACGGCGACGCACGTCCTCGAGGCCGCGGGAGCCGCGGGGCTGCCGCCCGGCACGGCGGCGCGAGCGCGCCGCGTCCCCGGCGTGACCGCCGCCTCGGCCTCGTTCGCGACGTCCGTCGTGCTCGCCGCCGGCGGTTCCAGCCTGCGGCTCTTCGACGCCCGGGCGATCGACGCGGCGACCCTTCCCGCGGTCGTCGACCTCGGCGTCGCGAGCGGCTCGATCGCGGCCGTCAGGGGAGACGCCGTGGCCATCAGCACCACGCTCGCGGCCCAGGTCGGGCGGCGTGCCGGCGACCGCATCGCGCTCCGCCTCGGCGACGGGACGCGCGCCACGCCGCGGATCGCCGCGACCTACCGGCGAGGCCTCGGCTTCGGCGACGTGCTCCTGCCGGCCGAGCGGGTGCGGGCACACGTCTCCCATCCCTTCGACGACACCGTCCTCGTCGCCACCCGGGCCGGTTCGGCCACGCGGGTCGGCGATCGGCCTGCGGCACCTCGGTCCGCAGGTCCGGGTGCTGACACGCGCCGGCTACGAGCGCGAGGTCGGGGCGGCCGCCGAGCGCCAGGCCCTGGGCATCTACCTGATCCTGGCCCTGGTCGTGGTGTTCTGCGCGCTGGCCCTGGTCAACGCGACCGCGCTGTCGACCAGCGAGCGCTCACGCGAGCTGGCGCTCCTGCGGCTGATCGGCGCCGAGCGGCGGCAGGTGCGGGCGATGCTCCGGGCCGAGACGCTGGTCGTGCTGGCCTTCGGCGTCATCGCCGGGTCGCTGGTCGCCGCGCCGGGGCTCGCCGTCCTGAGCCGCGGCCTCGGAGGCTCGACGCTGCCGGCCGTGCCGCTCCGGGTCTACGTGGGCCTGGTCGCCGCCTACGCCCTGGTGGCGTTCGCGGCCGGCGTCGTCCCGACGCGGCGCGCGCTGCGCTCCGACCCGGTGCGGGCGCTGGCCGCCCGCGACTGACGGCGTCAGCCGAGCAGGGCCCGGTCGAGGCCCATCGCCGCGAACAGCGCGGCCAGGTACAGCAGGGAGTACAGGAACACCACCCGCGCCTGGGCGCGCTCGGGCTTTCGGACCAGGCGCGCGGCCAGGAACACGAAGCGCGCGCCGAGCACGGTGGCCGCGATGGCGTAGAGCCACCCGAGGTCGCCGGTGATCACCAGAACCAGCGAGGCCGCCAGCAGCGCCGCGCTGTAGGCCGCGATCTGGCGGGCGGTGACCGCGGCGCCCGCGACGCTCGGCAGCATCGGGATGCCGGCGCGCCGGTAGTCGTCCTCGAGCAGGATCGCGAGCGACCAGAAGTGCGGCGGCGTCCACAGGAAGATCACCGCGAACAGCACCACCGCGGGCAGCTCGACGCGCCCGGTGACCGCCGCCCAGCCGACCAGCGGCGGCACCGCGCCGGCCGCGCCGCCCCAGACGATGTTCTGCCAGGTCGAGCGCTTGAGCCAGACGGTGTAGACCAGGACGTAGGTCAGGAACCCGGTGGCGGCCCAGAACGCCGCGAGCCAGTTCACCGCGACGGCCAGCTCGGCGACCCCGGCGATGCCGAGCGTCAGGCCGAACACGAAGGCCGTCGTCGGGCGGATCCGGCCGCCCGGGATCGGGCGGTTGCGGGTCCGCTCCATGAGGGCGTCGATGTCGCGGTCGTACCAGTGGTTCAGGGCGCTCGAGCCGCCGCTCGCGAGGCACATGCCGAACACCGTCTCGACCACCAGCAGGTCGAGGGCCAGCCACCGGCGGCGAACGCCATCGCCCCGATCGTGGTCACCACGATCAGCAGCATGATCCGCGGCTTCAGGAGCTCGACGTAGTCCGCAGGCCGGGCCCGCGCCGTCACGGAGGCGAGCGGGGGTGCCGGCGGCGGTGCCAGGGTGGTCGTGTCGCTCACCGGGCGGCAGTGTACCCAGGCACCCTCACTGCCCATTCGGTTCCCACGAGAACGCCCTGACCGCGAGGGCCACCGCGAGGACGCCCCACAGGAGGACGACGAGCAGGCCCGTCCGGTCGATCGCGCCCCCGCCGCGGAAGGCCACCCGCATCGCCGCGAGCAGGTGGGTGAGGGGCAGTGCGTCGGCCACGTCCTGGGCCAGCGAGGGGAGCTTCGACTCCTTGAAGAACGCGCCTGACAGGAACAGCATTGGCAGGTAGACGGCGTTGACGATCGCCGACGAGCCCTCGGCGTTCGGGACGAACCGGCTCAGCGCGACGCCCATCGCCGAGAAGCAGATCGCGCCGATCACCACCAGCCCGAGGAGCTCCCAGAGCCGGGCCGGGGCGGGCACGTCGAAGGCCAGACGTCCGACCGCGAGGACGACCGCGGCCTCCACCGCAAGGACGAGGACGACCGACCCGATCAGCGCTCCGAGGTACAGCACCGGCGGCAGCGGCGTGCCCCGGACCCGCTTCAGGACGCCCGACTCGCGCCGGATCACCAGCGTGATCGCGAGCCCGCCGAAGGTGGTGACGACGACCGCCATCGCGAGCATCCCCGGCACGAAGAAGTCCGCGTACGGCTCGCCGTCGACCTTCGCGCTGCGGGCCAGGCCGCCCACGAAGACCAGGACCAGGATGGGGAGCAGGAAGGTGAAGAACGCGGCCGGGTAGTTGCGCCAGTAGACGCGCTGCTCGGCGCGGAGCTGCACCAGGGCGAGACGGCCCAGCCTCACGCGTGGGCCTCCTCGGCCGGCTCGGCGGTGAGGCCGAGGTAGACGTCCTCGAGCCGCGGCCGGCGCACCTCGAGCTCGGCCAGCGTGACGCCGTGCTCGAGGGCCCAGGCGGTGAGCGCGTGCAGCGCCCGCACCGGGTCGGCCGAGCTGCCCTCGTAGAACCCGCCGCTGACCCGCAGCGGCAGGAGCGCGCCCAGCGACGGCGGGTCGATCCCGGCGGGGAGCCGGAAGCGGACGTCGACCCGGGCGTCGGCGGCACCGAGGGCCTCGGGACGGTTCTCGGCGATGAGCTGGCCGCCGCGCAGCACGGCCACGCGGTCGGCCAGGGCCTCGACCTCGTCGAGGTAGTGGGTGGTCAGGAGGATCGTCTTGCCGAGCGCCTGCAGGCCGCGGATGGTGTCCCAGGCGGCGCGCCGGGCCTCGGGGTCGAAGCCGGTCGTCGGCTCGTCGAGGAACAGGAGGTCGGGGTCGCCGACCAGCGCCAGCGCCAGGTCGAGCCGTCGCCGCTGGCCGCCCGACAGGCTGCGGACGCGGCGGTCGGCCGCCTCCTCGAGGCCGACCAGGGCCAGCGTCTCGTCGGGATCGCGCGGCCTGGGGTAGTAGGAGGCGAACAGCCGCACGGCCTCGCGGGGCGACAGGAACGGGTAGACGCCCTGGGTCTGCAGGACGATCCCGATGCGCTCGCGCAGGGCGCGCCCGCCGCGCGCCGGGTCGACGCCGAGCACCGAGACGACGCCGCCGTCACGCCGGCGGTAGCCCTCGAGGATCTCGACGGTCGTCGTCTTGCCGGCGCCGTTCGGCCCGAGCAGCGCGTAGACCTCGCCGGCGGCGACCTCGAAGGACACGCCCCGCAGTGCCTCGATCGCCCCGTAGCGCTTGGTCAGGCCGTCGACGCGGATCGCGGGCTCGAGCACGCACCCACCCTAGACGGTCGGTGCCGCGCTGCGGTGCTGTTCAGGGCCCTGAATCCGGCCGCAGGCGGCATCGGCCGTCTAGTGCTTCAGCGGTCTGACCAGCAGCGCCCTGGTCACGGTGGACTTCCGCGCCGCCACCGAGACGCTGTAGCGGCCGGGCTTCAGCCTCTTCCTCAGCTGGATCCGGTGAGCGCCGGGCTTCAGCGTCTTGCGGATCGTCTGGACAACCTTGCGGCCCCGCTTGACCCGCACCACCACGGCGTCGCGCCGGCCGAGGCTGACCCAGACCGCGCGGCCCCGAAGCGCCGTCGCGAGCTCGGCCACCCGCACCCGGAGGTGCACGCTCGAGCGGTTGCCGGCGTGGTCGAAGACCGTCGCGGTGATCGTGCGCCAGCCTGCGGCGGCGTAGCGGTGGGTGGCGGTCGCGGCCCGCGCCCGGCGCCCGTCGCCGAAGGCCACGTCGGGCGGCGCGGTGAGCCCGGAGCCCTGGTCCGAGCTCGAGACCCGCACGCGCACCCTCGCGCCCGCCAGGGCCCGCGCGGGCGCCGACAGCCTCAGCGCCGGCGGCGTGTTGTCCGAGACCAGGGAGATCGCGAAGACCGAGGCGTTGCCGACGCGGTCGCTGGCGCTGAGCTGCAGCGCGTGACGGCCGTCCGGCAGGGCGCCGGTGTCGAGCGTCGCCCGGACCACGCCGTCGCTGCCGAGGGCCAGCGGCAGCGGCAGGCCGTCCACCGTCAGCACCGCGCCGTCGAGCACGCCGTCGTCGGCCAGCGGCAGGGCCAGCGCCACCTTGCCCGCCGTCAGCGCGCCGTCCGGCGGCGACACCTGGCCGAGCGTCGGCGGGGTGACGTCGAAGCGCAGCCGCCCGGCGCCGTACAGCTCGTCGGGGCCCGGGTCGCCGGCGTCGAAGGCCGTGGACTGCAGCCGGGCGGCGACCCGGCTGGCGACGCTTCCCGGCCCGCCGGCGGCCGCCACCTGCTTCCAGATCAGCGCGGCCGCGCCGGCGACGTGCGGCGTGGCGCAGGAGGTGCCCCCGCAGGTGCGTCCCGTGATCGACACGTTGGTCGGCGCGCTGATGTCGGGCTTGAGCCGTCCGTCGTCGGTCGGCCCCTGCGAGGAGTAGGCCTCGGGCGCGAAGCTCGCAGCGTCGAACGCGCCCACCGAGAACGACCCGCGGGCATCGCCCGGGGTGGGCACGCTCGAGCTCGCCTGGCGCATCCCGACCGGCAGCGCGAAGCGGCAGAACAGGGTCAACCGGCCGTCGGTCGGCGCGCCGACCTTCCAGATCCGCAGGTACAGCGTGCCGGCGTGGGGGAGGTCCGCCGGGCCGAGCGTGACGTGCGGCTCGGGATCGGCCACGAACGTCGAGACGATCGCCTGGCCGGTTCGGGGGTCGAGCGCCGGCACGGTGGCGTCGGGGTCCTCGAACAGGCCGAGCGCGTAGCCGTTCTGGCCGCTCGGGTCGGTCGACGGCCAGGACAGGTCGCAGCCGGCGTGCTCGCCCGTCGCGAAGCTCACCGGCACGGCGTCCCCGAAGCCGGGCACGTCGTAGGAGCCGTCGCCGTCCAGGTCCTGGTACGTCCCCTCGTAGTGGCGGTCGCCGTAGTTCCCCACCGAGTTGACCCACAGCACGCCCTGCGCCGCGGCGGCGTCGACCCGCCGAGCGAACCAGCCGGTGCCGTCGAACGGCCCGAACAGGAACGAGTTGGCGTGGATCACGACGTCCGGGTGGACGTCGTCGAGCAGGTAGTCGACGGCCTCGTCGAACTCCGCCGAGGTGCGGTAGTTGACCAGCCAGTAGTCGGCCCCGGGCGCCAGGTCGTAGGCGATCTCGGCGAGCATCTCGCCGTGCCGCGACGCGTTCCCGTAGTAGTCGCGGCCGGCCAGGCCGTAGGTCGAGTCGAACGACCGGCGATGCTGGCGGGCGAGCGGCGGGAGCTCCGAGCCGGCCAGCGCGTCGAGGTCGGACGCCGCCCCGAAGGCCTGGTCCAGGATCGCGATCCGCACGCCCGAGCCGTCGAGGCCCTGGCGCTGCAGCAGCTCGGCGCCGATCCGCGAGACGCCCTCGCTGGTCACCGTGTCGGCGCTGGCCACGGGCGCGGGCGCGACGGCGGCGACCGCCGACGAGCGCCGCAGCTCGCGCAGCTCGGCCGGCGTGACCAGGGCCTGGACGGCGCCGTCGCGGACGAGCTGGACCTCGCCGCCGAGCGCCGAGACGCTCCAGCTGGCGGCGGTCACGCTCGTGGCAGGCGTGACGAGCACCTGGACGGGCGCCGGAGGTGCTGCCGCCGCATCCGCCGAGAGCGTTAGAGTGACGCCCGCCGCAGCGACGGCAACGTGCAGGAATCTGGTGACGTTGCGCACGAGCTTGAGCCTCGGCCCGGCGCACCCCGCTCGACACGCCGACCCCATGTCGATCACGGTAGCGAACACGTTCTCGAACGCCTGGAGGGAGCCGCTGGCGCTCCCTGGGTATCACCCATACGATGCGCTCTTCGTCGACGGCCGGACCCCGTCGCGTGGAGCCGATTCGACCTCGAGGGGGCAGAGCGCACGTGCGCTTCTTGAGCAATAGGATCGTGGTGCTGGTCGTCGGCGGCATCGTCGTGGGCGTCATCCTCAGCATCGCGCTGCTGCAGCTTCCGTGGCTGCCGGGCAACGGCTCGGAGCAGGCCACGCGCACCGACCAGGTGATCTGGGCGATCACCTACGTCTCGGGCGCGCTGTTCTGCCTGGTGATGGCGGTGATGTTCTACGCCGTCTGGAAGTTCCGGGCCCGCGACGACCTCGACCTCCGCGACGGCGCTCCCGTCCACGGGCACACCGGCCTCGAGCTCTTCTGGACGGCGGTCCCGGCGGTCATCGTCACCGTCTTCGGGATCTGGGCCGGGATCATCCTGCACGACAACGAGGCCCAGGCCTCGAAGGCCGACGAGGAGATCCTGCAGGTTCACGGCCAGCAGTACTTCTGGACGTACGACTACCCGCGCTACGGCCTGAAGGGGATCACCGGCGACGCCCACGTGCCCGCTCGGCCAGCACATCACCGTCCGCATGACGAGCTCGGACGTGATCCACGACTTCTTCGTCTCCGAGTGGCGGCTGAAGATCGACGCGGTGCCCGGCCAGTGGTCGAGCTTCGTGGTCGTCCCGACGAAGCCGGGCACCTTCCTGGTGCAGTGCGCCGAGCTGTGCGGCCCGGGCCACGGCGGCATGGGCCTGCCGACGAACCAGAGCGGCAGCACGGCGAGCAACGTGATCGTCGAGTCGCCCGCGAAGTTCAAGGCCTGGATCGACCAGCAGAAGAAGACGCAGCAGAGCCAGAGCGCCACGCCCGGGCTGGCGACGTTCAAGACGAACTGCGGCGGGTGCCACAAGTTCACGAAGGCCGGCACCACCGGCGCCTCGACGTTCCCCGACCTGGACACCCTGGCGGCTGACGCGAAGACCGCGGGCCAGCCGCTCGCCGACTACATCCGGGAGTCGATCGTCGACCCGAACAAGTACATCACGCCCGGGTTCCCGCAGGGGATCATGCCCCAGGACTTCGGCACGAAGCTCTCCAAGTCCGACATCGACAACCTCGTGAAGCTGCTCAGCGGAGGCACCTCGTGAGCGTCGTCGCTCCCCCTGCACAGGCTCCCCACGCCGAGCACCACCCGGCCCCCGGCCGGAAGCGGAGCGTCCTGGTCCGGGCGGGCTGGTGGCGGGCCCTCATCTGGACGGCCATCGCCTTCGGGCTCGGCATCCTGATCCCCGCGGTGATCCGCGACTGGATCCTCGGCTGGCCCTGGTACCAGCGCGAGACGATCTTCACCACGGTGATGCTGACGGCGCCGCTCGGCTTCGTCATCGGCATCGGCTGCTTCGACTACTGGGGCCACTACCTGGTCGGCGGGCCGACCAGGCCCGAGGACCACTCCTCGCACGGCGCCTACAGCTGGCGCGACTACTTCAAGGTCAACACCGACCACAAGGTCATCGGGATCCAGTACCTGGTGACGGTGTTCATCTTCTTCCTGATCGGCGGCCTGCTGGCCGAGATCTTCCGCGCCGAGCTGGCCCACCCGGGCAGGGACTTCCTCTCAGGCCAGCAGTACAACGGCCTGATCTCGGTGCACGCGGCGCTGATGATCTTCCTGTTCATCATCCCGTCGTTCGCGGGTCTTGCGAACTTCGTGGTGCCACTGATGCTCGGGGCCGAGGACATGGCCTTCCCGCGGCTGAACGCGCTGTCGTTCTGGATGCTCCCGGCGGGCGGCGTCATCATGGTGCTGAGCCTGCTCTGGCAGGGCTTCGGCGCCGGCTGGACGGGCTACGCGCCGCTCTCGGAGCGCCCCGACGAGTTCGCCTCGCTGTTCTTCAACATGGGCGTCCAGTGGGCCGGCACGTCGTCGATCCTGACGGCCGTCAACTTCATCGTGACCATCCTCACGATGCGCGCGCCCGGGATGACCCTGTGGCGGATGCCGCTGCTGGTCTGGGCGAACCTGACGACCTCGGCGCTGGTCGTGCTGGGCACGCCGTTCGTGGCCGCCTCGCAGTTCATGGTCATGTTCGACCACGTCGTACACATGCACTTCTTCGACCCGTTGAACGGCGGGGACGTGATCATGTACCAGCACATATTCTGGTTCTACTCACACCCAGCCGTCTACATCATGATGCTCCCAGGGTTCGGGATCATCAGCGAGATCATCCCGGTCTTCTCGAGAAAGCCGATCTTCGGCTACCGGGCGATCGCGTTCTCGACGATCAGCATCGGCGTCCTCGGCTTCTCGGTGTGGGCGCACCACATGTTCGTCTCGGGCATGTCGCCGTGGCTGCGGATCCCGATGATGATCACCACGATGCTGATCGCGGTGCCGACCGGCATCAAGATCTTCTCCTGGGTCGGCACGCTGTGGGGCGGGGTGATCCACCTGCAGACACCGATGCTGTGGGCGCTCGGCTTCATCTTCACGTTCGTGCTGGGCGGCCTGTCAGGCGTCTGGCTGGCGATCGTGCCGCTCGACATCCACGTCTCGGACACCTACTTCGTGGTGGCGCACATCCACTACGTGCTGTTCGGCGGGTCGGTGTTCACGATCTACGCCGGCATCTACTACTGGTATCCAAAGATGACCGGGCGGATGTACGACGAGACGCTCGGCAAGCTGCACTTCTGGCTGACGTTCGTCTCGTTCAACGCGACCTTCTTCCCGATGCACTACATCGGGACGCAGGGCATGCTCCGGCGCACCAGCGTGTACGACGCGAAGTACGGCGACTGGAACATGTGGATCACGATCTGGGCGATGATCCTCGGCGGCTCGACGCTGATCTTCGTCTACAACATGATCAACTCGTGGCTGCGCGGCGAGCGCGCCCCGGCGAACCCGTGGCGGGCGCTCACGATCGAGTGGCAGGTGTCGTCGCCGCCGCCCGTGTTCAACTTCGACTCGCACCCGCGCGTCGTCGGCGGCCCGTACAACTACGGCCAGCCAGGCGCCAGACACGCGATCTTCGAACCGCTACCCGCCGGCGCGCCGGCCCACGGAGACTGAGCGATGTCGAGCCACGCGGCAGCGGTGCACCACGGTCCGCCTCCCGGCTACGGGCCGATCGGTCGCTACGACCGGGTGATGGTCGGCCTGATCACGTTCCTGGCCTCCGAGGTCATGCTGTTCGGCGCGTTCTTCACGGCGTTCTTCTTCATCAAGTACTCGACGCCGTTCTACCAGCACACGGGCTACCCGCCGCCCCCCTACGAGTTCCCGAAGGACTCGACCGGGATCAACACGGCGATCCTGATCTCGTCGTCGTTCACGATGCACTGGGCGCTGGTGTCGGTGAAGCGGAACAACCGCATGGGCCTCATCCTCGGCCTGCTGGTGACGCTGATCCTCGGCCTGCACGTTCCTCGGCCTGCAGATGCGGGAGTACCACGACATCGGCTTCACGCCCCAGACCGGGGCGTTCGCCTCGACCTTCTTCTGCCTGACGGGCCTGCACGGCACCCACGTGTTCTTCGGCGCGACGCTGCTCGCGATCGCGCTCGTCCGATCACTGCGAGGCCACTACTCGGTCGAGAACCACATGGGCGTCGAGCTGACCGGCATCTACTGGCACTTCGTCGACCTCGTGTGGGTGATCCTCTACACGGTGGTCTACATCCTCTAGGTGGAGGTCCTGAGAGCCTCGTTCATCCGGGCCTCCCTGGATGCTTGCGAGGGGCGTCACCGACAGCGGCCGCCGAGCTGGCCTCGGCTGCGCCGGGCGTCGACCGGCCCTCCTGACGAACCGGGAGCTTCCAGCCGGTGGCGGGCGGCGGGGCGGCAGCCGGAAGACCGTGAGCTTGCCCTTCCAGTCCGTCACCGCGACGTCGTTGCCGATCACCGTCGGCTGGGCGAAGACCGAGCCCGAGGCGACCAGGGTCGCGATCCGCATGCCGTCGGTCGTGCGGTCGATCGCCACGTGGCCGTTGCCGAGGCCCACCACGGCGACGTCGTTCGCGATCGTCGGCACCGAGTCCAGGGCGTGGTCGAGCGGGCGCGTGTACGTGAGCTGCACCCGGCAGCTCGGCACGGCGACCCGCAGCACCTGCAGGCCGGACTGGATCGCCCGGTAGCCGGTGCTCGTCGTCAGGTACAGCCGCTGGGTGCGGCTGTCCCACGCGGGCAGGCCGTACAGCGTGCCGGGGAAGCCGAGCTGGATCCGCTGCGATCGGCCCCTTCCCGAGGCTCGCGCGCTGCCACACGTACAGGACGCCGTCCTTGCCCTCGGCGGCCACGAGCGCGGTGCAGCCCTTCGGGGTGAACACGACCGGCGTCGAGCCGAAGCCGTAGTCGCCGTGGATCGGCATCCCCTTCGCGTGCCCGACCTGCAGGAGCCCGAGGTGGTCCGAGAGCTCGACGATCGACTCCGCGTTCCAGTGCGCGTCGTTGTTCAGGTCCTTGGCGTTGGCGTTCGCCGTCGCCGCCCAGACGTGGCCGTCAGGCGTGATCGCGACGCCGCCCCAGCCCCAGATCCCGCCGCCGCCGGGCACGATGTCCTCCACCGAGTACCACGCCTCGGCGCGGTGCGCGGGCGGGATCGTGTCGACCCGGATCACGCGGCCGGCGTACGGCCGGCGGTCGCAGTACGACGCGGTCGCGACGTAGATGTTCGTCCCGCGCTGGGCGATGGCGCCCCAGACGACCTCGTAGTGGGGATCCATCCCGAGCTCGATCGGCCAGCCGGGCACGTCGGCGCCGGTCTTCACGTCGAGCGCGTACAGGTTGTCGAGGTCCGCGACGTAGAGGATGCCGGTCGTCGTGTCGTACGTCGGCGTGCCGGTGATCCCGAAGCGCCCCTTCGGGAGCTGGGAGCAGCCCGTCAGCAGCGAGCCGAGCTCGCGCTTCCACAGGAGCTGGCCGGTCTGGGCGACGAACGCCGACACCCGGCCGGACTCGCTGGCCGCGACGTAGATCCGGCCGCCGGGCACCGCGAGCCCCGAGATTGCGAGCGGCTGGGCGGCGCCGGTTCCTCCGATCGGGCGAGACCAGGCGAGCTTCAGGGTCTTCGCGTTCTTCGACGTCAACACGGACTCGGTGGCGAGCCCCTGCCGCATGCTTCCGTTGCCCCAGGTGGCCCAGTCCGCCCAGGCGGCAGGCGCGCCCGCGAGCGCGACGACGGCCGCGCCGAGCGCGAGCCGTCCGCGCCGGCTTCTCCAGATGGACCCCAACATCGCGGATGACGGTATCCGCTGACCCGGACGTGTGCGGCACCGTTGCCCCTACCGTGGACCAGGGTCGCACCAGGGTGAATCCCGATGGTGGGAAGCTCCGCGGGCGGCGATGCTCAGACCATGACCGATCACGTCACCTATCCCGGCGAGCTTCGCCGTCTCGAGCGGAGCCGCGACGAGCGCATCGTCGCCGGCGTCGCCGGCGGCCTCGGCCGCTACTTCGACCTGCACCCGATGTTCTTCCGGGTCGGCTTCGTCGTCCTGACCCTGCTCGGCGGCTCCGGCCTGCTGATCTACCTCGCGGCAGCGCTGATCATGCCGAACGAGGGCGAGCAGGACTCCGTCGCCGCCGAGCACCTGAAGCGCTACCGCGACCGGCCGGTGGCCCTTGCCGGCCTCGCGATCATCGGCGCCGTCCTCATCGCGCTGCTCTCCCAGGCCCGCTTCGGCGGCGGGGACGGCGTCTGGCTCCTGCTCCTGGTCGGCGGCGGTCTGGTCCTCTGGGCCGACCGCGGCCGGCGGAGCATCCTCGTCGTCGTCGCGTCGCTCGGCGCCCTGCTGACCGTCCTGCTCGTCGCCACCGCCCTCGTCTTCGCCTACCTCGACGTCCACGTCTCCCAGGGCATCGGCGACCGCAACTACTCCCCGACCAGCGCCAGCATGCTGCAGCGCGACTACACGCTCGGCATCGGCTCGATGAAGCTCGACCTGACCGACCTGCAGCTCCCGGCCGGCCGGACGAGGATCAACGCCCGCGTCGGTCTCGGCGAGCTGAAGGTGATCGTCCCGCGCGACGCGAAGCTGAAGATCGACGGCGTCACCCGCTACGGCGACGTCGACGTCCTCGGCCGGCACGACGACGGGCGGGACGCGACCATCACCGTCGACTCCAGGAACGGCGAGCCGGCTCGCACGCTGGTGCTCGACCTCCACGTGGCGGCGGGCGACATGCGGGTCGACCGCGCCGTACGATGAGCCGAGACCGTGCGCCTCACGCTCACCCGTAGCGAGGACGACCGCATCATCGCCGGCGTCTGCGGCGGGATCGCGGCCTCGGCAGGCGTCGACGCGACGCTCGTACGGCTGGTCTTCGCGATCCTCACGCTCGTCCAGGGGTTCGGGATCCTGCTCTACCTGACCGCCTGGGCGGCCCTGGGCTGGAGCAGCGTCCCGGATCCGGCGCGCCGCGACCGTCGTCCTCCTGGCGGCGGCCGCGATCTCCGCGCTCACCGCGATCGGCTACACCGACCGCCGCTTCACCGGCTCGGTGCTCGTCGCGTGCGGGGCGTTCCTCCTGTGGCGGCGCCGGAGCGAGGCCCAGACCGCCGGGGGCCTCGCGCTCGTCGGCGTCGGCGGCGTCGCCCTGGTCGTCGGCGGAGGGAGCTCGCCCGCGCCGCTGTCGGCCGCGCCGGCGCTGGCGGGCCTGCTCCTGGTGACCGGCCCGTGGCTCTGGCGGCTCGTCCAGGAGCGGGAGGTCGAGCGCGCCGCCCGCATCCGCAGCGAGGAGCACGCCGACGTCGCCGCCCGCGTCCACGACTCCGTCCTGCAGACCCTCACCCTCATCCAGCGCCACGCCGACGACCCCCGCCGGGTCGCGGCGCTGGCCCGCCGCGAGGAGCGCGAGCTGCGCACCTGGCTGTACGGCGGCGGCGAGGCCGGCGAGGGGACCCTCGGAGCCGCGCTGGCCCGGGCCGGCGCCGACGTCGAGGAGCTGCACGGGGTGCGCATCGAGCTCGCCACCGGCGGTGACGTCGAGCTCGACGAGCGCCTCGAGCCGCTGGTTCTGGCAGCCTCCGAGGCGATGGTGAACGCGGCCAAGTTCTCGGGCGCCGAGGAGATCGCGGTCTACGCCGAGGCCGACGACGAGCAGGCGAGCGTCTTCGTCCGCGACCGCGGCGTCGGCTTCGACCGCTCGGCGGTGCCGGCCGACCGCCACGGCCTGGCGGACTCGATCGAGGGCCGGATGGCCCGCGCCGGCGGCCGCGCCGTCATCACCTCGACGCCCGGCGAGGGCACCGAGGTCGAGCTCGTCCTGCCGAGGAGCGCCTCGTGAAGCGCGTCGTGCTGGTCGACGACCACGCCCTGTTCCGCGCCGGCGTGCGCGGCGAGATCGCCGGCAAGGTCGAGATCGTCGGGGAGGCCGGGAGCGTCGCCGAGGCCGTCCCGCTGATCAAGGACACCGACCCCGACGTGGTGCTGCTCGACGTCCACCTGCCCGACGGCGGGGGAGAGGCGGTCATCGCCGCCGTCGCCCCCGAGCGGCCCGCGGTCAGGTTCCTGGCACTGTCGGTCTCGGACGCCGCGGAGGACGTGATCCGGGTCATCCGGGCCGGCGCCCGGGGCTACGTGACGAAGTCGATCGGCGCCGACGAGCTCGCCGCTGCGGTCGTGAGGGTGGCCGACGGCGACGCGGTCTTCTCGCCGCGCCTGGCCGGCTTCGTGCTCGACGCCTTCAAGGCGGGGGACCGGGTCGGCGGCGACGCCGAGCTCGACGAGCTCACCCCCCGCGAGCGCGAGGTGCTCCAGCTGATCGCCCGCGGCTACCGCTACAAGGAGATCGCGGCGCGCCTGCACCTCTCGGTGAAGACGGTCGAGAGCCACGTCTCGAGCGTGCTGCGCAAGCTGCAGCTCTCGTCCCGGCACGAGCTCTCGCGCTGGGCCGCCGAGCGCCGGCTGGTGTAGCGCCGCCGATGAGTGGCGCCGCGGCCAGGGGTCTGTATTCGCGTACCGATCACCCGCACACGAGGAACGCATCATGACCGCCACGTACACCTTCGACGTCTTCTGCAGCCTCGACGGCTTCGGCACCCACCGGGGCGACTGGGGCGGCTACTGGGGCAAGCAGGGCCCCGAGCTGCTCGACCACCGCCTCGGCCTGTACGAGGAGGAGCAGCGGATGGTCTTCGGGGCCACCACGTATCGGGACTTCGTCCAGATGCTGGCCGCGAGCGCCGAGGAGCCCGAGGTGGGCGACCCGTGGGTCACCCGGATGACGACGATGCCGGCGACGGTCGTGTCGAGCACGCTGAAAGGCCCCCTGGACTGGCCGAACGCGACCCTCGAGAGCGGTGACGCCGTCGACGTCGTGGCCCGGCTGAAGGAGGAGTCCGACGTGCCGCTGCGCTCGCACGGCAGCCTGTCGCTCAACCGGGCGCTGATGGCCGCCGGCCTGGTCGACCGCGTCCAGGTGACGCTGTTCCCCGTGATCACCGGGCGTGTTGGCAAGGCCAGCTTCGAGGATCCGCGACTTCGACCTCAGCTGATCGTGCCCAGCCTCGATCAGCAACGACCCGGAGTCACGCCGGTCATGCAGGATGATCGCCCGCGTTCAGGGTCGCCGTGGACGGCGCAGGCTCTGATCCGGTGAGCCGCGGCCACGCTCGCTCGGCAGCGAGCGACGCCCTCGGCAGGCATCGTCAGACCGGGCCGACCCTCGGCCCGGTCTCGAGCAGTCAGCCAGGTCTTCGAAGGACGAACGCGCAGCCCGGGCGTGCTGAGGCCAGCCGTGGCCAGAGCCGCGTGGCCATCTGGCCAGATCGCTCGACCAGCCGCCGCCGACCGCCAGGCTAGCGGGAATCCTCGCCCGGGACGGGTCCGAACAGCGCCTCGAAGGCGTCGTGGACCGTCTCGAACGTGCCGGCCTTCGGGGAGCCGGTCGAGGGCGTCGAGCACCTCCTGCGGCGCGTTCGCGCCGTCGGCGGCCTCGAGCAGCGACGCGCGGTCGCCCGGGAAGGCGTTCGGCGAGGTGGCGGGAGAGCTCGCGGCGGGCCGACACCGCGTCGGAGCCGAGCAGGCCCCAGGTGGCGTCGTCCAGCCATGTAGCGGGCCTCGGGCTCGTTGTCGCCGGGCGGCTCCTGCTCGCGGAACTCCTCGACGTGGGACTCCTCGCCGCTGCGGCACGAGGGGCTCGGTCTCGTGCTTCAGCTCGTCGTCGACGCGGGGGTTGTGCTTCTGGGTGGTGCGCTCCATGGCTGGTCATCCCCGGCGGCCGGCGAGGGAAACGCCGGCACGTCGGGCGCGGCCTTGCCGCGCAGCGCGGCGTCCAGCGAGCGGCCCGAGGTAGCGCAGCAGGTGGGCGCCGAACAGGATGCTCCACCAGACGCTCGCCACCAGGTGGCCGTACGCCGAGGCCGAGCCGGTCGAGGGGGCGGCCAGCAGCACGATCCCGGTCACCAGCAGCGGCAGGTTGACCAGCGTGAGCACCAGCGACACGCCGTCGGTCAGGGCGCGCCGCGGCTGCAGCCCACGCGCGATGCGGGTCCGGCCGAGGTCGAGCAGCTTCAGCGAGATCAGCCCGAGCCCCAGGAACGCGAACCCGGCGTGGACCCAGGCGAGCAGCGCGCCGGGCTCGTCGTTGCGCAGCGCCTCGGTGTACAGCCAGAGACCGGTCACCAGCGCCACCGCCAGCGGTCCGAGCGACCACAGCCCGAGACGCGACGTCGAGGCCCGTACCCGGCGGGCGTACAGCCTCTCGTCCCGGGCCCGGTGCCAGGCCGCGAGCTCCTCGTCGCTCAGCTCCGCCGACGGCTGGTCGGACAGCGACAGCCCCATCCGGGCCAGGAACGCGAACGCGATCAGCACCGGGATGATGTGCGGGATGTGCTGGACGACGAAGTCCACTAGACGGTTGGTGCCACGGGCCGGCGGCGTTCAGGGCGCCGGATCGGCACACTGGCGGCCGCGCGGTGGCGCCGCCCAGGCGGGGTCGCCTGGGCAAGCCGCCGCGTGGTCGAGGGTGTGCGCTCGGGGCGCATGGGAGCGAGACGCGATGACCGCGCACACCCGGCCAGGATGTCCGAGACGACGTCCTGAACGGTGTCAGCCCGTGGCACCAACCGTCTCATTACCGGCCGGTGAGCTGCGAGGTCAGGCGCAGGTCGCGGAGCGCCCAGCCCATCAGGATCCCGCCCAGGAAGATCAGCCCGTGCTGGGTGAAGTGCACCGTGGCGTTGCTGTTCGCCAGGTCGTCGACCCACGGCGTGATCAGGAGCAGCTCGAGGACGACTCCGAGCGCTCCGAGCCCGACCGCCTGACGCGGCGTCAACAGGGGCAGCCTGCGGCGCGTCTCCTCGGTCGCGGTGGCCATGCGCCCATGGTATCCCCGCGCCCCACGCCGAGCCGGCGGAACGTCGCCCGGACCGTCTACCATGCTGCCCATGCAGCCCGACCGCCGGCGAGACGACCTCGCTCGCGCCCTCGACGGACTCGACGTCGAGACGCGCCAGGCGCTCGCGCGCGCCCTGGAGCGCGGCGAGCACGACCTTCGCGGGTACGCGAGCCCGCCGCCGACGCGCTCCGTCCGCACCATCGCCACCCGGATGCACCTCGGCCGCGCCGCCTACCGGCCCGAGGGCGGGGACTGGGGGAGCCAGGACGAGGGCGGCTGCCTGCTCTCGCTGGCGGCCTGGGAGCTCGGCATGGAGCACGGCTCCGACCTGATGCGCCGCTCGATCGAGGCGGTCCGGGTGCCGGCGCTGTTCGACGCCTGGTGGGCCGAGGTCATCGAGCGCGAAGGCGACGTCGTGCGGGCCCAGCGGACCGTCCGCGAGGCCATCGGCGACATGCTCCACCGCAGCCTGGCGCACTGCGAGCCGGCGGACGGCGACGTCCCCGAGCTCGCCGAGTCCCGCTAGGACGCGCGCCGCGGCGCGAGCCGCGACAGGGAGCCGTAGCCGACCAGGTAGAACGCGTCGCGGGTCGCGACGACGGGCGAGTACTGCCCCTCGCGGCTGCGGAAGCGGAGCTTGCCGGTCCGCACGTCGAGGCCGTACGTCCCGGCTCCGAAGGCCGCGAAGTAGACGATCCCGTTGACCACCGACGACGCGCCGGAGATCGGCTTTCCGGCATGGAACTTCCAGCGCACGTTCCCGGTCCGCCCGTCGAGCGCGTAGAACCAGCCGTCGTAGGAGCCGACGAACACCACTCCCCGGTAGACCGAGGCCGCCGAGTACACGTAGCCGCCGGTCGAGTGCGACCAGGCGACCTCCCCGTTCCCGGCCCCGAACGAGTACATCCGGTGGTCGGTCGAGCCGACGTAGACCCGGCCGTAGGCCACCGTCGGCGTGGCGTAGAACTGGCCGGCGCGGAACCCGCCGAAGCGGCCGATGCTCGAGACCCGCCAGATCAGGCGGCCGGACTTCGCGTCGAACGAGTACAGGTGGCCGTCGTAGGCCCCGATGTACAGCCGCCCGTTGGCGTAGGCCGGCGAGGCCTTCAGCGCGCCGCCCGCGTGCGCCTTCCAGCGCACCTTGCCGCTCGAGGCCCAGAGCGCGTACAGGGTGCCGTCCTCCGAGCCGAAGTACAGGGTGCCGTTCACGAGCAGGGGGGAGGACTCGGTGCGCGAGCCCACGCGGAACGACCACACGGTCGTGCCGTTGCTGCGCCGCAGCGCGTACACGTGCCCGCCGCGCGTGCGCGAGCCGAGCGAGGCCACGTAGACCGTGTTCCTCGCGAGCGCCGGGGTCGAGGCCAGCGGCCTGTCGACGCGCCGCGTCCAGCGCCGCTCCCCGGTCTTCGGGTCGATCGCCAGCACCCGCCCGTTGTTGGTCTCGACGTACACCCCTCGATCGTCGACCGACGGCGGGAACTCGACCAGGTCGCCGAGCCCGATCCGCCAGACCCGGCGGAACGGCGGCCGCGCCCGGGCCTCGGGGTTGTAGCGGGTGTGCTGCGGGTCGAACCCCCAGACCGCCCACGGCTGGGCCGGCGGCCGCACCGGCGGCTTCGTGCCCGGCCCGGTGGTCGTCGGCGTCGTCGGAACGGTGGGCGGGGTCACCGTCTCGGTCGTCGTCGAGCTCGTGTTGAACGGGACCTCGGCGCCGTGGTGGACGTCCCGGTTCCCGAGCACGATCAGCTCGTAGTACCCCACGGCAGCCGCGCCGGCCAGCACCACGACTGGCACCGAGAGCCACAGAAGCAGACGGCGCGAGCGGCGCATCGCCGCAGCCTACTGGCCGGATCCGGATGGTGCGATCGACCCTGGATCGTGCCGACCACGGTTCCCGATCCGCGATCTCGTGAGTACAGTGGTACAGGTGAAGCGTCACGGCCTCCTCGCCCTGGGCGCCGTCCTCACCGCGACCCTGGGGCCTCAGAGCGCGCTCGCGGACGTCACGCACAGCGCCATCACCTCGCCGTCCGCGACGACCTCGGTGTGGGTCGACCTGAACGGCCAGACGGGGTCGCTCGACGTCGCCGGCACGTCCGACGGCACCACCGGCGACGCGGTGGACATCGTCTGCACCTACACCGACGAGGACGGCCCGGAGCTCGACGACCTGCGCGACGAGGTTCCGGTCGACGCGTCGGGCAACTTCTCGTTCACGGCGAGCGGGATCGAGCTCGGCGGCCTGCGGGGCGACAGCTGCGCCCTGCGGGCGATCCCGACCGACAGCGAGCCGGACGACGTGTCGCCGTTCACCGGCCCGCAGCTGATGGTCGGGGGCATCCAGCGCAGCAGCCTGCAGACCGGGCCCAACAGCGGTGCGGTCTACGACTACGACATCGTCTGGCCGCAGCCCGCCGGCATCTTCGAGACCGAGAGCATGGGCGCCTGCGGCATCGCCGACTCCGGCGTCTTCGGGCCCGGCCCGACGCGCTCCGTGAGCCTGTTCTACTGCGCCGGGTTCGCCTGGCCGAGCGACGGCACGCGGGACATGATCCTGGTCGACGGGCACCCGGCCTACACGCCGTGGGGCTCGCTCTCGGCCTGGGCGGTGTCGAACTCCGGCAGCAGCGACGTGCCCGGCATCCAGGGCGTCACGGTGGACGCCGCGGTCGACGCGGCGAGCGGCGACCTGACGATCCACGAGACGACGCCGCTCGTGGTCTGCAGCCCGTCGCCGGACACGTACCCCGCGACGTCGGACTCCTGCTCGAGCTTCGCCGACGCAGGCATCGTCCTGCACCGGACGATCGTGCAGGACCGCGACGGCAAGGTGGCCACCGTCCGCGACGCCTGGTCGTCGACGAACGGCGCGGCCCACCAGCTCGACATCGAGTACGAGACGGACTTCGCCTCGGCCTCCGCGGTCTTCCAGCTCGGCTGGAACCGCGCCGCCGGCTTCACCGCCTACACGCCGGGAACGAGCGCGCCGGTGCCGACCGGCAGCCCCGTGTCGATCTACCAGGTCGACTCGTCGGTCGCCCCGACCGACCCGACCTACGCCGTCGGCGCGGTCACCCTCAGCGACCCGCCCGACGGCCTGGTCTTCACCCGGGGCACCACGATGGGCGCGAACGCGATGGTCATCTCGTACCGGCGCAGCGTGCCCGCGAGCGGCGTGCTGCAGCTCGACAGCGCCTACTCCCAGGCGGCCACGGTCGGCGCGGTGCAGTCGCTGGCCTCGGCCGAGGAGGACGCGCTCGGCGCACCGGCCCTCGACATCACGAGCCCGAAGGACGGGGCCACCATCGCGGCCGCCAGCGTCACCGTGACCGGCACGGCGCACGACTCGGGTGGCATCGCGAGCCTGACCGTCGACGGGCACGCCGTGAAGGTGAACGACAACGGGAGCTGGTCGACGACGGTCTCGCTGAGCAAGGGCAGCAACGAGATCGACGCGGTGGCCAAGGACGACACCGGGAACACCTCCACCGCCAGCGTCACGGTCACCTCGACCAGCGGCGGGCCGGCGACGGGGCTGCCGGCGGCGCCTCCCGGCCCGCCGGCCAGCCTGCGCGGCTGCATGGTGCCGCCGAAGCTGCACGGCCAGCCGCTGAAGGTCGCGAAACGGGCCATCCTGCGGTGGCACTGCCGGCCCGGCAAGGTCGTCCAGCAGTGGTCGAGCACGGTCGTCAAGGGCCGCGTGATCGCCGCGCGCCCGAAGGCGGGGACGCACCTCAAGGCCGGCACGCACGTCACGATCCTTCAGAGCAAGGGCAAGAAGACGACGACGGCGAAGCCGAGCCACGCCCGTGGCGGGAACGCCGTCAGGCTGTTCTGAGGCCGCCGGCGGCCTGCGGCAGCTGCCCGCGCCGGTTGGCGTACGGGTGGCCGACGAGGTGCAGGCTCGCGAGCCCGGCCCAGACGCCGTAGCGGGCCAGCAGCTCGCGGGTGTCCTCGACGTCGGCCTGCCGGCCGAGCACGACCGAGCACAGGCGCAGCAGCCCGAGGTCGCCGACCAGGCCGTGGTCGTAGCGTCCGAGCCCGTACAGCGCGACCACCCCGGTCGACCAGGGGCCGAGGTTGCGGACCCGCTCGAGGCGCACCGCGACGGCCCGCGTGGCCTCGCTGCGCAGGCGCTCGGGATCGAGGTCGGTCAGCACCTTCGCCAGCGCCACCGCACGCCGCGGCGCGAGCCCGACCGACGCCAGCCGGGCCGGGGCCAGGGTGCGCAGGGCGGCCGCCGTCGGCGGCAGGAAGCGGTCGCCGTGGCGCGGCGACACGAGCCGGATCACCCGGTCCTCGATGAGCCGTGCGGCCCGCCACTGGATGAGCTGGCCGGCGACCGCCCGAAGCAGCGCGTGGCTGACGGTGGCGACCCGCAACGGGCGGTAGCCGTTGTTCCGCTTGACCACGTCGCGCAGCAGGCTGTCCTTGCGCACCAGGCGCAGGAACGGCTGCAGGTCGACGTCGCTCGCGAGGACGAAGCGCAGCTCGTCGAGCGCGCGCTCGGGCTCGTCGGCCGTGAGCCGAACCTGCAGGCGCCCGTCGGCCGTCTGCCAGACCTTCGCACTCGCCGGACGCTCGCCGGCCCAGAGCGCGGTGTGCAGGACGCCCTGGGAGAACATCCGGGTGGCATCGCCCGCCATCCGCGCGCAGGCTGCCAGGGAGTACGGCATCGCCGGTCGCAGGGTCGTCTCGAGAACCGCCATGCCGGGCCGACGATACCCGAGGAGGTGGACGCCCTACCCTGGTCGGTTCAGCGCGGCGCTGGCAGCGCGCACCCGGTCGATCCGCTCGAGCGTGGCCGCGTCGCGCTCGACCGCCTCGAGCTCGAGCCCGCCCGCCAGGCCGAAGCGCCGGGCCACCTCGCGCAGGTCGCCGCCCTCGAGCACCGCCGCGGCCTGCACGGCCGCGCCGAGGGCCACGAGCTCGTCGGCCTCGGGCACCACCAGCGGCCGGCCCGAGAGCCGGCGGACGACGTCGCGCCAGGTCGCGCCGCGGGCCCCGCCGCCGACGAGCACGATCGGCGCGTCCGGCGCCAGCCCGGAGCCCTGCTCGGCGATCCGGTCGAGCGCCTCGAGCAGCGACGCGACGACGCCCTCGTAGGTCGCCATCAGGATCTGGCCGGGCGCCGTGTCGTGCCGCAGCCCGCTGAAGCTGGCCGCGGCGTGGGGGAGGTTCGGCGTGCGCTCGCCGTCGAAGAACGGCTGCACCACGACCTCGCCCGAAGGCTCGACGGCGTCGCGGTCGAGGCCCAGGAGCGCCGCCACCCGGTCGACCGCCAGCGTCGCGTTCAGCGTGCAGGCGAGCGGCAGGAAGCCGCCGGCGGCATCGGCGAAGCCGGCCACGATGCCGGTCGGGTCGGCGGCCCGCTGCCGCATCGCGGCGTAGGCCGTGCCGGACGTGCCGAGGCTCACCACCGGCGTGCCCGGCTCGAGCCCGAGCGCCAGGGCCGCGCCCATGTTGTCGCCGGTCCCCGGGCCGACCAGGCAGTCCGGCGGCAGGCCGAGCTCGGCGGCGACGTCCGGGCGGACGCTGCCGGGCGAGGCGACCGGCCCGAGCACCTCCGGCAGGGCCGCCGGGTCGAGCCGCACCGCGTCGAGGCCGAGCACCGTCTCGTCGTAGCGCTCGCCGGCGGTCGACCACCAGCCGGTGCCCGAGGCGTCGCCGCGGTCGGTCACGCCGCGGCCCGAGAGCCGCTCGGTGAGGTAGTCGTGCGGCAGCCGGATCGTCCGGGTGGCAGCGGCAGCCTCGGGCTCGACCCGGCGCAGCCAGGCCCAGCGGGTGACGGTGAACGAGGCCACCGGCACGCTCCCGATCCGCTCGGCCCAGGCGTCCGGGCCGCCGAGCGCCTCCCACAGCGCCTCGGCGTCCGGCGCCGAGCGGGTGTCGTTCCACAGCACCGCCGGCCGCACCGGCTCGCCGGCGCCGTCCAGCGTCACCAGGCCGTGCTGCTGGCCGGCGACCGCGATCGCCCGCAGCTCGCCGGCCCGCCCGGTGGCGGCGAGCGCCTGGCGCAGCGCCTCCCACCAGACGCGCGGGTCGGACTCCCGGGCGCCGCCCGTCCCGTGCACCTCGTGCGCCCCGCGGCCCTCGGCCACCACCTCGCCGCTGGCGGCGTCCACGACGACGACCTTGGTCGCCTGGGTCGAGGAATCGACGCCCGCGACGAGCGGCCCGCCGCCCGTTCCGTTGCTCATTGCTTCAGCCCTTCTCGACCGACCGACTTGCGGTCGCTCGCCTCGCCTCATAGCTTTTGTTGTTCGGATGGACGAACCCGACCTCACCACGGCGCCGAACGGCGGCCGGCGCCGCCCGTTGGGGCGCCGGGCGATCACCTCCGGCGCGGACCAGACCAGCGTGCGCCGGCACAACCTGTCGATGGTGCTGCAGCACGTCGCCGCCCGCGGCGCCCGCTCGCGAGCCCGGATCGCGGCCGAGACCGGGTTCAACAAGACGACCGTCTCGAGCCTGATCTCCGAGCTCATCGAGCGCGGCCTGATCCGCGAGACCGGCCTCGAGGAGAACCCCGGCTCCGTCGGCCGCCCGGCCCAGACGGTCGAGCTCGACGGCGACGGCGTGGTGGCGATCGGCCTCGAGGTCAACGTCGACCACCTCAGCGTGTGCGCCTCGGATCTCGGCGGGACGGTGCGCTACCGCAAGCTCACGCCCGACTCGAACGCCGCCAGCCGGGCGCCCGAGGTCGTGGCCCGGCTCGGCGCGCTGGCCTGCGAGGCCCTCGACGCGCGTCGAGGCCGAGGGCCTGCGCCCGGTCGGCGTCGCGGTCGCGCTGCCGGGCCTCGTCGAGCCGTCCAGCGGGACGCTGATCATGGCGCCGAACCTCGGCTGGCGCGAGGTGCGCATGGCCGAGCTCCTCGGCGGCGAGCTCGGCCGGCCCGAGCTGGCCGTCGACGTGGACAACGACGGCAACCTCGGGGCTCTCGGCGAGCTCTGGGAGGGCGTCGGAAACCGGCTGCGGGACTTCGTCTTCGTCTCGGGCGAGACCGGCGTCGGCGCCGGGATCGTGACCGGGGGCGAGCTCCTGCGCGGCGCCCACGGCTTCTCCGGCGAGTTCGGGCACATGACGATCCACCCGAACGGCGCGCTCTGCGGCTGCGGCGCCCGCGGCTGCCTCGAGACCGTGATCGGGCAGGAGGCGCTGCTGCGCCGGGCCGGGGTGGAGGTGGACGACGCCGCGCGCACCGCCGTCCTGGCGGCCGAGCTCCTGGCCCGGGCCGAGGACGGCGACCCGGTCGTGCTCGAGGTGCTCGACGACGCCGGCGCCGAGCTCGGCCGGGCGCTCGCCTCGGTGGCCAACCTGCTGAACCCCGAGGCGGTCGTCCTCGGCGGCCAGTTCGCCCTGCTGGCACGGTGGCTCGCACCCAGCGTGGAGCGGGAGATGCACAGCCGGGTGCTGTCCGCGCGCTGGGCGCCGTGCCAGGTCGTCGCGTCCGCGCTGGGCGGCGACGCCGCGGTTCGCGGCGCCGCCGCCCTCTCGCTGCGGCGTGTCCTGCACGAGCCCTGGACGGTCGCGGCCGTCTAGGCGCTCAGCGCCCCGTCGCCGCCAGGCGCCGGCGCGAGAGCGAGTCGACCGTGATCGCGCCCAGCAGGATCAGGCCGGTGATCAGGAACTTCACGCCGTCGCGCACGTTCATCAGTCCCATCCCGTTGGACACGCTGGTGATCACCAGCGCGCCGAACAGGGCGCTCTTCGGGTGGCCGCGGCCGCCGAACAGGCTCGTGCCGCCGATGACCGCGGCGGCGATCGAGTCGAGGAGCTGGGTGCCGCCGCCGGCGCCGGTGTCCACGCCGTACAGGCGCGAGGCGTAGATGATGCCGCCGAGCGCGGCCATCGTCGACGAGATCATGAAGACGACGATCTTGATCCGGTCGACCGAGATGCCGGCGCGGCGCGACGCCTCGGCGCTGCCGCCGACGGAGTACACGTGCCGCCCGAAGCGGGTCCGGGTCGCCATGAACGACCAGAACCCGAGCTCCACGATCAGGATCAGGCCGACGACCGGGAAGCCGCGGTGCGGGTCGCGGTTGCACACGATCACGGAGGCGAAGATCAGGCCGCCCACGACCGCGACCCGCAGCAGCGCCAGCAGGATCGCGGCGGTCGGGATGCCCTGGGGGAGGAGGCCGGCACGGGCCCGGCCGATCAGCCGGGCGAAGGTGACGGCCGCGTAGATCACGGTCACCGCGGTGGCCATGATGTAGGCGTCGCGGTGGCTCAGGAACTTGTTGGAGACGTCGATCAGGACGTAGTTCTGCAGGGTCACGGTGCCGCGCGAGCCGATCATCAGCAGCACGACGCCGGACCAGGCCAGCAGGCCGGCCAGGGTCACCACGAACGACGGCAGGTTCAGCTTGGCGATCAGCGCGCCCTGCAGGAAGCCGATCGCCGCCCCGATCAGGCCCACCAGGACGATCACGGTGAAGCCCGAGACGCCGTCGCCGCCCGGGGTGAGCCAGGCGCCGATCCTCCAGAAGATGTTGCCGTCCGGCAGCAGGAAGAGCGTGGCGGCGACCGCGCCGACCCCCATCACGTAGCCGATCGACAGGTCGATCTCGCCGAGCAGCAGCACGAACACGACGCCGAGGGCGATCGTCATCGTGATCGCCATCTGCAGCAGCAGGTTGATGAAGTTCGGGGCGGAGAGGAAGTTCGAGTTCTGCGACTGGAAGAAGATCGCGATCAGGATCAGGCCGACGATGATCGGCAGCGAGCCGAGGTCGCCGGCCTTGATCTTGTCGAGGTACGCCTGAAACGCGCCGCCGATGCTCTCGGGCGGCTCGCCGAGGCCGGCCGGGGTGGCCGTCGAGACGGGCGCGAGCTCCTCGTCAGCCGGGTGCGGGCGGCTGGGTGGTGCTCATCAGTTGACCCCCGGAACCTTGACCCTGCCGCCGGCGGTGATCAGCTCGACGACCTCGGTCTGGGACACCTCGGCGGACTTCACCTCGGCGATCGAGCGGCCCAGGCGCAGGACGGTGATCTTGTCGGCGACCTCGAAGATGTCGTGCAGGTTGTGCGAGATCAGGATGACCGACAGGCCGTTCGTGGCCAGGCGCTTGACCAGGTCGAGCACCTGCCGCGTCTGGGCCACGCCCAGGGCCGCCGTCGGCTCGTCGAGGATCACCAGGCGGGAGTTCCACATCACCGCGCGGGCGACCGCGATCGACTGGCGCTGGCCGCCCGACAGGCTCGCCACGACCTGCCGGATGGAGCGGATCGTGGTGACCGAGAGCGACGCGAGCGTCTCCTTGGTCTTCTGCTCCATGAACGCCTCGTTCAGCACGTGGAAGCGGGTGACCTCCTCGCGCCCGAGGTACATGTTCTGGACGATGTCCAGGTTGTCGCACAGCGCGAGATCCTGGTACACGATCTCGATCCCCAGGCTGGCTGCGTCCTTCGGGCCGTGGATCGAGGCCTGGACGCCGTCGAAGATGACCTGGCCGCCGTCGAACGGGTGGATCCCTGCGATCCCCTTGATCAGGGTCGACTTGCCGGCGCCGTTGTCGCCGACCAGGGCCATGACCTCCCCGGGGAACGCCCGGAAGTCGACGTCCTGCAGGGCCTGAACCGCACCGAAGTGCTTGGAGACGCCGCGCAGCTCGAGCACCGGACGCGAGCCATCGACGCTTGGCGCTGTCGCCGCCACCGCGCTCCTCCTGTCCGAAAAAGACGAAGGGAGGGGCGCCGGGCGGCGCCCCTCCCGCTCACAACCCGCGAAGCTTACTCAGTGCTTCGGGCAGTACTTCGCGTACGCGCCGACGCAGATCTTCGCCCACGTCGTGTACTTGTCCTTGATCACCGTCGAGGCGATGTTGGACTTGGTCACCGCGACCGGGGTCAGCAGGACCGACGGCACCTGGCGCTTGAGGTCGAAGCTCTTCGCGTTGATGCCCTTCGGCTTGCCGCCCTTGATCAGCGAGATCGCCAGTGCGGAGGCCGCGTCGGCCTCCTTCTTGACGGCCTTGTAGACCGTCATGCACTGCTCGCCGGCGAGGATGTGCTGGAGCCCCTGGTCGGTGGCGTCCTGGCCGGTGACCGGGATCATCGGCAGGTGGCGCTGCTTGAGCGCCGAGATCACGGAGTTGGCCAGGCCGTCGTTGGCCGCGGCCACCGCGTTGATCTTGTTGTTCGTCTTGGCCAGCATCTGCTCGAAGATCTGCAGAGCCTTCTGGTTGTCCCAGTCGGGCACCGACTGGTTCGGGCCCTTGACGAGCAGGCCGTTCTTGTACTGCGGGTTCAGGATCGAGTTGTAGCCCCGCGCGAACAGCGTCGCGTTGTTGTCGGTCGGCGAGCCGTTGAGCTCGGCGACGACGGGCTTCTTCAGACCCTTGGCCTTGATGCACTGCAGCAGGCCCTTGCCCTGCAGCTGGCCCACGCCGACGTTGTTGAAGGACACGTAGTACGTGGCCGAGCCCTTCAGCGTGAGGCGGTCGTAGTCGATGACCTTGACGCCCTGGGCCACGGCCTTCCGCTCGATCGCCGCACCGGTGACGGAGTCAAGATCCACCAGCAGGATGACCTTGGCGCCGTTCGTGATGGCGGTCTCGGCCTGCTGCAGCTGGGTGGTCTTCGAGCCCTCGGCGTTCACGATCGAGTAGCTCAGGCCGGCAGCCTTGAAGGCAGCGGCCAGGTACGGCCGGTCGTTGTTCTCCCAGCGCGCCGACGACTTGGTGTCCGGCAGCAGCACGGCGACCTGCGCGCTGGCGGCGGGCGCAGCGGCGGTCGACGTGTGCGCCGACCCGGTCGTCGCCCCCAGCGACAGCGCGGCGACACCGGCGACGGCGACGGCACCGGAGATTCCAAGGCGTCGTCTGTTGATGCCCTTCGAGAATGTTGGCATTCGGGCTCCTCCCTCTAGATTTGTTGCGCCCCCCAACGATTTCGGGCGCGGCAAGCATACGGTTAGGACGTTGAGGATGCAAGATGGTTTGCAGGCCCGCCCCGGACGGCGTCAGGCGCAGCGCTCGGCCGTTCGGAGGGCCTGCCGCACCTTGCCACCACCTTCCAGCCGCTGGGCCAGCCTCAGCGGGTCGATCGCCTCGGCGCAGCGCCGCGTCTGGATGAGGGCGAGGCCGAGGTTGTAGTTCGCGTAGGCCTCGTACGGATCCGACGGGCCGCGGCCGCGCAGGGCGGCGGCCGCCCGGCCGAACAGCGGCACGGCCTCGGAGGCCCGGTGGGCTCGCAGGAGCTCGTAGCCCTGATCGTTGAGCGCGTGCCCGTCCGCCGGCGGCGCCGCGGGCGGGGTGGGGGTCGGCCCGGCTGGTCGTGGTGACCGGCCGCAGCGACAGCTCGAAGCCCTGGAACGGCGAGGCGTCGACGAGCTGGCTCTCGTTGGCGCGGGTCTCGAGCACGGCCGCGACGGCGACGCCGGCGGCGGCCAGGAGGGCCAGCAGCCCGAGCAGCGCCGCACCCGGCAGCCGGCGACGGCGGCGCTTCCGGGCAGGCGGCGGCTGCAGCACGGTGCGCTCGCGGGTCGTCGCCGCGGCCTCGCGCCCGGCCAGCGCCCGGGTGAGGGCGTCGACGAAGCTGCGCGCGTCCGGGTAGCGCTCCTCGGCGCGCTTGGCCAGCACCCGCTCGAAGACCGGGTCGACGCTGCGCGGCAGCCACGGCCCGGCCTGCGAGGCCGGCGGCGCCGGCTCCTGGACGTGGGCCAGCGCCTCGGCGGTCTCGTTCCGGCGCGCGAACGGGCGGCCGCCGGTCAGGAGCTCGAAGGCCACGACGCCGAGCGCGTACACGTCGCTCGCCGCGCCGGCCGGCTCGCCCAGGGCCTGCTCCGGCGCCAGGTAGCCCGCGCTGCCGAGCACCGTGCCGGCGGCCGTCATGGTCTGGCCGGCGCCGGCGATCCGGGCGATCCCGAAGTCGACCACGCGCACGCGCCCGCGCGCGTCGAGGAGCAGGTTGCCCGGCTTGACGTCGCGGTGCACGATCCCGCGGCGGTGGGCCTCGTCGAGCGCCTCGGCGGTCTCGCGCAGGTAGCGCGAGCGCCTGCTCGCGCGGGGAGCGGGCCCGAGGCGGCGCGCTCGGCCAGCGTGCCGCCGGTCAGGTGCTCCATGACGATGAACGGGCGCCCGCGCCACTCGCCGACGTCGTAGATCGTGACGATGTGCGGATGGCTCGAGAGCTGGGCCGCGGCCCGCGCCTCGCGGGTGAAGCGGGTCCGCGCGGACTCGTCGTCCAGGAGGGGCCCGCCGAGCAGCTTCACGGCCACGAGCCGGCCAAGCTCCTGGTCGTGGGCCGCGTAGACGTCCCCCATGCCCCCTCGGGCCTCGAGCCGCGCACCCGTGTAGCGCGGCGGCAGGACCTGCGTCCCGAGCATGCTGGAACGCTACCCGGGTTTCGCGGACGGCGAACGGCGGGCAGAGCATGGACATGCGACGCATCTTCCTCGCCGCCCTCGCCGGGGCGGCCGTCCTCTGGTCCCCCGCGGCAGCGGCTGCGGCCGGCGTGACGCTCACCGTCAAGACCGAGCGCGGCTACGTCGTCTCGGCAGGCAAGAAGGGCGGGGTTCCCGCCTACAAGGCCCTGTACAGGTGGAGCGTCCAGTTCCGCGGCACGGTGGTCAACGACGCCGGCGTCCCGGCCGACGGCGCCCAGGTGACCCTCGTCGGGGTCGAGCCCGACGGCACCGCGAAGGCGGTCGACGGCCCGCACCTGACGTTCACCGACGGCACCTTCAGCGCGAGCTTCCAGGCGGACCACAACCGCCAGTACTACGTGCACGTCGACACCAACCCGGCGATCGGCGTGACGGCGGTCGACTCCGCCCGTGCGCTGGTCGGCGCGGCCCCGCGGATCCAGGACACCTCGCCGCTGACCTCGCCCGCGGCCTTCTACCCGATCAAGGGCAAGGTCGAGGTGCCGAACGCGTCCCACGCGGGCGCCGTGGTGCTGCAGCGTCGCGACGGCAAGCGCTGGCGCATGGTCTCCAAGAAGACCCTGCAGAAGGGCGGCGGCTACGGCTTCCACGTGCGGGTGACGAGCCACGCCTGGACGATCTTCCGCATCACCTTCGTGCCGAAGGGCGACGGCGCCAGCCTGTACGTCACCAACGCGCTGCTCTTCCGGGTCCGCAAGCAGTAGCGCCGCGCTATAGCCTGCGCGGCAGCGTGTCGCGCAGCGTGCTCCTCACCTGGGTCGGCCTGCTCGTCCTGGCCCTGATCGTCGGCGTCGTGACGTGGCAGGCCTTCGGGTGGTTCGACAGCGTCCGCAACGTCGTGCTGGCGTCGCTCGTCTGGGCGACGCTCATCACGGGCTGGCTGCAGGTTCGCCAGCGCCTGTTCGACCGTCGCCGCTGAGCCTGATGGACCGGCCGAAGGTCGCGATTCCCACGCGGAAAGCGGGGTATCACCACGGGTCATTCCACTCTTCCTGCGACGGGAGGCCCGGACTGTGCTGCGGCTCGATGCGACGGCGTTGGACTACACGATCCTCGCCATCTACTTCGTCACGGTGCTCGGAATCGGCTTTGCCGCCAAGCGCTACGTCAAGACCGGGCTCGACTTCTTCCTGTCGGGGCGCTCGCTCCCGGCCTGGATCACGGGCCTCGCCTTCGTCGCGGCGAACCTCGGCGCGATCGAGATCCTGGGCATGGCCGCGAACGGCGCCCAGTACGGCATCGCCACCGTCCACTTCTACTGGATCGGCGCGGTCCCGGCCATGGTCTTCCTCGGCCTGGTGATGATGCCGTTCTACTACGGGGCCAAGGTCAGAAGCGTCCCCGAGTACCTGCGGCTGCGCTTCAACGACGCCACCCACGTGTTCAACGCCGAGCTCGTTCGCGATCGCGATGGTGCTGATCGCCGGCGTCAACCTGTACGCCCTGGCGCTCGTGGTGCACCTGCTGCTCGGGTGGCAGACCTGGGTGTCGATCCTGCTCGCCGCCGGGTTCGTGCTGTGTTACATCACCCTCGGCGGACTGTCGTCCGCGATCTACAACGAGGTCCTGCAGTTCTTCATCATCTGCGCCAGCCTGATCCCGCTGACGGTGGTCGCGCTGGACTCGGTCGGCGGCTGGAACGGCCTGAAGGACAAGGTGACGGCCTCGCAGCTCGGTGACCAGGGCGTCCACGCCTGGCACGGTCTCTCGAACGCCCACTCGAACAGCATCGGCGCCTCCTGGATCGCGATCGTCTTCGGCCTCGGCTTCGTGCTGTCGTTCGGCTACTGGACGACGAACTTCACCGAGGTGCAGCGGGCGCTCTCGGCCAAGAGCCTGAACGCGGCCCGGCGCACGCCGCTGATCGCCGCGTACCCGAAGCTGCTCATCCCGGCAGTGACCGTGATCCCGGGTCTGGTGGCGCTGGTGACGGTCAAGGGCCTCGGCGGCGCGGGCGACCTGCAGTACAACAACGCGGTCCCGTTCCTGATGGAGAAGTACCTGCCGTCGGGCGTCCTGGGCATCGCCATCACGGGCCTCCTGGCGGCGTTCATGTCGGGCATGGCGGCCAACGTGACGGCGTTCAACACCGTCGTGACGTACGACCTGTGGCAGGCCTACGTCAAGAAGGACGAGGAGGACGCCTACTACCTGCGCTTCGGGCGGCTCGCCACCGTGGTGGGCGTGTTCGTGGCGGTCGGGACGGCGTTCATCGCAGCCGGCTTCTCGAACATCATGAACTACATCCAGCTGCTGTTCTCGTTCTTCAACGCGCCGCTCTTCGCGACCTTCATCATCGCCATGTTCTGGCGCCGCTCGACGCCGTGGGCCGGCTTCTGGGGTCTCGTCGCCGGCACCACCGGGGCGTTCGTGACGCACATCCTGTACGCGGGCTTCGCGCCGATCGGCCTCGGTCAGGTCTGGCACTTCGACAGCGCCCTCGCGGCCAGCTTCTGGGGCGCGATGGTGGCCTTCCTGGCCGACGCCGTGGTGACCGTCGGCGTGAGCTTCGTGACGGCGCCCAAACCGGAGGAGGAGCTGCGTGGCCTCGTCTGGGGGCTCGACCGCGAAGACGTCGAGAAGGACGATCGGAGCAAGCAGCGCGGCGAGGGCGGCTGGTGGCGCTCGCCCGCGCTCCTCGGCGGCGTCGCCCTGGCCGGTACCGTGATCCTCAACCTGCTCTTCCTCTAAGGAGATCGTCGTGGCTACCGAGACGACCCGGCGAAGCTCGACCGGCGAGGCGCGTGCGGAGATCGAGCGCACCGAGGAGGCCGAGGTCGACGCCCAGACCGCGAACCGGTTCGACATCCGCCGGGTCATCGGCGGGCTGTTCCTGCTGTACGGGGCGATCCTGTTCGTGGTCGGGATCGGCGCCAGCGGCGCCGACCTGCGAAAGGCGGACGGCATCAACATCAACCTCTGGACCGGCAGCTGCATGTTCGTGTTCGGCGGGCTGATGCTGGGCTGGGCGCTGCTGCACCCGATCGGCGACGAGCTGGCGGCGGACACGGACGAGTCCTAGCGTCCGAACCTACCGAAAACCTACGGGAGCTCACGGGCGAAGGCCTCTCGACGTTCCGGCGGATCGAGCCACTGTGAGAGTGGCGCCGACGCCCGGGCGCTGGTCCCGCGAGAGAGAGGTCGCACGATGCCCGCAATTGCATTTCGCCCGAGGTCGCTCCCGCTCGAGCGGCTCCACGAGCGCGCGATGGTCGCGGCGATCACCTCCGAGAAGCAGCACGCTGCCGACGTCGCCGTGCGCCAGGTCGAGCTGCGCCGCGAGCGCCTCGGCTGGGCCGCGATCGCGTTCGGCTCGCTCGACGTCGTGCTCCCGTCGGAGCCGCCCGAGTGGACCGTCGACCAGGAGCCGCACTGGCCTCTGACCGACGGCGCCCGCCTGCTGCTGCGCTTCGGCGCGACCGCCGACGACCTGCGCTTCTCGGTCCTGCGCAGCTGCGCCTGCGGCACCGAGACGGCCACCGGCACGATCGACCCGCGCGACCCCGCGGCCGTCGCCGAGATCGGCGAGGCCCTGCAGCGGCGGGCCCGCTGCGCCCGCTGCCGGCTGTCGGAGCGCCGCAGCGACCAGCACCTGCTGGCCACGGTCTGATGCGCTAGCGGCGGCTGCCGGTAGATTGGCCGGCCGTGCTCCTCCTGCTCGACATCGACGGCACGCTGCTGCTCGGGCCTCCCCGGGCCCACCGCCAGGCGCTGCTCGAGGCGCTCGCGGTGGTCTACGGCCACGAGCTCGGCGACGACGACTGGGCCGCCGTCCAGGTCGCGGGCTCGACCGACCGCCGCATCCTGCGCGACCTGCTGCGCAACGCGGGGCTCGACGACGACGCGGTCGACGCGGGGCTCGCGTCCTGGGCCGAGGCGATGTGGGCGGCCTACGCGGCTGCCGAGGCGGCGCACCCGCCGCCGAACGTCGCGCCTCGCGCACGCGAGACGCTGCTCGGTCTGCGCGACGCCGGCCACCGGCTCGGCCTGCTCACCGGGAACGTCGAGCCGATCGCCCGGGCCAAGCTCGCCCAGGCGGGACTCGCCGAGGTGTTCGACGGCTGTCCGGGCGCGTTCGGCTCCGACGAGGAGCTGCGCGACCTGCTGGTGCCGGTCGCCTGCGCCCGCGCGGCGCACCCGGCGAGCCGTGGCCGGCCGACCAGACCGTGGTCGTCGGCGACACGCCGAGCGACATCGCCTGCGCCCGGGCCGGCGGGGCCCACGTCGTCGCCGTGGCCACGGGGCGCTTCGGCCCGGAGCGGCTGCGGGCTGCCGACGTGGTGCTCGAACGGCTCGCCGATCTGCCGCTGGCTCTCGAGCGGCTCGGCGGGTCGTCTACGCTGGCCTCGTGACGGGGCACGGCCCGCTGCACACGGCGCTCTGCGAGCGGCTCTCGATCCGCCACCCGGTGCTGCTCGCGCCGATGGCCGGCGGCTACTCGACGCCCGAGCTCGTCGCGGCGGTGTCCGAGGCCGGCGGGATGGGGTTCTTCGGCGCCAACGGGATGACGGTCGACGCCCTGCGGGCGGCGATCCGCCGGGCCGCCGAGCTCACCCGGCGCCCGTTCGGCGTGAACGTCCTCCTGGCCGGGCCGTACCCGGCGCAGGGCGACCAGGCCTCGCTGCGGGCGGCGGTCGACGAGCTGCGGGCGCGCTACGAGCCCGATCCGGCGACGTCGAGCACGGCCGGCACGGCCGAGCAGCTGCTGCAGGTGGCCATCGACGAGGGCGTCGCGGTGCTCGGCGTCGGCCTCGGCGACCCGGCCGAGGTCGTCCGCCTGGCCCACGACGCCGGCCGGCCGCTGGTGGCCATGGCCGCGACCGCCGACGACCTGGCCCGCTGCGCCGAGGTCGGCTCCGACGTGGTGGTCGCCCAGGGCGCCGAGGCCGGAGGGCACCGCTCGACGCTGTCGCTCGAGAGCGGGGAGGAGCCGCCGCTGGTCGGCCTGGCCGCCCTGCTGCCGGCTGCCCGCCGCCTGGTCGACGTCCCGCTGGTGGCCGCCGGGGCGATCGGCGACGGCCGCGGCGTCGCCGCCGCGCTGGCTCTCGGCGCCGACGGCGTCCAGGTCGGCACCCTGTTCATGGTCGCCCGCGAGGCGGGCACGCCGCCCGCGTTCCGGCGCAAGCTGCGGGCCGCCCGCGATGCCGACAGCATCGTCTCCATCGCCGTCTCCGGGCGCCCGGCCCGGCTGCTGCCGAACGAGCTCGTGCAGGCGGTGCGGAGCGCGGGGGAGGCCAGCGTCGGCTACCCCGCCCAGCGCGGCCTCCTGGCCGACTTCTACGCCGCCGGGCGCACGCGCGACGACGGCGAGCTCCTGCCGCTCCTGACCGGCCAGGGGACGCAGCTCCTGCCGCCCGAGGACGAGCCCGCCGCGGCGATCGTCGAGAGCCTCGTCAACGGCGGCCAGGCGACGATCGCCGACCTCGCGCAGCGCTTCCTCTCGTGACCGGGCCCGCCCGGATGGCGCCGATCCCGCAGAAGGCGGAGAGCGATCTGTGGTGGAAGGCCGGCGTCGTCTACTGCCTGGACGTCGAGACGTTCATGGACGCGAACGGCGACGGCGTCGGCGACTTCCCGGGCCTCACCTCGCGCGTCCCGTACCTCGCCCAGCTCGGCGTGACCTGCCTCTGGCTGCTCCCGTTCTACCCCTCGCCGAACCGGGACGACGGCTACGACATCTCCGACTACTACGGGATCGATCCGCGGCTCGGGACGCTCGGCGACTTCGTCGAGTTCATCCGCACCGCGCACGCCCACGGGCTGCGGGTGATGATCGACCTGGTCGTCAACCACACCTCCGACCAGCACCCCTGGTTCAGGCGGTCCCGGGCGGATCCCGAGCTCGCCGTACCGGGACTGGTACGTGTGGAGCAAGAGCAGGCCGAAGCAGCAGCCCGGCATCGTCTTCCCGGGCGAGCAGACGTCGACCTGGACCTACGACCGCAAGGCGCAGGCCTGGTACCTGCACCGGTTCCACGACTTCCAGCCCGACCTGAACATCGCGAACCCCGACGTCCGCGACGAGATCCGCAAGATCACCGGCTTCTGGCTGCACCTCGGGGTCTCGGGGTTCCGCATCGACGCGGCGCCGTTCGTGATCGACGAGACCGGCATCGCCGACCCGGCGGCGCCCGACCCGCACGCCTACCTGCGCTCGATGCGGGCGTTCGTCGACCGGCGGCGGGGAGACGCGGCGCTGCTCGGCGAGGTGGACCTCGAGCCCGATCAGCAGGCCGCGTTCTTCGGCAAGGACGACACCGGCGACGAGCTGCACGCGTTGTTCAACTTCCTCCTGAACAACGCCCTGGTGCTGTCGCTGGCGGCGCGCGACGCCAGGCCGCTCGAGCAGGCGCTGCAACGGCTCCCGGCGATCCCGTGGCCGTGCCAGTGGGTGACCTTCCTGCGGGTGCACGACGAGCTGAACCTGCACCGCCTGTCCGACGAGGAGAAGGCGCTGGTGGCGAGGGAGCTCGCGCCGGACGACGACATGTGGGTCTACGGCCGCGGGATCCGCCGGCGCACCGCACCGATGCTCGGCGGCGACCGGCGACGGCTCGAGCTGGCCCACAGCCTGGTCCTGTCGCTGCCCGGCTCGCCGCTCCTCCTGTACGGGGACGAGATCGGCATCGGCGACGACCTGCGGCTGCCGGCCCGGCTGAGCGTCCGGATCCCGATGCAGTGGTCGGCCGAGGAGAACGGCGGCTTCTCGTCGGCGCCGCGCAGGCGCCTGGTGCGGCCGGTGGTGCGCAGCGGCCCGTACGCCTACACCCAGGTGAACGCCGCGGCGCAGCTCGAGGATCCCGGCTCGCTCCTGAGCTGGATGCGCCGGGCCATCTGGGCCCGGCGGCAGTGCCCGGAGCTCGGCTGGGGCGAGTGGCAGCTGCTCGAGACCGAGCCGCAGGGCGTGTTCGCCCACTCGTGCACCTGGTTCGGCGCGTCGGTGCTGGTCGTCCACAACCTGTCGGCCACCGCCTGCGAGGTCGACCTCGATCCGCGCGGCGAGCACGAGGGGCGGGTCGTGTCGGCGCTCTTCGGCGACGACCTCGACGCCGTGACGGCGCCGGCGCCGCTGCGCTTCGTGCTGCAGCCGTACGGCTACCGCTGGCTGCGCGTGCGGGACCCCGGCGACGTCCTGCACTTCCCCTAGACGGGGAGCAGGGTGCCAGCTCCGGCGTCCTCGGCCGTGCGGGCGACGGCGTCGGCGAGCACCAGGTCGGCGGCGCCGTTGCCGAGGTTCTGGCAGATGACCAGGCCGTCCGGGCGCGCGGCGGCCAGGGCTGCGCCGGTCGGACCGAGCGGCGCGGGGTAGTCGGGGAAGCTGCCGGCGTCGACGAAGCGTTGGAACTGGCCGACGTCGTCGGCATACAGCGAGCCGCGGCGGGCGAGGGCCGCACGCACCGAGGTGGCGTAGTCCAGCGGCAGGAGCAGGGCGTCCGGCTCGAGCCAGGCCGGGTCGAGCTCGGTGCCCTGGATCCCGATCGGGACGGCGGTGACGACGACCGCGGCGCCCCGGATCGCCGTCTCGGCGTCGGGCGTGCACTCGACGGTGACGGCGGGTACGTGCTCGCGGGCCCAGGCGAGCAGCGCCTCGGCGCGCTCCGGGCGGCGGGCCTGGACGACCGCCCGCTCGACGCCGAGCGCGTCGGCGACGCGCAGGTGGCTGCGGGCCTGGACGCCGGCGCCGGTGATGGCCAATTGGCCACGGCGATCGGGGCGCAGTGCCTGGATGCAGGCGCCCGAGACCGCCGCGGTTCGCACCGCCGTGAGCGTCGCGGCTCCCATCACGGCGCGGGTGCCGCCGGTCTCCGCATCCGACAGCACGACCAGCCCGCCGATCGCCGGCAGGCCGCGGCCGGCGTTGGCCGGGTAGACGCACACCCACTTCAGGCCGAGCAGGTCGCCGTCCTCGACGAACGCGGGCATGGCGTTCGCGAACGCATCGGCGCGGGGGTGCACCGACGGCTTCGGCGGGAGCTCGGCCCGGCCGCCCGCCAGGGCCTCGAGGGCGCGCCGGGCGAGCGCCACGGCGGTGAGCGGCGGCGGTGCAGAGCGCTCGACGTCGGCCTCGCTCAGGTAGCGCAGCACGCGCGGAGGCTACCGTGGACCCCCGGCGTTTCCGATCTCACGGCCCCAGGGAACACCGTTCCATGATGTCCCGCCGCACGCCCCAGGACCGCAAACCCGCGAAGCTGGCAGGCATCGCCGCGGGTGGCGTGGCGCTGGTCGCGGCCGCCGGCGCAGCCTCCCGCCGGCTGCGACGGCGTCGGGCGATCGCGGCTCCGCTCGAGCCGATGCAGCCCCACGACCCGAAGGCCGTTGCCAGAAACCGCGTCCTCCTGCGGCTCGACCTGCTCGCCTCCCAGGCCCGCGACGCACGACGCAGCGCTCGTCGCGAAGCGGCTCGAGGAGGTCGCCGAGCCGCCACGAGCGCGAGCTCGACGAGGCCGTCGTGGCCCGCGACGCGACGAAGGTCCTGACGCAGCTGCGGGAGGATCCGCAGACGCCCGACGCCCTGCGCGAGCTGCTCGTGCTGCCGCCCGACCTGTCGGGCGTGCCCGCCTCCGCCTGACCCGCTGTTGCGCTGGAGTCGTCACCTGGCGTACAACGAAGGGGAAAGCTAGCTGCGGTTTCTGGCATGATTGCCGCCGCTGGGTTGGGAAGGGCAGCGGGGGAGAAACGCTGCCGTTGCGACGCGGAGTCACAGGAGGGCACTTGCCATCGAGGATGGGTTTGCGCTGGCCAGGCCGGCGCGGACGGACGATGGGCGCAGCCTGCGCGGCAGCGCTCGTGGCCGTGACGGCGGTCCCGCCGCCATGGCGGGCCAGGTCAAGACCGGCAACGACCGGGCCGTGGCCAAGCTCGACAAGGTCCTGCGCGGCAAGCTCGCGTCGGGCAGCAACGCGCAGGTCGTGGTGTTCGTCACCGCGAAGGGCAACGGCGCCGCGGCGCTGAAGCTGCTGGCCAGGGGCTACGCCGCCCACCGCGGCGACGGCTCGCTGGTCATCGGCAGGATCCGCGCCCAGCAGCTGCCGAAGCTCGCGGGCGCGGCGGGCGTGGTCTCGGTCGGCGCGATCCAGTTCGCCCAGACCGGCCAGCCTGACAACCGGCCCGACACGGGCCGCAAGGTCAACCTCAAGAAGGTCGGCCAGAAGGTGCGCGCCGCCGCCGCGAGCGACGTCCCGTACGCCGACGCCCCGCCGCTGGCCACGGGCCACTTCAACGAGCTCAAGCGGCTGAACCTGTTCGACGCTCGGGCGCACCAGTTCTCGGCCGCCTGGAAGAAGGGCTTCACCGGACAGGGCGCGACGCTGAGCGTCCTCGACGGCGGTACCGACTTCGGTCACCCCGACCTGCTCGGCACCTGGAAGACCGGGCCGAGCGGCTGGCCCGACGCGTACGACCCGTTCAGCACGCTGCAGATCCTGCAGGCCCCCGACCAGGTCGTCGACGGCCTGTCGTGGTACTCGCTCACCACCGTCGCGCACGTGGGCAAGAAGGGCTCCGCCACGGTGTCGGTGCCGTTCACCTCGCAGACCGGGCCGTCGCGCGACGGCGACCCGGCCGGCACGGTGAACAACACCTACACGTTCCCCCGCGCCTGGACGACGTCGGGCGACGTCCGCCTCGCGAACCATCCGGACGACTACCTGCTCGAGGCCTACGGCCAGCGCGTCGGCGTGCTCGTCACCGATCCGCACACGCCGCACGTCTACGACACGGTCTACGTCGACCTGAACAACGACCACGACTTCTCCGACGAGAAGCCCGTGACGAAGGACTCGCCGGCCGCCTACCGCGACCTCAACGGCGACGGCGTCACCGACCTGTCCGGCGGCCTCCTCTACTACATCTCGGACGGCAACCACGGGACGCCGCTGCCGGGCGGCCCGCAGGCCTTCGGCGCGAACCTCACCTTCCCGGCGGGACGCGTCCTGGCCTGGAGCGGCGACTACGACATCGGCATCGAGGGCCACGGCACGCTGACGGCCTCGAACGTCGTCGGTCAGGGCGTGGTCAACGGCGGCGAGCCGTCCTTCCCGGACGTGCCGGGCAAGACCCACACCGTGCCCGGCATGGTCATCGGCGGTGCGCCGGACGCCAAGCTGCTGCCGATGGGCGACGTCTACTTCTCGTTCGACTTCTCGCGCATCTTCGGCAACTTCCTGGCCCAGGGCGCGGGCGCGCTGACGACCTCCAACTCCTACGGCGACTCGACCCTCGACAACGACGGGTACGACGCCGGCAGCCAGGAGATGGACATCGTCAACTCGCTGTTCGGCAACCGCACGGCGACGGTCTACTCGACCGGCAACGGCGCTCCGGGCTACGGGACGCGCACCGCGCCGGCGCCGGTGACCGGCATCGACGTGGGCGCCTCGACCGGGTTCGGCGGGACCGGCTGGGACTCGATCGCGAACATCTCCCAGACGTTCGCCGGTGATGAACAACGTCATCCAGTGGTCGAACAAGGGCCCTGGCGCGAACGGGGTGACCGGCGTCGACCTGACCGCGGACGGCGCCTACGCGCCGGGTGACGCCACGCTCAACTCGGTCGGCGACGGCCAGTTCGCGTGGGAGACCTGGGGCGGCACGAGCCGCTCGACGCCGGTGGTCGTCGGCGCGACCGCGCTGATCCAGCAGGCCTACAAGGCGGCGCACGGCTCCTTCGCCGACTCCGCCACCGTCAAGACCATCCTGCAGTCGTCGGCCGACGACCAGGGCTACGACGCCTGGACGCAGGGCGCCGGCACGCTCAACGCCAACGCGGCGGTGAAGCTGGCCTCCGGCGGTTCGGGCGTGACGGTCAGCCCGTCCGAGTGGCGGCCGGGCGACTACCAGGGCACGGACTACCCGGCGTTCGCCCACCTGCTCTCGCCGGGCGGCACCGACACCCAGCGCTTCGAGACCACCGGCGGCAAGGCCAAGCTCCGGGCCACCTACCTGGTGCGCACGGCGACGGTGACCCGGACGCTGACCACGGCGCCGGTCGCCGACGAGAGCAACCCGTCGTTCAACGCGCCGGACTACCTGCTGGACGTCTCCGACCTGGCGCGGGAGCACCCGAACTCGCTGATGGTCGTGCGGGCCCAGTACCCGTACTCGGATCTCGATCCGACCGGGACGCAGACGCCGTCGAACAACTGGCGGCTGCTGCTCTACAACTGGACCGACGTCAACCACGACGGCAAGCTGTGGACCGACGCGAACGGCAACGGGGTCGTCAACCACACCGACACCGGGCAGCAGACGATCGACGCGCTGCCGATCATCGACTACGCCCACTCCGAGATCGAGCAGGGCGAGTACCTGCGCTTCATGTACGACCGCCCGGCGTTCGACTCGATGCAGGTGTACGTGAGCCGGCCCGGCAAGCGCATGGCGGACGGCGTGTTCGTCGGCCTGCAGCGGTCGACCCCGACGCCGCAGTCGAGCCCGACGCACTTCACGTTCCAGATCGACTTCTACGACCAGGTCTCCTGGCCGTGGCTGAAGGTGCCGCGCACCACGAACGGGCAGTTCGACGCGACGCATCAGCGTCCCGACCGGCACGCCGTACGGCATGTACGAGGGCGCGATCCAGGTGACCAAGTCCGGCCACACCACGGCGATCCCGGTGTCGGTCTCGGTCGCCGCGACCGCGCAGCAGGACGCTGACGGCAACATCGTCGGCACGACGACCTTCGGCGGCAGCGACGTCGCCTCGCGCCCAGGCCGACCAGCTGTACAACAACGGCGCGATCTCCGGCGCCAACGACTGGACCTGGCGCGCAGGAGTCGGGCGACTGGAGGTTCTTCAACCTCGACGTGCCGAACCAGACGCCCGAGGGGTCGCTGTTCCTGGCCCAGACGTCGTGGGACGACGCCGCGCCGCACACGGACATCGACACGCTGATCCTCGGCCCGTCGGCGAACAGCTACCAGCTGTTCGGCGGCTCCGACCCGATCGGCGCGCCGTACATCCTCGACACGGTCGGCGCGAGCCCGAACACGTTCACCGGCTCCGGCAAGTGGGCCTTCAACACCGCGAGCGGTGGGGCTTCCGACCTCGTCACGGCGCCGGTGCAGCAGGGTCTGCACGAGGTCCTGACGCACGGCGTCCTGTTCGAGGGCGACAAGTTCTGGGTGCCGTTCCAGACGACCGTCGGCGGGGCGCGCGTGGCTCCGACCTCGGTGGAGCAGACGACGGCCTCCGACTCGGGCTCGTTCGACGTGACCTTCACGACGGGCGTCGACCTGCCGGGCCTGTCGGCGGAGGCGTTCGGCCTGAGCCAGCCTCAGAACCTGTCCGAGACCGTCCACCAGGACGACCCGAACGACCCCAGCACGGCGTCGGTCAAGGTGCAGTTCACGGTCAGCCACGCCTCGCGGGCGATCATCGACCTGCCCGACGTGGGCAGCAACGACGTCGACCTGTTCGTGCTCCACAACGGCCAGCTGCGTGGCCTCGTCCACCAGCGGCGCCGGCACGCCGGAGCACGTCGAGCTCGTGCGGCCGGAGGACGGCACCTACGAGATCTGGCTGCACGGCTTCCAGGTCGCGGGAACTCCGACGATCCCGCTGGTCATCAACGTCATCCAGGGCAACGACCTGACGCTCTCGGGCGTGCCGTCCGGCCCGATCCCGGGTGGGACGACGGTGACCCTGCACGTCGACTACTCGAAGGCCATGACCGCCGGTCAGGACTACGAGGGCGAGGTGCTGCTCGGCCCGTCGTCGGCGCCGACGGCGATCAGCGTTCCGGTGAGGATCCACCGGAGCTGATCTGAACGAGTCCCGGGGCCCGGCCTTCCGCGTGGAGGTCGGGCCCCGACCCGTTTTCGGAGCCGCCGCCGGTTCGGTATTGCGCATCGGGCGAAGGCTCCACTAGAGTGTGAACGCGGTCCGCGCCTCCCAGCGCGAGGCCGCATCGAGAGAGGCGGAGGGAACTGGCCCTGTGAAGCCTCGGCAACCATCCTCGTCACCACCGGCGCGGGGAAAGGTGCCAAATCCAGCGGTGACCTTTCGGTCACCGGCAGATGTGGCCCGCCGGAACGACATGGGAGTGCAAGATGAGCGCGACCGCCTTGCGCTGCACGAGCTGCAGCGCGACCTACCCTCTCGACGCGCGGTTCGTCTGCGACGCCTGCCTGGCGCCGCTCGAGCCGACGTACGACCTCGCGGCGGCGGCCCGGACGTTGACCCGCGAGAACCTGGCGACCCGGCCGCTGACGCTGTGGCGCTACCACGAGCTGCTGCCGGTCGCCCCGCTGACCGAGGGTCTGCCGGTCGGCTACACGCCGCTGGTGAAGGCGCCGCGGCTGGCCCAGCATCTCGGCCTGCGGGAGCTGTACCTGAAGGTCGAGGCGGCGAACCCGACCCACTCGTTCAAGGACCGGGTCGTCGCGGTGGCCTCGGCGAAGGCCCGCGACCTCGGCCTGAAGGTGCTGGCCTGCGCCTCGACCGGGAACCTGGCCGGCGCGGTGGCCGCGCAGGCGGCGGCGCTCGGGCTCGAGGCCTGCATCTTCATCCCCGCGAACCTCGAGCGCGAGAAGATCATCGCCGCGGCGGTGCCCGGCGCGCGGGTGTTCGCGATCCGCGGCTCGTACGACGACGTGAACCGGGTGTGCCTCGAGCTCGCCGGCGAGCTGGACGACTGGGCCTTCGTGAACGTGAACCTGCGCTCGTACTACGCGCAGGGCTCGAAGACGCTGGCGTTCGAGACGGCGGAGCAGCTCGGCTGGCAGGCGCCGGCCCAGGCCGTCGCGCCGATCGCCTCCGGCGCGCTGTACTGCAAGCTCCACAGCGGCTTCACCCAGGCGGCGGCGATCGGCCTGCTGGACGGCGAGCTTCCGCGCCTGTTCGGCGCCCAGGCCGCGGGCTGCGGCCCGGTGGCGACGGCGTACGCGCAGGGCAGGGACGACGTGGTGCCGGTCCGCCCCGACACGATCGCGAAGTCGCTGGCCATCGGCAACCCCGCGGACGGCCGCAACGCCCTGGCGGTGGCCCGCGCGACCGGCGGCGCGATCGTCGGCGTCGAGGACGAGGAGATCATCGAGGCGATCGGCCTGCTCGCCCGCACCACCGGCCTCTTCACCGAGACCGCCGGCGGCGTGACCATCGCCACCCTCATCCGCCTCGCGAACGAGGGCAGGCTCGACCCCGACGCCACCACGGTCGCCTACCTCACCGGCGACGGCCTGAAGACCCCCGACGCGGCCGAGCGCTTCGTGGCCCCGATCGAGGTCGACGCCGACGCCGACGAGGTCCTCGAGCACGTCGCGCCCGCGCTCGTCGCCTAGCGGCGCGGGGTTCTGGTGGGTCGTGGCCAATTGGCCACGACCGGTTTGGCCAATTGGCCACGGCCGGCGCGGCCCCCGTCCGTAGGGGTCGCGCCGAGCCGCTGGCGCAGGCTCGGTTCTGGCCAATTGGCCACGAGCCGCGTGGCCAATTGGCCGCGAAGACCGGCCGCCGCGCGCCCTCTGGCCAATTGGCCAAACCCGCGCGGCCAATTGGCCAGAACCCGCTCTTACCCGGGTCAGACAACCGGGTGACCACCCGCACGAGTCCGTCAACACACGCTGAGGAAACCTTGACTCGCCTCCCCGGCCGCTCTGGCGATGCTTTGGTCATGTCCACGATCACCATGCCCGACACGCGCGACCCCCGCTCGCGTCGCGACGACCTCGTCGATCGCAACGAGCTGGTCGTTCGCCGACTACGCCGACGCGTTCGCAGCCCCCGCGTTCGCCGGCGACCCGCTCGGCGAGCTCGTCGCGTGCCGCTGCGAGTGCGGCAGCTTCGGGTGCTCCGAGCGGATCACCCTCACGTTCGACGAGTACGAGACGGTTCGCTCGCAGGCGGGATCGCTTGCCGTGGCTCCGGCCCACCGCTTCGGCTTCAGGTCGTTGACGGCGCATGCGCGGTTCCACCACGTCGAGCCAGCCGACGCGCAGTACTGAGTCGCTCCTCCCCTGGCGGACCCGGCTGCGGCGCCAGCCGGGTCCGCCGACCCCCTCGCCTGCGCGCGGCGTGCGCGACACTGTACGCATGCCCAGGTTCGGCATCGGGATGCGGTGGTGGCTCGCGCTGGCGTTCGCCGCCATCGCCGCGCTGACCGTCGATCGCGGTCGCCGAGGTGTTCCGGGAGCGCTCCTCGAAGGCGCTGCGGGCGCACGCCCGCGACCTCGCCGTCGGCCAGGCGGTGACCGCCTCCGACGCGATCTCGGACGCGATCAAGCACAACCGGCTCGACCGCGCGATGACGACCATCGCCGACAAGCGCAACCTGTCGCTGTTCGTCTTCGACACCGACGGCAAGCTGATCACCGGCGACTCGTCGCACCACGTCGACCTCAAGGCCATCCCCGAGAGCGGGCAGGCGGTGGACGCAGCGCTTCGCGGCAGCCGCTTCGTCATCACCACCGACCAGTCCCGCCCGGCGATCATCGCCGCCCTCCCGATCGACGAGGGGGTGGTGCTGGCCTACGCGGTGCGCCCGGACATCGTGGCCGAGCTCGGCATCGTCCGCGACAAGATCGTCGAGGCCGCCCTGTGGGCGACCGCGCTCGCGATCCTCGTCGGGATCGTCGTCGCGACCCTGATCGCGGCGCGCCTGCGCGGGATCGCGAACGCCGCCGCGGCCATCGAGGGCGGGAACTTCGACGTCGCCCTGCGCCCGCGCTTCCGCGACGAGCTCGGCGAGCTCGCCCTGACCATCGACCGGATGCGCGAACGCCTGAGACACTCGTTCGCCGCCCTCGAGTCCGAGCGCGACCGGCTCCGCCAGCTGCTTCGCCGACTGCAGGAAGGCGTCGTCGCCGTCGACCCGCAGCTGCGGGTGGTCTTCGTGAACGACCGCGCCGCACAGCTGCTCGGGCCGGCGGTGGGGGAGGAGGGCGCCGAGCTCGGCGAGGCCTGGCCGCAGCTGCTCTCGCTGCGCGAGCTCGCCCGCAGCCTGTTCGTCCAGGGCGCCGGCCTGCAGCAGCGCCAGGTGCGGGTCGACGAGGAGCGCGCCTTCAGCCTCGTCGGCATCCCCGCCGGGCCGGAGTCCGACCTGGCCCTGCTCGTCGTCACCGACCTCTCCGATCGCGAGCGTCGCGAGCGGGTCGAGCGCGAGTTCGTGGCCAACGCGGCCCACGAGCTGCGCACGCCGCTCGCCACCATCAGCGGCGCCGTCGAGGTGCTGCAGGCCGGCGCGAAGGAGGACGTCGAGACCCGCGACCGCTTCCTGGCCCACATCGAGCGCGAGGCCAAGCGCCTCGGCCGCCTGACCCAGGCGCTGCTGGTGCTGGCCCGGGCCCAGACCCGGGAGGAGCCGCCGCGCCTCGTCCCGGTCGAGCTCCGACCGCTGATCGAGGACGTCATGAGCGGCCTGACCAGCGGCGATCGCACCGTCAAGATCGACTGCCCGGACGGCCTGCTCGTGATGGCCGAGCGCGACCTTGCGGCCCAGGCCCTGGCCAACGTCGCCGGCAACGCGCTGAAGCACGCGAACAACGGCGCGGTGACCATCCGGGCCCGGCCGCGCCGGGAGGGCGGGGTGACCCTCGAGGTCACCGACCAGGGCCCGGGCATCTCGGCCCGCATGCGCGAGCGGATCTTCGACCGCTTCTACCGGCCCGAGCACGGAACCGACGGCTTCGGGCTCGGCCTCGCGATCGCCCGCGAGGCGGTCAGCGCGATCGGCGGTCAGGTCAGCATCGAGAGCGAGCCCGGCCGCGGGACGACCGTCCGGTTCGTGCTGCAGGAGGCGAAGGTCGAGGCGGCCCTCACATGAGCCCGCGCGTCCTTGTCGCCGACGACGACGCCGGCATCCGCGACGTCGTGGCCTTCGCGCTCCAGCAGGCCGGACTCGACGTGACCGCGGTCGCCGACGGGAGCGAGGCGCTCAGGCTGGCCCGCTCCGAGCCGTTCGACGTGCTCGTCCTGGACGTGATGATGCCCGGCACGTCGGGCACCGACGTGTGTCGGGTGCTGCGGGCCGAGAGCGACGTCCCGATCCTGCTGCTCACGGCGCGCGACGCCGAGATCGACCGGGTGCTCGGCCTCGAGCTCGGCGCCGACGACTACGTGACGAAGCCGTTCTCGCTCGCCGAGCTGACCAGCCGGGTGCGGGCGATCCTGCGCCGGCGCGACCTCGACCGGGCCTCCACGGCCGCGCCGATCGCCCGGATCGGCGGCCTGACCGTCGACTTCCACAAGCACGATGTGTCGGTCGACGGCCAGAGCATCTCGCTGACGCCGTCGGAGTTCCGGATCCTGGCGCTGCTCGTCGACCAGCCCGAGCGAGTGTTCACGCGCCGGCAGATCATGGAGCACCTGTGGCAGAGCGCCTACGTCGGCGACGAGCACGCGTGCGACGTGCACGTCTCCAACCTGCGGCGCAAGCTGGAGCGCGACCCGGCGAAGCCGGAGCGGATCCTGACGGTCCGCGGGACCGGCTACAAGCTCGTGCCGGCCTAGCGCTCGACGCCGAGCGCGTCGAGACCCGCGTCGACGTCCATCACCAGCGGGAACACGTCGTCGAGGCCGACGGCCTCGATCGAGGAGCGCACCAGGCCCGGCGGGCAGGCCACGACGAGCTGGCTGCCGGAGTCCGTGGCGAGCCGGTTCGCGTGGAGCAGCGCCGTCAGGATCGACACGTCGGCGAACCCGACGTCCGCGAGGTCGACGAGCAGCTGCGAGCTGCCCTGCCGCAGCGCGCCGGTGATGGCGCTCGAGAGGCGCGGAGCGTCGGAGAGGTCCCACTCGCCACGCAGCCGGAGAACGATCGTCCGCCAGTCGGCGCGGTCCTGGACGAGCTCGGGATCGCGCAGCCGGGCCCGCCGCGGCGGGCCCACGTCGGCCCACGGCCGCGGGCGCCCAGCGGTGCTCGGGGCGGGTTGCGAACGACGTGCAATCGTGTCGTGGGTGCCTGTCGGAGCAGCGATGGTATCGGTCATGGCGTCATGGTCACCGATGCAGATCAATCCACCATCTGACTTCCCTCAGCATCTGCTGAGGTTGCCCTCAGGCGTCTGATCACGCCCTGCGATACGGCCACGCCGAGGAGCACCAGCGCGGCACCCGCGATGTCGTACCAGTGCAGGGATTCTCCGCGGAAAACGACCCCCAGCGCGACCGCGACGACGGGCACGAGATACGTGACGGTGGTGGCGTAGACGGCGCCGAAGCCGACGATGAGCCGGAAGTAGATGAGGTAGGCGACGCCGGTCCCGAGCGCGCCGAGCGATGCGATCGCGAGGACGATGTGCGCGTCCAGGTGCATGGGGTCGTCGGCCACGAACGGCGCGACGGCGCCAAGGAGCACGCTGGCCGTCAGGAGCTGGCCGCCGGCGAGCACCAGCGGAGGGTGGCCGAGGCGCGACGTGAAGTGCCGGGCGTAGTTCGCCGAGACCCCGTAGCAGGCCGCCGCGCCGAGGCAGGCGAGCTGGCCGACCAGGTCGGCGCCGCCGAGCCCCTGCCACGGCGCGAGCACCACGATCACCCCGGCGAAGCCGAGCGCGAGGCCGCCGAGCCGGGCCGGGCTCGCGTGCTCCTCGTCGAACGCCACCAGCGCCACGAGCATCGTGACCAGCGGGACGGACGCGTTGTAGATCCCGGCGAGGCCCGACGAGATGTGCTGCTCGCCGACCCCGAACAGGTAGAAGGGCGCGATGTTCGAGAACACGCCCAGCACCGAGAGGTGGAGCCAGGTGCGCCAGGAGCGCGGGAGACGCGCGCGCCGCACGCCGAGGGCCACCAGCAGCACGGCGGTGCCGAAGAGCAGCCGCCCCAGCGCGATCTGGACCGGCGAGAGGCCCTCGAGCCCGACCTTGATGAACAGGAAGCTCGTGCCCCAGATCGCCGCGAGCAGGCCCATCTCGGCCCAGGCGGCGGTCGTGGGCGTGGGGAGGGGGACTGCTGCGGCGCGGGTGCTGATGCCTGAAGGACGGGGCTGCCGCGGCGCGCGTGAGACTCGGCTCGCGGGAGGCGGGCGGGGCGAGCGAGGGTAGCAACCGCGCGGCGGCGCGCGTGGCCAATTGGCCACGGCACGCGTGGCCAATTGGCCAGACGCGCTCGGCACCGACGCCGGCGGCGCAGGACGACCAGAAACCCGGCCTGTGAGATGGCCGGCAGGCCGCCTGTCGCTGCGCCGCTGGCGCGGCCAGGCTCGGAGCATGAACCGATTCCACCTCCTCTCGACCCGCCTCTCCGCCGCGGCGGGCCGCCGTGCTCGCCCTCAGCGCGGCCCTCGGCGCCGCGGCGCTCGCCACCGCCGCACCGGCGCGCCGGAAGCGCGGATCGCCCGCAGGGCTGCAGCCTGCACGCTGCCCGAGCCGGGCGGCCCGTTCCCGGTCGGCGTCCGCTCGGCCTCCGTGTTCGACCCGACCGCGTCGACCCGACGACGGGCCGTCCGCGGCGGCTCCCGTCCGCATCTGGTACCCAGCGCTCGCTCCGGCCGGCGGGACGCCGGCGCGCTACCTGCCGGCCGACGTCCAGGCCGCCTCGAGGGCGCGATCGGCGCGCCGTCGGGGACTGTTCGACGTCGACACCCATGCGATCGAGGGCGCGCCCTCGCGGCACGCCTGCGCGGCGTGCTGCTGGCACAGCCAGGCGGCGGCTCGCTGGCGGCGTTCCAGACGGGACAGTTCATCGAGCTCGCCAGCCGCGGCTACGCCGTCGTGGCGACCGACCACCCGCACGATGCCTCGCTGATCGATCGAGCCGGACGGCATCCCGATCGCCGAGGACCCGAACTCCGTCGACATCCCGCTGCAGGTGCGGATCCGCGACGGCGCCGTGGTGCTCGACGCCCTTCAGGCCTGGTGCCCGAGATGGGACCGCACACGCCGATCGGCATGTTCGGCCACTCGCGCGGCGCCGCGGCCACGCCCGAGCTCATGCTGCGGCCATCCGGAGATCGCGGCCGGCGTCGGCCTCGACATCGCCAGCGCGCTGTTCTTCGGCGGCCCCGACAGCCCGCCCGGCGACGTCGTGGCGCCGGGCTCGACCGCCCGTTCGGCTTCATGTGCAGCCTCTCGTTCCGTGCGACCTGCCGTTCATCGAGGACTTCGCGACGCGCCTGCGTGGCCCGCACCGCTTCGAGATGCAGCAGATCCTGCACACCGGCTTCACCGACTTCGTCGTCCTGAATGGGCAGGCGGCGCGCGTCGACCGCGCCTTCGGCGAGACGCTCGAGGCCATCGCCCCGACCGGCACGCTCGACGACCCGGGCGCGGGACGGCGAGCGCTCGCCGCCCAGCGCCGGTTCCTGGTGCGCTTCTTCGACAACCACCTGGCCCGCTGAGTGCGGGTCCGCCTGGCTACGTCTCGTCGGAGCCCGGGCGGTCCACCGGCTCGGGTCTTGCCGATCCCCGCCTCCCCGGTGACCAGGACCACCACCGGTCGCCGTCGCCAGCCCGCGACAGCGCCTCGCCGAGCAGCTCGAGCTCGGCCCTCCGACCCGCGAACGGCCGTTCGCGCCCGGGTGCCGGCTCGGGCCGATCGTGGCGCCCCGTGTGGTCATCGCCCGTCGGCCAACCTGACCGACGGGCGTGAGCTGGGGCTAGCCTGCGGGCGTGTACACCCCTCCGCGCGAGGAGGACCGCCCGCGACACGTCGTCGCGGTGTCCGGGTTCGTGACCGACGCTGACGGGCGGGTGCTGTTGGTGCGGCCCGCGTTGCGCGAGTGGGAGATGCCGGGCGGCGTCGTGGAGCTCGGCGAGAACCTGCTCGAGGCGCTGCAGCGCGAGATCCAGGAGGAGACCGGCTGCCTCGTCCACGTCGACGGCCTGATCGGGGTCCACTCGCGGATCACGGCGTCGGAGCTCGTCGTCCTGCACTTCCGCTGCCGGCACGAGTCGGGCGAGCCGCGGGCCTGCCCCGAGACGCCGGAGGTCGGCTGGTTCACGGCCGACGAGGCGCGCCGGCTGGTGCAGACCCAGCCGAGCCGGGACCGCCTGCTCGACTCGCTCGACCGGGGCGGCGGCCTCGTGTACCGCGTCTACTGGGATCCGTACCGGGTGCTCAGCGAGCGGGCGGTGTGACCAGCAGCGGCTCGAGGGCGCCTCGCAGCGCCTCGGGCATCGCGGCGGCTCGCCCGTCCCGCACGTACACCACCGTCGCGGTTCCGTGAACGCAGGCCGTGCCGTCGCGCGAGACCTCGAAGGCGTAGGTCGCCGAGCTGCGACCGAGCTCGGTCACCGAGAGCTCGAGCGCGACGGGGTCGTCGAACCCCAGCGGCACCAGGTAGCGCGCCTCCACGGCGACCCGGGGAAGGTCGTCGTAGACCTCGTCGAGCACGCCCGCGGCCCGCAGCAGAGCGACCTCCGCGTCGACCACCCAGTCGAAGACGACCTGGTGGCGGATGCGGCCCGAGCGGTCGCACTCCATCCACGAGATGCGACGTTCGACCCGGTATGGCTTGCGCGCGGCAGACATTTCAACTACAAAATAACCGCGGTGAGGTACTCGTGAGGATCGTCTGCGTTGGCGGCGGCCCCGCCGGGCTGTACTTCGCGATCTCGGCGAAGCTGCGGGACCCTGCGGTCGAGGTCGTCGTGCTCGAGCGCAACCAGCCCGACGACACGTTCGGCTGGGGCGTCGTGCTCTCCGACCAGACGCTCGACAACCTGCGGGCCAACGACCCGCAGAGCGCGGCGGCGATCGAGCAGAGCTTCGCCTACTGGGACGACATCGAGGTCGTGCGCGACGGCCGAACGGTGCGCTCCGGCGGCCACGGCTTCTGCGGGATCTCGCGCCACCGGCTGCTGAACCTGCTGCAGGCGCGGGCCGCCGAGCTCGGCGCCGAGCTGCGCTACGGGGTCGAGGTCGACGACGTCGACGCGCTGCTCGGCCGACGCACGACCTGGTGATCGCCTCGGACGGCGCTGAACTCCCGCATCCGGACGCAGCGCGCCGAGGTCTTCGTCCCGCAGGTCGACGTCCGCACGAACCGCTTCGTGTGGCTCGGCAGCGACCTGCAGCTGGACGCGTTCAGCTTCGTCTTCGAGATGACCGAGCACGGGCCGATCTGGATCCACGCCTACCAGTTCGAGCCGAGCACCTCGACGGTGATCGTCGAGTGCTCCGAGCACACCTGGCGCGGGCTCGGGTTCGACCGGATGGAGGGCGCCGAGAGCATCGCCCGCTGCGAGGAGCTCTTCGCCGGCTTCCTGAAGGGGCACCGGCTGCGCTCGAACGCGGCGCACCTGCGCGGGTCGGCGATCTGGCTGCAGTTCCCGCGGGTGGCCTGCGAGCGCTGGTTCGACGGGCGGCTCGTGCTGCTCGGCGACAGCGCTCACACGGCGCACTTCTCGATCGGCTCGGGCACGCAAGCTGGCGATGGAGGACGCGGTCGAGCTGGCCGCCCGGGTGACGTCCGGCGAGCCGCTGGCGGAGGCGCTCGAGGGCTACGAGGAGGTGCGCCGGCTCGAGGTGCTGAAGCTGCAGAGCGCGGCCCGCAACTCGATGGAGTGGTTCGAGCACGTCGAGCGCTACCTGCAGCTCGACGACGAGCAGTTCGCCTACGCGCTGCTGACCCGCAGCCAGCGCGTGAGCCACGAGAACCTGCGGGTGCGCGACCGCGACTACGTCGAGCGGGTCGAGACGCACCTGTCCGAGCTCGCCGGGCGCAACGGCCAGGCACGGGCGGTGCCGCCGATGTTCACCCCGTTCCGGGTGCGCGGCTGCGACGCTCCGAAACCGCGTCGTGGTCTCCCCGATGTCGATGTACAGCGCGGTCGAGGGCGTCCCCGACGACTTCCACCTGGTGCACTACGGCTCGCGGGCGATGGGCGGCGCGGGGCTCGTGATGACCGAGATGACCGACGTGACCCGCGACGGGCGGATCACGCCCGGCTGCGCCGGGATCTGGAACGACGAGCAGGCGGCGGCCTGGAAGCGGATCGTCGAGTACGTGCACCGCACGCCGACCGCTGTTCGGGCTGCAGCTCGGCCACGCCGGGCCGAAGGCGTCGACGAAGCTCGAGTGGCTCGGCGCGAACGAGCCGCTGGACGAGGGGAACTGGCCGATCATGGCCGCCTCGGACGTGCCGTGGTCGTCCGCGAACCAGGTGCCGAAGCCGATGACGCCGGGCCGACATGGACGCGGTGACCGCGGCCTACGTCGCGGCGGCGGAGCGGGGCGCGTGGTGCGGGTTCGACTGGCTCGAGCTGCACATGGCCCACGGCTACCTGCTGTCGAGCTTCATCACGCCGGTCTCGAACACGCCGCACGGACGAGTACGGCGGGCCGCTCGAGAACCGGCTGCGCTACCCGCTCGAGGTGTTCCACGCGGTGCGGGCCGCGTGGCCGGCCGAGAAGCCGATCAGCGTGCGCATCTCGGCCACCGACTGGGTCGGCGAGGACGGCATCCTGGGTGACGACTCGGTCGAGATCGCGAAGGCCTTCGCGGCGGCCGGCGCCGACCTGATCGACGTGTCCGCCGGCCAGACGACGACCCTGGCGAGGCCCGTCTACGGCCGCATGTTCCAGACGCCGCTGGCCGACCAGATCCGCAACGAGGCCGGCATCGCGACGATGGCGGTCGGCAACATCACCGAGCCCGACCACGTGAACTCGATCATCGCGGCCGGCCGCGCCGACCTCTGCTGCCTGGGCCGGCCGCACCTGAGCGACCCGAACTGGACGCTCCGCGCCGCCGCCCAGCTGGGCTACGAGGGGCTCGAGTGGCCCGACCAGTACCTGTCCGGCGGCGAGCAGATGCGGCGGCTGGCCCGACGCGCCGCCGAGGCTGCGATCGTCATATGAGCGGGGGTTGGCCAATTGGCCACGCGGCAGATGGCCAATTGGCCACGCTCGCCGGGCGGCACGCGTTCGTGACCGGCGGCGGAAGCGGGCATCGGCGCTGCCGTGGCCGCGGCGCTGGCCGGCGCCGGCGCGCGTCTCACCTTGCTCGGGCGCGACCGGGAGCGGCTCGAGGCTCGCGCGGGCTCGCTGGCCGGCGCCCGCGTCGTCGTCTGCGACGTGACCGACGAGGACGCCGTCCGGCGCGCCTGCGACGAGGCCGGCCCCGTGGACGTGCTGGTCAACAACGCCGGCGTGGCCGAGCGCGGCGCCGCTCGCGCGGACGTCGCTCGCCGAGCTCTCGCCGGCTGCTCGACGTCAACGTCGTCGGCGCGTTCCAGTGCTGCCGCGAGCTGGTGCCCGGCATGCGGGAGCGGGGCTTCGGCCGGGTGGTCAACGTCGCGAGCATCGCCGGCCTGCGCGGCGCGCCCTACATCTCCGCCTACACCGCCTCGCAAGCACGCGCTCGTCGGCATCACGCGCTCGCTGGCCCGTGAGCTGGTGCGCGACGGCGTGACCGTCAACGCCGTCTGCCCGGCCTACACCGAGACCGCGATCCTCGAGCGGGCGGTACGCGGTGTCGTCGAGGCCACCGGCCGCGATCCGGTCGAGGCGCGCCGGGCGATCCTGGCCGAGGTCTCGCAGCAGCGCGCCGTCACGCCCGAGGAGGTCGCCTCCGCGGTGCTGTGGCTGTCGCTGCCGCAACAGGGCGCGATCACGGGCGAGGCCCTCGTCATCTCCGGAGGCGACCTGGCGTGAGCACGACGGTCGACTCCGCGCGCCCGGCTGCGGCTCTGGCTGCGGCTGCTGGCCTCGACGACGGTGATGGAGAAGGCCGTGCGCCGCCGCCTGCGCGGCGAGTTCGGCGTGAGCCTGCCGCGCTTCGACGTGATGGCCGCGCTCGAGCGCGCTCCCGAGGGGCTCACGATGGGCGAGCTGTCGCGGCGCCTGATGGTCTCGAACGGCAACGCGACGGTCCTGGTGAGCGGCCTCGAGGGCGAGGGCATGGTGCGCCGCACCGTCTCGCCGGAGGATCGCCGCAGCGTCACGGTGGCGCTGACCGACGAGGGTCGCGCGGCGTTCGCCGGCATGGCCGCGGCCCACGCCGGCTGGGTGGACGAGCTGCTCGGCGGCCTCGGCGACGACGAGGTCGAGCAGCTGTCGGACCTCCTGCACCGGGCCCGGCTGCAGGTCGAGGAGCGGGAGGGCGCAGGATGAGCGACGAGTGGCGGCTCGACGTCGCCGATCGCGTGGCCACGGTCACGCTGAGCCGGCCGGACCGCAAGAACCCGCTGACGTTCGACTCGTACGCGCAGCTGCGCGACTGGTTCCGCGGCGCTCCGCGAGGACACCGAGATCCGGGCGGTCGTGCTGACCGGGGAGGGCGGCAACTTCTGCTCCGGCGGCGACGTGCACGAGATCATCGGCCCCCTGGTCGAGAGCACGATGCCGCAGCTGCTGGCGTTCACCCGGATGACGGGCGATCTCGTCGAAGGCGATGCGCGCCTGCCCCCAGCCGATCGTGGCCGCGGTCGACGGCGTCTGCGTCGGCGCCGGCGCGATGCTGGCGCTGGCCTCCGACATCCGCCTCGCGACGCCGGCCGCGCGCACGGCGTTCCTGTTCGTCGCGGGTCGGGCTGGCCGGCTGCGACATGGGCGCGTGCGCGCTCCTGCCGCGCGTGATCGGCCAGGGCCGCGCGGCCGAGCTCCTGTACACCGGCCGGGCGATGGGCGCCGAGGAGGCCGAGCGGGTCGGCTTCTACAGCCGGCTCCTGCCGCCCGACGAGCTGCTCGGCGAGGCGACCGGGATCGCCCGCGGCCTGGCGGCCGGGCCGGCCTTCGCGCACGCGATGACCAAGACGATGCTCCCCCAGGAGTGGGCGATGAGCATCGACGACGGCGATCGAGGCCGAGGCCCAGGCCCAGGCGATCTGCATGGCCACGAAGGACTTCGAGCGCGCCTACCACGCCTTCGTGGCCCGCGAACGACCCGTCTTCGAGGGCGACTGAGATGCCCGACCGCTCCTTCCTGGACTGGCCGTTCCTGGACGAACGCCACCGCGCGCTCGCCGAGGAAGCGGACGCGTTCGGGCGGAGCCTCGGCGACCTGGCCCACGCCGAGGAGGACGTCGACGCGGCCTGCCGCGAGCTCGTGGCGCGCCTCGGCGCGAGCGGCCTGCTGCGCCACGTCGTGCCGAGCGCCGAGCTCGACGTGCGCTCGCTCTGCATCGTGCGCGAGACGCTCGCCTACCACGGCGGTCTGGCCGACTTCGCGTTCGCCATGCAGGGACTCGGCAGCGCCCCCGTGACCCTGTTCGGGACGGACGCCCAGCGGGACGCGCTGCTTCCGCGAGGTCGCGGCCGGGCGGGCGATCACCGCGTTCGCGCTGTCCGAGCCCGAGGCCGGCTCCGACGTCGCCGCCCTCGCGACCACGGCGCGGCGCGACGGGGACGGCTACGTCATCGACGGCGTCAAGACCTGGATCTCGAACGGCGGGATCGCCGATCGCTACGTCGTCTTCGCCCGCACCGGCGAGGCAGCCGGGCGCCCGCGGGCTCTCGGCGTTCCTCGTCGACGGCGACGCGCCCGGACTGTCCATCCAGGAGCGGCTCGACGTCATCTCGCCGCACCCGCTGGCGACGCTCGCGTTCGAGGCCGTCCGCGTCCCCGCCGACCGCCTCGTCGGCGAGCCGGGACGCGGCTTCCAGACGGCGATGGGAACGCTCGACGTGTTCCGCTCGACGGTCGGCGCCGCGGCGCTCGGCATGGCCCGCCGCGCCCTCGACGAGACCGCCGGCCGCGCCCGTCGGCGCGAGCTGTTCGGCGCGCCGCTCGCGGACCTCCAGCTGGTGCAGGGAAAGCTCGCCGACATGGCGCTGCGAGGTCGACGCCGCCGCGCTGCTCGTCTACCGCGCCGCCTGGACGAAGGATCAGGGCGCGGCGCGGGTCACGCGCGAGGCGGCGATGGCCAAGCTCTACGCCACCGAGGCCGCCCAGCGGGTCGTCGACGACGCCGTCCAGCTGCACGGCGGACTCGGCGTGACGCGCGGGCACCCCGTCGAGCGCCTCTACCGCGAGGTGCGGGCGCTGCGCATCTACGAGGGCGCGTCCGAGGTGCAGCAGGTCGTGATCGCGCGGCAGCTCCTGGCCGCGCACGAGAGGGAGGAGTCGCGATGAGCGCAGCGCTGCCATCCCACAGCGCGCACGTGGACACGTTCGCCCGGGACAACCTGCCGCCGCTCGAGGAGTGGCCGGACCTGCTGGTCGAAGAGGCCGGGCTGTCCTACCCGGAACGGCTCAACTGCGCGGTCGCGCTGCTCGACGACCAGGTCGCGGCGGGCAACGGCGACCGGCCGGCGTTCGTGACGCCGAACGAGTCGCTGACCTACCGCCAGCTGCAGGAGCGCGTCGACCGGATCGCGCACGTCCTCACCGCCGACCTCGGTCTCGTGCCCGGGAACCGCGTGCTCCTGCGGGCCGCCAACAACCCGATGCTGGTGGCCTGCTGGATGGCCGTGGCGAAGGCCGGCGGCGTGGTCGTGGCGACGATGCCGCTGCTGCGCTCGCGCGAGCTCGCCGAGGTCATCGAGCGGGCCCAGATCCGGCTCGCGCTGTGCGACCGGCGGCTCACCGACGAGCTGGCCGCGGCGATCGAGACCGCCTCGATCTGCAAGCGGGTCTGCACGTTCGACGGCTCCGGGGAGCCAGGGGCGCGGGGCGAGCTCGAGGAGCTGATGGAGCGCCACGACGAGCCGTTCACGCCCTGCGAGACGGCAGCCGATGACGTCGTCCTGATCGCCTTCACGAGCGGCACGACCGGCCGGCCGAAGGGCACGATGCACTTCCACCGCGACGTCCTCGCGATCTGCGACACGTTCTCGGCCCGCGTGCTCGAGCCGAACGCGACGACGTGTTCATCGGCAGCCCGCCGATCGCGTTCACGTTCGGGATGGGCGGGGTCGTCACGTTCCCGATGCGGGTCGGCGCGAGCGCGGTGCTGCTCGAGGCGGCACCGCCGGACAAGATGCTCGAGGCGATCGACCGGTTCGGCGTGACGGTGGTCTTCACGGCGCCAACCGCCTATCGGCGGATCCTGTCGCTCGGCGGCGGCGAGACGGCGAAGCGGTTGCGACGCTGCGTGTCGGCGGGTGAGACGCTGCCGGCGTCGGTCTCCGACGCGTGGCTCAACGAGACCGGAATCCGGATCATCGATGGCATCGGCGCGACCGAGATGCTGCACATCTTCATCTCGGCGGCCGACGACGACGCCCGGCCCGGCGCCACCGGCAAGGCCGTGCCCGGCTACGAGGCGCGGGTGGTCGACGACGACATGCGCACGCTGCCGGCCGGTGTCATCGGCCGGCTCGCGGTGCGTGGCCCGACAGGCTGCCGCTACCTGGCCGACCCGCGCCAGCGCGAGTACGTCGTCGACGGCTGGAACCTGACCGGCGACGCCTACCTCGTCGACGAGGAGGGCTACTTCCGGTTCCAGGCCCGCACGGACGACATGATCATCACCCTGGGCTACAACGTCTCCGGGCCGGAGGTCGAGACGGTGCTCCTCGAGCATCCGGACGTGCTCGAGTGCGCCGTCGTCGCCGGCAACGATCCCGAACGCGGGATCGTGGTCAAGGCGTGCATCGTGGCCGCGGCGACGCGCGATCGCGACCACGTCTTCGTGACGGAGCTGCAGGAGTTCTGCAAGGCCCGGATCGCCCCGTACAAGTCTCCCCGTCAGGTCGAGTTCCTGGACGCGCTGCCGCGTACCGAAACCGGCAAGGTGCAACGGTTCGTGTTGCGCGAGCGAGGCTAGCGTGGACGTGCTGCAACCGCCTGGCTGGCCGCGGCCGAAGGGCTACGCGAACGGGTTGGTCGGCCGTGGACGGGTCGTGTTCGTGGCGGGTCAGATCGGCTGGGATGCGTCCGAGCGCGTGGTCTCGGATGACCTCGTCGAGCAGGCTCGGCAGGCCCTCGAGAACGTGCTCGCCGTCGTCGCCGAGGCCGGAGGCGGACCCGAGCACGTCGCCCGGCTCACCTGGTTCGTGACCGACAAGGCGGAGTACGTGGCCCGGCGGCGTGAGCTCGGGCAGGCGTACCGCGCGGTGATGGGCGATGCCTATCCCGTGATGAGCCTGCTCGAGGTCAAGGGCCTGCTCGAGCCGGGGGCGGTCGTGGAGATCGAGGCGACGGCCCTGCTGCCTGACTGAGCGGCGACCGCGAGCTGGGTGTTCGGTCGTCCGGACGGACGTCGCGCTGCGGCGGCAGCGAGCGGGGCGGCCGGCGGACGGGCCGATCCCGGTCTCCGCGAGGCTCGGCCGCGGTGCGCGGCGGGCGCGGATCGGAGCGCCACCGCCGAAACGTGCGGTCTGACGGAAGTCGCGCAGCGCTCGTCGCGTGACGCCGGCGAACCTCCGCGACGATCTCGTCGAAGTCCTCGCCGCGAGCGAGCCGCTCGTCGATCTCGGCCCGGAGTTCTGGCCAGCTGTACGACCCGGGCCGTCGGGGATCGGGCGGATGGACCGATCGCTCGACGCGTTCGAGGTGCGCCTTGATGGCCAGGCCGCGGAGATGGCTGAGGCCGCCCGACGCCGTCCAGATCTTCATGAGCGTGAGCGCGAAGTCGCGGCCGCCTCGCTTCGAGCGGAACTCCCTGCTCGAGTGTGCGGCGCACAGCCAGACGTGCTGGCCATACCCGACGTTGAGCTTGGTCGTGAGCCCGCGAGTCCGATCGAGGCACATGGCACACACCGGACTCTTCCGTCCGAGACCCGCCTTGTAGAGCGACACCGTCACGAGACGATCGTCGCACGACAGACCGCTACGAGTCCGTTACAGACTGTGCCAACTTCGTGTCAGAGTGTCACGCCTTCGCGACGGCTGTCACGGAAACGTCACGGACCGCAACGAATCTGTGTCTTGATCGAGCCCGCCGCGGTCTCCGATCACCGGTTTGGCCAATTGGCCGTGAGTCTCGTGGCCAATTGGCCAAGACGCGCCCCGGCCGCGACAGGGCGCGCGCGGCTCGAACGTCGCACCGGCTGTTCGCGACCGCGCCGGCTCACCGCGCGGGCACACGGCCGACTCCCGCGCACCCGCTACGCGACCCGCGCCGTCGTCGTAGACTCGCCGGCGAACCTGTCTCTCGGAGGCCATCGATGCCGGATCGCAAGATCAACCTGCCCGAGGACGCGATCCCGCGCCACTGGTACAACGTGCAGGCCGACCTGCCGTTGCCGGCGCCGCCGCTCCATCCGGGCACGCTGAACCCCATCGGACCCGACGACCTCGCGCCGTTGTTCCCGCTGGCGCTGATCCTGCAGGAGGTCTCGACCGACGCCGAGGTGCCGATCCCGGACGAGGTGCGCGAGGCGTATCGGATCTGGCGCCCCACGCCGCTCATCCGGGCCGACCGCTTCGAGCAGGCGCTCGGCCTACGCGGCGTGCGCATCTACTACAAGCACGAAGGCGTCAGCCCGCCGGGCTCGCACAAGCCGAACACCGCCGTCGCCCAGGCCTACTACAACGCGGCGGAGGGCCGAAAGCGCCTGGTCACCGAGACCGGGGCGGGCCAGTGGGGCTCGTCGCTCGCGTTCGCCTGCAAGCTGTTCGGGCTCGAGTGCCGGGTCTTCATGGTGAAGGTCTCCTACGAGCAGAAGCCGTACCGGCGCATGCTCATGCAGACCTGGGGAGCCTCGGTCGTCGCCAGTCCTTCCACCGAGACCCAGGCAGGCCGGCGGATGCTGGCCGAGCATCCCGACTCGCCCGGCTCGCTCGGCATGGCGATCTCCGAGGCCGTCGAGGCGGCGGCCGGCGATCCGGAAGCCGCCTACTCGCTCGGCTCGGTGCTGAACCACGTCCTCATGCACCAGACGGTGATCGGTCAGGAGGCGCTCGAGCAGCTGCGGCTCGCGGGTGAGGGCCTGCCGGACGTCGTGATCGGCTGCGCCGGCGGTGGCTCGAACTTTGCGGGGCTCGCCTTCCCGTTCCTGCGCGAGAAGATCGCGGGCGCGGACATCGAGGTCGTGGCCGCCGAGCCGGCGTCCTGTCCCACGCTCACGCGCGGAATCTACGCGTACGACTACGGCGACGCGATCGGCATGGCGCCGCTGGTGGCGATGCACACGCTCGGCCACGACTTCGTGCCGCCCGGGATCCACGCGGGCGGGCTCCGCTACCACGGCATGGCGCCGCTCGTGTCCCACGCGGTCAACGAAGGGCTCGTGCGGCCCGTCGCCTATCCGCAGCTCGAGTGCTTCCAGGCAGCGGTCGACTTCGCCGGAGCCGAGGGGATCGTGCCCGGTCCCGAGCCGTCGCACGCCATCCGCGCGGTGCTCGAGGCGGCGCGCCAGGCCGAGGAGGAGGGACGCGAGAAGGTCATCCTCTTCAACCTGTCGGGACACGGTCACTTCGACATGCAGGCGTACGACGACTTCCTGGCAGGCCGCCTGCAGGATCACGCGATGGACGAGGCCGGGGTCGCCCGGGCGCTGGCCGCGATCGAGTCGTTCCCGAAGCCGCCGGTCCCCGCGGGCCGCTAGAAGCGCGGGCGCACGTACGTCGCGTCGGTCTGCGGCTGGTTGCCGATGCTGTAGCGGTCGAGGTCGTGCTCGTCCATGCCGAGCAGGTGGCCGACCTCGTGCAGGAGCGTCTCGCGAACCTGCGTCGCGAGCCACTCCGGCGAGCCTGCGGCCCGGATGAGCGGCAGCCGGTAGAGCGTGATCGCCGTGATCGTGTCGACGGTGCTTCCGCCACCGACCAGCGCCGGGCCCGTGGCGGGGCGCCGGCTGAACAGGCCGAGCACGAGCGGGCCGCCCTCGAGCTGATCGGCGATCTCGATGCGCGTGCCGGTCTGGCCGATCGCGGTGTGCACCCAGGGCGGGAGGTTGTGGATCTCCTCCTCGACGATCGTCGCGAACGTCTCGGCGTCGCAGGCGAACGGCAGCGGCATCTGCGCGAGCCGGCCCTCGACCTCGGCGACGCGGCGGCGCCGCTCGGTGATGCGGTCGAGCAGGCGTTCGGCGTCTCGGCCCATCAACGCGGTGAGACCGTAGGCGGGGAGGAGCAGGGCGAGTCCGATCACCAGGAACCCCATCCCGACGCTCCAGCCCTGGCGCGCCGCCACGAACGCGGCGAGCGGCGACACCAGGCACGCGCCCGACGAACGCGAGGACCAGAGCTCCGACGATGCTGCCTCGACGTTCGCGTTCCATTGCCTGGCAAACGCGCCGGCGGGCCGGCGCATTCCCCTGACGTAGGCTCGCGGCGTGAGCTTCCGGACGCTCGCAGGACCGGTGGAGGCAGAGCTGCGCGACCGCGGCTCGCGCTTTCTCGCCCGCGCGGCACCGATCGTCGACCGGCCTGCGGCGGAGGCGTTCTTCGCCAACGAGGTCGAGACGCACCGAGACGCCTCGCACGTCGTGCCGGCGTTCGTGCTGCACGACGGCACCGCGTACTCGAACGACGCCGGCGAGCCCGCCGGCAGTGCTGGTGCGCCGCTGCTGCACGCGATCGAGGGAGCCGGCCTGGCCGACGTGGCGGCGGTCGTCGTGCGCTGGTTCGGCGGGACGAAGCTCGGGATGGGCGGCCTCGTCCGGGCGTACGGCGGCGCGCTCGCGCTGGCGCTCGAGAACGCGCCGACGCGGGAGGCGATCGCGGCCGTGCGCCTCGAGGTGCGCTACCCGTATCCGCGGACGGCCGCGGTGCTGCGCGTCGTCAACGCGCACGGCGCCGCCGCGCTCGAGCACGGCCACGACGCAGAGCGGTGGCCGGCTCACGTTTCTGCTGCCCACGGAACGACGTGAGGCCTTCGACGCCGCGCTCCGGGACGCGACGCAGGGCGCCGTCGCGGCCGCCGAGCTCGGCCGCGGCGTGATCCTCCGGCCGTAGCGTGGCCAATTGGCCAGCCGCCGTGGCCAATGCCAACGCCGCGTGGCCAATTGGCCACGACACCCGCTAGCCTCGCGCCGATGAGCGTTCCCGTGCTGCGCGTCGCCCGTCCGACGAGCCGGCTCGACGAGTCGGTCGCGTTCTACCGCGACGGGCTCGGATTCGGCGTTCTGACGTCGTTCGAGGGGCACGACGGCTTCGACGGCGTGATCCTCGGCCACCCGGACGCGCCGTGGCACCTCGAGCTGACCCGGGAGCACGGAGTCACCGCGCCCGATGCGCCGACGCCCGAGCACCTGCTCGCGTTGTACGTCGGCGAGGACGGGTTCGACGCCGCCATCGCTCGGCTCGCGGCCATCGGCGCCGACGCGGTGGCGTCGCACAACCCGTACTGGGACGTGCACGGACTGACGTTCGCCGACCCCGACGGCTACCGTGTGGTGATCGTCCGCGGAACCTGGGAGGTCTGAGGCGATGGCATCGGCGTTCACCGACGACGAGATCGAGCGCTACGCAGCGCTCGTCACCGATCTCTGTCTGCCCGTCCGGCCGGGTGACCTGATCGCTGGTCAACGCGGAGCCGGAGCAGCGCGCGTTCGCCGCCGCGCTGGCCCGTGCGGCCTACGACCGGGGCGCGCGGCTCGTCGACGTCGACTACTTCGATCCCGCCGTCGCCCGGGCCCACATCGAGCGCGCTGCGGACGAGCACGTCGCGAACGTCGGCCCCTGGAAGGGCGTGCGCTCGCGCGCTGCGATCGGCGCCGACCGCGGCTTCATCGCCGTCACCGGCAGCGAGGATCCCGACTACCTCGAAGGTCTCCCGAACGCTCGCGTCACGGCCTGGTCGCAGGGCGTGCGCAAGGTGCATGCCGCCTACGGCCGGGCGTTCTCGGCCGGCACGCTGCGCTGGACGGGCGTCCTCTACCCGACCGAGGGCTGGGCCCGAAAGGTCTACCCCGAGCTCGGCGATGCAGCGCTGCGTCGGCTGGCCGACGACATCCTCACCTTCATGCGGATCGGGCCGGACGACCCGCCTGACGCGAACCAACGCCACTTCGCCCAGCTCGTCTCCCGCGCCGACTTCCTCACGAAGTCCCGCTTCCGGGAGCTGCGCCTGCGCGCGCCGGGCACCGACCTGCGCGTCCCGCTGCACCCCGACGGTCTGTGGCTGTGCGTCGGACAGACGAACCCGTACGGCGACGTGACGCTCCCGAACTTCCCGAGCGAAGAGGTCTTCACCTCCCCGATCGCCGCTGGCTGCGAGGGAACGTTCCGGCTCACCCGGCCAGCCGCGTTCCTCGGACACTCGATCGACGGCGTGCACGGTGCGATCCGCAACGGCCGGCTCGACCGGCTCGACGCGCCGAACGGAGGACGACGCGGCGTTCCTGCGCGACCTGTTCGCCTCGGATCGTGGCGCCGGCCGCCTCGGGGAGATCGCGCTGGTCGACTCGACGACCCCGATCGCGAGGGCCGGCCGGGTCTACCACCACGGCCTGCTCGACGAGAACGCGGCCTGCCACATGGCGTTCGGCAAGGGGTTCACTCGCGCGCGGGCCGACGGCGCACGCCAGTCGGGCGTGAACCGTTCGAACCTGCACATCGACGTGATGATCGGCAGCGACGAGGTCGAGGTCACCGCGCACGGCGACAAGGGCGCCGAGACGCTGCTGATCGCCGGCGGGCGCTGGCAGATCGACTGACTGCACAAGGCCCATCCGACGACCCCGATGTCGTGGGCCGTTGCGGATAGCCTTGCGGTGGCCAGGAAACCAGGAGGTCGTGGCGAGCCAGCAGCAGCACGCGCCGGTGGCTGCGGCGCCCGTCGGCGCGAAACGCGGCGGGACGTTCGCGCCGCTTCGCTACCCCGTTTTCCGGGCGCTTTGGGTCGCGCAGCTCACGTCCAACGTCGGCACCTGGATGCAGACGGTGGCCGCGCAGTGGCTGATGCTGTCGATCGACGGTCGGCCGCAGATGGTGGCCCTTGTCACGGCCGCGACGAGCCTGCCGGCGTTGCTCGTCGGCCTGCCTGCAGGCGCGCTCGGAGACGTCCTCGACCGGCGACGGCTCCTGATCTGCAGCCAGTCCTTCATGCTCGTTGCCGCCGCGACGCTCGCGATCGTGACGCTGACCGGCGCGATCACGCCGTGGACGCTGCTCGGCCTGACGTTCGCGATCGGCCTCGGCCAGGGACTCACAGGACCGAGCTGGCAGGCGATCCAGCCCGAGCTCGTCAAGCGGGAGGAGATCCCGCAGGCCGCTGCTCTCGGCAGCATGAGCATGAACATCGGCCGCGCGGCCGGCCCGGCGTTCGGCGGCCTGCTCGTGGCCGCCACCAGCCCCGGGTGGGCGTTCATGGTGAACGCGGTGTCGTTCCTCGGGGTGCTCGGCGTCCTGGTGTGGTGGCGACGGGAGGCACCAGCACGGGCGCTCGGCGCGGAGCCGGTCTTCAGCGCGGTGCGCAGCGGCCTGCGCTACGCCCGCAGTGCGCGGCGGTTGCGGGCGATCCTGGTGCGGAGCGCGGTGTTCATCAGCTTCGCCAGTGCGTTCTGGGCGCTGCTTCCCGTGCGGGCGCACGCGCTCGGGCTCGGCGCGACCGGGTACGGCCTGCTGCTGACGGCGGTCGGCGCCGGAGCGGTGGGCGGCGCGTTCGTCTCGGGGTGGGCGCGGCGGCGCCTCGGGATCGACGGACTGCTCGCGATCTCGACGGTGACCTTCGCGGCCGGCACGGCGGTGCTCGCGTTCGTCGACTCGCAGCCCGCTCGCGTTCGTCGCCGTGTTCGTGCTCGGCACGGCCTGGATCCTGGTCGTGGCAACCCTGAACTCGAGCGCCCAGGCGGTGCTGCCGGACTGGGTGCGAGCCCGTGGCATGGCTGTGTACCTGGTCGTGTTCCAGGCCGGCCAGGCGCTCGGCGCGGTGCTCTGGGGCCAGCTGGCCAACCAGATCGGGACGGCTGACGCGTTGGCCGTCGCGGCCGGCGCGCTGGTCGTCGGAGTCGCCGCGGTGCGCTGGTTCCCGCTGGTTCACGCCAGGCCGTTGGACACCTCGCTGGCCCCGGCAACGCCCGAGCCGGAGACGGCCGTCGAGCTCCACCCGACCCACGGCCCGGTGCTCGTCACGCTCGAGTACCACGTGTCCCCGGAGGACGTCGAGGAGTTCCGGACGGACATGGAGGCCGTCGGGCGGGTGCGGCGTCGCGGCGGCGCGTACCGCTGGAACCTGTTCTACGACGTGACCGATCCCGACACGTTCCTCGAGGTCTTCGTCGTCGGCTCGTGGGAGGAGCACCTGCGCCAGCACCTCGAGCGCACCAGCGTCTCCGACCAGGCGGCGCTCGACCGCTCGCGGCGCCACCTGGTGGACGGCGCCGTGCCGAAGGTCACCCACTACATCGGCGCCTACCCGGGCTGATCAGCCGGCCGCGCGGCGGCGTCGATGCGGTCGAGCTCGTGCGCCTGGGCGACGACCCAGCGCTCGAAGAAGTACGTCGCGAACGGTGGCACCGACGCCCCGAGGCCGATCAGGAGCTCGCGCCGGCCCCACGGCAGCTCGGGCTTCACGAGGAAGACGGTGAGGATGTAGAAGCCCATCACGAAGCCGTGCGTCGGGCCGAACACCTGCACCCCGAACTGGTTCTTGACCACGATGTACTTGAAGAACATCCCGATCAGGAGCCCGGCCCAGGTGACGGCCTCGGCGATCGCCGCGATGCGGAAGGTCTTGACCAGCCCTTTGCGGAGGACGCTCGGTTCCACGGACGCATTGTCGGGGCGGAGGGGCGGCGGCGCGGCAGGCGGGTTGGCCAATTGGCCACGCGGTGGATGGCCAATTGGCCAGACGGCCCACGCGCCGCCGGCGCCGTGGCCAATTGGCCGGACCGCGCGTGGCCAATTGGCCAGAACCCGACCGCCCCGCCCCCTCCGAACACCCGCCGCTAACCTTCGCGCCCCCGGCACGTCGCTGACCCGTAGGGATTTGGCCGGGGGAGGCAGTCGGGTGGCTCGTCCAGTGGTGGCCGGATGACGGCGTACGTTGCGCGGCGGCTCGTCGCGAGCGTCGTCCTGCTCCTGGGCGTCACGTTCATCACCTTCGTCCTGTTCTTCCAGATCCCGCAGAACCCGGGGTACATGCTGGCCGGCCCGCCGCACGCCACCGACCCCGTGAACCAGGCGCGCTACGAGAAGGCGCTCGACGCTGCGAACCACCAGCTCGGCGTCGACAAGCCGCTCTACATCCAGTACTTCCGCTACCTCGATCGGCTGCGGCAGGGCTCGCTCGGCACGTCCTACTCCCAGCAGGACGTCCGCGACCTCCTCTGGCCGGCGACGCAGGTGACCGCCTGGCTCGTGCTCGGCGGCATCGTCCTGCTGCTGGTGATCGCGATACCGCTCGGGCTCGTCGCCGGCCTGCACGCCGGCAGAGCGCCTGGACAAGCTGATCCTCACCGTCACGCTCATCGGCGTCTCCATCCCGCCGTTCCTGATCGCCTACACGCTCTACACCCATCTCGAGCCGAAGCTCGGCTGGACGGAGCACGGACAGCTGATCGGCGAGCCGGACCACCCGATCGCCGGCTACTGCCCGATCTTCGGCGGCGGCGCGGGGTGTGGCGGCATCGGCGCCTGGTCGCAGCACCTGCTCCTGCCGTGGCTCGCGTTCGCGCTCGGGCTGATCGGGCTCTACGTCCGGCTCGTGCGCTCGGGGATGCTCGACCTGATCGACGAGCCGTTCGTCCAGACCGCGCGGGCGAAGGGCGCGTCCGAGAGCCGCGTCATGCGCGTCCACGTGCTGCGGAACCTGTGGCCCGCGCTCGCGACCATGCTCTCGATGGACATCGGGCTCGCGCTCGGGACGGCGTTGTTCGTGGAGGTCGCGTTCGCCCTGCCCGGCCTCGGCTTCGCCACCTACGGCGCGCTGCTCGCGCCGGGCCTCGTCGCCTACGACCTGCCGATCATCGCCGGGGTGTGCGTGATCGCCGCGACGGTGGTGATCCTGCTCAACCTGATCGTCGACGTCTGCGCCGCCATGCTCGACCCGCGCATCCGGCTCGTCGGAGGGATCGGTGGCCGCTGAGTCCACCGCCAAGGCCCTGCCGGCGATCACCGCGCGCCGCCGGCTGGTCTTCCGCCGCTTCAAGCGCGACCCGCTCGGGGTGATCAGCCTCGGCTTCGTCACCTTCGTCCTGCTCCTCACGTTCCTCGGCGCGCCGCTCGCCTCGTACCTCCTCGGGCACGGCCCCGACCAGCTGAACCCGCACGCCGGCGGCGACAACTGGGGGCCGATCGCCGGCGTGTGGACGTGGGTGCAGGGCGACCCGACGTACATGCCGCACCGCTCGCTGTACATCCTCGGAGCCGACGGCACGACCGGCCGCGACGCCTTCCTGCGGCTGCTCTACGGCGGCCGGATCACCCTCGAGATCGCGATCCTGGCGACGTTCCTGGCGGTCGGCGTCGGCTCGCTGCTGGGCGGCCTCGCGGGCTACTACGGCGGGCGCATCGCGGCCGGCATCACCTGGCTCACCGACCTCGCGATGGCCTTCCCGTTCATCCTCTTCGGAGTCGCCCTGTGGACGACGCTCGGCCCGCAGGTCCGCGCCTGGACGCTCTACGGCCTGCTGCCGCGCGGCGTGATCCTGCTGGCCCTGATCATCGCGGCGTTCTCGCTGGTTCTATCCGATGCGGCTCACCCGGATCCACGTGCTGGCGCTGCGCGACCGCGAGTTCGTCGACGCGGCCCGCATGATCGGCGCGAGCGAGCCGCGGATCCTGCGCAGCCACGTCCTGCCGCACCTCGCCGGGCCGCTCGCCGGCTACGCCTCGATCGCGCTGGCGAACGCGATGATCGCCGAGGCCGGCCTCGCCTGGCTCGGGCTGCGCGTCCCGATCCCCGAGGCCAGCTGGGGCGGAATGCTGGCCGACTCGAACTCGGTCGAGGCGCTCAGCCTCATCTCGCTGCGGTCCAGCGCCTACATCGTCTGGATCCCGGTGTTCTTCGTGTTCACCACCGTGGTCGCCCTGAACCTGCTCGGCGAGGGCGTTCGCGCAGCCTTCGATCCGCGGTCGAGACGCTAGATATGGGCCCACTCGTGCGCCGGATGTGCTACAGGTAGCGCGGTGGCTACGCTCGAGCAGGAACGGCAGAAGCTGTACGGCAAGGAGCGCTGGCTCGCGACCAAGGCCGCGAAGCGGCGTCGCCGGCGGCGGATCGCTGCCGGAATCGGGATCACCGTGCTGGTCCTGGTGACCGCGGGCATCGTGTTCGCCGAGACGTCGTACCCGAAGGCCTCGCTCACCAGCTCGCCCGACGCCCTGGCCCAGCTGAAGCTGCCCGGCTACGGCTCGAAGCTCGTCTCCTTCACCGTCCACCGGACGAACGGCAACCCCGTCCCGGTGCGGCTCACGAAGCGCGGCGCGCTCTGGCCGAAGGCCCCGGTCGCGGCCGGCGAGAAGCTGAAGGTCAGCGTCGTCGTCCAGCGGCCGTCCTCCGTGGCCTGGCTGCTCGGCAAGACCGAGCGCGAGGAGCTCACGCTGGTCGCGCCGCAGGCCCAGCCCGCGAGCCGCTGGCTCGAGGTGGCGCACGGCAAGCCCGTCCAGGTCAGCTTCGACGCGCCGGTGCGGGTGCTGCTCGTCCGTCACGGCACGACCCAGGTCCGCCGCACCCTGAAGACGCCGGTCCGCTCGATCGCGCTGCCGGCATCGGTCGCGAAGGGCGACAGCGGCAGCGTCCTGATCTCGACCGCGCCCCGCACCTGGGAGCGCCTGTCGAAGCCGGTCCGGGTGAGCTGGTTCCCGGCCGAGCACCCGGCCTCGGCGATCGCCCGCCCGGCGCCCGGAAGGCCGCTCGGGCCTGCCCAGCCGATCATCCTGACCTTCGCCCAGCCGCTCAGCGAGGCGCTCGGCGGCAAGAAGCCGACGATCACGCCGTCGATGTCCGGCCGCTGGCGCACGCTCGACGCCCACACCATCGCGTTCTCGCCCGGCGGGCTCGGCTTCCCGCTCGGCGGCAAGGTGCGGCTGACGCTGCCCACGCACGCCTGGGTGCTGCTGGGGAAGGGCCAGTTCGTGAACCGTCGGGCGCTCGACTACCGGGTTCCGCCGGGAAGCCAGGAGCGGCTCGAGCAGCTGCTCGCCCAGGCCGGCTACCTGCCGCTCTCGTTCACCGCGAAGGACCGCGTGCCGCTCAACCGCACGGCCCAGCTCGCCGCGGCGGTCACGCGCGCCCGAGGGCACCTGGAGCTGGCGCTGGTCGAACGTCCCGAGCTCGCTGCGCGGCATGTGGACGCCGGGCCAGGTGAGCCAGATCGATCGCGGCGCGATCATGGCGTTCCAGCACGACCACAACCTCGCGGTCGACGCCTTCGCGGGGCCGAACGTGTGGAACGCGCTGCTCAGGGACATCCTCGCCGGCAAGCACACGAGCGGCGACTACTCCTACGTCGAGGTCACCAAGAAGGTCCCCGAGCGCCTCTCGCTGTGGCACAACGGCGCGTACGTCTACAGCGCCGCGGCCAACACCGGGGTGCCCTCCGGCGCCGACCCAGAGCGGCACCTACCCGGTGTTCATGCACATCGCCGAGGGGACGATGCGCGGCGTCAACCCGAACGGGACGCCGTACACCGACCCCGGCATCAAGTGGATCAGCTACTTCCACGGCGGTGACGCCATCCACGGCTTCCCGCGCGGGAGCTACGGCACGCCGCAGAGCGTCGGCTGCGTCGAGCTGACCGACGGCGACGCCGGCCGGGTCTGGCCGTACACCCCGATCGGCACGCTCGTCACGATCGACGGTTGACCCGGCGGATCGTCCTCGACTGCGATCCCGGTCACGACGACGCGGTCGCGATCCTGCTGGCGGCCGGCTGTCCCGGAGATCGAGCTCGGCGCGATCACGGTGGTCGCGGGAAACCAGATCCTCGAGAAGACCGCGCTCAACGCGCGCCGCGTCTGCAGCGTCGCCGGGATCCGGGACGTGCCGATCGCCGCGGGGTGCGACCGCCCGCTGCAGCGCGAGCTGCGCTGGGCCGAGGACATCCACGGCGAGAGCGGGCTCGACGGGCCGAGCTTTCCCGAGCCGGACGTCGAGCTCGACCCGCGCCACGGCGTCGACGTCCTGATCGACGAGGCCCGAGCCGCGAGCGGCGACCTGACGCTCGTGCCGGTCGGGCCGCTGACGAACGTCGCGACCGCGCTGCAGCGGGCGCCCGACCTGGTCTCCGGGCTGCAGGAGATCGTGCTGATGGGCGGGGCGTCGAAGGGCGGCAACGCGACGCCGTCGGCCGAGTTCAACATCCTGGTCGACCCCGAGGCGGCCCAGATCGTGCTCGACTGCGGCGTCCCGGTGACCCTGGTGCCGCTCGAGGTGACGCACCAGGCGCTGGCCACGCCGGACGTGGTGGCCCGGATCCGGGCGCTCGACACCGCGCTCGCGGCGATCGTCGTCGACCTGCTGACGTTCTTCGGCTCGACCTACGACAGCGTCTTCGGCATCCCGCACCCGCCCGTCCACGACCCGGTCGCCGTCGCCCGCGTGGCCCGGCCGGAGATCGTCGGCGTCCGCGAGGTGTTCGTCGCGGTGGAGACCAGGGGCGAGTGGACGTCGGGGGAGACCGTCGTCGACTGGCACGGCGTGCTGCGGCGGCCGGCGAACGCCCGGATCGCCACCGAGCTCGACGTCGAGGCGTTCTGGGCGCTCGTCGTCGACGCGCTGCGCCGGCTCGGCTAGAAGCGCGCGCCGGCGGGCTCGATGCCGAGGTTGGCGCAGACCTCGAGCGTGGCCGCGGCCCGGTTCATCGTGTAGAAGTGGAGCCCCGGCGCCCCGCCGGCGAGCAGCTCGCGGCACAGCTCGGTGGTGTGCTCGACACCGATCCGCCGCACCTCGTCGGGATCGTCGGCGACCCGCTGCAGCTGCTCGGCCAGGTCGAGCGGGATGCTCGTGCCGGACATCGCCGCCATGCGCTCCACCTGGCGGACGTTGACGATCGGCATCACGCCCGGAACGACGGGCGCGGTCGCGCCGCGCGCCGCCAGCTCCTCGACCAGGGCGAAGTAGTCGCCGGCCCGGTGGAAGAACTGGGTGAGGCCGAAGTCCGCCTCGCGCAGCTTCGCGGCCTGGTGGCGCAGGTCGGCCTCGCGCGACGACGCGCTGCGGGTGGCCCTCCGGGTGCAGCGCGACCGCGACGCAGGGGAACCCGAGCTCGCGGGCCAGGTACAGCAGCTCGAGCGCGTAGCGCAGGTCGCCCTCGGGAAGCGCCGCGTCGGCGGCGAGCGGCGGGTCGCCGTGCAGCGCGAGCAGGTTGTCGACGCCCTCGTGGCGGTAGCGCTGCAGCAGCTCGACGAGCTCGGAGCGGTGATGGGCGGCGCAGGTGAGGTGCGCCAGCGGCACGAGCGGCGAGCCGACGAGGCGCACGACGAGGTCGTGGGTGCGCTCACGGGTCGAGCCGCCGGCGCCGTAGGTGATCGCGACGAACGCGGGGGAGAGGGGCGTCAGCGCTTCGAGCGCCTCGTCGAGGGCCAGCGCGGACTGCGGCGTGCGGGGCGGCCAGAGCTCGAACGAGACGAACCGGCCGCCGAGCCGTTCGGCGATGCTGGGCACACGCCGAGCGTACCCGTCGCTGCCAATCCGCTCCGCAGCGAGCGCCGTACCGTCGTCCACCGGGTTCGCACCAGCGCGTTCGTGTGAGAACCTGGCCGGGGGTGCCTGCTTGAGATCGCTGCGTCCGAACCGGGTCTCCCCGGTCGCGATGGCCGTCGGCTTGTTCGCCGTTGCCGGCGTCCTCGCGCTGCTCGCGATGAGCGCGGTGGCGATCGTCCTGCTGCAGCGGATCGGCGAGCGGGAGGCCGTCAACGCGGCCCAGCGCCTGGCCGTCGTCGCCGGGCCGCGGGATCGTGGCGCCGGCGCTGAGCGAGCCCGCGGTGGACGGCAACCGCCCGGCGCTGCAGCGGCTCGACGCGATCGTGCACGCCCGGGTGCTCGACCGCTCGCTGGTGCGGACGAAGCTCTGGGACCCGACGGGGCGCATCGTGTACTCGGACGAGCCGCGGCTTGATCGGGCGGCGCTACCCGCTCGACGAGGACGACGAGCAGGCCCTGCGGACGGGCCGGCCGTCGGCGAACCTGAGCGAGCTCGACGCGCCCGAGAACGTGTTCGAGCGGCAGTTCGGGAAGCTGCTGCAGGTGTACGTGCCGATCCAGGGGCCGCGCGGCGAGCCGCTGCTGTTCGAGGCGTACCTGCGCTACAGCTCGGTCACGGCGAGCGGGCGGCGGCTGTGGCGCTCGTTCCTGCCGGCGCTGGCGGTCGCCCTGGTCGGCCTGTGGCTGCTGCAGCTGCCGCTGGCGTGGCGGCTCGCGCGGCGGCTGCGGCGGGGCCAGGAGGAGCGCGAGCAGCTGCTCCGCCAGGCGCTCGACGCGTCGGACCGGGAGCGGCGGCGGATCGCGTCCGACCTGCACGACGGGATCGTCCAGGACTTCACCGGGCGGGCGCTGCAGCTCGACGCCGAGGCGCGGGCCAGCGCGGTCCACCCGCGCGGCAGGCGTTGTCGGGAGCGGCGACGGCGATGCGCTCGTCGGTCGGCCAGCTCCGGACGCTGATCGCCGAGATCTATCCGCTCGACGCTGCAGGAGCAGGGTCTCCCGGCGGCGCTCGACTCGCTCGCCGAGCCGCTGCGCGAGCGTGGGGTGGTGGTCGACGTGGACGTGGCGGACGGGCTGCAGCTCGACGGCGCGCACCGAGCAGCTGCTGTTCCGGGCGACCCAGGAGGCGCTGCGCAACGTCGACAAGCACGCCGCGGCGTCGCAGGTGCGGGTGTCGCTCGGGCGGGCGGGCGGCGGCGTGGCGCTCGAGGTGGAGGACGACGGCGCGGGCTTCGACCCGGGCCACGCGGCCGAGGGGCACGTCGGGCTCACGCTGCTGCGCGACCTGGCGGGGGAGCACGGCGGCACGCTGAGCGTCGACTCGGCGCCGGGACAGGGCGCGCGGCTCAGGCTCGACCTGCCCTAGCGGAGGGCCGCGGCGAGCGCCGCGATGTGGGCCGGTGACGTCCCGCAGCAGCCGCCGAGGAGTCGTCGCGCCGCGCTCGCGCCAGGGCGCCACGCGCGCGGCGAAGTCGGCCGGGCTGATGTCGGTGAAGACCCAGTCTGGCCGCGTCCAGACGCCCTCGTGGGGATACGCGCCGACCGGCCCGTCGAAGCGGGCGGCGATGGCTGTCGAGCGCCGGCTCGCTGTCGTCGAGGTTGCTGTGCATGACGAGCACCGCGTCCGGCGTGTGCGCGGCGAGCGCGGCGTCGAGGAGCTCGTCGAGGGTGGCGCCGGCGGACGTGACGCTGCCGATGACCGAGACGCCGAGCCAGACCGGGAGGCCGGTCGCCGCGGCGGCCTGCAGCGCGGCGACGGTGCTGGGCCGGGGCGATCATCATCTCGAGCACGATCAGGTCGGCGCCGGCCTCGGCGAGGACGTCCGCCTGGGCGGCGTAGGCGTCGCGGAGCTCGTGCTCCTCGAGCTGGCCGGTCATCACCGAGAGCGACCCGGCAACGACCGTGTCGGCGCCAGCGGCCTGACGAGCGAGCTGGACGCCGGCCCGGTTCACCTCGGCGAGCCTGTGCGGCATCCCGGCCTCGGCGAGCGGCCCGACCCCGCCGGCGAACGTGTTGGCGATCACGACCTCGGCGCCCGCAGCGACGTAGTCGGCGTGCACGCCGCGCACCAGATCGGGATGCGTGACGTTCGCAAGCGCGCTCCAGGCGGCGTAGTCCATCGGCGCGCCGCGCGCCTGCAGCTCGGTGCCGGTGCCGCCGTCGAGCAGGACGACGTGGCCGTTCGCGAGGCGTTCGTGGAGTCGTTCGTAGGCGCTGATGGGCGGCAGGCTAGGGCGGCGGGCCGGGCGTGGCCAATTGGCCACACCGCCTCTGGCCAATTGGCCACGCCGGTTCCGGCCAATTGGCCACACCACCCGTGGCCAATTGGCCAAACTCCGAAAACCCCTGCTCAGAGCGTATCGACGAGCCGCATGAGGACCCGGTCGGGACGCAGCGGTAGCTCGCGCAGACGGAGGCCCGTTGCGTGGTGGACGGCGTTCGCGACCGCCGCGGCGGTGCCGACGATGCCGATCTCGCCGATGCCCTTCGCGCCCATCGGGTTCAGGTCGTCGTGCTCGTCGATCCAGGCGACCTCGATCGCCGGGACGTCCGCGTGGGTCGCGATGTGGTAGCTCGCGAAGTCGTGGTTCACGTAGGCGCCGAAGCGGGCGTCCATCACGCTCTCCTCGAACAGCGCCATCGAGAGCCCCATCGTCATCCCGCCGATGAGCTGCGAGCGCGCCGTGCGAGGGTTCACGATCCGGCCGGCGGCGAACACGCCGAGCAGGCGGGGCACCCGGATCTCGCCGGTGTCCACGTCGACCCGCACCTCGACGAACTGCGCACCGAACGCGTGCCGCGACAGCGGTCGGTCGGCCTCCACGTCCTCGGCGGTGTCGATCTCGACCCGGGCGCCCTCGCCGCGGTCGAGCACGTCGCGCAGCGCGCTGCACGCCTTGACCACCGCCGAACCCCACGACGCGGTGCCCATCGAGCCGCCCGCGACGCCCGCCGGCGGCAGGTCGCTGTCGCCGAGCTCGATGCGGACGCCGTCCATCGAGCACCTCGAGCGCGTCGGCGGCGATCTGCGTGAGCGCCGTGCGCGCGCCCGTCCCGATGTCGGTCGCGTCGATCCCGACCACGAAGCCGCCGTTCTCGCGCTGCGCCCAGGCCCGGGCGGGCCGGCGGCGGGCCGGATACGTCGACGCGGCGACGCCGGTGCCGACGAGCCAGCGCCCGTCGCGGCGCACGCCGGGCCGCGGGTCGCGCGCGTCCCAACCGAAGCGGGCCGCGCCGTCCCGCAGGCAGGCGACCAGGTTCCGGCTCGAGAACGGGTTGCCACTCTCGGGATCGACCTCGGGCTCGTTGCGCACCCGCAGCTCGATCGGGTCGAGCCCGGTCGCGATCGCGAGCTCGTCCATCGCGCACTCGAGCGCGAACATCCCCGGACACTCACCCGGCGCCCGCATCCACGAAGGGGACGGAACGTCCAGCCGGGCGACACGGTGCGTCGTGCGCCGGTTCTCGCCCGCGTACAGCATCCGGGTCACGACGGCGGTCTGCTCGGCGAAGTCACGCAGCGTCGAGGTCTGCTCGACGACGTCGTGGCAGATCGCCGTCAGCCGCCCGTCCTCGTCCGCGCCGAGCCGGATCCGCTGGATCGTCGGCGTCCGGTAGCCAGCCACCGCCGCCAGGTCGTGTCGGCTCAGCGCGAGCTTGACCGGCCGGCCCACGGCCTGCGCGGCCATCACCGCGAGCACGACGTTCGGCTTCGGGATCCCCTTCGAGCCGAACGCGCCGCCGACGTGCTGGGCGATCACGCGCACGGCGTCGGGCTCGACGCCGAACGCCCGGGCGAGCACCTGCTTCACCGGGTCGGAGCCCTGGTTCGAGTCCCAGACGGTGATCCGCCCGTCCTCGACCACGGCCGTCGTCGCGTGCGGCTCGAGCGGATGGTTGTGGACGGCCGGCGTCTCGTAGGTCTCGTCGACGGCGACCGCGGCGCGGGGGTAGGCGGCGTCGAAGTCGCCCTCGTCGGTGTCCGTCGGGAACGCCGGGTTGACCTTCTCCGGCTTGTAGAGCCGCGGATGGCCCGGCCGCAGGACGACGTCGTGCTGCTCCTCGCGGTACGCGATCTCGAGGAGCGCGGCCGCCTCGCTCGCGGTCTCGAGCGAGTCCGCGACGACCGCGGCGACGAACTGCCCGTGGTAGGCGACCTCGGGGCCCTGGAAGAGGGCCAGCTCGGGATCGTCGACCTGGGCGAGCCGCGGCGCGTTGCCGTGCCACAACACGGCGAGCATGCCGGGCACCCCGAGCGCGGCGGTCGCGTCGACGTGGCTCACCTGGCCGCGGCCGATCGTCGCCGCGACGGGAACGGCGTATGCCACCCCCTGCGGGTGGTGCTCGTAGGCGTAGGCCGCCTGGCCCTGCACCTTGTCGCGACCCTCGAGCCGTTCGACGGGCTGCCCGACGGAGCGAGTGAGGAGGCTGCTCATGCCGTCACCTCGGCGAGCTCCGCCAGTGTCCGCACGACGAGGCGGCGCACCAGCGGCAGCTTGTAGGCGTTGTCGGGAAGCGGCTCCGCGACCGAGAGCTCGGCGTCGATCGCCCGCGCGAACGCGTCCTCGCTCACCGGGCCGCCGCGCAGGGCATCCTCGGCGATCCGGGCGCGCCAGGGCACGTGGGCGACACCCCCGAGCCCCAGCCGGACGTCGCCCACCCGGCCATCCTCGAACGTGAGCAGCGCAGCAACGGACGCCAACGCGAACGAGAACGAGGCCCGGTCGCGCACCTTGCGGTATGCCGACAGCCCGGCAGGCGAAGGCGGGGGAAGCTCCACTGCCACGATCAGCTCGCCGTGGCCGAGCACCGTGTCGTGCTGCGGCTCGTCCCCAGGCAGGCGATGCAGGTCGGTGAGCGCGAGCTGGCGTGCGCCGTGAGGCCCGTGCAGGTGGGCGCGGGCGTCGAGGGCGACCAGCGCAACGGCCATGTCCGACGGGTGCGTGGCGATGCAGGCCTCCGACGCACCGAGGATCGCGTGGTTGCGGTGCTCGCCGCCGCGCGCGGAGCAGCCCGTGCCAGGCTCGCGCTTGTTGCACGGCTTGCTCGGATCCTGGAAGTACAGGCAGCGGGTGCGCTGCATCAGGTTCCCGCCGACGGTCGCGGCGTTGCGAAGCTGGCCCGACGCGCCCGCCAGGAGGGCCTGGGAGAGCACCGGATAGCGCTCACGGACGAGCGGGTCGGCGGCCAGCACGCTGTTGCGGACACCGCCGCCGATGCGCAGGCCGCCGCCGTCGGTGGGCTCGATCCGGTCGTGGCCGAGCCGGGTGACGTCCACGATGACGTCCGGCGACTCGACGCCGAGCCGCATCAGGTCGACGAGGTTCGTGCCGCCGCCGAGGAACATCGCGGCCGGCCGCTCGGCGACCAGGGCGACGGCGCTGTCGGCGTCATCGGCGCGCTCGTACTCGAAGGGCCTCATGCGGCGGCCTCCGAGATCGCGGTGACGATGTTGACGTAGGCGCCGCAGCGGCAGAGGTTGCCGCTCATGCGTTCCCGTATCTCGTGCTCGTCGAGCTCGACGGGCGCCTGCAGGTCAGCGGTGACGGCGCTCGGCCAGCCGTCCGCGGCCTCCTGCAGCGCCCCGACGGCCGAGCAGATCTGGCCGGGAGTGCAGTAGCCGCACTGGAACGCGTCGTGCTCGAGGAACTGCTTCTGGACGGGATGGAGCTCGCCGTCGGATGCGAGCCCCTCGACCGTCACGACGTCGGCACCGTCGTGGGCCACCGCCAGCGCGAGGCAGCTGACGACACGCAGGCCGTCGACGAGGACGGTGCACGCGCCGCACTGACCGTGGTCGCAGCCCTTCTTGGCGCCGGTCAGGGCGAGCCGCTCGCGGAGCAGGTCGAGGAGGGTGGTGCGGGTGTCGATCAGGAGCTCCTGCTCGGCGCCGTTGACGCGAAGCCGGAGCTGGGTGAGCTTGGGTGCGGAGACGTCGGTCACCTTCTGACGTTCCCGGCCGGCGCGGAGGGTAGTCGTGCGACCGGTCGGTTACCGTCTGGTGATGGCCGACGATGACTCCGGCGAGACCGAGCACGAGCGGCTGAACCGGAACCTCGAGCAGCTGCTGCAGGAGCTGCGGGTGGCGTTGCCGGGTGTCCAGGTGCTGTTCGCCTTCCTGCTGGCGGTGCCGTTCGCCACGCGCTGGACGAACATCTCGGACGCCGACCAGCGCATCTACTTCGCCACGCTGCTCCTGTCCATGGCCGCGAGCGCGCTCCTGATCGCGCCGACCATCCAGCACCGCCTGCTGTTCAGGGCCGAGGACAAGCGCTGGCTCGTCGACATCGGCAGCCGCCTCGCGATCGCCGGCCTGGCCTGCCTGGCGTTCGCGATGCAGGGCGCGCTCCTGCTGGTCGCGCACATCATGTTCGGTTGGCCGGCGGCGCTCGTCGCGACGGCGCTCTCGACGGCCGTGTTCGCGCTCTTCTGGTGCGTGCTGCCGCTGAGCCGGCGAGCACGCGGGAAGCACTCGAACCTCGACTGAATCGCGCCGTGGCCAATTGGCCACGCGGCGTTTGGCCAATTGGCCACGCCCGGTTCGGCCAATTGGCCAAACCGCAGTTCCGCCTGCTCAGAGCTGGTTTCGCACGCCGGCCTCCTGGGTGCACGTCACGGATCTGCCCGTCGAACGAGCCTTCGAGCGAGCGGCGCACAGAGCCCCGGTGCCCGGCTCGGCCCGCGCCAGACGCGCTACGAGGCGAGCTTCGTCGCCTGGTCGCGCTCCCAGGCCTTCACGATGCCGTTGTAGACGTCGTTGCCGGCGTGCGGATCGAGGGCGTGGGCGCCGTAGAACCCAGGGCGGTCGTCGGCGGCGCGCAGCACCTCGTAGTCCGCCTCGATCCACAGGCCGCGCGGGCCGGGAGCCCGGAGGCGGATCACGTCGTGCACCTGCAGCGGGCGCAGCGTCTTGAATCCGAGACCGGTCGACGAGACGTTCACGACCCGGAGCGGCACGCGTGGCGAGGCCTGGATTCGGAGGCTTCGCACCATCACGGCCTCGAGCTCGATCGTGACGTCGGCACGGGCCGCGACGCGCTCCTTCGGCTCGCCGGGCTCTGCGACCACGAAGACGCTGCACAGGTCGACCATGCCCGGACGCGGGTCGATCTCCATGCAGCGGGCGATCGCGCGCATCGCGCGGCCGTCTGCGCTGTAGCGCAGCGAGAACGCCGTGCCCTTCGGCATGGTGCCGCGCGGCGACTCGACCTGCAGGGGGCTCTTGCCCTTCGGCACGTCGAGCAGCGTGACGTCGACGACCGCGGGGACGGTCGGCACGCCGCTGATCTCGATGGGCAGCGCACAGGCGGCGTAGCGGGTGGGGGTGAGGACAGGCATGTGGGGGTGCGGGGGCTGAGGGGATCCGCACTTAGAGTTTTCGGCAATATCCGCAAAAGGGTTAGCGCACAGTTGGGTGATTTGCAGGATCCACGAGCAGCGTGATCACCTCGAACGGCCTGTACGGGACGATCACGGCGTCACCGTCTCGTTCGAGCTCCTCGCCCGCGTCCTCGAGGACCGTCGCACGCCGAACCTGCCCGAACGGCAGCCCGAGCCGGACGCGCGCCGTGCCACGGCCGCCGAACGCCTCGTACAGCCGGAGCACGAGCGCGTCGGACGACTCGGCCAGCTTGATCGTGTCGAGCACCAGGCCCCGGCCTTCGACCGTCGCCAGCGAGCCGGCCGCGAGACCGCGTGCGGTCCGGAGCGGCCGGTTCAGCGCGGTCGCCTCGGCGAGCACCCCGCCGTCCTGCCAGGAGCCGGCGTGGGGGAGGACGGCGTACACGAACGCGTGACGCCCCATGTCCGCCTCGGGATCGGGCGCCTTCGGCGACCGCAGCAGGCTCACCCGCAGGACGTTCTTCGGGCACGAGTAGCCGTACTTCGAGTCGGTCAGCAGGGCGACGCCGAACGCGTCCTCGGAGAGATCGGCGAACCGGTGGCCCGAGACCTCGAAGCGGGCCGCGTCGGCGCTGGTGTTCGCGTGCGTCGGCCGCTGCTCGACACCGAACGCCGTCTCGTAGGTCGCGAGCCGCGAACGCACCGCGAGCGGGAACGCGGCCTTCAGGAGCCGGTGCTCCTCGTGCCAGTCGACCTCGGTGTGGAACTCGAGCCGCCGCGCGTGGGCGTCGAGCCGCACCGTCTGGCTGAGGTGCGAGCGTTGGCCAATTGGCCGCTCGAAGCGCACCTCGGCGCGCAGCGGCGACGCGACCAGGGAGGCGACGCCGTCCGCCGGCGCGCAGGGCTCACCGAGCTTCACGTGGTACGGGTCGATGTCCCAGGCGTCCCAGGCGTTCGGCTGGTCCTGGTAGAGCTCGAGCACGTTGCCCGGCGCGTCCAGCGCCTCGCGGCCACTTGACCGCTCGACGAGGCTCAGCAGGCTGCCCCCGGAAGACAGCACGACCTCGAGCTGGCCGTTGCGGAGCCGTACCCGGCCGTCCTCGAGCCGCTCGACCTCCACGGCGTCCGACCGCTCGACGAACGCGCCCACGCCGTGCGGCGGCGCGTCGGCAACGCGGAGCTCGCCCTCGATCTCGACGACCTCACGGCGGGGCCAGGCGGTGGTGTTCAGGGGCCCTTCGGGACCGTCTGGCCAATTGGCCACACCACGCGTGGCCAATTGGCCACGACCGCCGAGCTCGCCCAGCGCCTCCCCGACGATCGCCTCCGCCGCCGCCTCGACCCCGGCCAGATCCTCGCGGGCCTCGACGTTCACCGGCGTGATCGACGAGCCCGGCAGGATGTCGTGGAACTGCGACGTGAGCAGGGTCTTCCACGCCTCGTCGAGCCGCGCGCGGGGGTACGGCGCGCCGCGCAGCCAGGTCGCCAGGGCGGCCAGGAGCTCGGCGTCGTGCAGCGCGCCCTCGCAGCGGCGGTTGCCGCGCTTCAGCGCCGCCTGGCTGGTGTACGTGCCGCGGTGGTACTCGAAGTACAGCTCGCCGACGTGCACCGGGAGGGTCTCGCGGACGGCCTCGAGCTCGTCGAACAGGAGCTGCGGGTGGCCGAGCTCGGTCGGCGGGATCCCCTGCAGGTCGCGAAACCGCCGCAGACGCTCGAGCATCGTCGCGGTCGGCCCGCCGCCGCCGTCCCCGTAGCCGAAGATCAGGAGGCTCGCCTGCGGCCCGTCGTGGTCGCGGTAGCGGTCGACCGCCGCCCGCAGCTCACGCACCGAGCACTCCGCGTTGTACGTGTTGGCCGGCGGGAAGTGCGCCAGCACGCGCGTCCCGTCGAGCCCTTCCCAGACGAAGCTGTGGTGCTCGGGCTGGGTGAACTGGTTCCATGAGAGCTTCTGCGACACGAACCCGCGCAGCCCCGCCTGGGCCATCAGCTGCGGGAGCTGCCCGCAGTAGCCGAACGCGTCCGGGAGCCACAGCTCGCGCGTCCGGCCGCCGAGCTCCTGCTCGAAGAACGCCTGGCCATGCAGCAGCTGGCGCACCAGCGACTCGCCCGAGGTCAGGTTGCAGTCGGGCTCGATCCACATCCCGCCGACCGGCAGCCACTGCCCGCCCTCGATCCGCTTCAGGATCTCGCGGTACAGGCCCGGGTCGCGCTCCTTGACCCAGGCGTACTGCTGCGGCTGGGAGCACGCGAAGCGGTGCTCGGGATAGCGCTCCATCAGCGCGAGCTGGATGCTGAACGTGCGCAGCGCCTTTCGCCGTGTCTCGGCGAGCGGCCAGAGCCACGCCGTGTCCAGATGTCCGTGGCCGGCCGCGATCTGGCGATGCCCGCCGGGCGCGTTGCCCGCGCCGAGGAGCGGTGCGAGCTCGTCCCGCGCGCCCGGCCAGGTCGATCGCTCCTCGGCCCGGAAGCGGTCGCAGAAGGTGTCCAGCCCGGCCAGGATGCGACCTGCGCGGGCCGGGTCGAGCCCGTGCTCGCGCTCCCGCTCGAGCTCCTGCAGCACGACCAGGTCGTGGTAGAGCTGCCAGGCGTCGTCGTCGAACCGCGCGAGCTCGCAGCGGTCGAGCACGAACCCGCCACCCGTCAGTCTCGCCGGCTCGGCAAGCTCGCCGGTGAAGCCGAGCGCGATGCCGCCGCGGCAGGCCAGCTCGAGCAGGAGCTCGATGCGTTCGCCGCCGGCTGCCGGATCCACGAGCACGGCCTCCCGCCGCTCCTGGAACCCGCCACCGTTCAGCCCCTGCACGAGCCGGCGGCCACGCCAGATCGTCGCCTCCCCGCCGAAGTCGAAGCGCAGATCGACGCGGGATCCGGCGAACCCCTCCGGCACCTCGGCGCGCACGCGCAGCCAGTACGTCTCCCAGCGCGGCGGCAGGATCGCGCCGGTCTCGACGGGCTGGTAGTCGAGCGTCTCGGCCTCGGCCGCCCGGATGTGGCCCACGGGCCCGGCGAGCGCCAGATCCGCGATCGGCACGACCTCGGGGTAGATCAGGCGGCGCACCTTCTGGACGGTCTGCTCGACCCTGCCGCGGGCGTAACCGACGTGGCGCTGCACGGCCGACGAGCGTACCGGATACCCTGCCAGCGGTGAGCGAGCCGCTCGTCGAACGCCGGCGCTACCCGAGGGTCCGCGTGCGGGCGCCAATGTTCGCGCGCGTGCGTCCGCAGAGCCGGGCGCTCGGCGCCGGCGGCGTCGTCGACGGCCGGCTGATCGACGTGTCCCGCGGCGGTGTCGCGTTCCTGGCCGAGGAGGAGCTGACGGTCGGCGACGTCATCGAGCTCGCGGTCGAGCGCGGCGACCGGGTCGGCATCCTGGCCCACGTCGACGCGAAGGTCGTCGGTGTCCAGCAGGACGGCGAGGACGAGTGCGTCGTGCGCTGCGCCTTCGCCGAGCCGACGGCCGACGCCCACTGGATCGAACGGCTCATCGAGGCGGCGCCCGCGCCTGATTGAGCCGACAGGGGGAACCCCCGCAGACGACCTGCGACGAGGAGAGCCCCCATGTCCGACGAGATCCACGAGCAGCTGCTCGACTACCTGCGCGACGCCCACGCCATCGAGGAGCAGGCTCTGGCCCAGCTTCGCGAGGCCCCGAAGATCGCCGGCGACGACGCGCTCGCCGCCGCGTTCCGCGACCACCTGGCCGAGACCGAGAGCCACGAACGGCTCGTCAGGGAGCTGCTCGAGACCCGCGGCGAGGGCCCGTCCCGGTTCAAGGACGCGGTCATGGCCGTCGGCGGCAAGGGCTTCGTCTGGTTCGCCCGGGCCCAGACCGACACCCCGGGCAAGCTCGCAGCCCACGCGTTGAGCTACGAGGCGCTCGAGCTCGCGTCGTACGAGCTGCTCGCCCGGGTCGCCGACAGGGCCGGCGAGCGGGACGTCGTCGAGACCGCCCGGCGGATCGCCGCCGACGAGCGAGCCATGCTGGAGCGCCTCGAGGGGCTGTTCGACGAGGCGGTGAACGCGTCGCTCGAGGACACCGAGCGCCCTGACCTGACCGACAAGCTGCGCTCCTTCCTGGCCGACGCCCACGCGCTCGAGCAGCAGGGCGAGGTGCTCCTGAAGCGGGCCCGCGAGCACGCTGGCGACCCCGAGCTCGAGCACGCCTACGCCGACCACCTCGAGGAGACGCGCGAGCACGCCCGCCTCGTCGAGGAACGGCTCGAGGCCCTCGGCGGCAAGCCCTCGCTGCTCAAGGACAGCGCGCTTCGCCTCGGCGGGGTGAACTGGTCGGCGTTCTTCCAGGCCCACCCCGACACGCCGGGGAAGCTCGCCGTGTTCGCCTTCGCCTTCGAGCATCTCGAGATCGGCGGCTACGAGCAGCTGAAGCGCGTCGCCCAGCGCGCCGGCGACCACGAGACGGTCGAGCTCGCCCACCGCATCCTCGAGCAGGAGCGGGCGGCGGCGGGGCGGCTCGCCTCCGCGTTCGACGAGGCCGCCGCGGCCGCCCTGCAGGCCCAGGCGGGCTAGTGCGCCGCGCCCCGTAGCACGCGGCCGGCGATCTCGCCGGTCAGCGCCACCCGCTCGAGATCCCAGGCGTCGTGCATGTTGAAGACCATGCCGTCGAGCCCGGCATCGAGGTACGCCTCGAGCTGCTCGCCGACCGAGTCGCGGTCGCCCGCGACGGCGTACCAGCGGGCTCGCTCCGCGTCCATGCCGCGGAGCCGGGCGAACTCGAGCAGCCGGCGCTCGGCGTCCTCCGCGGTGTCGCCGACGACGATCCCGCCGAGCCGCGTCTTGGTGATCTCGGACGGGTCGCGGCCGATCTTCTCGCAGGCGTCCTCGAGCACCTGCACCTTGTGGCGGATCGTCTCGACGTCGCCGAAGAAGTTCGACGCGTCGCCGTAGCGCGCCAGCAGCGGGATCGTCTTGCGCTCGCCGCTGCCGCCGACCAGGATCGGCGGGCCGCCGGGCGTCACCGGCCTGGGCGAGTTCACGACCTCGTGGATCCGGTAGTGGGTGCCGGAAAAGCTCGGCGCATCCTCGGTGAACATCGCGCGGCAGATCTGCAGGGCCTCCTCGAGGCGCTCGAAGCGCTCGCGCAGCGGCGGGAAGTCGAAGCCCATCCCGACGTGCTCCTCCTCGTTCCAGGCAGCGCCGATCCCGAGGATCGCCCGGCCGCCCGAGATCACATCGAGCCCGGTGACGATCTTGGCCAGGTGCGCCGGGTTGCGGTAGGTCACGCCGGTGACCATCGACCCGAGCTTCACCTTCGAGGTGACGGCAGCGAGCGCTCCGAGCAGCACGTAGGCGTCGAACATCGGCTCGTCGCGCTGGCCGACGGAGACGATCTGGTAGAAGTGATCCATCGCCCAGACCGAGTCGAAGCCGCTCTTCTCCGCGGTCTTCGCGATGTCGGTGACCCGCTCGAACAGACGGTCGTCGGAGACGTCGGGATAGGTGAAGCTGGGGATCTGCAAGCCCAGGCGGATGAGGGGCTCGCGAGCGGGAGTCGGCATGGCGGCACCCTAGCTCCGCGTGCGCTAGCCTCGGCCGCGACCGCCGCCGCCTCCACCCGTCAGAGGAGCCCGCAATGTCCGACACCCAGCCCGGAAACCGGGCGACGAGCGATCCGGCCGCCCGCAAGGAAGTCCTGCAGCGGATGCGCCAGGACAACGTCGAGTTCCTGCTCCTGTGGTTCACGGACATCGAGGGCCACCTCAAGAGCTTCGCCATCACGCCCAGCCAGATGGAGGGCGCGCTCGACGACGGCATGGGCTTCGACGGCTCCTCGATCACCGGCTTCAACGCCATCGAGGAATCCGACATGGTCGCGATCCCCGATCCGTTGACCTACCAGCTGATGCCGGCGGCCGCGGGCGACGCCAAGGTCGCTCGCATGATCTGCGACGTCGTCACGCCCGACGGCAACCCGTACGACGGCGATCCGCGGCACGTGCTGCGCCGCGCCCTCGAGCGGATGCAGTCGATGGGCTTCGACACGTTCAACGTCGGGCCGGAGCTCGAGTACTTCCTGTTCAAGGACTCGTCGGGCACCGAGACGCTCGACGAGGGCGGCTACTTCGCGATGACCACGATGGACGCCGCGACCGAGCTGCGGAACCGCACCATCGCCGCGCTCGAGGGCGTCGGGATCCCGATCGAGTACCACCACCACGAGGTGGGCCCGTCGCAGCACGAGATCGACATGCACTACGCGCCCGCGCTCGAGATGGCCGACCACACGATCACCTACCGGCTGATCGTCAAGGAGATCGCGGCCAAGCACGGCGTCTACGCGACGTTCATGCCGAAGCCGATCTTCGGCGAGAACGGCTCGGGCATGCACACCCACCAGTCGCTGTTCACGAACGGGCGCAACGCGTTCTTCGACGCCGAGGACGAGTGGCACCTGTCCGACGTCGGCAAGGCGTTCATCGCCGGCCAGCTCCGCCACGCGCGCGAGATCTCCGCGGTCTTCGCCCAGTGGGTGAACTCCTACAAGCGGCTCGTGCCGGGCTACGAGGCTCCGGTGTACGTGGCCTGGTCGCGCCGGAACCGCTCGGCGCTGATCCGGATCCCGCTGTACAAGCCGGGGGCCGAACAGGCCACGCGGGCCGAGATCCGCTGCCCGGACCCCGCCTGTAACCCGTACCTCACGTTCGCAGCGCTGCTGCAGGCCGGGCTCGAGGGGATCGAGAAGGGCTACGAGCTGCCGGCCCCGATGGAGACGAACCTCTACCACCTGACGTCGGAGGAGCGGCGCGACCAGGGCATCCAGTCCCTGCCCGAGACGCTCGGCGAGGCGATCGACGAGCTCTCGCGGTCCGAGCTCCTGCGCAAGGCGTTCGGCGACCACATCTTCGACAACTACGTGAAGCTGAAGCGCTCCGAGTGGGACGACTACCGCGTCCAGCTCACCGAGTGGGAGATGAAGCGCTACCTGGCAGCGCTCTAGGGAACTGGCTGATTTGCAGGTGCTTTCGCTGACGCGTCGTCGTTTGGCCAATTGGCCATGAGCGGTGTGGCCAATTGGCCAAGCGCCGTGACCGACGCCCCGCCGATCGCCTTCCTGGCGACGACGGACGCCGAGCGCGCCCGGCTGTTCTATGCCGGCGTGCTCGGCGTCCGCCTCGTCTCCGACGACCAGTTCGCCCTGGTCTTCGACCTCGCGGGGACGACGCTGCGGCTCGTCCGGGTCGAGGCCTTCACGCCGCAGCCGTTCACCGTGCTCGGCTGGCAGGTGGCCGACCTCGACGCGGCGATCCGGGGCCTCACGCGGGCCGGGGTGGCGTTCGAGCGGTTCGACGGGCTCGAGCAGGACGAGCTCGGCGCGTGGGCGGCGCCCGGCGGCAGCCGGATCGCGTGGTTCAAGGATCCGGACGGCAACCTCCTGTCCATCTCCCAGCACGCCCCGGTAGCATGAGTGGCGTGAACCTCGTTCGCACCTCCCTGCTGGCCACCGCCGCCGCTACCGGCGCGGCGGCTGCTGCCGCCGCACGGCCCTTGCCGGGAGGCGGCGCGCGCTAGCAGGCGTACGCGACACGCAGGCACCCGGTGAGGGCGACTCGATCGAGTCGCCCTTTTTTGTTTTTCCATTCCGAGAGGAGAGACCGATGGACGTCCCCGAGATCAGGAGCCGCTTCCTGCGCTTCTACGCCGAGCGCGGCCACGCCGTGATCCCGGCGGCTCCGATCGTGCCCGCCGGGGACGCCTCGACGCTGTTCATCACGGCGGGCATGCAGCCGCTGGTGCCGTTCTTCCTCGGCGAGCGCCATCCCGCGGGCCGTCGGGTGGTCGACGTGCAGCCGTGCGTCCGCACCGACGACATCGACGAGGTCGGCGACCCGACCCACCTCACGTTCCTCGAGATGCTCGGCCGCTGGTCGCTCGGCGACTACGACGGCCCGCGCGCGGTCGAGCTCACCTTCGAGCTGCTGACCGGGCCGGACGGGCTCGGGCTCGACCCCGAGCGCCTGTACGTCACGGTCTTCGCGGGCGACGACGACGCGCCCCGCGACGGCGACGTCGAGGCGCGCTGGAAGGCGCTCTTCGCGTCGGCGGGCATCGACCCCGAGGGCCGCATCTTCGCCTACGGCAAGGCCGAGAACTGGTGGGGACCCGTCGGCGACGCCGGTCCGTGCGGTCCCGACTCCGAGCTGTTCGTCGACACCGGCGCGCCGCACGATCCGGCGTTCGGGCCGCACTGCCACCCGGCGTGCCCCTGCGACCGGCTGGTCGAGATCGGCAACGACGTGTTCCTGCGCTACGACCGCCGGCCGGACGGCAGCTTCCACCCGCTGGCGCAGCGCAGCGTCGACACCGGCATGGGCGTCGAGCGGCTCGCGCAGGTGCTGCAGGGTCTGCCGTCGGTGTACGAGACCGGCGCGTTCCGGCCGCTCATCGAGTGGGTCGAGGAGCGCTCGGGCCGCGCCTACGCGAGCGACGAGCGGGGCTTTCGGATCGTCACCGACCACGTCAAGGCGGCGGCGTTCATCGCTGCAGCGGGCATCGCGGCAGGGAACGTCGGCCAGGGGTACGTCCTGCGCCGCCTGGTACGCCGTGCGGTGCGCTACGGCCGGCTGCTCGAGCTGCCCGCGGGCTTCACGGCGGAGCTCGGCGGCCAGGTCGTCGAGCTGTATCCCGAGCTCTCGGGCCAGCGCGAGACCGTTCTCACCGAGCTCGCCGACGAGGAGGAGCGCTTCGGCCGCACCCTCGAGCGCGGCCTGCGCCGCGTCCGCCGGCTGCTCGAGCAGGGCGGCGAGATCTCGGGCTCGGAGGGCTTCGCGCTGTACGACACCCACGGGTTCCCGGTCGAGCTCACCCGGGACGTCGTCGGCCAGCAGGGCGGCCGCCTCGCGCCGGGCTTCGACCAGGACTACCGGCGGCTCATGGCCGAGCAGCAGGAGCGCTCCCGGACGGCCGGCGCGGGCGCGTTCCGCGGCGGTCTGGCCGACCGCTCGAAGGAGTCGGTCTGGTTCCACACGCTCACCCACCTGACCCTGGCGGCGCTGCGCGAGGTGCTCGGCGAGCACGTCCACCAGCGCGGCTCGAACATCACCGCCGAGCGGCTGCGCTTCGACTACTCGCACGGCGCGCGCCTGAGCGACGAGGAGCGCAGCGGCGGTCGAGCAGCGGGTCAACCAGGCGCTCCGCGACGATCTGCCGGTCGAGTCCCGCGAGCTCCCGCTGGACGACGCGCTGGCGCTGGGTGCGCTCGGAGAGTTCGGTCACAAGTACGGTGACGCCGTGACCGTCTACACGATCGCCGACGAGCGCGGCGGACGGGTGGTCTCACGCGAGCTCTGCGGAGGCCCGCACGTCGCGCGCACCGGCGAGATCGACGGGCGCTACGTCATCGTCAAGGACGAGTCGGTCGGCGCCGGCGTGCGCCGCATCCGCGCCGTCCTCACGCACCGAGAGGATCGGACATGACCGACACCGCAGGTTCCAGCGTCAGCCTCGGGCAGGGCATCGACCTGCCGAAGCTCGGGTTCGGGGTCTGGCTGGTCGACGCCGGCGCCGAGGCCGAGAAGGCCGTCGGCTGGGCGCTCGAGGCCGGCTACCGCCACATCGACACCGCCCAGGCCTACGAGAACGAGCAGAGCGTCGGCAACGCGCTCAAGGCCAGCGCCGTGCCGCGCGAGGAGGTCTTCGTCACCACGAAGTTCTTCCCGCGCAACGAGGACCCGGTGCGCGAGGCCGAGAAGAGCCTCGAGCGGCTGCAGATCGACCAGATCGACCTGTACCTGGTGCACTGGCCCGCCGGCGGGCCGACCCGGGCCTGGGCCGGCATGGTCCAGGCGCTGGAGCGCGGCCTGGTGCGCTCGATCGGGGTGAGCAACTTCACCGAGGCCGAGCTCGAGAAGCTGCTCGCGACGACCGACGTCAAGCCGGCCGTGAACCAGATCCAGCTGAACCCGTTCGCCCACCGGCGGGCGCTGGTCGACGCCTGCGTCGGGCTCGACATCGTGGTCGAGGCCTACAGCCCGCTGACCCACGGCCGCGACCTCGAGAACCCGCACCTCGCCGCCGTCGCCAAGCGCGTCGGCCGCACGCCCGCGCAGGTGCTCCTGCGCTGGGGGCTGCAGCACGAGTTCGTGGTGCTCCCGAAGTCCGTGAACCACGAGCGGATCAAGGAGAACGCGCAGATCTTCGACTTCAGCCTGTCCGACGAGGACATGGACGAGCTCGACGCGCTCGACCGCACGAACGGCACCGGGAAGGCCGTCGACAGCCCCTGGTGGTAGGACTCACCAGCCTGCCGGGCGTCTTCGGGCGTCCGGCAGGCGGGTGCCCGCGTCGCCGCGGGCCCGGTCGATCTGGGCCTGGGTGACGAACAGCGCGCCGGCGAGGTTCGCGGCGCGCAGGTCGGCGGCCCGCAGGTCGGCGCCGGTCAGGTCGGCCCGGGTGAGGTCGCAGCGCCGCAGGTCGGCGCCGAGCAGCAGGGCGCCGCGCAGGCTGGCCCCGCGCAGGTCGGTCGTGCGCAGGTCGGCGCCGGTCAGGTCGGCGCCGCGGAAGTCCGGCCCGCCGTCACCGCGGGCCAGGTCGCTGGCCCGCAAGAGCAGGCCGTTGACCGCCGCCCGCTGCGCGCCGACGTCGACGTGGACGAGCGCCGCCGCCGGGGCCTGGGTGAGCCAGTCGACGTGCTCGAGCGCCGCCTGCAGCTCGTCGCGCAGCGGCGCGGCCGCAGACAACGCCAGGGCCTCGCGCAGGTGCCAGAGCAGCTCGTGCAGGTTGCGGACGACGGTGAACGCCGAGAACATCAGCTCGGCGGTGTCCGGGGCGGCGCGCCAGTCGACGCCGGCGAAGGTGTGCTGGGCGACCTTCTGGCCGGCGCCGAAGCAGTCGTAGGCGGCGCAGCCCGGGAACCCGCGCTGGCGCAGCTGCGCGTGGATCGCGCAGCCGAACGCCTCGTCGAGGTTCGGACACGGCACGCCCGGAGCCTTGTCGAGGGCGAAGTCCGCCGAGCGGGAGAACGCCGGAGCGACGCAGCAGAGGGCGAAGCAACGACCGCAGTCGGCTTCGAGGTCGAGCGTCACGCCCCGACTGTAGCTGCCGCACGGGGAATCCCGCTTTCGTCGGGAGCCGGCGGCGACCTACGGTCAGGCGCATGACCGACACCGGAACCATCTCCCTGCTCTCCCGCCAGTCCTGGGCGTTCGCCGCGCTGTCCGCGGCCGCCGAGGGCGGGCTGCTGCAGGCGCTCTCGGCCCCGTCCACCCCGAGCGAGCTCTCCGCGGCCACCGGGATCGACGAGGACGTGGCGCGGGCGCTGCTCGAGGTGCTGGCCGCGCTCGATCTCGTCCAGCAGATCGACGGGCGCTACGTCGCGTCGCCGGCCCTCTCGGCGCCCGGACTGCTCGCGGAGCTGCGCTCGGTACGCCTGCAGGGCGCGGACCTGGTGCAGCGGGCGCGGCAGCGGCGGTTGCGCGCCGTCCGCTGGGATCACGAGGATCCCGACCTCCTGCAGGCGCAGGGCGACCTCTCGGCCGGCGGCGGCCGACGCCTGACCGCGCGCCTCGACCTGCTCGAGGGCGTGTCCGAGCGGGCGGCGTCGGGCCGGGCGATGCTGCTCGACGTCGGCGCCGGTGTCGCCGCGATGCCGATCGCCGCCTGCCGCGAGGTCGCCGGCCTGCGAGCCGTGGCGCTCGAGCCGCACGAGCCGGCGGCCCGGCTCGCCGAGCGCAACATCGCCGCTGCGGGCCTGTCGGAGCGGATCGAGCTCCGCCGCGGGCGCGTCGAGGACCTGCGCGACCGCGACCGCTACGACCTCGTCCACCTGCCGCTCGCGTTCCTGGCCGACGACGTCGCGTTCGAGGCGCTCCGCCGGGTGCGGGCGCGCCCTGCGCCCGGGCGGCTGGCTGCTCACCGGGACGCTGGCGCTCGACGGCGACGATCTCGCGGCCGCGGTCTCGCGGCTGCGGACCCGGCTCTGGGGCAGCGACGCGCTCACCCCGGACCGCGCCGTGGCGATGCTCGAGGACGCCGGCTACGCGCCGATCCGATCGCTCGAGGGCTCGGGCACGCTGCGCCTGTTCGCGGCGCGCCGCGCGGCGTAGCCGCCTCCGCCACACTCCCGACGTGGCAGCCGTCGGGCGGCAGGAGGAGCTCGCGCGCATCGCCGCCGGGCTCGGGCGCGGCGGCGCCGTCCTCCTGCAGGGCGATGCGGGGATCGGCAAGACCACGGTCTGGCGAGACGCGCTGGCCGCGTCCGCCGGCCTGGTGCTGGCGGCGCGGCCGGCGGCGTCCGAGACCCGCCTGCCGTACGCGGCGCTCGCCGACCTGCTGCAGCCGCTGCTGCCCGCCGCGCTCGCGCCGCTGCCGACGCCGCAGCGGCGGGCGCTCGAGACGGCGCTGGCGCTGCAGGACGGGGGAGTGGGGGGCGCCGACGCTCGCGCCCTGGGCGCGGGGGTGCTGGCGGTGCTGCACGCCGCCGCGCCGCTGCTCCTGGCCGTGGACGACGTCCCGTGGCTCGACGCGCCGAGCGCCGACGCGCTGGCGTTCGCGCTGCGCCGGCTCGGCGACGTGGAGCTGAGCCTGCTCCTGGCCCGGCGCGGCCGCGGGCCTGCGCCGCTGGGAATCGATCCTGACCGGCTCCTGGTCGTGGAGCTCGGGCCGCTGCGGCTGCGCCCGCTCCACCAGGTGCTCCGGGAGCGGGTCGGCTGGTCGGTGTCGCGTCCGCTGCTGCGACGGATCCACGCCGCGAGCGGCGGCAACCCGCTGTACGCCACGGAGCTCTGCAGGGCGCTGCAACGCCGCGGCGCCGACCCGTCGTCGACCGAGCCGCTGCCCGTCCCCGACAGCCTGCAGGCGCTGGTCGACGAGCGGCTCGAGGCGCTCTCGCCGCCGGTGCAGCGAGTGCTCGCGCTGGCGGCGTCGCTGCTCGACCCGAGCCTGCCGGCGCTCGAGGCGGCCAGCGCGGCCGAGGGTCTCGGGGAGGCGATCGACGGCGCGGTGCACGCCGGGGTGCTCGAGGTCGACGGCCGCCGTCTGCGCTTCGGCCACCCGATCCTGGCGGCCGCGGTGCTGGCCCGGCTCGGGCCGCAGGAGCGCCGCAGCGTGCACCAGACGCTGGCCCGAACCGCCGGCCTCGAGGAGCGGCCGGTGCACCTGGGGCTGATCGCCGACCCGCCCGACGAGCCGACCGCCGCGGCGCTCGAGGCCGCTGCCCGGCGCGCGCCCGCGGACCTCGCGCGCCGGCTGGCCGAGCGGGCCGCCGAGCTCACCCCACCGGAGGCTGCCGGCGATCTGGGCCGACGGCTCGTGCTGGCAGCGGAGCACGTCGCCACGCTCGGCGATCCCGCGCACGCGCGGGTCCTGCTCGAGCGGGCCGTCGCCTGCCAGCCGGCCGGACCGGGCCGGGCGGCGGCGCTCGCGGCCCTCGCCTGGGTGACCGACGACCCGAGCACGCTGCCGCACGCCGCCCGGCTGCTCGAGCAGGCGCTCGCCGAGGCCGCCGGCGATGCCGCGCTCGAGACCCGGGTGCGGCTGCGGCTCGGGCTGGTGGTGGGCATCCTGGGCGACGAGGATGCAGCCCGACGGCACGCCGACGTCGCTGCCCGGCTGGCGGCGACGGTCGGCGACGCCGAGCTCGAGGCGCTGGCCCTGGCCGCCGTCGGCTACTCGGCCTCGATGGCCGGTGAGGGCGTCGTCGAGGCCTCGTTCCGGGCGGCGGAGCTCGAGCGCGGCCTGCCCGGCTTCCTCGGCGCCGGCTCGCCGACGACCACGCTCGGGCGGGTGCTCCTGTACGCCGACCGCGTCGACGAGGCCCGTCCGCTGCTCGAGGCCCAGCTCGACCGGGCGACGGCGGCCGGCGACGAGGAGGCGAGGGCCGACCTGCGCTTCCACCTGGCCGATCTCGAGTTCCGGGCCGGGCGCTGGGACGTCGCCGAGGGGCACGCGGAGCGCTCGCGGGCGCTGTTCCTGCACGCCGGAAAGCCGCAGGCGCACGCCGCGTCGCTGACCCTGAGCGCGCGGCTCGCCGCGCTGCGGGGCCGCCTGGACGAGGCCCGCGAGCTGTCCGGCGAGGGCCTCGCGGCGGCCGAGCGGATGGGCGACCTGATCTTCGGCCTGCACCACCGAGGCGTGCTCGGCATCTGCGACCTGCTGGCCGGCGACCCGGCGGCGGCCCACGTCCGGCTCGGGGCCGCGACCGCCGAGCTGCAGGCGCTCGGGGTGCGCGAGCTGTCGCTCTACCCGGTGCTGCCGTACGAGCTCGATGCGCTGCTGGCGCTCGGCGAGGTCGACGAGGCGGAGCGGCTGGTTGGATGGCTCGAGGAGGTCGGTGCGGCGACCGGCCGGTCGTGGACGCTCGGCCTGGCGGGCCGCGGCCGGGCGCTCCTGTGCGCCGCCCGCGGCGACACGGCGGGCGCGCGGGAGGCGATCGCCGCGGCGCTCGAGGCTCACGCTGCCGCAGGGCCGTTCGAGCTGGCCCGCACGCAGCTCGCGGCGGGCGAGATCGAGCGCCGGGCCCGCCAGAAGCGCGCCGTGCGCGAGCAGCTCGAGCCGGCCCTCGCCACCTTCGAACGTCTAGGCGCCCAACCGTACGCCGAACGGACGCGGGCCGCGCTGGCCCGGCTCGGCGTCCGCGGCGCACCGACGCCCGGACTCAGCGAGACCGAGCGCCGGGTGGCCGCGCTGGCGGCCGACGGGCTCACGAACCGGGAGATCGCGGCGGCGGTGTTCCTGTCCGAGAAGACCGTCGAGGGGAACCTGTCGCGGGTCTACGCGAAGCTCCGGATCCGCTCGCGGGTCGACCTCGCGAAGGCCCTCGAGCGCTAGCTGGCCGGCGTCCACGAGAACGCGCCGGGCGGTCGGATGCAGGAGCCGCGGATCGGGACGACCTGGACGATCGTCAGGCAGTGGAACCCGGCGGGGCCGCGCAGCGCGAAGCCGCGGCCGGCCGAGGTGCGCTGGTGCGTGAGCGCCGGGATCGCGTGTTCGGCGACCGCGCACAGGCCGCGGGTCGATGCGAGGACGCGGTAGCGCGAGCCGTGCGTGGCGCCGCGCGTCCACGGAGCGCCGGCGACGACGCCGCAGACGACCGCTGCGGCTGGTTGCTGCTGGGGAATGGCGTGCATGGCTCCGATGCTGCGGCGCCCTCGAGAACCAGGAAACGGGGAAACCCCTCTCCACAACCGTTACGCACGATAATGCTGGTTATGACAAGTTGGAGATGAACAACCGCTCCCGGGACGCTCCGAACAGCAGTAGGGTGTCCTCCATGCTCTCAGCCGTCCCAGAGGATTCGGTCGTCGATCCCATCTCGGCGCTCAGCAAGCCGAGCGGTTCGAGTCCCACCGAGTGGTTCGGAGTCACGACCGGCGGCGCTGCGGTGCGCGTGCGCTACCGCTATGGCTACCTGTCGGTGCTCGTGGTCGATCCGGCGGCTCCGGCGCGCGAGGTCTACGGCAAGCAGCTCGGCGGCCCGCTCGACGGCGTCCTCGGCGACGTTGCCATGCGCGGGCAGCTGACCGAGGACGGCTGGATCGCGGCCACGGTCGACGATCACCCGATCCCGGCTCGCTGATCTAGGCACCGCCGTCGAGGCTGGCCTGTTCCGGCAGCTCCCGCAGCCGCGGGACCGGTGACGGCAGCAGCCAGAGGAAGCCCGAGACGGCACCCGCGGTCGCGATCCACAGCGTCGGGCGCAGCCCGATCGTGCTGCCGAGCACGGCGGCGGTGAGCGTGCCGAGCGGCCGCACGCCGTAGTTCACCAGCATGTACGCCCCGCTCACGCGAGCCCGCAGCGCGTCGGGGACGAGCGCCGCCTTGATCGCACCGCTCGAGATGTCGAGCAGCATCAGGCCGAGGCCGGCCAATTGGCCAACGGCTCAACCAGGCGGTTTCAGCGCCGCTTCGGCGGCCCGCCGGCCGCCTCGCCCTCGTCGCCTTTCGGGGCGCTCGCGGCTGGCCGTTCGCCCGGACCAACAGGCGGACGTCGACCCGGATCGCCGCTTCGGCGGCCCGCCGGCCGCCTCGGGCGCGTCGCCTTTCGGGGTGCTCGCGGCTGGCCGTTCGCCCGGACCAACAGGGGGACGTCGACCCGGATCCGCTCAGGCCGCGGTGAGCTCGCGGCTCTCCTCGTTCTCGCGCTCTGTTCTGTCTTCTTGAAGACTCGGCTGGATGTTCGTCTCAGAGTCGATCGGCGCCGGCGACCGCCTCAGAGGGCGAACAGGCCGTGCCCGAGCGGCCGCGACGGCGACGCTCCCGGCGGTACCGCGAACAGCGCGCTCGAGGTGTGCCTGATGTACTCGTTCAGCTTGTCCTGCGCCGCGAGCCGCCGCTGGATCGAGACGAACTGGCGGTGCGGGTTGCGCTGGAAGGCGATGAAGAACAGCCCGGCGTCCAGCTCACCGGTCGTCGCGTCGACGCCGTCCACGAACGAGTAGCCGCGGCGCAGGATCTTCTCCCCGCCGTTCGTCGTCGGCGCGGCGAGCCGGATGTGGGCGTCGACCGCGATCTCGGGCTGGCCGCTCGGCGCCGTGGCCTGCAGGTTCACCGTGTCCTTCTCGTGCACGTCGCCGATCGGCGCGCCCGACACCTTCAGCCGGCCGATCGTCTGCTCCTGGTCGAGCAGCGTCGAGCGGTCCCAGGTCTCGATCAGCATGCGGATCCGCCGGGTGACGACGTACGTGCCGCCGCGGAACCAGCGCTGCGGCTCCTCCGACCCGGCCCACACGAACTTCTGCAGCGCCGCCTGGTCGTCGGAGCGGATGTTGTTCGTGCCGTCCTTGAAGCCCTGCAGGTTGCGCGGCGTCACCTGCGTCGCCCCGGTCGCCGCGGTGCGGCCGAACCCGAGCTGCAGCCAGCGCGCAGCCACCACCCCGCGCCCGACCCGCGCGAGCTGGCGGATCGCGTGGAACGCGACCTGCGGATCCTCGGCGCACGCCTGTACGCAGATGTCGCCGTCCGAGCGGCCCGGCTCGAGGGTCGCATCGCCGGGCAGGCGCTCGAGCGGGGTGAGGAACGCCGGCCGCCGCGAGGCCAGGCCGAACCGGTCCTCCCCGCCCTTCAGGAACAGCGCCGGCCCGAAACCGACGGTGATCGTGAGCCGGGAGGCCGAGAGGCCGAGCGCCTCGCCGGTGTCCACCGGCGGCAGGTCGTGCTGGCCGCCGGCCGGCCCGACCGGAAGCCCCGCCGTCATCCGCACGGCAGCGTCGTTCCAGGCCCGCAGGACGTCGCGCAGCTCGTTCACGCTGGACGAGGTGACGTCGAACGCCGCGAACACCAGCCGGTCCTGGGTCGGCGTGCTGATGCCCGCCTGGTGCTCGCCGTAGAACGGGATCGAGTCGGGCGCGGTCTGCGACGCCTGGGCCGCGTCGTCGCCGTGCTCGCGGCCGAGCGCGTACCCGACGCCGCCGCCGAGCGCCACGCCCAGCGCGCCCCCGCCGGCCGTCGTCAGCAGCCGGCGGCGGGAGATCCCCGCCTTCTCGGGCTCGGGTCCCTCCTGCCGCTCGCTCACGTTCTCTAGCTTGCCACCTTCGCCGCCACCGTGGAGAGGGGCTCGGCCAGCGCGTCCACCGCAGCCGACAGCTGGCGGCGATCGTCCGGCGTCAGCGACGCGTACAGGGCGAACTTCAACGGCGTCGAGCGGCGGTAGCCCTTCAGCGCGTCCTCGACCCCGGCGAAGCGCCCGTCGATGGTCTTCGCCAGCGCACCGTCGCCGCGCTCGACCAGGATCGGCCGCACCAGCGTGAACGCCTGCTGCGCGCCCTCGACGTTGGCCGCCAGGTCGGAGAGGTCGGTGTGCGAGTACCGGTCCTCCTCGCCCGTGATCTTCGAGCTCGCCACCTCGTTCAGCAGCTCGACCGCGCCGTTCGCCATCTGCGCCGGCTGGTACTCGAGCGTCTTCACCTTCGTCTGCAGCCGCTTCACGTCGGCCAGCAGCCGGTCGCCGAGGGCCGCGGTGCCGTCGGTCGTCCCCTTCGTCCAGAGGATGTTCTCGATCCGGTGGAAGCCGGTCCAGTCCTTCGGATCCTCGACGTCGTCGGCGCGGGCGTCGATCGCCGGGTCGAGGTCGCCGAACGCCTCGGCGACGGGCTCGATCGCCTCGTAGTGGTAGCGGACGGGGCCGTACAGGCTCCTGGCCTTCGCGAGGTCGCCCTGCTTCAGGGCGGCCACGAACTGCCGGGTGCCCGTCACGAGCTTCGCGGTCTCGGCGACGACGTAGGCGTGGTAGCCGGTCGAGGCAGCCTTGGAGGCCTGGGTCGTCTTCGGTGCGGCGGCGCCGCTCGGCTTGCCGGTGACCGTGAGCGTGCCCTTCTCGGTCTTCGAGCCGTTCGGGCAGTAGAGCGTGTACGTCCCCGGCTCGAGGTGCAGCGTGAACGAGGCCGGGATGCCCTCGACGACGTTCTCGCGCTCACCCAGGATGGTGTCGGACTTGTCCAGGAGCTCGAGCTCGGTGACGGCCGCGCTGCCGCTGTTCGACACCTCGAAGGTCGTCGCGCCCGACGGCACCTTGACGGCCGCGGGCGAGCAGCCCTCGTCGCTCAGCGTCATCTTCACCGTGCGCGTCGTGTTGCTCGCGTTGTTCGCGCCCGCGCTGCTCGAGCTCTTGTCGCCGCCACCGCCGCAGCCAGCCGCGAGCACCACCAGCAGCAGGAGCGCGCCGGCGGTGGTCGTCGTCAGGACGCGCTTGCCCTTGCGGCCCGTGGACTTCGCCCGGGCGGGCCACAGGACGAACGTCAGCATGGGGATCGCGAACAGCAGCCAGCCGGTCAGCTCGGCGACCGTCGGGTGCGGCTGGATCCCGAGCATGCCGGTCACCAGCGCGCTGGTCGTCGTGCCCGGCCGGATGATCGAGGTCAGGTCGAGAGCCTCGGTCTGCCAGGAGCTGATCCAGCCCGCCTCGTGCGCGGTGTGCAGCGCGCTGGCCACGAGGCCCGCGGCCACCAGCACCAGCACGATCGAGGTCAGGCGGAAGAAGCGGCCCAGGTTCAGGTGGACGCCGCCGCGGTAGATGCCGTAGCCGATGATCACGGCGAGCAGGACGCCGAGCGCGGCACCGACGCCCGCCGCGGTCGGGTCCGCCGAGGACTGGAAGGCGGCCAGCAGGAACACGGCGGTCTCGATGCCCTCACGCAGGACGGCGAAGAACGCCATGCCGACGAGGGTGATCCACGAGCCGCGCGCGAGCGCGCTGGCGGCGCTGGAACGCAGGTCGCCGGCGAGCCCGCGGGCGTTCCTGCGCATCCAGAAGATCATCCAGGTGACGATGCCCACCGCGACCGTCGCGACGACCGTCTCGAGCATCTCCTGCTGGCGCTGCGGCAGCGCCTCGTCGGCGACCTGCAGGGCGACGGCCACGCCGGTGCACACGAGCAGCGCCAGGAACACGCCGGCCCACATGTAGCGGAGGGCGTCTCGACGCCCCTGCTGTGCGAGGAACGCGGCGACGATCCCGACGATGAGCGATGCCTCGACCCCCTCTCGCAGGCCGATGACGAACGTGGCTAGCACAAAGCCCTCCAGGCTTCCGAACTTAGGCTTCCCTAATAGGCGACCCTAAGTCTTGCCAGAGGTGGCGGTCCCGTCAAGTCGGAACCGGTACGCGCCGTTACCCCGAGGCGCGCCGATACCCGTCCACGTCGACGCCCTTCTCGGAGAGCTCGCCGAGCGGCTGATCCCGCTTTCCCGGGTCGTCGGCACGCATTGCCGCGAGCACCTCGGGCCGCTTCGCGTACTGCACGTCGCGGTAGTCGACGATCTCGACCACGTTCCCCCAGGGGTCGTGCAGCCGCAGCCGGCGGCCGCCGTCGTGGTTCAGACCGAGCTCCTGCAGGCGGGCGCGAACGGCGTCCTTGTCCTCCACGACCAGCCCGAAGTGACGCTGGGTGCCCGACGGCTCCCCGGTTCCCTGCGCGAGGGCCACGAACTGGTCGCCGAGGTCGACGAACGCCTGCGAGTCCGACCGGCCGCGCAGCGTGAGCTCGAAGACCTGGCCGTAGAACGCCAGCGCCTCCGCGACGTCCCCGACCTCGAGCGCGACGTGGTTGATGCCCAGCGCTCGCACGCGGATTGCCTCCGACATGCCCGCAGCGTATCCCGGCTTGACACTCGCGGCCCGGCGAGCCTAGCCTCGGGAGCCCCCAACGCGGAGTCACAGAAGCCATGCCGTTGCGCCCGGACCCGACCTTCTACCCCTCGCCCGCGAGCGCCATCGCCGCGCCGCCCGAGGACCTGGCCTACGTCGTGACCCTGAACACGGGCACGAACGGCGACGCAAAGCCCGACGCCCTCACCGTCGTCGACCTGAACCCGTCGTCGTCCGACTACGGCACGGTGACCGGCCGGCTCGACATGCCGAACGTCGGCGACGAGCTCCACCACTTCGGCTGGAACGCCTGCTCGTCGGCGCTCTGCCCGTGGGCCCCCCACCCCCACGTCGAGCGGCGCTACTTCCTGATCCCGGGCCTGCGTTCCTCGCGGATCCACGTCGTCGACGTCAAGGACGACCCGCGCGCGCCGAAGCTCGTGAAGGTCATCGAGGCCGACGAGCTCGCGAAGCGCACCGGCTACTCGCGCCCGCACACCCTGCACTGCGGCCCCGACGGGATCTACCTGTCGTCCCTCGGCGCCCCGAACGGCGACGGCCCGGGCGGCGTGGCGCTGCTCGACCACGACAGCTTCAGCCCCCTCGGCGCCTGGGAGCTCGACCGCGGCCCGCAGCACCTGGCCTACGACGTGTGGTGGAACATCGGCTTCGACACCGTCCTCACCAGCGAGTGGGGCACGCCGAACATGGTCGAGAACGGCGTCGTCGGCGAGCTGCTCCTCGGCGGCCAGTACGGCCACCAGCTGCACACCTGGGACATGCGCAAGCGCCGCCACAAGCAGGCCCTCGACCTCGGCGCCGAGCACCAGATGGTGCTCGAGCTGCGCCCCGCCCACGACCCGACCAAGCCGTACGGGTTCGTCGGCGTGGTCGTCTCGACCGCCGACCTGTCGGCCAGCGTCTGGCTGTGGCAGCTCGACCCCTCCGGCAAGGCCAGCATCGAGAAGGTCATCACGATCCCGGCCGAGCCGGCCGACGCGAGCCTGCTGCCGCCGATCCTGCAGCCGTTCGGCGCCGTTCCGCCGCTGATCACCGACATCTCGCTCAGCGTCGACGACCAGACCCTGCTCGTCTCGTGCTTCGGCACCGGCGAGCTGAAGCGCTACGACGTCTCCGACCCGCGGCACCCGCGCGAGACCGGGAGCGTGCGCATCGGCGGCATCGTCGGGAAGGCCTCCCACCCCGCCGCCGGCGTGGTCAACGGCGGGCCGCAGATGGTCGAGATGAGCCGCGACGGCAAGCGCGTCTACCTGACGAACTCGCTGTACGCCGCCTGGGACGAGCAGTTCTACCCCGAGGGCATCGACGGCTGGATGGTCAAGCTGGACGCGGGCGACGACGGCTCGCTGTCGCTGGACGATCGGTTCTTCGTGCCGTTCGACGGCGAGCGCCCGCACCAGGTGCGCCTGGCCGGCGGCGACGCCTCGTCCGACTCGTACTGCTTCCCCAACCGCTGAACACGTGTCCGGGAACGGCCTCGTCTGGCTCGGCCTGATCGCCCTCGGCGCCTACCACGGCGTCAACCCGGCGATGGGCTGGCTGTTCGCCGTCTCCCGCGGCCTGCAGGAGCGCAGCACCCGCGCGGTGCTGCGCTCCATCGGGCCGATCATGCTCGGCCACGAGGCCGCCGTCCTGCTGACCGCGGTCGTGATCTACGCCCTGGCGGCGACCGTGAGCCTGACGCTGCTGCACGTGATCGCGGCGAGCGTCCTGGTGGCCTTCGGGATCTTCCGCTTCGTCAAGCCGCGGGCCCACTTCCGCTGGACGCGGATGCGGGTCGGCGAGCTCGAGCTCGGCGTCTGGTCGTTCCTCATGGCCACCGCGCACGGCGCCGGGCTGATCGTGGCGCCGCTGCTGATCGGCCTGCAGCAGGGCGGCGCGAGGGTCGCCGGGGACGACCGCAGCCACATCGACATCTTCTCGCAGGGCGGGATCGAGACCAGCGCGCTCGCCATCACCCTGCACGTGGCGGTCATGGCGGCCGTGATGACCTGCGTCGCCCTGCTCGTCTACCGCCGGCTCGGCCTGAACGTGCTGCGCGGCGCCTGGATCAACACCGACCGCGCCTGGGCGCTGGCGTTCATGGTCGCGGGTGCGGTGGCGCTGGTCACCTGAGCTGACGCTAGGGTCCCGCCCATGAGCGCCGGACCTGCCCCGGCGCAGGGCGGGAGCGACCCCAACCGCTGGTGGACGCTGTCCGTCGTCTGCGTCGCGATCTTCATGCTGCTGCTGGACGTGACGATCGTCAACGTCGCGCTGCCATCGATCCAGACGTCGCTGCACTCGAGCTTCTCCGACCTGCAGTGGGTGGTCGACGCGTACGCGCTGACGCTGGCGGCGTTCCTGTTGACGGCGGGCTCGCTGGCCGACCTCATGGGGCGCCGGCTGGTGTTCACCATCGGTCTCGGCGTGTTCTCGGTGGCCTCGCTGGCGTCGGGTCTGGCCGGGGATCCGTTGGTGCTGAACCTGTCGCGGGCGGCCCAGGGGATCGGCGCGGCGATGATGTTCGCCACCTCGCTGGCGCTCCTGGCCAACGCCTTCAGCGGCAAGGAGCGCGGCACCGCGTTCGGGATCTGGGGCGCCACGACCGGCGCAGCGGTGGCGATCGGCCCGCTGGCCGGCGGCCTGCTCACCACCTACCTCGGGTGGGAGTGGATCTTCTTCATCAACGTCCCGATCGGGATCGCGGCGATCTTCGTCACGCTGACGAAGGTCACCGAGTCGAGCGACCCGGGGCACGGCGGGGTCGACTGGGGCGGCCTGGTCACGTTCTCGGGCGCCCTCTTCCTGCTGATCTTCGGGCTGATCCGGGGGAATGCCGAGGGCTGGACCAGCCCGCTGATCCTCGGCTGCCTGATCGGCGCGGCGGCGCTGCTCCTGGCCTTCGTGCTGGTCGAGCAGCACGGCCGCGGCGCCGATGTTCGAGCTCGCCCTGTTCAAGCGACCGGCCTTCACCGGCGCCTGCATCGCCGCGTTCGGGATCTCGGCGTCGATCTTCGCCTCGTTCCTGTACATGTCGCTGTACCTGCAGAACGTGCTCGGCTACTCGCCGCTGCAGACCGGCCTGCGCTTCCTGCCGCTGTCGCTCCTGGCGTTCGTGACCGCGCCGATCTCGGGCAAGCTCTCGGCCTACATGCCGGTGCGCTGGCTCATCGGCGGCGGCCTGATCCTGAACGCGCTGGCCCTCCTGCTGTTCGCCCAGATCGACACCAGCTCGGGCTGGACGGCGCTGCTGCCGGGGTTCATCGTCGGCGGCATCGGGATCGGCATGACCAACGCGCCGCTCGCCTCGACCTCGATCGCGGTGGTGCCGCGGGAGCGGAGCGGCATGGCCTCCGGGATCAACGCCACGTTCCGCCAGGTGGGGATCGCCACCGGCATCGCCACGTTCGGGGCGATCTTCACGCACTCGGTGCAGAACGGCATCGTGGATCGGCTGCGCGGCACCCAGCTCGCCGGCCGCGGCTCGGCGATCGCCCAGGGCGTCGTCTCGGGCCAGAGCGGGCAGGCGCTCGGGCGGCTGCCGGCGCCGCTGCGCGAGACCGCCGGCCACGCGGCGCGCGGCGCGTTCGTCTCGGGCCTGAACGAGATCTTCCTGCTCGGCGCGGTGATCGCGCTGGTCGCCGGCATCCTCTCGATGGTGCTGATCCGCCAGCGCGACTTCCAGGGCGTGGCCGAGCCGGCCGCAGCTCCGGCCGACTAGCGGACGACTGACAGCTCGCCGCTGGCCGCGAGCAGCCGCCCGCCCAGGGCGGCGAGCGCCTCGACGCGGCGCACCTCGACCTCGAGGAACGGCAGGCGCTGGCCGCGCACCAGGAGCAGCGCCAGCGCCGCCGGGTCGCAGACGGGGACGGCCAGCGCCGGCGCGCCGTCCCGGCGTCCCGTGGCCGGGCGCCCCTCGGACAGGGCCTCGTCGAGCAGCGGCAACGCGCCGGCCGCGACGACAGGCGAGGTCGCCGTCGGTGGCGCCGAGCGGGCGCAGCCGGCCGTCGGCCAGTGGCTGGACCAGCAGGCCGTGGGCGGCATGGGCGAGACGGACGGCACCGCCGAGGAGCTCTGCCCGCAGCTCGTCCAGGTGCACGGCATCGGCGAGCCGCTCGCACGCCGCGGCCATCGCGAGTCCCGGGTCGTCGGCCACCGGTGACTGCGCGGTGGCCATCAGCTCGACCCGCGGGTGCAGCTCCTCGAGGGCCCGCACCGCGTCGCCGCCGCGGACGACCAGATCGTCGATGACGCTCCCCGGCTCGCGGGCGACGACCTCGAGGCGGACGATGTCGACGCCGTAGGAGGCGAGCCGCCCCGTGACCAGGGCGAGGCTCCCGGGGCGGTCGGGGAGCCGGATGCGCAGCAGGGTCTCGTCGATCGGAGGCCTCCTCGGGTGGGGCGCCCCCACCGCAGCGCACGCCGAGACGAGGACGCCTCGGTGCGTCTTCCGCCGGCCACCGCGCCGACGGACGAGACGAGTCTACGCGACTCGCTGCAGGGGCCTCCGCCTTCAGTCGGCCGTCAGCAGGCGCTGAACGGCAGGCTGAGGGCGTGGGTCACCCCTCCGCTCGCGTCCGTCGCCGTGACCACCACCCGCACCGGCAGGCACGGGTCGAGCGTCGCGTCGAGCGGCAGGCGCTGGAAGGTCGCGCCCGGGATGTCGACGCACGAGAGCCCGAGGGCGCAGACCTGCCACTGGTAGGAGAACGTCACCGCCTCGCTGGTACGCCAGGTGCCGGTGCTGGTGCGGAAGACGTGGGCGTTCGCCGTGACGACGGGCGCCTTCAGGAGCGCCGGGCCGACGCGCACGTCGGCCCAGTCGAGCGGCACCGTGTCGTTCGGGCCGTCGGTGACCTGCGTGCCGGTGCCGCCGGTCGCGGGCACGGTCGCGATCTGGATCGTCCCCGAGTCGGGCCAGCTCGGGTTGGAGGCGTAGTCGATCTGGGCACCGTCGGGCGACCAGACGGGGAACGACTCGAAGCCCTGCGGCGCGTCCACGACGACGCTGCGGGTGCGGCCGTCGTTGGTCACGGTGTCGATGGCCCAGCCACCCTGGCCCTGCAGGTCGACGAACGCGATCCGGGTGCCGTCGGGCGCCCAGTGCGGCAGGGCGATGCTCGACTTCGTCACCAGCCTGCGGCGGTTGCTGCCGTCGACCAGAACGGTGTCGAGCTGCGTGCCGCCCATCCCCTGCGGCGCGTCGCTGACGTAGGCGATCCTGTGGCCGTCGGGCGAGAACGCCGGGTCGGTGTCGAGCCAGGTGTTCGACGTGATCTGGTGGGCGTTCGAGCCGTCGATGTCGGCGACCCACAGCTCCTCGGTGCCCGCGCCGCCGGGCTGCTGCTTGACCCACACGATCTTCGTGCCGTCCGGGCTCACGTCCGGCCAGAGGTCGTTGTCGACCGGATCGTCGGTGATCTGCCGGAGGTCGCTGCCGTCCGTCCGCATCGAGTAGATCTCGGGGTTCCCGCTGCGGTCGGACGAGAAGACGACGAGCGCCGCAGTCGTCGGTCAGCCGGGCGCCGAACTCCTGGGCCTGGTCGTCGGTGAGCCGCGCGGCGTCGGAGCCGTCGGCGTGGAGCAGGAAGAGGTCGGTTCGCGCACCGAATGGCGAGCTCGCGTCAGGGAGCGTTCGTTGCACGAGAAGCAGGCTCGTGTGAGCGCTGGCCGAGGTGGGGCTGGCCAGCGAGAGGAGGCCCGCCGCGAGGGCGAGCAGGGTGCGTGCGCGCATCGATCTCCGATATGCGTGATGTACGGACCGCCCCAGACTGCGGCCCGCTCGTGCCTTGATCACCCTATCGTCTAAGCCGGCCGAGACAAGTGGCGTGTGCGCCAGGGCGCTCTACGCTGCCGCGATGCCGCTCTACGACCCGTCCGAGCACGAGCCGATGACCGCCACCGGGTGGAGCGAGGAGCGTGCCCGGGAGGCCATCGGCTGGATCGTCGACGAGGCCGTCGACGCCCATACCGACGACGGCCACTGGGGCGCCGGGCTGTCGTTCTGGACGGGCGCGGCGGGGATGCTGTGGGCGCTCGACCGGCTCGGCGCCGAGCTGGGCGAGGCGGGGCTCTCGAGCGGGCCCGACGACTCGCTGCGCGGCGCCGGCCTCATGCAGGGCGCCTCCGGGGTGCTCCTGGTCTCGCGCCGGCTGGCGCCGTCGGCCGAGACCGACGACCGGCTCGCGGCGCTCGTCGCCGGCAACGCCCGCAACCCGTCGCACGAGCTCTTCGACGGCGCGCCGGGGACGATGCTCGCGGCGCTGCACGTGTACGAGGCGACGGGCGAGGAGCGCTGGGCGGCGCTCTACCGGGACAGCGCCGCAGCGCTGCTCGAGCAGCTGCGGCCCGACCCCGAGCTCGGCTGCCGGATCTGGATCCAGCACCGCCGCGGCCGGCTCATCCGCAGCATCGGCGCCGGGCACGGCTTCGCCTCGAACGTGCGCGCGCTGCTGCGCGGCGCGGCGCTGCTCGACCCGGCGGTGGTCGCGGACGTCGAGGCGGCGGCGGCCGAGACCGCGACGCGCCTGGCCGTGCGCGAGGACGGTCTGGCCAATTGGCCAACCGCCGCCGACCCGTTCTGGGCCGCGGACTTCCCGATCCGGGTGCAGTGGTGCCACGGCGCGCCGGGGCTCGTCACGAGCCTCGCGAGCCTGCCCCGCGACGACGCCTTCGACGCCCTGCTCGACGAGGCCGGCGAGCTCGTCTGGCGGGCCGGGCCGCTGCGCAAGGGCGCGGGCCTGTGCCACGGCACCGCGGGCAACGGCTGCGCGTTCCTCGCCCTGCACGCCCGGACCGGCGAGGAGCGCTGGCTCGAGCGCGCCCGGGCGTTCGCGATGCACGCGATCGAGCAGGTGGAGCGCGGCCAGCCGCGGTTCTCGCTGTGGACCGGCGACGTCGGAGTGGCCCTGTACCTGCGCGCGTGCCTCGACGGCTGGGAGGGTCTGCCGGCGATCGACGTCCTCTAGTCGGATGAATTGACTGTCAATATCATTGACGGTCATGTACGTTGACGACATGGCGACCACCCCCGCAGAGAACGAGATCGTCCTCCCCGCCCTGCTCCGCTTCGCGCGCGGCACCTTCAGCCACGCGATCAAGCGCGAGCTCGCCGCCGGCGGGTTCGACGACCTCCCCCGCAACGCCCCCTTCGTGCTCGGCGGCATGGCCAACCAGGGCGGCACCGCCGGCGACCTGATCCGCCAGCTCGGCGTGACCAAGCAGGCGGCGAGCCAGCTGATCGACACCCTGGTGCTGCGCGGCTACCTCGAGCGCGAGCCCGACGCGGACGACCGCCGGCGGATGACGATCCAGCTCACCGACCGCGGCCGGGCCGCCGCTGCCGCGGTGCGCGAGGGCGTCGTCTCGGTGGACGAGGCGCTCGCGGCGCGCTGCTCGCCGGCCGAGATCCAGGGCCTGCGCACCGGGCTGATCGCGCTGATCGAGATCCGGGAGGAGTGGGAGGACGAGGTGCGCCGGCGCGCCTAACGCGGCGCGCTGACGCCCACGATCGCGCCGACCACCTGATCCCAGTCGCCCGGGTGGATCTCGTGCCCGCCGCCCTCGACCGCGACCAGGGTCGCGCCGGGCAGCGCGCGGGCCAGCGCCTGGCCGTGGGCAAGCGGGAAGAGCGGGTCGTCGGTGCCGTGGATCACGAGCAGCGGCACGTCGAGGTCGGCCAGCGAGCGGGTCGGGTCGGGCGCCTGGTCGAGCAGCGGGTGGTTCTGCAGGCTCGCCGGGCGCTCCGCCCGCTCGACGTCACGGCGCGCGAGGGCCCGCAGCTCGTCCTCGTCGAACGGGTGGCGCGTGCCGGCGAGGGCCCGCGACTCGGCCACCAGGTGCTCCACGATCGCGTCGGGGTCGTCCCAGTCGGGCGCGGCGCTCGCCTCGAGGTGCGCCCTGTAGGCCGGCGCCGGGCCCGGCAGCGCGTCGTCCCACTCGTCGACCCGGGTCGTGTCGATCAGCGTCAGGCTCGCCACCCGCTCCGGCTGGCCGAGCGCCACGAGCTGGGCCAGGGCGCCGCCCATCGAGAGGCCGACCACGTGCGCCCGCTCGATCCCGTACCCGTCGAGCACGGCGACGGCGTCGCTCACGAGCTCGGCGCCGGAGTACCCGGGCCGGCCGGGCTCGTAGCTCGTGGAGCGGCCCGTGTCGCGGTGGTCGTAGCGGAGCACGAACCGGCCGGCGCGGGCCAGCCGCTCGCAGAACGCGTCGCGCCACCACAGCATCGACGCGCCCTGCCCCATGATCAGCAGGATCGCCGGGTCGCCCGGATCGCCGAACGACTCCGTGCAGATCCGCGCGTCGCCCGCCGCCACGAAGCGCTCCGCCATGGGCAACCGCTAGCGCTGGGTACGCTCCGCGCCATGACTCACGAGGCCGATCTCGAGCGCACCGAGCACGGGCTGAAGACCGGCCGGCCCGGCTGGTTCATCCTCGACGCGCGCGAGGCCCAGTGGCGGCAACGGGCGATGGGCGGCCACAGCCTGCCGCTCACGGGCTGGGAGGACGAGGACTGCGAGACCCACTTCGCCCAGCTCGGGATGAGCCTCTTCCGGATGGGGCCGGGCGAGCCGATCGGCTTCTACCACTGGGAGAACGACGCCGAGGAGTTCCTCGTCCTGGCCGGTGAGGCGACGCTGATCGTCGAGGGTCAGGAGCGGCCGCTGAAGCAGTGGGACTTCGTGCACTGCCCGCCCGGGACGAAGCACATGATCGTCGGCGCCGGCCAGGGCTGCCTGCTCGTGGCCGTCGGCGCCCGCGAGAACGTCGACCAGGACTGCCACGGCGGCGGGTACGTCGCCGACGAGACGGCGCGGAGGTACCGGGCGAGCGTCGACGAGGACGTGACCGACGCGTCGGCGGCCTACGCGCGGCGCGGGCCGACCCTGCCGGTGCGCTACCAGCCGGGCTGGCTCCCGCAGGAGTGAATCAGGGGCGGCGGGAATCGAACCCGCGTTCCGGTGGTGTTGTCGAGGCGAGGGGGATTCGCCCACAACCCTCGCACTCGGCGGCACCGTGCCTGGACGACCATCCGCCCCGACCGCAAGCCTGGCGGTGACCGGGCGCCGTGCCAAACGATTCAGACTGCGCCTACATCAGAGGTCGAGCGAGTGGCCGCTCAGCACCTCGCAGCCGCCCTCGGTGACCACCGCGACCCGCTCCACGCGCACGCCCCACGGCCCCGGGTAGGTGCCGGGCTCGAGCGCGATCACCATGCCGGGCTCGAGCGTCCAGGTCGCGTCGGGGACGATCCGCGGGAACTGGTGCGGCGTCACCCCGAGCCCGTGGCCGGTGTGGTGCGGGTAGTCCATGCGGGAGCGGCCGAGCGCGTCGAGCTCCGCCGCCCGCAGGCCGGGCTTGACGGCGTCGAGCAGCGCGTCCAGCGTCTCCACCGCCCGCTCGTGGGCCCGGCACAGCTCGGGCGGGCGGCTCGCCGACGGCGATCGTGACGCACGAGTCGGCCCACCAGCCGCGCAGCCGGGGCGAGAGGTCGCACAGGATCACGTCGCCTTCCTCGAGCGCTCGCTCGCCGGGCGGTCCGCCGATGCCCTCCGTACGGGGGCCGGAGACGAGGTCCGCCAGCACCGGCGTGCGGCAGCCGGCGGCGCGCTCGATGCCGCCGAGCGTCTCGGCCCACAGGTCGATCTCGCGCACGCCCGCCTTCGCGGCGGCCCGGCAGGCGGCGATCCCGGCGTCGGCCAGGCGCACCGCGCCGCGGATGCGCTCGACCTCCTCGGACGACTTGACCGCCTGCAGCCGCAGCAGCTCGGGCCGGGCGTCGACGATCGTTCCGCCGAGCACGGCGGCCGCCGCCGCGCTGAGGACGCCGGGCTCCGAGGCCACCCGCCCCGACAGGCCGAGCCCGCGCAGCGCCTCGACCTGGCGGCCCGCCGGGTCGGGGTCGTCGAGCGAGAAGCCGGGATAGGTGACCACCCGGCAGCCGGTGGCGGCGGCGTCCTGCTCCTGGTCGGCGGAGACGATCAGCGTCCGCTCGTCGCCCCGCACCACGGCCAGCGGCCCGACCTGGAACGGCGCCGGGCCCCAGACGAGGTCGTCGAAGAACCCGGTGAGCCAGGTGACCGTCGACGGGGCGGCGGCGACCAGCACGTCGACGCCGAGCGCCTCGAGCGCCCGCGCCGCGTTCGTTTGTCCGTCCGGCATCCGGGGCACGGTACCCGGCGAAGAGGAGGTACGCCCCATGCACCTGCGCCGCGTCCTCGTGGCCGCTGCCTGCTGTCTCGCCGCCGCTCCCGGCTCGGCGTCGGCAGCACCGCTCGCCCTGCACGTCTCCGGCAACCATCTCGTGGACGGAGCCGGCCACCAGCTCCGGATCCTCGGCGTCAACCGTTCGGGCGCCGAGTTCGCCTGCATCCAGGGCTGGGGGATCTTCGACGGCCCGGTCGACGACGCGAGCATCGCGGCGATCGCGTCCTGGCACGTGAACGCCGTCCGCGTCCCGCTGAACGAGGACTGCTGGCTCGGCATCAACGGCGTCAACCCGGCCTACGGCGGCGCGGCCTACAAGCAGGCCATCAAGGGCCTCGTGTCACGCCTGCACGCGCACGGGCTGTACGCGATCCTCGACCTGCACTGGAACGCGCCGGGCACGACGGCGGCGACCGGCCAGCAGCGGATGCCCGACGCCGACCACTCGCCGACGTTCTGGAAGCGCGTGGCGAAGGCGTTCAAGAAGGATCCGGCGGTCGCGTTCGACCTGTACAACGAGCCGCACGACGTCTCCTGGGCGTGCTGGCGCGACGGCTGCACCCTGCCCGAGGGCTGGAAGGCGGCCGGCATGACGAGCCTCGTCAAGGCCGTCCGCGGCACCGGTGCCACGAACCCGATCCTGCTCGGCGGGCTCGGCTGGTCGAGCGACCTCTCCCAGTGGCTCGCCTACGCGCCCGCGGACGCCCAGCACCAGCTCGTCGCGAGCTACCACACCTACAACTTCTCGGGCTGCTCGAACGCCTCGTGCTGGAGCTCGACGATCGCCCCGGTCGCCGCCCAGGTGCCCGTCGTCACCGGGGAGATCGGCGAGAACGACTGCGGCCACGGCTACGTCGACCAGTACATGGCCTGGGCCGACGCGCACGGCGTCAGCTACCTCGGCTGGACCTGGAACACCTGGGACTGCGGCAGCGGCCCGGCGCTGATCTCGGCCTACGACGGCACGCCGACGGCGTTCGGCGCGGGCGTCAAGGCGCACCTCGCCGCGCTGGCGGGATAGCCTCCGCGCATGGAGTTCCGTGACGTGCTGCACCGCCGGCGCATGGTCCGCTCGTACCTGCCCGACCCGATCGATCCGGAGGTCGTCGACCGCGTCGTCGAGGCCGGCTGGCGCGCGCCGAGCGGCGGCTTCAGCCAGGGCCACGCGTTCGTGGTGGTGACCGACCAGGACCAGCGCCGGCAGATCGCCGACGCGATGGACGAGGACGCCTGGATCGCCGAGGGCCGCGTCCCGTGGCTGTCCGTGGCCCCGGTGCACATCGTGCCGTGCGCCCGCGAGGCGCTCTACCACGAGCGCTACAACAAGCCCGACAAGCTCGCCGAGACCGGCGGCGTCGAGGTGACCTGGCCCGTGCCGTACTGGTTCGTCGACATCGGCGCCTCGTTCATGGGGATCCTGCTGGCGGCGATCGACGAGGGCCTCGCCGCCGGGATCGCCGGCCACCCCGACCAGGAGGCGCGGCTGCGGCCGATCCTCGGCCTGCCCGAGAGCGCGGTGCCGATCGGGGTCGTCACGCTGGGCAAGGAGGCGCCCGACCCGAAGCGGATGTCGTCGAGCGCGTTCAGCCAGCGCCGCCGGCCGAAGACCGACGTCGTGCACCACGACCGCTGGGGCGGCTAGCACCCCGCGAACGTCACACGGGACGGGAGATCCGCTCGAGCAGCCCCTCGGAACGCCGCCAGAACGCGGCGTGGGCTCCCGGCTCGTCACGCATCGGCGCCTCGTGGTCGGCCACGAAGTCCTGGTGGGAGACGACCTCGACGATCCGCAGCCGCTGCTGCGGATGGTGCGAGAGCTCGGACACGGTGTGGTCGGCCAGCCAGCGCCCGACGACCTGGTCGCGGTCGCCGACCAGGAACGTGATGTCCACGTCGGGCGGCAGCCCGAGCAGGTCGGCCGTCTGGTCGCCGTGCAGCCGTCCCGGGAAGACCGCCAGGATCGCCCGGGCCACCGGCAGGCCGTCGTCCGCGGCCCGCGCCGCCTGGTGCACCGCGAGGTGCGCGCCGCGCGAGAAGCCGATCGTGCCGAACGGCAGCTCGGGCCGGCCGAGCGCGTCGAGCGCCGCCCGCAGGCCGGCCGCCAGGTCGTCCAGCAGCGTCGCGCCCGGCGCGTCCGGATGCGACTGGTACTGCGGGTAGACGACCGCGGCGCCGATCCGGCGCAGGTGGCCGATCCAGGCCGCCATCGGCGTCGGATCGAGCTCCCCCGAGCCGTGCAGGAACAGGAGCACCGCGCGCGGCTCGCCGTCGGGCCGGAACAGCCAGGCGCGCTGCGCGCCGTCGCCGAAGACCTCGGTCACGTCGCCGGCCCCGCGTCGGCGAACGCCTCCTGGACACCCTCGGCGAGCGTCCGGGCCCGGTCGCGCAGGTCGCTGATGTCGGCGGTCACGTCCACCGGCTGGGCGGTGGTCTTGGCCTGCACCAGCCGGCCGCGGATGATCGAGAGCGAGCTCGCCATGCTCGACAGCCGGTCGGCCAGCGCGTCGCGGGTCTTCTGCAGGTGGGCGATGATGTCGAGGTTCTCGCGCAGCGTCGCGGCCACGTCGTGCCGGCCGTCGCGCTCGGCGTCGTCGGCCTGGGCCCGCAGCGACGAGGCGTCCTGGCTCTGCAGGTAGGAGTCGATGTCCCGCGCCCCGGACGCCGCCTTGAGCATGTCGGCCAGCAGCCGCGGCAGGTCCTCGGCGAGCTTCGGGTCGGCCATCCCCTCGGGCATCGTCGGCAGCAGCTCGAGGATCGCCCGCTGCTGCTCGAGCGCGCTTCGCAGCGGCAGCTGCAGGTCGGACGGCAACCCGTCCACCTGCTGGCGCGACGGCCCGATCTTCGACGGCTCGGCGCTGCGGCCGAGCAACCGGTCGACCTCCTTCGGATCCCGCAGCGTGGTCACCACCAGCGCCGCGTAGACCGGAATCGCCGCCAGGGCGAGCCACGGCTGGATCAGGATCGCGAGCACCACCAGCACCACCGGCACCAGGATGTTCAGCGCACGGGCTCTGGTCGGCGGGCGCCGACGTACCGCGGTGCGCCTGCGCTGCTCGTCCCGTCGCGGCTGCGGGCGCGTGCTCACCCGCGCCCCAGCACGTGCTGACCATCGAAGAACGAGCTGATGGAGATGTAGACCTTCTGGATCTGCTTCGGGTCGCCGTCGTACTCCTGGCCGCCGGTCGCCTCGGCGATCCGCTGCAGCACCGCCGACGACGCCCCCGTCCCGTAGGCGATCGTGAAGACCCGCGGGTGCGCGTCCTCGGAGGTGCGTCCGAGCGCTGCCACCAGGTCGTCGAGCTTCGTCGCCGACTTGTTGTCCTCGCCGTCGGTGAGCAGCACGACCGCCTGGATGTGCTTCGGGTTGCCGTCCTTCTTCAGGAGGTCGATCGCCGTCTGGGTGGTGTCGTAGATCGCGGTGCCGCCGTCGGCGAACAGCCCGTTGATCCGCGACTTCAGGCTCGCCCGGGTCGCGGGCGACAGGGCCGTCAGCGGCTGCACCACGGTCGACGTGTCGGAGAAGCTGATGAGCGCCACCCGGTCACGCGCGTTCAGCGGGCCGAGGAACGCCTGCAGGCCGGCCTTCGCCTGCTCGAGCTTGTTCTCGTCCTGCATCGACCCCGACGTGTCGAGCACCGCCACGATGTCCGCGGGCTTCCGATCCTCGTGCCACAGCGCCCGGATCCGCCCCATCACCTTCGGGTCGGGCAGCGACAGGTTGCGGGTCGGCTGCGCCGGGTCGGCGCCGTTGGCCACCGTGATCCCCGGGCCGGGGTTGGCGGTCGCGTCGGAGGGCCGGTAGCCGGCCTTCTGCAGCTGCTGCTGCACCGACGGCTTCAGCAGGAAGTCGACGACCTTCTGGGCGGCGAGCCGCTGGTCGGGCGTCGTCCACGGCGCCTTCAGGACGTACAGCGGGTTGTCCGAGTAGAACGTCCCCTCCTTCGGATACACCGCCACCAGCTTCGGCTGGCCGGGCTTTCGCAGGCGCAGGTTGAAGTCGACGAGGGTGTTCTCCTCCATCGCCACCGCGGTCGCGAAGGCCGGCCCGTGAGCGGCGAGCTGCTGCTCGAAGAACAGCGTGGTGTCGCCGTAGTGGACGATCGAGGACTCGATGTCGCGGAACTGCTGGCGCACGTCGGGCCGGTTCACGTCGGCGAGCGTCAGGCCCTCGGTCTTGCCGGTCGCGGCGTAGTACTCGGCGGCGATCGCCGACAGGCCGGAGGTCGAGAAGTCGGGGTTCGTGTGGCCGAGCCGGAAGCTCCCCCACTCCGGGTGCCCGAACCGGCCGAACGCGGTCGGGTTGCGCGCCTCGCGCAGGATGTCCTCCCAGCCGAGCGGCTTCTTCGGCCAGCCGAGCGCCCGCGCCTCGGGCTCCCACATCGCGATCACCAGCGGCGTGCGGGCCAGCGAGGTCGGCCGGTCGACGAGATACGCCGTGTCCGTCTCCTCGGTGAACAGCCGGCCCCACAGCGAGGACGCCGGCGACCACAGGGTCGGCTTCAGCGTCTTGGCCCGCATCGCGTCGAGCGCCGCGCCGGAGGACACGGTCTGCGGCACGACGACCACGCGCTTGCCGTCGACCTCGATCTTCTGGTCGTTGAACTCCTGCAGCGGTTTGGCCAGCAGGACGTCCGGGCCCGGCGAGATCACGAAGTCGACCCGGATCGCGCCCGAGGGCACGTCGACCGTGGCCGACGAGGCCCCGGTGGTGGTGTTGTTCGAGCCCCCGCCCCCGCCGATGACCTTGCTCGCGATCGCGCCGACCACGAGCAGCACCGCGACGACCAGCGTCAGCGTCCGCGCAGTCTTGCTGTTCACCTGGTCGTCATCACCTCCTTCGACTGTACACGTGGGCGTGTCAGACGCGATACCCGCTACAACGCCGGTGTGGGCGCCGCGCCCTACCGCCTGCACGAGCTCGGCTGGCTCGGCTTCGAGCGGCTCTGCCGCGCCGTGCTCGACGACGCCGGGGTGCGGTACACGACCTGGAGGCGCGTCCGCGGCACCGTCGCCACGCACGACCGCGATGGACGGCGTGCTCGTGGAGGGCTTCCCGGACCTGCCCGGGCCGACGCTGATCGTGATCCAGCGCGTCCGCCGGCGCGACGCGGCCAAGCTGCTCGGGCTGGTCACCCGCCCCCGACAGGCTGAGACCTGGCAGCCCCATCGCTCACTGCTGGTGCTGACCGATCTCGCGTTCACGCCGGACGCCGTCGCGAGGGTCGAGGCCCGCTGGCGCGATGACCTGGACGGCGCCCCGGCCGCCCTTCTCGACGCCACACGTCTCGTCCCCCGTGCTCGACGCCCGCCCGCTGGTGCGGCTGCACGCACCCTGGGCGCTCGGGGTGCGCGACCTCGAGCTGGACGCCGCCCGCTCGACGCTGGACGTCGGCGCGGCCCACGCGTTGGCCGGGGTGTTCGTGCCGACCCGGGCCCACGCCGCCTGCGTCCAGACCCTGCTGCGGCACCGCTTCGCCGTGCTCACGGGCCCGCCCGAGATGGGCAAGACGGCGATCGCCCGCATGGTCGCGCTGGCCCGCCTGAGCGCCGGCTGGGAGGCGCACGAGTGCACCCGCCCGGACGAGCTGTGGCGGGCCTTCGACCGCTCCCGCCCGCAGGTGTTCGTGGCCGACGACGCGTTCGGCTCGACCGAGTACCGGCCCGAGGCGGCCGAGCGCTGGGCCGTCGAGCTGCCCCGGATCCTGCAGGCGATGGACGACACCCACTGGCTCGTCTGGACGTCGCGCCCGACCCCGCTGCGCGCCGGCCTCGGGCGGATCCACCGCGAGCACGGTACCGAGCGCTTCCCGGAGCCCGCCCAGGTGCAGGTGGACGCCGGGTCCCTGGACGTGGCCGAGAAGGCGCTGATCGTGTTCCGCCACGCCCGGGCCGCGAACCTGCCGAGCGACGCCCGCGACGCGGTGCGTGGGCACGGCCTGGAGGTCGTCTGGCATCCCGACTACACGCCCGAGCGGATCCGCCGGCTCACGCTGCGGCTGCAGGACGCTGACGGAGACGTTGCCGGACTGATCGACGAGACGCTTCGCCGGCCGACCGAGGCGATGACCGCGTCCTACCACGCGCTGGCACCCGAGCAGCGGGCCCTGCTCCTGGCGATGCTCGACTCCCCGCCCGGGCCCGTGCCCGAGCGCGACCTGGCCCGCACCGCCCGCCGCCACGCCGGCGGCCCGCTGCAGCGGAGCCCCGCGGAGCTCGTCGACCGCCTGGCCGACCACTTCCTCCGCGTCGTCCCGCCGGCGAGCGTCGCCTGGGTGCACCCGAGCTGGCGCGACCTGCTGATCGACGAGCTCGCCGGCGACGCCGCGGCCCGCCTGGCGTTCCTGCAGCGGTGCGGGCTCGACGGCGCGCTGGTGGCGCTGTCGGTGGGCGGCGGCGCGTTCGGCGAGCGGAGGCTGCCGCTGCTGAAGGCCGACGCCGACTGGGACGCCATCACCGACCGGCTCGTGCACGTCCTGCCGGAGCTCGACGACCTCGACACGAGCCGGCTGCTGTACGGACTCGACGCGGCGATGCTGGACGCGGGCGACGACCCCGAGCTGGCCGCGCTCGGGACGATCGTGCTCGATGCGCTGCGGCGAACCTGGGACGCGGCCCGGGCGCCGTTGGAGGTCTCGGTGCTGGCCGCCTGGCTCGGGGCTGCGGCAAGCCTCTCGCCGCGGCCGCAGACGCCGGAGGTCGTTGCCCGCACCTGGATCGAGCTGCAGGGCGACGAGGCGCGGCTCGAGGAGTTCGCGCGGCTCGCCCTGCTGGTGCAGCGGCAGGTCCCGGAGCTGTACGCGCGCCTCGCGGGCCAGCACGCGCCCGCCCTGGCATGGAGCCGCGATGCGATCGGGCTCGAGGAGGAGTGGCTCGACGAGCAGGTCGTTCGCTCCAGGGAGATCGAACCCGACCGGCGGTTCGTGCGCCTCGTCCTCGACGACCTCGTCGACGACCGGAGCGCCGGGTGAGGCGTGCCGTCGCCGTCGCGGCGCTCGTCCTGGTCGCGACCGCCCAGCCGCTGGCCGAGGCCCGCACGCCGCAGGCCGTGGCGCTGCGCCGGCTCGCGGGCCAGTCGATCATGACCGGGTTCTCGGGGACGACCGTGCCGGCGTCGCTCCTGCAGCGGGTGCGGCTCGGCGAGGTCGGCGGGATCATCCTGTTCGGCGGCAACGTCCGGAGCCAGGCCCAGGTCGCAGCCCTGGCGCGCCAGCTGCAGGCGGCGGCGAAGGCCGGCGGCAGCCCGCCGCTCCTGATCGCCACCGACCAGGAGGGCGGTCAGGTGCGCCGCTTCCCGTCGGGGCCGCCGGTGCTCTCGGGCGAGGCCATGAGCTCGCGCGGCCAGGCCTACGTCCGCGGCCAGGGTGTGGCCGCCGGGAGGTACCTGCACGCGGCGGGCGTCAACGTCGATCTGGCACCGGTCTCGGACGTGCCGAACAGCCCGGCCAACTTCCTCGGCAGCCGCGCCTTCGGCCGCGCAGCCCGGCCAGGTGGCCGCGCTCATCAGCGCCTTCGCGCTCGGGCTGCAGTCGACCCACGTGGCCGCGACCTCCAAGCACTTCCCGGGCCTCGGGACGGCGCCCGCGAACACCGACCTGCACGCCGTCCGCATCACCACCGCCAGGGCTGACCTGGACCGCCGGCTGCTGCCGTTCCGCCGCGCCGTCGACGACGGCGTGAAGCTCGTGATGGTCTCGAACGCCCGCTACCCGGCGCTCGATCCGAGCGGAGCCCCGGCGTTCGCCTCGGCGCCGATCGTCACGACCCTGCTGCGCCAGCAGCTCGGCTTCGACGGCGTCGTGATCACCGACAGCATGCAGACGCCGATCCAGTCCCATGACCCCTCATCCGCCGTCCGCGCGCTGCAGGCGGGCGTCGACGTCGTCCTCTACTCCTCGCCGTCGGCGAGCCAGACGGCGTTCACCGACCTCACCCAGACCGCGCTGAAGACCCCGGCTCTGCGGGCCGCGCTGACCCGCTCCTACGAACGCATCCAGGCGCTGAAGGAGTGGCTAGGCCCCTAGCTCGTCGCGCAGCGCGTCGATCGCCTCGCGCAGGTGGGCCACCTCGTCCTCGAGCCGCGCGACCCGCCGCTCGAGCTCGGGGTCGGCCGCCGCCGCGGGCGGCGCTGGCGGGGGCGGCTGGTAGCTGAACGGCGCGGCGACGTACGACTCGACGACCGGCTCCGCCTCGGCGCCGAGCCGCTGGCGGTAGCGCTGCTCCTTCTGGCCCGGCCGGCGCTCGAGCTTCTCGGCCAGCCGGCGCCCGCCCAGCGCGTCGAGGGTCGCCTCGACGGCCTCCAGCGAGTCGAAGTGCTGCATCCGCTCGGTCCGCTGCTTGAGCTCTCCGAGCGTCTGCGGGCCGCGCAGCATCGAGGACGCACAGCACCGCCGTGTCGGCGCCCGACAGGCTCAGCGCCTCGTCCAGCAGGTGGCGGTACTTCAGCGCCCGGCCGCGGCTCGCGAGCCGCGCGAAGCCCCGCGTACCGAGGCGCTCGAGCGCGTCGCGGATCATCGACTCGTCGTACGAGACGATCGGCTCACGGTTCGTCGTCTGGTTGCAGGCGCTGCGCAGCGCGTTCAGCGACAGGGGGTAGACGTCCGGCGTCGTCCGCTGCTTCTCGACGAGGCAGCCGAGCACCCGGATCTCGACGGCGTCGGGCTCCGGCGCGATCATGCGCGGGAGCCTACGCGCTCAGAGCTTCGCCGCGAGCCGCAAGACGCGGGCGGCGTAGGCCCGGCTCGCCGTGTACGAGACGCCGCCGGCGCGGTAGGTCATGATCGCCGCGAGCAGCGTCCCCCGGGTGCGGAAGACCAGCGTCCCGTCGTGCTGCACCTCGCCGAGCCAGCCCGCCTTGTGGGCCACCCGGTACGGGGTGTTCGGCTGCACCAGCCCCGGGTAGCGGGCGTGCAGCAGGAGCCACAGCGCGACCCGGGCCTCGTGCGGCGAGATCCCCTGGCGGACCGCCGGACCGCGGCCGGCGGCCGCCTGCATCAGGGCGCTCAGCAGCATGCCGAGGTCGTGGGCCGTCGTCCGCTTGCCGCGCGGCAGCGACGGCTGCTCGGTCGGCAGCGCCGGCGGTGCCGCGAACGGCGCCGGGGCGGCGCGCCGGTCCTCCCCGGGCTCGACCTCGTAGCCGCCGAACATGTCCGTCCGGGTCGCCCCGAGCGCCGAGGCCAGCCGGTTGACGTCGGCGCTGCCGCCCACCGTCGAGCCGCCGATCCGGGCCAGGAGCTCGTTCGCGGCCTCGTTCGAGGAGTCGAACACCATCCGCTCCTCGGTCGGCCAGGCGCTGCTCTGGGTCGGGCTGCCCGACTCCCGCGAGAGCAGCGTCAGCAGGATCGCGAGCTTCAGCGTGCTGGCGGCCGGAAGCTGGGCGCCGGCATTCCAGGATGCTCCCCGACCCGTGCGCAGGTCGACGACCCAGACGCCGTCGGTCGCTCCGGCCTGCGAGCGCAGGCGGCTCAGCCCGCGCTGGACGGCGCCGTCGGTCCTGGTCACCGGCCGCAGCGGTGAAGGCCGCCGCGGGCAGGCCATAGATGTTGCCCACGCGGGCCTGGCCGAGCCGCCTGCCCTTGCGGGTGTAGGCGGCGACGGCGATCGTCTGGTCGCCCGCGGGCAGCCCGCGCGCGGCGATCACGAAGCGCCGCTTCCCCTTGTGCAGCCAGGTGCGGGCGATCTCCTTGCCGTGGGCGTACAGCGTCACGTGGTGCGTGCCTGCGGGCGCGACGCCGCGGATCAGGCCCGGCGAGGCCTCGAACGGCTGGGGCGTGTTGACGATCAGGGGCATGCTGGCGGCGAAGTCTGCCGGGTCAGCTCGTAGAAGGCCACCGCGCTCGCGGCGGCGACGTTGATCGAGTCGACCCCGCCGGCCATCGGGATCCGTACCCGCGCCGGCGCGTGGGCGAACGCCTCGTCGGTCAACCCCGGCCCCTCGGTGCCCAGGAGCAGCGCCACCGGGCCGCCCGGCCGGAAGGCGTCGATCGGCGCCGCGTCCTCGTCGGGCGTGAGCGCCGCGAGCGTGAAGCCGGCGTCGGCGACCTGCTGCAGCCCGCCCGGCCAGGGCTCGAGCCGGCCGTGCGGCAGGGTCAGCACGTGGCCCACCGAGACCCGCACGCAGCGCCGGTAGTACGGGTCGCAGGTGCGCGGTGAGAGCAGCACGGCGTCGACCCCGAAGGCGGCGGCGTTCCGGAAGATGCTCCCGAGGTTCTCGTGGTCGACGACGTCCTCGACGACCGCCACGACCCGGGCGCCGTCCAGCAGCTCGTCGAGCGACGGCTGCGCCGGCCGGTCGGCCGCGGCCAGGGCGCCGCGGTGGAAGCTGTAGCCCACCGCCCGCTCGACGACCGCCGGCGGTGCCAGGAAGACCGGCGCCTCGACCCTGTCGAGGACGTCGCGCAGGCCGGCCAGCCGGGTCGGGGTGAGCAGCAGCGAGCGGACGCGCGCGCCCGACCGCAGCAGCCGCCGGACGACCAGCGGCCCCTCGCAGATCAGGAACCCGCCTGCGACGGCGGCGCGCTCGATGTCCCGCCGCCGGGTGCGGGGGTCCTCGGTGGCGTAGTCGGCAAGGCGGGGGTCGAGCGGGTCGTCGATGGGGATGGGCTCCACGCGGTCTCGAACTCTGGCTGACCGCACGCGGGTGCGCTGAACGAGGGCGGCGGACACGACCACCAGGGCAGCGGTGGCCACGGTCGAGGGGTGCAGCGCCTCGCCGAGCAGGAGGACGGCCCAGGTCAGCGTCAGCACCGGCTGCAGGAGCTGGGTCTGGCCGACCCGGGCGACCCCGCCGCGGGCCAGGCCCTCGTACCAGGCGAAGAACGCCGCGAACATGCTGATCGCCGCGACGTAGGCGAAGCCGAGCCACTCGTGGCTCCCGGCGTGCAGGCCGCCGCGCAGCGCCCCGACGATCGCCAACGGCAGCGTCACCGGCAGCGATACGAGCAGCGCGTAACAGATGACCAGCGGCCCGCCGAGCGTCCGGGCCAGCACGGCGCCCTCGGCGTAGCCGATCGCCACCGTGACCACCGCGCCGAGCAGCAGGACGTCGCCGAGCTGGATCGTGCCGCCGCCGCGGGTCACGGCGAACGCCAGGACCGCCGCGAGCCCGGTGCAGGACGCGAGCCAGAACGCCCTCGACGGCCGCTCGCCCGCCCGCAGCACGGCGAAGATCGCGGTCAGGCTGGGGACGATGCCGCTGAGCACCGCGCCGTGGGCCACCGGGACGTGCTCGAGGGCGAGGGCCGACAGCAACGGGAACCCGATCACGACCCCGCCGGCGGCGATCGCCAGCTGCGGCACCAGCGGCCAGGGCATGAGCGGCGCGCGGCGCCACAGGATGAACACGATCGCCAGCGCCGCGGCCACCACCGCCCTTCCAAGGCCGACGAACAGCGGGTCGAGGTCGCGCAGGGCCACGTCGGTGGCCGGCAGCGAGAGGCTGAAGCCGAGGACGCCGAGGAGTCCGAGCCCGATCCCGACCGTTTCCCGCCCGGGCGGCCGAAGCGTTATCCTCTACCGGCATGCTTGACGATAACAGACCCGAAACTGTTATCGAGGAGCTCCGCCGCCGAGCCCTCGGCTCACGGGCCGGCGAGCGGCTGCCCTCGGTGCGCGACCTGTGCCGGCGCCACCGCGCGAGCCCGCTCACGGTGCAGCGTGCGGTCTCCCAGCTGGCCGTCGAGGGGCTCGTCGAGGCCCGTCCCGGGCAAGGGCACCTTCGCCGCGGCGCGGCGGGCGACGGTCGAGGGGGACCTCGACTGGCAGCTCGTCGCCGTGCCCCAGGGCGGCGCCAGCGACCGGCTGGTGCGGCTGCTCTCGCCGCCGGCGCCGGGAACGATTCCGCTGGCCGTGGGCTACCTCGACGACTCGCTGCAGCCGGTCGGCCTGCTGGCCCAGGCGGCGAGCCGGGCCGCGCGTCGCCCGGGCTCCTGGAGCCGGCTGCCGCCCGAGGGGCTCGAGCCGCTGCGGACCTGGTTCGCCACCGCCATCGGCGGCCCGCAGCGCGCAGCCGACGTGCTCGTCGTGGCCGGTGGCCAGGCCGGGCTCGCGACCGCGTTCCGGGCCCTCGCGGCGCCGGGCGACGCCGTCGTGATGGAGGCGCCGACCTACGTCGGGGCGACCGCCGCGGCTCGCAGCGCCGGTCTGCGGGCGTTTCCCGTGCCGGCCGACGAGGGCGGCCTGCGCCCGGCGTTGCTGCGCGAGGCCCTCCACCGCTCCGGCGCCCGCCTGGTCTACTGCCAGCCGCTGTACGCGAACCCGCACGGGACGGTGCTCGCCGAGGAGCGCCGGCCGGCGGTGCTCGAGGCCGTGGCCGACGCCGGCGCGTTCCTGGTCGAGGACGACTGGGCCCGCGACCTCGTGCTCGACGGCCCGGCCCCGCGGCCGCTGGCGGCGGACGACCGCGACGGGCACGTGGTCTACGTCCGCTCGCTCACCAAGATCGCCGCTCCCGGGCTGCGGGTCGCCGCGCTCGTGGCCCGGGGCCCGGCGTTCGCCCGGCTGCGCTCGGCGAGGCTGGTGGACGACCTGCACGGCTCCGGCGTCCTGCACGAGACCGCGCTCAGCCTGGTCAGCGCCCCGTCCTTCGCCCGGCACGTGCGCCGCGTGCAGGCCGAGCTGCGCATCCGCCGCGACGTCCTCCTGTCCGAGCTCGCCGCCCGCTGTCCGCAGCTGCACGTCCGTCACGTGCCGCGCGGCGGCCTGCACCTGTGGGCCGACCTGCCGCCGGGCAGCGACGACGAGCAGATCGCCGCCGACGCCCTGCGGGCCGGCGTCCTGGTCGGCGCGGGCACGCCGTACTACCCGGCCGAGGCGGCCAGGCCGGGGCTCCGGCTGAGCTTCGCCGGGGCTGGTGCGGACGACCTGCGCGACGGCGTCCGCCGGCTCGCCGCCGTCCTCGAACAGCCATGATTGGCGACCGTGGACCTGCTCGGCTGGATCACCGACCGTTTCACGCCGCCGCGCCAGATCGTCACCCGGCTCGACGGTGCGCGCCTCGTGCGCTCGCCGGACCTGCCCGACTACTGGTTCGGCAACTACGTCGTGCTCGACGCCGAGCCGTCGCCGGCCGAGCTCGAGCGCTGGATCGCGCGCTGGGGCGAGATCATCGGCGAGCCGCTGCCGCGGCGGCGGATCATCTCCTGGGAGCGACCGGAGCTCCACCTCCCGCCGGAGCTGACGGCGGTCGCCGAGCGCCACGACCTGAACCCCGAGATCGACGTGATCCTGACCCTCGGCACGCTCGTCCCGGGCCACGGCCCCGACGGCTTCACGGCCCGGATCTGCGAGAGCGACGCCGACTGGGAAGCGGCGCTGGCGGTCGGCGCGGCCGACGCGCCCGACCAGACGGACTTCCAGCGCCGGCTGGCGCGCCATCACCGGGCCCGCTCCGACGCGGGGTTTGGCGAGTGGTGGATCGGCGAGCTCGACGGCCGGGCGGTGGCCACGGCGGGCATCTACTGGAACGACGAGGGCACGATCGCGCGCTACCAGCGGGTCGACACCCGCGAGGAGGTGCGCCGCCGCGGCTGCGCGTCGGCGCTGCTCACGGCCATGGCCCTGGACACACGAAAACGCCTCCCCGACCTCGAGCACACGGTGATCGTGGCCGAGGTCGGAGAGGCGGGCGAGCAGGTCTATCGGCGGTTGGGGTTCGAGCCGGCGTCGTACTCGCCGTCGCTCGTAGGGCCGCCGCCTACAGGCTGATGCGCGGGCGGGCGTCGCGGCGGGTGTCGGCCTGGGCGGCCTGGACGCGGGTGCGGCGCTCGCGGGACTGGCGGGGAATCAGGGGCATCGGTGGGGTCCTCAGCAGTTGTGGGTCGGGTGGAGGACGACGGCGTTGTCGCTCTCGTTGGACTCGTGGACGAGGTTCGGGGAGTCGGCGACCACCTCGATCGCCGGCGGCAGCGCGTCGCAGACGTTGCCGAGGTAGCGGCTGAACGACTGCCCGCGGGTCAGGCTCGGCACGACGAACGTGCTCCCGGCCTTGACGCCGACCCGGTGGACACGCACGACGAACGAGCCGGACGGCGCGATCCCGGTGTTGGTGATCCGGTACGTCCCCGGGCTGGGGTTCGTCGCCGTGAGGTTCGGCAAGAGCGGCGGGATCGTCAGCTGGACGCCGGCGCGCACCGGCTGGATCGTGGTCGCACCAGCGGTCGGGATGCCGGCCGCGAGGGCTGCGAGCACGAGGCCCGAGGCGATTCCGGCATGCCGCAGCGCGAAGGCCTTCGACATGGTCTCTCTCCCTGTGGTTGCCGGGCCCCTGCGGCCCGGTATGCCCCAAAGACCCCGGCTCCGGGCCACCTATTCCAGCGGGATCGCTAGGAGGTCGCCGGCCGCTGCGGGAGGGTGACCGTGAAGCGCGTGCCGCGGCCGTTGCCGCCCTTGTCGGCGACGATCTCGCCGCCGTGCGCCTCGACGATGGTCTTCGTGATGGCCAGGCCGAGGCCGGTCCCGGCGATGGCCCGCTCGGTGGCCGTGGAGGCCCGGAAGAAGCGCTCGAACAGGCGTCCGCGCTCGGCCGTCGGCACCCCGATGCCGGTGTCCTCGACGTCGAGCAGCGCACGGGTCCCGTGGCTCGCGAGCCGCACCCGCACCGTGCCCCCGGCGGGCGTGTACTTGACCGCGTTCGAGAGCAGGTTGTCGACCACCTGGCCGAGCCGGCCGGCGTCGCCCTCGACGACCACGCCGTCGTGGATGGCCGTCTCGATCGTGAGCTGCGAGCTGTCGGCGAACGGCTTGACCGCCTCGAGCCCGTCCCGGACGATCCCGGCGAGGTCGACCTGCTCGTGCGGCAGCTCGACCTTCTGGACGTCGGCCCGCGACAGGAACAGCAGGTCGTCGATGACCCGCTGCAGCCGGTCCGCGTTGCGGGCGATCGTCGCGACGAAGCGCTGCTGGTCCTCGTCGAGGTCCTCGTCGGCGAGGAGCTGGGTGTAGCCGAGGATCGAGGTGAGCGGGCTGCGCAGCTCGTGGGACACGTGGGAGATGACGTTGTCCTTGAGCTGGTCGAGCGCCTGCAGCTTGGCCACCGTCTCGCGCTCCTGCCCCAGGAGGCGCTCGCGCCGCTCCTCGTTCTCGCGCTGCAGGGTGACGTCGCGCAGGAAGATCGCGAACCCGTCCTCGCCGCCCTGGAACGTCGCGACCGTCATCTCGACCGCCACCTGCCGGCCCGTCTTGTGGAGCACCGCGCGGTGGACGCGATGCCCGAAGCTCTCGGCGTCCTGCTCCGCCTGCAGCGCCGCGTGCTCGGCCCGGTAGCGCTCGAGCTCGCCCTGCGGCAGGAGCAGCGGCCCCACCGGTTGGCCGAGCACCTCCCCCGCGCTCCAGCCGAGGATCCGCTCGGCCGCGCCGTTCCAGTCGGTCACCAGCCGCTCCACGGACACGCCGATGAACGCCTCGTGGGCCGCGTCGACGAGCGCCCGCAGGCGGCGGTGCGCCGACCCGGCCTCGGCGTTCGCGATCCGCAGCCGGATCTCGGCCTCGGCGGTGGCCGCGAGGTCGCGGACGAGCGCGATCTCGTCGGCGGTCCACTCGCGCGGCTCGTCGTCGATCGCGCAGTAGACCCCGAGCGTGCGCCCCGCGTCGTCGTGCAGCGGCACGCCGGCGTAGGCGATCACGCCGTCCCCGATGGCCGGGTTGTCGTGCAGCAGCGGATGCTCGCGGGCGTCCGGCACGATCAACGGCTCGTCGTAGGCCACCGCGTACTGGCAGTACGAGCGGTCGAGCGGCGTCTCCCGGACGGTGACGGGCACGCCGTCGCGGGTGAGCTTGCTCTTGAAGAACTGGCGGTCGCGGTCGAGGATCGAGATCTGGGCGATCGACAGGCCGAGCACGCGCATTCCGAGCCGGGTGAGCCGGTCGAACGGCTCCTCGGGAGGAGAGTCGAGCAGGCCCGTGCGCCTCAGCGACGCCAGCCGCTCCGGGTCGGCGAGGGCGCCTCGGACGAACGCGGTGTCGGCGCCGGGCTCCATGCTGCTGCCGGCACGGTATACGTGCTGCCCTGGAGCTGGCGGGCCATGCCGGCCTCGTCGGTGACCCTCCAGTGCTCGGCGATCCGGCCGTCGCGGACCCGCTCGACCTGCATCTGGCGGACGCAGAACGCGCGGCCCGTCGGCGCCGCGCCGAAGAGCTCGCCGGTCTGGGTTCCGCGCACCAGGGTGTGGAAGGCGACGAGGTTCCCGGCGGCGACGACGTGCACCAGCTCGTAGGAGAGGTCGGGAATGCCGCGGCGCATGGCAGCGACGATCGGCTTCAGACCCGCGGGCCCGGGATCGGGGTCCGCGAGGCTCGAGGAGTGGTTGCGGTAGTCGGGCGTGACGAGCTCGTCGAAGGCGTCGAGGTCGCCGGCCGTCCAGGCGGCGAGGTAGCGCTCGACGAGGGTGTGGTGGGTGCTCATGCCTCCGAGCGTTCACGGCGGCTGCGGCGCCGAACAGCGCAGATCCTTCCTGGGACGGCCCGTACCAGGAACGCCCGGCCCTCCTCCGCTAGGGTCGTGCGGTGGCAGACGGGCAGTTCGGCACGTTCCTGCGCTCGCGGCGGAACCGGCTCGCACCGGCTCCCACGGCCGGCCATCGCCGCGTCCCGGGACTGCGGCGCGAGGAGCTGGCCGCGCTGGCCGGGGTCAGCGTCGACTACGTGATCCGGCTCGAGCAGGGGCGCGTGCTGCCCTCGGCCGAGGTCGCGGGGGCCCTCGCCCGGGCGCTGCGGCTCGACCCGGCAGAGCGCGAGCACCTGCTCTCGCTGGCCCGGCCGGCCGCGGCCGCCGCCTGCCCGACGAGCGGGTGCGGCCCGGGATCCAGGCGCTCCTCGACCGCCTGCAGCCGGATCCGGCCTACGTCACCGGGCCGTGGCTCGACGTGCTCGCCTGGAACGAGGCCGGTGCGGCGCTCCTGCTCGACATCGACCGCCTGCCGAGGGCCGACCGAAACCTCGCCCGTCTGGTGTTCCTGGACGACGCCTACGGCCGGCTGCTGGGCCGCGACGGGCCCGCGGCGGCGAGCATCGTCGCGTCGCTGCGGCTGGCCCAGACCCGCTTCGGCGAGCGCCCGTTGACCGGTGAGCTGCTCGAGCGCTCGCCCGCCTTCGCCGGTCTCTGGGCCCGGCAGGACGTGGCGGACAAGCCGCACGGGCCGAAGACCTTCCACCACCCGCGGGCGGGCATGCTGGTGCTCGAGGTGGAGAGCCTCGCGGTCGGCGGCTCCCCCGGGCAGACGCTGGTCTCCTACCGGCCGGTCTAACCCGTGTTGCGCAGCGCCGCCGCGATGCCCGCGATCGACCGGGCCAGCGGCGCCCGCAGGGCCTCGCGCTCGCCCTCGGAGGTGTTCGGGTCGCGGTAGCGGCGCAGCAGCTCGACCTGCACGGCGTTCATCGGATCCACGTACGGGTTGCGAAGCTGCACCGAGCGCTGCAGGACCGGGTGGCGGTCGAGCAGCTGGCGCTCCTCGACGATCGCCGAGGACGGCCTCGACGGTGCGGGCGTGCTCGGCCTGCAGCAGCTCCCAGATGCGGTCGCGGCCCGCGTCCTCGGGCACCAGGTCGAGGTAGCTGTGGGCGATCCCGGGGCTCGACTTCGCGAGCGCCATCTCGAGGTTCTCGACCAGGCTGCGGAAGAACGGCCAGCCGCGGAACAGGGCCCGCAGCTCGTCCAGGCCTCCCTCCCGCTCGGCGTGCGCCGAGAGCGCGCTGCCGGCGCCGTACCAGCTCGGCAGCAGCGAGCGGTTCTGCGTCCACGAGAAGACCCAGGGGATCGCCCGCAGCGAGCGCAGCGAGGGCTCCTCGTCGGGGCGGCGCGCCGGCCGCGAGCCGAGGGCCAGCAGCGAGAGCTCGTCGATCGGGGTGAACGCCCGGAAGAACGGCAGGAACGCCGGGTCGTCGTGCACCAGCGCGCGGTACGTCTCCTCGGCCCGGGCGGCCAGGCCGTCGAGCACCGCGCGGGCCCCCTCGGGCGGGTCGCTCCCGGTCACGTCGGGGAAGCCCGCCAGGAGGGTCGCCGCCAGCGCGGCCTCGAGGTTGCGGCGGGCGAGCCCCTGCAGCGCGTACTTGAAGGCGATCGTCTCGCCCTGCTCGGTCAGCTTCAGCCGGCCGGTGGCCGACGCCGCGGGCTGGGCCAGGATCGCCGCGTAGGTCGGGCCTCCCCCGCGCCCGGCGCTGCCGCCCCGGCCGTGGAACACCACCAGGTCGACGCCGTGCTCCCGGGCCACCTCGGCGAGCTCCTCCTGGGCCCGGAAGACCGCCCACTGGGCGGCCAGGAAGCCGCCGTCCTTGGCCGAGTCCGAGTAGCCGACCATCACCTCGAGCCGGCGCCCGCGCCGCTCCACCGCCGCGGCGAAGCCGGGGTCGGCCAGGAGCTCGCCGACCACCTCGGGCGCCCGCTCCAGGTCCTCGATGGTCTCGAGCAGCGGCACTGCCGTCATCCGCGCACCGGCCGCGTCGGCAGCGGCCTGGGCGCCGGCGACGTCGGAGGCCGTCTCGGTGCCGGAGACGATGAGCGAGCCGAGCGCCGCGTCGCCGTGACGGTCCTGGGCCTCGGCGGCGGCCCGCAGCGTCTCGTGCAGCCGCGCCTCGTCGTCGCGCACCTGGCGGGCGTGCACCCGGATGTCGAGCGACGCGAGGTGCAGCCCGAAGATCTCGACCCGGCGGCGCAGCGCCGCCAACCGACCCTGGGCCAGGCGGGCGCCGCGGTGCGCCCGAAGGCTCGCGTCGACCAGCGCCAGGTCGGCCTCGAGGGCCGCGGCGTCGGGGTAGCGGTCGCGCTCCAGCCGCACCCGCATGAACGTCAGCTTCTGGCGGTACGGCTCGCCCTCGTTGGCGTCGCCGCGCACCGCGGCCACCTCGGGGAGGTCGCGCGCGTCGGCGGCGATCGAGGCCTCGAGCGCGTCGTCGACGCCGACCAGCCGCGAGGCGATGCCGAGCTCGGCGGCCAGCGCCCGCAGCTCCTCGGCGTAGCGGTGCCGGGCGAGCCGGCGGGCCCGGCCGAGCGCCTCGTCGATGGCCTCCGGCCCGACGTTCGGGTTGCCGTCCTGGTCGCCGCCGATCCAGGTGCCGAAGCGCAGGCCCGGCGGTGCGTCGGGAAGCAGCTCGCGCAGCTCGGCGAGCACCGCCTCGGCGGCGTCGAGCAGCGACTGCTCGAAGAACCACAGCCCCTGGCGGATCTCGTCGACCACCCGCGGGCGGCGCGCCCGGACCTCGTCGGTCTGCCACAGGACGGTCACCTCCTCGGCCAGCGTGGCCTCGCTGAGGCGGCGCTCGGACGGGGTGAGCAGCGGGTCGTCGAGCTGGGTCAGAAGGCGTCCCAGCCGGAGCTGGGCCGCCAGCAGCGAGCGCCGCGTGGCCTCGGTCGGGTGGGCGGTGAGCACGAGCTGCAGGTCGAGCCGGCCGACGGCCGCCCGCAGCGCGTCGAACTCGACGCCGCCCTCGCGCAGCCGCACGACGGCGTCCTCGAGCGACTCCCGGGGGATCGTCCCCTCGTGCTCGTACTCGCGGCGGCGGCGAACCCGGTGGTGCTGCTCGGCCAGGTTCGCGAGCTGGAAGTACAGCGCGAACGCCCGCAGCACCAGGGCCTGGCGATCGACCGGCAGCTCGCGCACGCAGGCGGCGAGCTCGTCCTGGGCCTGCGACCCCGACTGGCGGACGTCGCGCGAGAGCAGCCGGATGCGCTCGACGTCGTCGAGCAGCCACTGGCCCTCCTGCTCGACCAGGACCTGGCCGAGCAGCGACCCGAGCAGCCGCACGTCGCGGCGGAGCGCCGCGTCGGCGCCGCCGGCGACCACGGCGCTCACGCGCTCTGCGCCGGGGTCTTCGCGAGCAGCTGGTCGACCGCCGCCGCGGCCCGGCGGCCCGCGGCGATCGCGGTCACGATGAGGTCGGCACCGAGGACGCAGTCGCCGGCGGCGTAGACGCCCTCGACGCTGGTCGTGCCGTCCGGCTGGGCGAGCACCGTGCCGCGGCTCGCGAGCCGCACCCCGAGCCCGTCGAGCAGCCCGTCGGCGCGTTCCGGGCCGCTGAAGCCGATCGCGATCAGCACGAGGTCGACGTCGAGCGTCTCGCGGCCGCCGCCGCCGACGTCGATCGCCCGGCGCGGCTCGTCCGGCGCGGTCTGGGCGAACTCGACGCGCTTGCCCACCAGGCGCTGCAGCGTCCCGTTGCTCCCCTCGAGCCCGGTGGTGACGAAGGCGAAGCGGCGGTCGCCGCCCTCGCCGTGCACCGGGTAGGAGCGCAGCAGCTTCGGCCACTCCGGCCAGGTGCGGAGCGGGTCGCGCCGCGTCGGCGGCTGGGGTCCGTGGGCGATCTCGGTCACGCTGGTGGCGCCCTCGCGCAGGGCGCAGCCGAGGCAGTCGGCGCTGGTGTCCCCGCCTCCGAGCACCACGACACGCTTGCCGGCGGCGCTGATCGGCGCGTCCCAGGCGGGACGGCCGGCGACGGCCCGGTTGCGGTCGCGCAGGTACGGCAGGGCCAGGTGGACGCCGTCGAGCTCCCGGCCGGGAAGCGTCAGCTCGCGGTGCTGCTGGGCGCCCGTGGCCAGGACGATCGCGTCGAAGCTCGAGCGCAGCTCGTCGACGCCGACGTCGATCCCGGCCTCGCAGCCGCAGCGGAACACGATCCCCTCGGCCTCGAGCTGCTCGACCCGCCGCTCGACGAGCTTCTTCTCGAGCTTGTAGTCGGGGATCCCGTAGCGCAGCAGGCCGCCGGGCACGTCGTCGCGCTCGAACACCACCACCCGGTGGCCGGTGCGGGCGAGCTGCTGGGCCGCGGCCATGCCGGCGGGACCCGAGCCGATCACGGCGACGCTGCGGCCGGTGGCCTGCGGCACCGCCGCCGGCGTGACGAAGCCGTTGCTCCAGGCCCGCTCGGCGATCGCGTACTCGATCTCCTCGATGGTCACCGGGTCGTCGGCCGAGCGTCAGGACGCAGGCCTCCTCGCACGGCGCCGGGCACAGCCGCCCCGTGAACTCGGGGAAGTTGTTCGTCGCGTGCAGGGAGTCGATGGCCTCGCGCCAGCGGCCCTTGCGGGCGTGCTCGTTCCAGTCCGGGATCACGTTCCCGAGCGGGCAGCCGGTCTGGCAGAACGGTACGCCGCAGTTCATGCAGCGGCCGGCCTGCTCGGCGACGTGGGCGTCGCTCGCCGAGAGGTGCACGTCGAGGTGGTCCGAGACCCGGTCGGGCACCGGCCGCAGCGGCGCGTGCCGCCGGGGCGCCTTCAGGAAGCCGCGAGGATCAGGCACGGGCCTCCTCGTCGGCCGTCGTCTCGATGGTCTCCTCGCGCAGCCGGCGCACGTCGTGCGGGGTCACCTGCACGAACCCTGCGAGCGCCACCTCCCAGGAGGCGAGCAGCCCGGCGGCGAGCGGCGAGCCGGTCTCGTCGGCGTGCCGCTGCACCAGCGTGCGCAGGAGCTCCTCGTCCTCGACGGGGCCGACGCCGACCAGGTCGCCGTTCACCCGGCGCCGGGACGCGCCGGACGGGTCGTACAGGAACGCGAGCCCGCCGGACATGCCGGCGGCGAAGTTGCGGCCCGCCGGCCCGAGCACCACGACGGTGCCGCCGGTCATGTACTCGCAGCCGTGGTCGCCGACGCCCTCGACGACCGCCGCCGCGCCGCTGTTGCGCACCGCGAAGCGCTCGCCGGCGACGCCGCGCACCAGGAGCTCGCCGCCGGTCGCCCCGTACAGCGAGGTGTTGCCGATCGCGATGCTGGACTCGGGATAGGCCGCGGCGGCGGGCGGGCGGACGATCAGCCGGGCGCCGGACAGGCCCTTGCCCGTGTAGTCGTTGGCCTGGCCCTCGAGCCGCAGCGTCAGGCCGCGGGCCCCGAACGCGCCGAAGCTCTGGCCGGCGATGCCCTGCAGGCGGACCTGGATCGTGTCGTCGGGCAGCCCCTCGGGGTGGCGCCGCACGAGCTCGCCCGAGAACAGCGCCCCGAGGCTGCGGTGGACGTTGCGCACCTGCCGCTCGAGCGTCACCGGGGTGCCGGCGTCGAGCGCCGGGCCGGCGGAGGCCAGGAGGTCGACGTCGAGCTCGGCGCCGAGCGCGTGATCCTGGGACTCGACCTGGCGGTGGGCGGCGCCCTCCGGGCCCGCTGGCCCGGGTGACGACGCCGCGCAGGTCGAGCAGCGCGGCCCGCGTGCCGGGCTCGGCCACCACCGGCGCGAGCAGGTCGCAGCGGCCGACGAGCTCGTCGAGCGAGCGCGCCCCGAGCTCGGCGAGCTGCTCGCGCAGCTCCTCGGCCAGGTACCAGAAGAAGCGCACCACGTGCTCGGGCGTGCCGGTGAACCGCCGCCGCAGCTCGGGATCCTGGCTCGCGATCCCGACCGGGCAGGTGTTCAGGTGGCAGACGCGCATCATCACGCAGCCCGCGGCGATCAGCGGGGCGGTCGAGAACGCGAACTCCTCGGCGCCGAGCAGCGCCGCGACCAGCACGTCGCGCGGCGTGCGCATGCCGCCGTCGGCCTGCACCCGCACCCGGCCGCGCAGGCCGTTCTGGACGAGCACCTGCTGGGTCTCGGCCAGGCCGAGCTCCCACGGCAGGCCCGCGTGCTGGGTCGAGGAGGTGGGCGACGCGCCGGTGCCGCCGTCGTGGCCGGCGATGACGATGTGGTCGGCCCGGGCCTTGGCCACGCCCGCGGCCACCGTGCCGACGCCGGCCTCGGCGACGAGCTTCACCGAGATCTCGGCCGACGGGTTGACGCAGCGCAGGTCGTGGATGAGCTGGGCCAGGTCCTCGATCGAGTAGATGTCGTGGTGCGGCGGCGGCGAGATCAGGCCGACGCCGGGCGTCGCGTGGCGCAGCCGGGCGATCGTCGCGTCGACCTTGTGGCCCGGAAGCTGGCCGCCCTCGCCGGGCTTCGCGCCCTGCGAGACCTTGATCTGCAGCTGGTCGGCGTCGGCCAGGTACGCCGTCGTGACGCCGAAGCGGGCCGACGCGACCTGCTTGATGGCCGAGCGGCGCAGGTCGCCGTTCGGGTCGGGCGTCGAGCGGCGCAGGTCCTCCCCGCCCTCGCCCGAGTTCGAGCGCCCGCCGATCCGGTTCATGGCGATCGCGAGCGTCTCGTGGGCCTCCTGGGAGAGCGCGCCGAGCGACATCGCGCCGCTCGCGAAGCGCTTCACGATCTCGGAGACCGGCTCGACCTCGTCGAGCGGCACCGGCTCGCCGGCGGGCTTCACGGTGAGCAGCGAGCGCAGCGTCCCGGCTGCGGCCGAGGCCCCGTCGACGGCCTCGCAGTAGGCCCGAAAGCCGTTGCGGCTGCCGTCGCGGACGCTCCGCTGCAGGGCCACGATGGTCGGCGGATCCCAGACGTGGGCCTCGCCGCCGAGGCGGAAGCGGTAGAGCCCGCCGGCGTCGATGCCGTCGCCGCCGAAGGCCGCCGCGTGCCGGGTCGCGGCGTCCGCGGCGATCTCGTTCAGGCCGACGCCGCCGACGCGCGACGGGGTGGACGGGAAGAAGCGGGCTGCGACCTCCCCGCCGAGGCCGACGGCCTCGAAGATGGCCGCGCCGCGGTACGACTGGACCGTCGAGATCCCCATCTTGGCCAGCACCTTGAGCAGGCCCTTCGAGACGGCCTGGACGTAGCGCTCGACGGCCTCCTCGACCGTGCCGCCGCCGGCGTCCCCGGTGGCGTGCAGCGAGGCCACGGTGTCGAACGCCAGGTACGGCATGACCGCCGCCGCGCCGTAGCCGACGAGGAGCGCGTAGTGCATGACCTCGCGCGGCTCGCCGGACTCGACCACGACGCTGGTGCGGCTGCGGCCGCCCTCGCGCACCAGGTGGCTGTGCACCGCCGCGGTGGCCAGGAGCATCGGGATCGGGGCGCGCTGCTCGTCGACGCCGCGGTCCGAGAGGACGATCACCCCGTGGCCCCGGCGCACCAGGCGCGAGGCCTCGCGGCACATCGTGTCGAGCGCCCGGTCGAGCGCGTCGCCGCCGCCGGCCGGGTCGTAGAGGCACGAGATGCGGCCGACCTTGAACTGGTCGGTCGGCAGCGCGTACAGCTTCTCGAGGTCGCCCGGCAAGAGGATCGGCCGGGACAGGATCACCCGCCGCTCGGAGTCCGGCACCTCGTCGAGCAGGTTCGCCTGGGAGCCGAGCACGGTGCGCAGGCTCATCACCAGGCCCTCGCGCTGCGGGTCGATGGCCGGGTTCGTGACCTGGGCGAAGTGCTGCTTGAAGAACGCCGGCAGCAGCTGCGGCCGCTCCGAGAGCACCGCCAGCGGGGTGTCGACGCCCATCGAGGACACCGGCTCCTGCCCGTCGACGGCCATCGGCGAGACCAGCAGGTCGAGGTCCTCCTGGGTGTAGCCGAAGGCCTTCTGCAGGCGGCCGAGCGGCTGGCGCGGCGCCGGAGTCGCCGCCCGACGCCGGCGGCAGGTCCTCGAGGTACAGCTTCTGGCGGTTCAGGAGGTGGCGGTAGGGCCGGCGGGTGGCGAGCTCCTGCTTCAGCTCGGCGTCCGGGACGATGCGGCCGGCGACCGTGTCGACCAGCAGCATGCGGCCCGGCGCGACCCGGTCCGAGACGACGACGTCGGCCGGGTCGAGGTCGAGCACGCCGGCCTCGGAGGCCATGACCACCAGGCCGTCGCGGGTGATCTGGTAGCGCGCCGGCCGCAGGCCGTTGCGGTCGAGCAGGGCGCCGACGTAGCGGCCGTCGCAGAACGCGAGCGCGGCCGGGCCGTCCCACGGCTCGACGATCGTCGCGTGGTACTCGTAGAACGCCTTGACCTCGTCCGACATCTCGTCGTCGCCCGTCCAGGCGGCGGGAACGAGCATGGACAGGGCGTGCGCCGGCGCCCGGCCGGCCACGGTGAGCAGCTCGAGCGCGGCGTCCAGGGCGGCGGAGTCCGACCAGCGGTCCTCGATGATCGGGAAGAGCTTCTGCAGGTCGTCCCCGAGCAGGGCCGAGCGCAGGAGCGGCTCGCGCGCGTTCATCCAGGAGCGGTTGCCGCGCACGGTGTTGATCTCGCCGTTGTGGGCCAGCAGGTTGAACGGCTGGGCCAGGTCCCACGTGCCGAGGGTGTTGGTGGAGAACCGTGAGTGGACGAGGGCGATGGCGCTCTCGACGTCCGGCTCCTCCAGGTCCGGGTAGTAGGCCGCGAGCTGGGAGGGCATCAAAAGGCCCTTGTAGGTCAGCGTCGCGTTCGAGATCGAGGGGACGCAGAACGCCTCCTCGGGAATCCGGCGGGCGGCCGCGGCGAGCTCGACGCGGCGGCGGATGACCGTGAGCTTGCGCCGGAACGCGCCCGGGCTCACGTCGCGGCCGCGGCCGATGACGAGCTGGCGGATCACCGGCTCGCTCTCGCGGGCGAGCGTGCCGATGGCGTCGGAGCGGACCGGCACGGTGCGCCAGCCGAGCGGGCGCTGGCCCTCCTCGACCGAGATCCGCACCATCAGCTCCTCGCAGCGCAGGCGCAGGGCGGGCTCGCGCGGCAGGAAGGCCTGGGCGACGGCGTAGTCGCCGGCCGGCGGCAGGGTGAGCGAGAGCTCCTCCCGGGCCCAGCGGCGGAAGAAGCGGTCGGGCAGCTGCAGCATCAGCCCGGCGCCGTCTCCGGTGTCCGGGTCGGCACCGGTCGCGCCGCGGTGTTGCATGCGGAGCAGCGCCTCGAGCCCCTGCTGGACGATCTCGTGCGAGCGGCTGCCGTCGATCCGTGCGACGAACCCGACGCCGCAGGCGTCGTGCTCGAATCGCGGGTCGTAGAGCGGGTTCTCGGCCTTCACCCGACCCCCTTCGCCGGGTCCGTGGGCTGGCTCGACGCGGCGGACGGGCGCGGCGACGGACGAGTCGGGTGGGGACGCAGCGAAGGGGCCATGTAGCGGAAAAGTATGCAGTTGCCTGCATTCGCATGCAACTCAGGATGCGCTGAGGAGCCGCTGACGACCGCCTCAGAGGGCCCCGCCGCCCGTCCTGATCGGCTGTCAGACCGAGCGGAAGGGATCCATCTGCACGTCGTCGATCCGGTACACGGTGCCGGGGTCGGACGTGAACTGGAACTGGGCGTTCAGGCTACCCGTCAGGAAGGCGCTCATGAAGGTCGTCGGGAAGCTGACGATCGGGCTCGGCGCCCACGTCGAGCCGCCCGCGAAGGTCGCGATCGTCGTGACGGATCCCTTCGCCCCGGCGAGCGTGCCCGTGACGGTCAGGTTGCCCGTGCCCGAGACGCGCCTGACGAAGAACCGCATCGACGGCATGGTCGAGTCGACGCAGGTCTGAGGGCTCTTCGCCGTCCCGCCGGAGGGCAGCTCGACGGCGTGCGAGCCGGTCGTGCTCAGCAGGTGGGCGTCGTCGGCGCCGACGATGTTCGCCTTGCCGGCCCACGACCAGCCCGACGCCCCGTTCTCGAAGCTCGAGCCCTTGAACGGCAGGTACTGGTTGGGATCGCCCCAGGTACCGAAGGCGGTGGTCGTCGGCGCAGCTGCGCACTGCGACGTGGCCGCGAGGGCGTTGGGGGCGACGACGGCCGCGAACGCGGCGCGGCGAGGGGAAGGATGAGCGTCTTCATGCGAGTGGTCTCCGTGAGCTGGGTCGCGAGGCGACGCGGGGTTCACGGCGTCTCTCGCATCCTGATCCGTCCCGGCTCGGGCGCAATCCCCCGGTCTAGGGAAAACCCGCTAGCGGCGGTATTCCAGCGGCGTAGCTTCGTGGCCACGGGAGGAAGGGCGCCCCCCTCCGGAGTCCCCGTCTCACCAGGAGCCGCCATGTCCATCCTCAGGGCGACGTCGCTCGCCGCGGTCACGCTCGTCGCCGTGGCCGTACCGTCCGCGCTCGCCATCCACAGCGCCACGCCCGCCCCGGCAGGTCTCGCGGCCGCGAAGCTCGCGGCCAAACAGCTCGCCGCGTCGGGCAGCCAGCTGGTGAACCCGCTGGCCTCGGTCGACCACTTCAAGTGCTACAAGGCCAGCGAGGCCCCGCCGCCCGCGCCGCTGCCGCCCCAGGTCACGCTCGCAGACCAGTTCGGCGCCAGTGCACTGAAGGTCGGCCGGGTGGTCATGCTGTGCAACCCCGTCGTCAAGATCCACGACGACGTCACCTACGGCGTGAAGAACCCCGAGCTGCACCTCGTCTGCTTCAAGCTGCAGCAGAACCAGGCCCGCAACGTGGCCGTCGACAACCAGTTCGGCAAGCGCAACCTGCGGGTCACCACCGCGAAGCGGCTGTGCCTGCCGTCGTACAAGAACCAGCAGCCGGGCCCGGGTCTCCCGCCGCTCTCGCTGCTCGACCACTACAAGTGCTACACGGCGAACGAGATCCTGCCGCCGACCGGCCAGCCGGCCCCCGGGATCCCGAAGACGGTCCAGCTGATCGACCAGTTCGAGAACAAGCAGGTCAAGGTCGGCGCCCCCGTCACGCTGTGCAACCCGGTGCGCAAGACGCACGGCGGGACCGTGACCGACGTCCGCTACCCGGACGTGCACCTGGTCTGCTTCAAGATCAAGGAGAGGCAGCCGCCGCACGTCACCGTGCGGGTGTTCAACCAGTTCGGCCAGCGCACGTTGAACGTGAGCGACCCGCAGGAGCTCTGCGTCCCGAGCCGCAAGCAGATCATCGGCTGAGGGAGCGCGGCCGGCCCCCGAGGAGCCCGGGGGCCGGCCGCACGGCTCGGCTCGGCTCTGACGCACGTTCGCGCGACAGCGTCCGCACGGTTCCGCTTGAATAATCATTCGGAGTCATGCATAATCATGCAGTGGGCCGACGCTGGCCCGCATGACGCCTGTGATCGCGCTCCAGCAGCTCCCCACCTCCCCGGCAACGACGCCGCGCACCCGCCTCTCGGCAGGGATCGCGGGCGCCTCGGGCTACGCCGGCCGGGAGCTCGCCCGGATCCTCGCAGACCACCCCGTCCTGCGGCTCGCGATGGCGCAGGCCCGCTCCGAGGGCTACTCGCCCCTCGACGCCGACCAGCTCGCGCTGTGCGACGTCGCCTTCCTGGCCCTCCCCCACGGCCAGAGCGCCGAGATGGGGAGCCGGCTGCGGGCGGCGGGCACGCCGGTCGTCGATCTCGGGTCGGACTTCCGGCTCGACTCGGACTGGGCCTACGGCCTTCCGGAGCTGTTCCGGGAGGAGATCTCTGCCACCTCGTTCGTGGCCAACCCGGGCTGCTACGCCACGGCCGCGCTGCTTGCGCTCACGCCGCTGGTCGAAGCAGGACTTGCCGACCCCCCGATCGCGATCGACGGCAAGTCCGGCGTCTCGGGAGCAGGCCGCACCCCGACCGAGCGCACCCACCTGTGCGAGGTCGACGGCGGTGTCCAGCCGTACACCCCGGTTGGGCACCGCCACATCTCGGAGATCGAGCGCAGCCTCGGCCGCATCGCCGACGCCGACGTCCCGGTCACCTTCACGCCGCACCTCGCCCCGCACGCGCGCGGGCTCGAGGTGACGTGCTACGTCCGGCTCACGTCGGCCATCACCCAGGACGAGGCCGAGGCGCTGTACCACGCGCGCTACGCCGGCGAGCCCTTCGTCGACGTCGTGCAGTCGGCCCACCCGGCGCGGCTGCACGGGGCGAACGGCTGCCACCTCGGGGTCTGGGTCGACGCCCGCACCCGGACGGCGATCGTCGCCGCGGCGATCGACAACCTCGGCAAGGGTGCCGCGGGCCAGGCCGTGCAGAACGCGAACCTGATCCTCGGCCTGCCCGAGGCGGCCGGCCTGAGGGCCCGCGGGCTCGGCCTGTGACCGGCGTCACCCACGCGCGCGGCTTCCAGGCCGCCGGCGTCAGCGCTCACATCAAGCCGTCGGGGAAGCCGGACATCGCGCTGGTGCTGTCCGAGCTCCCCGCCGCCGCCGCCGGCGTCTACACCCAGAACCGGCTGGCGGCCGCGCCGGTGCGGCTGGCCCGGCGCCACGCCGCGAACGGCCAGGCCCGGGCGATCGTCACCAACGCCGGCAACGCCAACGCCTGCACCGGCGCCCAGGGTGAGCAGGACGCGCTCGCGATGGTCGAACAGACCGCTGCGGCGCTCGGCCTCGACCCCGCCGAGGTGCTGGTCGCCTCGACCGGCGTGATCGGCGTGCCGCTCCCGATGGAGAAGGTCAGCGCCGGCATCGCCGACGCCGTCACGAAGCTGTCCGCCGACGGCGGCGCGGACGCCGCCCGGGCGATCCTCACCACCGACCGCTCCACCAAGCTGGCCCACGCGACCCTGACCCTGCAGGGCCGCGAGGTGCGGATCGGGGCGATGGCCAAGGGCGCCGGGATGATCCGCCCGGACATGGCCACCACGATCACCGAGGTGACCACCGACGCCGCGGTCGAGCCGCTCCTGCTGCGCCGGCTGCTGCGGGCCGCCATCGCCTGCTCGTTCAACGTGATCTCGGTCGACGGCACCCAGAGCACCAACGACTGCGCGCTCGTCCTGGCCAACGGCGCCTCCGGCGTGAGCATCGGCGACGCCGACGTCGCGGCCTTCGGCGAGGCCCTCGACGCGGTGCTCCTCGAGCTCGCCGAGGAGATCGTGGCCGACGGCGAGGGCGCCACCCGCTACGCCCGCTTCGCCATCACCGGCGCCGGCGACGAGGCCCAGGCCCAGCGCGCCGCCCGGGCCGTCGGCGAGGACGTCCTGGTGCGCTGCATGCTCGAGGGCGCCGACCCGAACTGGGGCCGGCTGGTCGCCGCGCTCGGCGGCGCCGACGTCGACCTCGACCCCGACCGGCTGGCCATCTGGATCGGCGACGCCCAGATCGTCGCCGCCGGCCAGGGCCGGCCGGCCGTCGAGGCCGCCGCGCGCCAGGCGATGAACGTGCCGCGGGCCGACATCCGCATCGATCTCGGCCTCGGCGACGCCAGCGCGCACCTCTACTCCTCGGGCCTCTCGTCGGCCTACGTGGAGTTCAACACGGAGTACACGACGTGACGCCCCCCGTCGTGGTCAAGCTCGGCGGCGCCAGCGCGGCCGGCGCCCTGCCCCAGGTGCTCGCCCTGGCCCAGCGTCACGCGCGCGTGTGCGTGGTGCACGGCGGCGGGCCGCAGATCAGCGCGGCGATGACGCGGCGCGGTCTCACCCCGCGCTTCGAGCGCGGCCGGCGCATCACCGACGCCGCCGCCCTCGAGTGCGTGGTCGAGGGCCTGGCCGCCGTCTCGAAGGACCTGTGCGACGCCCTCGAGGCCTCCGGCCGGCCCGCGTCGGCGCTGCTGTCCGGCGCCGTCTCGGCCGAGCGCGACCCGTTCCTCGGGCTCGTCGGCACGCAGCCGGCGCTGACCGAGACCGGCACCGCCCAGATCGAGCAGGCCTTCCGGCTCTCGCGCATCCCGGTGATCGGCCCGCTCGCCGAGGACCAGCACCACGGCGAGACCCTGCTGAACGTGAACGCCGACGACGTCGCGGCGGCCATCGCGGCCGGGCTCGGCGCGTCCGAGCTGCTGTTCCTGTCCGACGTCCCGGGCGTGCTCGACGCCAACGGCGAGCTGATCCCCTCGATCGCCGCCTCGCGCCCGCCGGCCGCCGCCCAGGGCGGGATGCTGCCGAAGCTCGAGGCCTGCGCGACCGCGGTCGCCGCCGGCGTCGGCCTCGTGCGCATCGGCGCCTGCGGGACGGTGGTCACGGCATGAGCCTGAAGGCACGCGCCGAGGCGGCGATCCTCCCGACCTACCCCGAGCGCCAGCTGGCGCTGGTGCGGGGCTCCGGCTGCACGGTCTGGGACGAGGACGGAAACGCGTACCTCGACCTGGTGGCCGGCCTCGCGGTCAACGCGCTCGGCCACGGCCATCCGGCGGCGGCCCAGGCGCTGGCCGACCAGGCCGCGCTCCTCGGGCACGTGTCGAACCTGTACTACTCCGAGCCCCAGGTGGCGCTGGCCGAGCGGCTGCACCAGCTCGCGGGCTTCGGCCGGGTCTTCTTCTGCAACTCGGGCGCCGAGGCCGTCGAGGCCGCCATCAAGCTCGCCCGCCGGCGCGCCGGCACCCGCGGCGGCCCCGAGAAGCACGAGATCGTCTGCCTCGAGGGCGCCTTCCACGGCCGCACCCTGGCCACGCTGGCCGCGGGCTGGGCCGAGGCCAAGCGCGCCCCGTTCGAGCCCGTCGCCGGCGGCTTCCGGCACGTGGCCCGCAACGACGTCGACGCGCTGACCGCCGCCGTCGGCCCGAACACCGCCGCCATCCTGGTCGAGCCGGTGCAGGGAGAGGGCGGCGTGTGGCCCCTCAGCGACGAGTTCCTGGTCGCCGCCCGCGCGCTCTGCGACCGCCACGACGCGCTGCTCCTGTTCGACGAGGTGCAGACCGGCATCGGCCGCTGTGGCGCCTGGTTCGCCTTCCAGGACACGCCCGTCCGCCCCGACGCCGTCTCGCTGGCCAAGGGACTCGCGTCCGGCCTGCCGATCGGCGCGCTGCTCGCGGACGAGGTCGGCGACGGCTTCCAGCGCGGCGACCACGCGACGACCTTCGGCGGGAGCCCGCCGATCACCGCGGCCGCCCTGGCGGTGCTCGACGCGATCGAGCGCGAGGGCCTGGTCGAGAACGCCCGCGAGGTCGGCGCGTTCCTGCACGAGAGCCTGGCCGAGATCCCCGGCGTGGCCTCGGTGCGCGGCAGGGGGCTCCTGCTGGCGGTGGAACTGGAAGACCTCTCGTCCGCCGAGGCGGCCGGGCGGTTGCTCGCCGCCGGCGTGCTCGTCAACGCGATCACCCCGACCGCCCTGCGGCTCTGCCCGCCGCTCTGTCTCTCCCGCCGCGAGGCGGCGCAGGTCGTCGACGCGATCTCCGCCGCGCTCGCCGCCGATCGAAAGGCCGTCCTGCGATGAACCCCGCAACGATCCTCTCGTTTCCCGGGGAAAAGGCTCCCGTGGACGCCCCGCCGGCCGGACTCCTGTCGCTCGGCGGCCTGACGGGCGAGCAGCTCACGGCCCTGGTCGGGCTGTCCGAGGCGCTCGACGAGGCGCCCGACCTGTACGCCGGCGAGCTCTCCGGACGCGGCATCGCCTGCCTCTTCCTGAAGCCGTCCACGCGCACCCGCGTGTCGCTGCAGGTCGCGGTCCACCGGATCGGCGGCCTGCCGGTCATGCTCGGCCCCGACGAGCTGCAGCTCGGCCGCGGCGAGACCCTCGAGGACACGGCTCGCATCCTCGGCGGCTACTGCGAGGCGATCGTGGCCCGGGTCAACGGGCACGACACGATCCAGACGCTGGCCGAGCACGCCGGGGTGCCGGTGATCAACGCGCTCTCCGACCTGCACCACCCGCTGCAGGCGCTGGCCGACCTGCTCACGCTGCAGCAGCGCTTCGGCCAGCTCGCCGGCCTGCGCCTGGCCTTCGTCGGCGACGGCGCCTCGAACATGGCCCACTCGCTGTGCGAGGCCTGCGCCCTGGCCGGGATGCACCTGACGATCGCCGCGCCGGCCGGTTTCGAGCCGCAGGCCGCGATCCTCGACGCCTCGATCGCCGCGGCCGAGGCCAACGGCGGCAGCGTGACGGTGCTCGACGACCCGATCGCCGCGGTCGACGGCGTCGACGCGATCTACACCGACACCTGGGTCTCGATGGGTCAGGACGCCGAGCGCGAAGCGCGCCTGACGGCCTTCGCGGGCTTCCAGGTCGACGCCAGGCTGCTGCGCAAGGCCTCGCCGCACGCCGTGTTCCTGCACTGCCTGCCGGCGCACCGCGGCGAGGAGGTCTCGGCCGAGGTGCTCGACGGCCGCCGCTCCCTCGTCTTCCAGCAGGCCGCGAACCGGCTGCCGACGACCCAGGCGGCGCTGCTCGCGGTCCTCGGCGCGCCGCTGCACCGGGAGGGCGCATCGTGAACCACCGCCAGCAGCTGATCGCCGCGATCCTCGACCAGCACGACGTCACGAGCCAGACCCAGCTCGTGGAGCTGCTCGCCGAGCAGGGCATCGCCATCACCCAGGCGACCGTCTCGCGCGACCTCGACCGGCTCGGCGCCGTCCGCGTCCGCCGCGGCGGCCACATGGTCTACGCGCTGCCCGCCGAGGAGCTGCCGGTCGACCCGATCGACCGCGTCCGCGAGGCGCTCACCCTCGTCCGCCGGATGGAGCCCTCGGGCAACCTCCTGGTGATGAAGACCGCTCCCGGCAACGCCCAGCCGCTCGCCCGGGCCTTCGACGTCGCCGACCTGCCGCACATCGCCGGGGACGTCGCCGGCGACGACACCGTCCTCCTCGTGGCCCGAGAGCCGTACACCGGCACCGACCTCCAGCTGCTCTGCAACGACATTCTCCAGGGGAAGGAGATCAATGCCTGAGTCCATCGTCCTGGCCTACAGCGGAGGTCTCGACACCTCCGTCGCCGTCAGGTGGCTCGCCGAGCAGCACGACGCGCAGATCATCTGCCTGCTCATCGACGTCGGCCAGGGCGTGGACGTGGACACCGTCGTGCGCCGTGCCGGCAAGGCCGGCGCCGCCGACGTCGTCGTGATCGACGCGAAGGCCGAGTTCGCCGAGCACTACTGCCTGCCCGCGCTGCAGGCCGGCGCGCTGTACCAGAACCAGTACCCGCTGATCTCGGCGCTGTCGCGGCCGCTGATCGCCGAGAAGCTGGTGCAGGTCGCCCGCGAGCGCGGGGCCTTCGGCGTGGCCCACGGCTGCACCGGCAAGGGCAACGATCAGGTGCGCTTCGAGGCTGCCGTCGCCGCGCTGGCGCCCGACCTTCAGGTCTTCGCCCCGGTGCGTGACTGGGGCATGACCCGCGAGGACGAGATCGCCTACGCCGCCGAGCACGGCATCGAAGTGCCGGTCAAGAGCGGCGCGGCGTACTCCATCGACGCGAACCTGTGGGGCCGCTCGATCGAGTGCGGTCCGCTCGAGGATCCCGTGGACGGCGCCCGAGGAGGAGCCGTTCTCCCTCACCCACGACCCCGTGACGGCGCCCGACGCGCCGCAGGAGATCGTGATCGGGTTCGAGGAGGGCACGCCCGTCTCGCTCGACGGCCAGGAGCTGCCGCTGCACGAGCTGGTGCTGGCCATCGGCACGGTCGCCGGCGCCCACGGCGTCGGGCGGATCGACATGATCGAGGACCGCCTGGTGGGCATCAAGTCCCGTGAGGTCTACGAGGCTCCCGGGGCGATCACCCTGTACGCGGCCCAGCAGGCGCTCGAGTCGCTGGTGCTCGAGCGCGACCTGCGGGCCGTCAAGGCCGAGCTCTCGCTGAAGTACGCGACCCTGGTCTACAACGGGCTCTGGTTCTCGCCGCTGCGGGCGGCGCTCGACGCGTTCGTGCGCACCTCGAGGTCGGCGCTGACCGGCGAGGTCCGGCTGCGGCTGTTCAAGGGGCACCTGCAGGTCGTCGGCCGGCGCGCCCCGGCGTCGCTGTACGACCACGGCCTGGCGACGTACGAGGAGGGCGACGCCTTCGACCACTCGGCGGCCGCGGGCTTCATCCACATCTTCAGCCTGCCGACGCGCACCTGGGCGGCCGGCCGCTCGAGCGGCGCACCCGTGCGCTGATGCAGGGCGGCGAGGGCGGCGCCCGGCCGCTGTGGGCCGGACGCATGCGCGCGCCGCTCGACGAGCGGATCCTGGCCTGGTCGCGGTCGCTGCCGGTCGACCAGGCGCTGTTCGCCTTCGACGTGCAGGCGTCGCGGGCCCACGTCGCGATGCTGGCCAGACAAGGGATCCTGGCGGTTGACGATGCCGCGCGGCTCGACCCGGCGTTGGCGGCGCTCGAGCCGCCGGGCCCGGAGGCACCGGACGAGGACGTCCACTCCTACATCGAGCGGCGGCTCGTGGAAGCCCTCGGCGAGCTTGGGAGACGGGTCCACGCCGGGCGGTCACGCAACGACCAGGTGGCGGTGGCGATGCGGCTCTGGTGCCGCGCGGCCTGCCGCTCGCTGGCGGCCTCGGTGGCCGGGCTGCAGGCGTCCCTCGTTGCGGCAGCGCGCCGCTACCCGGGCGCGGTGCTGCCGGGCTACACGCACCTGCAGCGCGCCCAGCCGGTGCTGCTCGGCCACCATCTGGCCGCCCACGCCTGGGCGCTCGAGCGTGACGTCGTGCGGCTGCGGGCGGCCGAGGCGATGGCCGACGCCTCTCCGCTCGGCGCCGGGGCGCTGGCCGGCTCGTCGCTGCCGCTCGACCCGGCCTCGACGGCTGCCGAGCTCGGCTTCTCGGCCTCGTTCGCGAACTCGCTGGACGCCGTCTCGGACCGCGACTTCGCCGCCGACCTGGTGTACGCCGCGGCCCTGTGTGCGCTGCACCTCTCGCGCATCGGCGAGGAGGTCATCATCCACACCACCCAGGAGTTCGCGTTCGCCGAGCTCGACGACACGATCGCGCTGGGCTCGTCGATGATGCCCCAGAAGAAGAACCCCCAGGTCGCCGAGCACCTGCGCGGCCGTGCGGGCGTGGCGGTCGGACGGCTGACCGGGCTGCTCGGGGTCCTCAAGGGACTGCCGCTGGCCTACGCCTCCGACCTGCAGGAGGACAAGGAGCTGTGCTTCGCCCAGGTCGCGGCGCTGCAGGGCTCGCTCGAGGCCGCAGGACTGCTGATCGGCGGGCTGCGCTACGACGAGGCTCGCCTGCGCGAGGCCGCCGCCGACGGACTCGGCGTGGCCACGGACGTCGCCGAGAGCCTGGTGCGGGGCGGCCTGCCGTTCCGCGAGGCCCACGAGCAGGTGGCCGGACGGATCGCGGCCGGCGAGCGCTTCGCCTCCCCCACGCCCGAGGAGGCGGTCGCCGCCCGCGACCTGCCCGGCGGGACGTCGCCGCGGCGGGTGGCCGAGCAGCTCGCCGCGCTGGACGCCCGGATCGAGGCGACCCGCGCCTGGGCCTCGGGGTGAGGCCGCTCCTCCTGCTGGGCCTCGAGCCTCGCCCGGAGGACGAGCTGTGGCTCGAGGAGCTCGGCGAGCTCTACCGGATCGTCTGGAGTCACCGCACCGAGCCGTCTCGGCGACGCGGCAGTCGCCTGGGTCGCCGGCACGTTCGGCGATCAGGTGCGGGCCTGGAGCGACACGCGGCCGGATCCGACGCTGCTGCTCGAGGCGGCCGACGCTCGACGAGGCGGTCGTCGAGCGGCTGCGAGCGTTCGCCGCGGCCGTCTCGTGACGCTTCCGTGACGTTCGTGACCCTTGCGTTACGTGTTTCACGTGAAACATCTCGATCGGGCCCCTAGCGTCCTTCGCCCGGGGAGGAGCCGGTGCAGGCGAGGGCGAACACCCCCACATGACCACTCGCGACACCATCGCCACCCTCGACGACCCGCAGCTGGACGACCCCCAGCTCGTGCGGCGCTGGGAGCGCCTCGAGCACGGCCTCGCGCGCTCGCTCGAGCAGAGCCAGAGCAGGCGCGCGCCGAAGCACCGCAAGCGCCTCCTCGGCCGCCTGTTCAGCCGGTCGCACTAGCCTCGAGCCCGTTCAGCTCGCCGAACGCGGTCGGGCGCACCCCGAGCTAGTCGCGGCGGGCGAGCGCTCGGCCGCCGGCCGAGCCGGCCACCGCAGCCACGAGCAGCGCGGCGACAGCGATCGACAGGAGCAGCTGCACGATCGTGCTGTGCCAGTCGAGCGCGTGCGCCAGGATCGCCCCGATGAACGAGCCGGCGATGCCGAACAGCGCGGTCGCCAGGATCCCGATCGGCTGGGTGCCGGGCAGCACGAGCCGCGCCAGCGCGCCGATCACGACGCCCGCGACGAGCCACCACAGCAGGTGCGCCACGAAGCCCAGCACCGCGATCCCGACGACGAAGAAGACGACTGCCAGCAGGAACGCGATGATGACGACCATGCAGGAAGCCTACCCGCGGTGACAGCGATCGGCCGGCCGGTTCAGCCGCCGCTGACGGGCCACAGCAGCTCGGTCTCGTAGCTGGCCGGGTCCTTCACGACCGCCGGGTCGGACAGGTACATCTCCCTCGCCGCCCCGGCGACCCGCAGGCCCTGCTTGTCGATCCAGTCCCAGACGACGCTGTAGGCGTCCATGATCTCCTCGAACGGGCCGCGGTGGATCGCGCGGGCGGCGCGCACCGCGTCGAGCGTGCCGGCCTCGATCCCGTCGCCGGGCGCGTCGACCGGCCCGGGCAGGACCACCCCGATCTCCACCGGCACGGCGTCGGTCGGCTCCTCGAAGCAGATGAAGTACGGCGGGCCGGCGTCCGGCGCCAGGGCGAACAGGCGCTGGTGGTTCTCGGGGATGATCCGCGGGAACTCCTCGAGCCGCGCGGTCATGCGGACGCGCAGGACGTGCTGCTCGGGGACGTCGACGAGGGTGACGTCGAGGTCGCTGGCGACGGGCATGAGAGGTGCTCCTTCGTCGAGGACTCGCGCGAGCTGGGCACGGCGCAGCGACAGGTCGCGGTGCTCCGCCTCGAGACGCGCCGCCGCCGCCCGCAGGAGGCTCGGGATCCGGCCCTCGTCGTCGAGGGCCAGGCGCACCTCGGCCAGCGTCAGCCCGAGGTCGCGCAGGCGGCGGATCAGCCGCCCGGGCTCCACCTGGGCCATCCGGTACATCCGGTAGCCGGTCCAGGCGTCGACCTCGGCGGGCTCGAGCAGGCCGATCGCGTCGTAGTGGCGGAGCGCCTTCACCGTCAGGCCGACGAACCGCGCGTAGCGGCTGATCGGGATGAGCCGTGCGTCTCGCTCCATGTCTCGGAGGATGATGCCCTCCCGCGCAGGAGGGTCAAGAGGCATCCCTCGTGTCGTACCCTTTCGGCATGAACCTCGGTGGCATCATCGCGGCGGCCGTCGCCGCGCTCTTCATCATCACGATCAGCTGGCTGTGGAGCCCGTTCTACGCGCTCGGGATCGTCATCGTGATCGTGGTCCTGCTGGCGCTCCTGCTGCTCTTCATGTCGAAGACGCCACCGGGCCGCCGGCTCGCCGGGGCGATCGGGCGGCGCCTCGCCGGCACCCGCGTCGGGCGCCGGATGGCGATGGCCCAGGTCCGGGCCGAGGCCAAGCGCAAGGGCATCTCGACCACCGACGCCGCGGGCCGCCAGCTCTCGGACTTCGAGCTGCAGCTCGAGATCACCGACAGCCCCGAGGCGCGCCAGCTCAAGAAGCAGCTCAAGACGATGAACCCGCAGCAGCGGGCGCAGGCGCTGCGGATGCTCGAGAACCAGGCCGCCGAGGCCCAGCGCACCGGCGTCACGCCGCCCCCGATGTCGCCGCAGGCCATGCGCCCGCGGGTGTCCGGGCGCCCGATCACGAAGCCCCCGCGGGCCTCGTCGTCGAAGAAGCGGCGCAAGCGGTGATCGAGGAGCACGTCGACCACTTCGCCGGCGCGCTCGAGAACGTCGAGCAGCTCCGCGAGCTGTACGAGCCACCGGGGGACTCGGCGGTCAACAAGGAGATCCAGGAGATCGACGAGACCTGCCGGCGGCTCATCGCCGCCTCGCCGATGGTCTTCGTCGCGACCTCCGACACCCGCGGGCGCTGCGACGTCACCCCGCGCGGCGGCGCGCCCGGCTTCGTGACGGTGCTCGACGACCACCACCTGGCGCTGCCCGACGCGACCGGCAACCGGCGCATCGACACGCTCCAAAACGTGGTGGCCAACGGCCACGCGGGCCTGATCTTCGTGATTCCGGGACGGACACAGACGCTGCGGGTCAACGGCCGCGCCTGCGTCAGCTCGGACGCGGAGCTGCTGCAGCGGCTGACGCCGGTGGGCAAGCCGCCGCGGACGGCGATCGTGATCCGCGCCGACGAGGTCTACACCCACTGCCCGAAGGCCTTCGTCCGGTCGAAGCTGTGGCAGCCCGAGAGCTGGCTCGACCCCGACGCGTATCCCACGGGCCCGGAGGCGGCCTTCGCCCACGGCCAGCGCAAGGAGCCCGGCCTCACCCTGGCCGAGGTCGAGAAGCGCCAGGAGGAGTCCTTGCGCTACCGCCTGCTGTAGGCCGTCAGGCCGCGAGCGGGGTCACGGAGAACGAGAAGAACAGCGGCGCGTCACCGGCGCCGCTGGCCTCCCAGGCCGCGTCGAGCGCCGGGAAGAACGCTTCCATGCCGAGCCGCTCGGCGTCCGAGTACTCCTCGGCCACCACGTGGAACACCACCTGCAGGCTGCCGGGGCCGCTCGGGCGCAGACGCAGCTCGGGCTCCCCCAGCCCCGGCGCGCGGTCGACCGCCTCGGGCAGGACGTCGAGGATCTCGTCGGGCAGCGCCTCGATCGCGAGCCGGATGCGGTAGCGGGCCGGCGGCCACGGCGGGTACGTCTCGCCGTCCTGCGGCTCCTCCGCGCCGGCGCTCCACCAGCCGCTCGGGCGGCGCCGGTCGCGGTCGACGTTCACCAGCACCTGCGCCGAGCGCTCGCGGGCCCACGCGAGCGCCTCCTCGACCGTCGGGAAGCGTTCGCCACCCAGGAGTGGCGACCCGTCGTCGCGGGACTGCCATGCTGTCCACCCCGAGCCGCGGGAACCCAGGTCGCGGAACACCCACACCGGGTACGTGCCCCCGTCGCCTGCCACACCGCGGAGGTTAGTCCATCGACGCGGCCGGTCACGACCCTGATACGGCTCTTACGCGGACCCGCCACGGTGCGGGTCCATCCTTCAGGCAGGAGACTCTCTCCATGACCCCCGAAGCACCCCCTACCCGACCCTCTCGCCGCACCGGGCCCATCGCCGGCGCCCTGGTCGCGGCGCTCGCGGTCGGCGCCGTCGGCGGCTACGCGCTCACCCGGGACGACGGCGGCTCGCCCACCGAGACCGTGGTCAGGACCGTCCAGCCCCGGACGGTCACGACGACGGTCCAGGCGGCGTCGGCGAGCAACAGCAGCGCCACCGACGGTACCCGCACCCCGGCCGAGATCTACAAGCTCGACGCGCCCGGCGTGGTCGACATCCTGGCCCGGGGCAGCGAGAGCGCCGCCGAGGGAACCGGGTTCGTGATCGACAGGGACGGCCGGATCCTCACCAACGAGCACGTCATCGACGGTGCCGGCCAGATCACCATCTCGTTCGCCGACGGCAAGCAGGCGAAGGCCACGGTGCTCGGCTCCGACCCCTCGAACGACCTCGCCCTGCTCAAGGTGAACGTCCCCGCGGCGGTCCTCCACCCCATCGCCCTCGGCTCCTCGGCGAAGGTCGTGCCAGGTGACCCGGTCGTGGCGATCGGGAACCCGTTCGGCTACACCCGCAGCGTCAGCGCGGGCATCGTCTCGGCCCTGAACCGGGACATCGAGGCGCCGAACCACTTCACCATCACCGGCGCGATCCAGACCGACGCCGCGATCAACCACGGCAACTCCGGCGGCCCGCTGCTCGACGGCCAGGGCCGGGTCATCGGCATCACCGCCCAGATCGCCGACTCCGGGGTCGACGCGAACGTCGGCGTCGGCTTCGCCGTCCCGATCGACGCGGCCACCCGCGAGCTCGTGGCGCTCGAGAAGGGCGACGTCCGCCACGCCTGGCTCGGCATCTCGGGCCAGACGATCACCCCGCCGGTCGCCGCCGCGGCCGGCGTCAAGAGCGCGACGGGCGTGCTCGTGACCGGCGTGACCGTCGGCGGGCCCGCCGCCCAGGCGGGCCTCCTGGACGGGACGCGGCTCGTCGAGGCCGGCGGCCAGCAGCTGTGCGCCGGCGGCGACGCGATCGTCGCCATCAACGGCCAGAAGGTCACCGGGATGTCGGACCTGCAGCGGATCATCTCGCAGTCCAGGCCGACCGCCAGCGTCACGCTCACCGTGCTGCACGCGGACGGCGCGCAGCGCGACAAGATCACCGTCACGCTGCGCCCCCAGCCGACCACCGCCCCGCAGGGAACCGCGACGGGGTGCGGCCACTAGGACCCGCAGGAGCCGCGGTCCTGGGCGCCCTGGCGCTCGGGACCGCGGCGCCCTCCGCGGGCGCGGCCCCCGCCCGCACGCTCCCGCTGCCGAGCGGCGCGACCCGCGTCCTGTCGTGGGGAACGCACGGCTCGCCGATCGTGCTGGTGCACGGGTTCGTCGAGACGGCCGATGCCTTCGACGCCCTCGGCCCGATCCTGGCCCGCGCCGGCCACCGGGTCTACGCCTACGACGTGCGCGGGTTCGGCTGGTCGGCGCGCGGCGCGCCGTACGGGGACGCGCCCGACCGTCGCCAGCTCGCCGGTCTGATCCGGGCCCTGCACCTGCGACGACCCCTGCTCGTGGGCCACTCGATGGGCGGAGGGGTGATCGCCTCGCTGGCGCTCCGCCAGCCGCAGCTGGCCGGCGGGCTGGTGTTCCTGGACGCCGACGGCCTCGACACCGGCGAGGGCTTCGGCGGCCCGCTCGCGGGCCCGTTCGCCGGCGCCGCGCTCGGCCTGGCCCTGTCCCAGGACTGGCTCATGCGCTCGATCCTGCGCAACGCCTACGCACCGCACGTGCCCGCGCTCACCCACGGGCTGATCGAGTGGTGGCGGCGGCCGCTGCGGCGCCCCGGCACGGCGCAGGCGCTGGCGGCGATGGCCCGGGCGCCCCAGCCCGGCGTGACCCGCGCCGCGCTGGCCGGCCTCCGGGTCCGCTCCGCGGTGGTCTGGGGAGCCGGAGATCGGGTACTCCCGCTCGAGGACGGCCGGCGAACCGCCGCGAGCCTGCACGCGCCGCTGTGGATCGTCCCCGGAGCCGGCCACCTCGCGCCGATATCCGACCCGCGCCCCGTGGCGCGCCTGATCCTGCGCCTCCTTCGCTGACACGTCCCTCTAAAGGGGGATGGAGACGCTGCCGATACCCGAAGCGTGAACCGCGCCCTCCTCCTTCTGTGGATCCTCTCCGGACTCGTCCTGGCCGGGATCGGCGGGCTGGTCTACGCCGGCAACCGCACCCACCACGTCACCGCCGCGGCGACGAAGCACGCAGTCGTGGCGCCGCCCGGGATCTCCCTCGCTCCCATCAAGGTCGACGGGCTCGAGCTGTCGGCTCGCGTGCAGGGCACCAGCATCGCCCTCGCGAGCGACGGCCGCTTCGTCCCGCGCTTCCTGCCCGGCGTGAACCTCGGCTCCTCCGTGCCGGGCCGCGAGCCGGGCGAGCTGAGCGTCATCCCCCGCAGCACGTACGACCGCTGGCTCGCCGGGATGGGCCAGCTCGGCGCCCGCGTGGTGCGCGTCTACACGATCCTGCCGCCCCAGTTCTACGAGGCCCTCGACGCCTACGACCGGGCCCACGCGAGCGCGCCGATCGGCCTGATCCAGGGCGTCTGGATCCCCGAGCTCGAGTTCATCGCCAGGCAGGACGCCTACGCGCCCGCGGTGACCAACGGGTTCAAGAAGGAGATCAGGGACGCCGTCGCGGTCATCCACGGCGACGCGAACCTGAAGGTCCAGCGTGGTCACGCGGGCGGGCACTACGGCACCGACGTCTCGCGCTGGCTCGTCGCCTGGTCGCTCGGGGTCGAGTGGGATCCGTCGGCCTCCCGCACGACCAACTGGAAGCACACCGGGATGCCGCCGTACCACGGCACCTACATCACGGCGACGAAGGGCGCGCTGCCGATGGACAGCTGGCTCGCGTCGATCCTCGACTACACCGCCGGGCTCGAGATCAAGCGCGGCTGGAGCCGCCCGCTCACGTTCACCAACTGGATCACCACCGACCCGCTGCGGCACGACCGGGAGCCGAACGCCGAGGAGGACGAGGTCCAGATCGACCCGACGAAGATGCACGCCACCACGCGCTGGCCCGGCGGGTTCTTCGCGAGCTACCACGCCTACCCGTACTACCCCGACGGGCAGAAGTACCAGAAGGACCTCATCAGCTACCGGCGCAAGGACGGGAAGATCGACCCCTACGCCGGCTACCTCCACGACCTGCGCGCCTACCACAAGGGCATGGCCGTGATGATCACCGAGTTCGGCGTGCCGACCAGCCTCGGCGTCGCCCACCGCGGGCCGCTCGGCCGCGACCAGGGCGACCACTCCGAGCAGGAGGCCGGCAAGATCGACGCGGACATGCTCCGCGACATCCAGGACGAGGGCATGGCCGGCGGCGTGATCTTCGAGTACACCGACGAGTGGTTCAAGTTCACCTGGAACACCACCGAGCTCGAGATCCCGGCGGCGCGGCGGCAGCTGTGGCGCAACGACCTCACCAACGAGGAGCACTTCGGTCTGGTCTCGATGGAGCCGGGGACGAAGCCGACGATGACGCTCGACGGCGAGGACGGTGACTGGCAGCGCTCGAACAGCCAGATGCTGGTGGAGTCGCGCGGCCCGGTCCAGGAGCTGCGGGCGACCCACGACGAGGAGTACCTGTGGCTCCGGCTGCGGCTGCGAACGCCCCTGAGCTGGCAGAAGCAGCCGATCACCCTCGGTTTCGACGTGCGGCCGGGCGGCAACAAGGGCCTCCCCGGGACGACGCTCGACCCGGACGCCGACGTGGCCCTGACGATCGGGCCGGGCAACCAGGCCCACGTCGTCGACGCCGCGTCGAGCGACCCGGCAGCGTTCCTGTACGGGATCCACGACGGCTACCTGCCGGTGGACCGGGCCTCGCTGCAGCCGGGCAGCGGCGCGTGGGTCTCGCCGCGGCTGATCCTGGACAAGCCGTTCACCGTGCCGGGCTCGGGCGAGCACCACGACGTGCAGATGGTCGACGTCGGGACCCTGCCGTTCGGCAGCGGCGACCCGGCCAGCCCGTCGTTCGACGAGCGGCACCTGGTCGACGGCCAGGGCACGGTGCTCGAGCTGCGGATCCCGTGGGCCCTGCTCACGTACTCCGACCCGTCGAGCCACCAGGTGTGGCAGACGCACCCCGACGGCACGCTCACGAGCCGGACGGTCGGCCCGCTGGGGATCGCCGTCGTGCAGGGCGGCACGACCGCCGCCTCGGCGCACTACAGCTGGGACGGGTGGAACAAGGTGACCTGGCACGAGCGCCGCAAGGCCGGCTGGAACACGGTCGCCACCGCCCTCGGCCAGGCCTGGCTCACGGGCGCGCACGGCTCCACCGAGCCCTGACGGGAGGCCAGGTAGGATCGCGGCGATGACGTACTCGATCGTCGCCGTCGATCCGGACACGGGCGCCATCGGCGCCGCGGTGCAGTCCCGCGTCGCCGCCTGCGCGGCGACCGTGCTGCACGCCGACGCCGGCGTCGGCGCGGTGTGCACCCAGTCGTTCGCGCTGAAGGCCTACGGGCCTCGGCTGCTCGCCCGGCTGCGCGCCGGCGAGGCGCCCGACACCGCCCTCGCAGCGCTGGTCGCCGCCGACGACAAGCAGGCCGTCCGCCAGGTCGGCGTCATCGACGCCCAGGGCCGGACGGCGGTACACACCGGCGCGTCGTGCATCGCCGAGGCCGGACACCGCGTCGGCGACGGATACTCCGCCCAGGCCAACATGATGGCCCGCAGCACCGTGTGGGACGCGATGGGCGAGGCCTTCGAGGCGTCGACCGGCGAGCTCGCGCTCCGGCTGCTCGCGGCCCTCGACGCCGCCGAGGCCGAGGGCGGCGACGTGCGCGGGATGCAGGGCGCGGGCCTGCTCGTGGTGAGCGGCGAGCGCGACGACCACCCGGACACGACGTTCGTGCACGACCTGCGGGTCGACGACCACCCCGAGCCGCTGCGCGAGCTCCGCCGGCTGCTCGACCTGCGCCGGGCCTACGGGCTGCAGAACGAGGCCGAGGAGGCCCAGAAGGCGGGCGACGACGCCCGGGCGATCGCGCTGGCCCGGGAGGCGCTGGCGCCTCCGGGCGACGCCCAGGTCCGCTGGAACCTCGCGCTGACGCTGGCGATCGCGGGCCAGCTCGACGCCGCCCGCCTCGAGCTCGACCGGCTCGGCCCGCACCGCGAGGCGTTCCTCGAGACGACCCGGCGTCTGCGCCCGGACCACCGCGAGCACGGCTACGACGCCGTCCAGCAGCTGCTCGCCTAGCGCGAGCCGTCAGTGCCGCTCGGCGTCCTCGAACCTGTCCGTCCCCGGCGACGGCCTCCGCGCATCGGACGGGTGCTGCGGATCCTGGTGGCGCTCGCAGCCCTGGCCGCCGCTGCCGCGGCGGTCGTCTTCCTGGTGCGGCCGCTGGTCACGAGCGAGGACCGCGGCAAGAAGGAGCGGCGGATCGCCGCCGCGTACGCGGCGGACTGGCAGCGCGGCGACTACGCGGCGATGTTCGCCCTGCTGGCCGGCTCCGAGCAGGCCCGCGTCGGCCTCGACCGGTTCCGGGCGTCCTACGAGGACGCCGCCACGCTGGCCACGGTCGACCACGTGAAGGCCCGGGTCGTGCAGCGTCCGAACGTCGACACGCTGCGGCTCTCGGTGACGATGGACACCCGCCGGTTCGGCACCCACAGCGGCGGGCTCGCGCTGCGCTTCTCGGGGAAGGGCAGCGGGTTCGGGCTCCTCTACTCGCCGCAGATGACGTTCCCGAAGCTCCGGCCGGGCGAGGTGCTGTCGCGCACGCCGATCCCGGCGGGAGCGCCGGCGAGCGTGTTCGCCGCGGACGGCACCCGGCTCGGCGGCCTCGACGCGCACTTCCCCGACTGGGCCCCGGCGGGACGCTGACGCGGCTGGTCAAGGAGTCGGGCGCGATCCTGCGCGGCCGGCCAGGCTCGATCCTCATGGCCGGAACGCGGCAGCTGGCCCACCGGGCTCCGGTCAGGCCGCGGCCGCTGCGGACGACCCTGATCCCCAGCATCCAGCAGGCTGCGGTGGACGCGCTCGGCGACCAGTACGGCGGGATCGCGGTGATCCGGGTGAGCGACGGCGCCGTCGTGGCGCTGGCCGGGATCGCCAGCTCCTCGCCCCAGCCGCCGGGCTCGACGTTCAAGATCGTCACCGCCTCGGCGGCCCTGACGGCGCACCTGACGACGCTCGAGACCTCCTATCCGGCCGAGCGCTTCGCGACCGTCGACGGGCTGAAGCTCCCGAACGCCAGGGACGAGCTGTGCGGCGGGACGCTGATCGCGTCGTTCGCGAACTCCTGCAACTCGGTGTTCGCGCCGCTCGGCGCCCGGGTCGGAGCCGGGCGGCTGGTGAACGCGGCCCACCGCTTCGGGTTCGGCGAGGAGCCCCGGGTGCCGTACGCCGCGGTGAGCGCGATCCCGACGGCCGACGCCGATCGGCGACCAGGCGGCGGTGGCCGCGTCGGCGATCGGCCAGGGCCAGGTGACGGCCACGCCGCTGCAGATGGCCAGCGTCGCGGCGACCATCGCGGCCCACGGCACGCGCGCCCGGCCGCGCATCCTGCTCGATCCAGAAGCCCCGCTACTCGCGGGCGACGACGCCGGCGGTGGCGGCCCAGGTCGCGACGATGATGCGGGCCGTGGTGACCTCGGGCACCGGCGCGGCGGCGGCGATCCCGGGCGTCGACGTGGCCGGCAAGACCGGGACCGCCGAGCTGCACGGCGGGCCGCGGGCGAACGACACCGACGCCTGGTTCGCGGCCTACGCCCCGGCCGATGCGCCGCGCTACGCCGTCGGCGTGCTGGTCGTCGAGGGCGGCTTCGGCGGCGATGCCGCGGCACCGCTCGCGCGCCGGGTGCTCGAGGCCGCGCTGGGCCTCTAGGAGACGGGAACCGGCGGGCGCCGGCCCCAGGCGAAGCGGGTCGCGTACCAGCCGCTGAGCCGCTCGATCGTCACGCCCTGACCCGACGACTGGACGAACCACTCGCCGCCGAGCGAGATCCCGACGTGCCCGACGACGCCGGGCGGCGAGGCGGGCCCGCGGGCGTCGCCGAACATCACGATGTCGCCGGCCTGCAGCTGGTCGATCGTGAGCTTCTCGGCCGCCGGCGTGGCCTTCGCCATCTGGTAGGTGGTGCGGCCGCCGAGCTGCTTCTCGGTCAGCAGGCCAGGCTCGAGCACCAGCACCCGGTAGAGCAGGCCGGAGCAGTCGAACCCGCCGTGATCCTGCTCGTCGATCGGGCCGTCCGTGTCCTCCCACTCCCCACCCCAGACGTACGGGTCGCCGACGAACCCGACCGCCTGCACGACCCAGCTCGGCCACGTCGTGGCGGCGGTCGCGAGGTAGGCGTCGAGGTCGGTGAGGGTCTCCCGCACCGCGGGGGCCAGCGCCGGCTTCGCCTTGAGGGCGTGGGCCGTGGCCCAGGCGGCGTCGGCGCGGTCGACGTACTCCCAGGGGAAGCGCTCCTGGGTGTCGTCGGCGTGGTCGTAGGTCAGGCCGAGCTGGCGGGCGGTGACCTGCAGACCGGTGCCCGGCTTCGGCTGCAGGCCGGCGGCGACCAGGGCCCGCTGCAGCGCCTGGGCGTCGGGCTGCAGGCCGAGTGCCTTGACCAGCGCGGTGTCGAGCGCCGACAGCGTGACCGGCGCCGCGGGGACCCGCGGCGCGGCCGGCGGGACGAGCGGCGGGCGGACGACGGCGACGAGCTGCTGCAGGGTCGCCGCGTCGAGCGTGGCCTCGGGCTGGAACGTCTCGACGGTGGTACCGGGCAGCGCACCGCGCGAGAGCACGGTGGCGATGGAGCCGTTGGCCCACGCCGTCGGCGAGGCCGAGGCGGCCGCGCCGGCGGGCGCGAAAAGGGCCGCGAGCAGGCAGATCAGGGGAGCGATGTGTCGCACGATCGAGGTATCGGCTGCTGCCGGCAGCCACTGGAGCTTCAACGTCGATGGACGCGGGCCTGCACGTCCGCGCCCGGCCGAAACAGGCCGAGCACCGGCCCGCGGGACAGGAACTCGACCTGGCGGCGCTCCTCGACGTTGATCACCCCGCCACGGATCCGGGCGTTCGCCGAGCCGACGCCGAGCAGCGCGCCGGCCAGGAGGAGCGCGGCCGACCAGGCCGGACTGCGGTACAGCGCGTCGCCCGCCGAGACGATCGTCTGGACCACCGCGTAGGCCACGATCGGGGCCACGACCCAGCCCAGCGCCGTGAGCGCGGCCATCCAGGCGAGGCTGCGGGACGGCTCGTCGTCGAGGGTCTTGGCCGATCCCGCGGCCCGCTTCAGGCGCTCGTCGAGCCGGCGGCTGGTGGCCAGCTCGATGGCGGCCCAGGCGAACGCCGCGAAGACCAGCTCGGTCGTCAGGAGCTCGGCCGAGGAGCGCCCGTCGCGGTGCCAGCGCCAGCCGATCAGCACCACGAGCCCGCCGGCGAGCAGCAGCGCGATGCCGGCCGTGGCCCCGAGCACGTCGGTGACCCGGGCCGCCGCCGCACCCTCGCGGGCCCGTTCGCGCGTGTCGGGAAGCCTCATCCGGGCCTACGGTACCGCGCCTGCAACCGCCGCTACGCTGGGGCGCGATGCGCCGGATTTCCCTGCTCGTGCTCCTCCCCACGCTGCTCGCGCCGCTCGCGCTGGTCCCGTCGGCCCCTGCCGCGCGCACGGTCGTGCAACATCGAGACGATCATCGCCGAGGCCTACCAGAACGCCAGCGTCCCGGACGGCTACTCGGTCGCGTGCCTGCGCAAGGCGCAGATCGCGGCGGCCAACGACGCCGACATCGCGACCTACAGCAACGTCGACCAGGTGCTGCGGCAGGCGATCGTCAAGGCCGGCGGCAAGCCGCAGCCGATCCCGCAGACGCCGACCGCGCCCGAGACCGGCCCGAGCACGACCAGCGGCAGCGGCGGCACGACGACCAGGCCCACGCCGACGAAGACCGTGACCCGCAGCCCGCAGTCGCTGGTCGACAAGCCCGCCGGCGACAGCGGCGGGGTGCCGACGCCGGTGATCGCGCTCGGCGTCGTGGCGCTCGCGGCGGTGCTGGCGGCGGCGTTCGTCGAGCTGCGGCGGCGCCGGGTCTAGACGGTCAGCTCGGCTTCTGCGGCAGCGAGGCCAGGAAGTGGGCCAGCCGGTCGAGCCGCGGCGGCAGCGTGCAGCCGTCGTACAGGATCGTCGTCGCGTCCGAGAGCCCGATCCGCAGGTCGCGCACCGCGCAGCCGCTGCGCTCGTCGCCGGGCTTCGGCAGCGGCAGCGGGGTGAGCGTCCGGGCGGTGCGGATCGCCTGGCGAGCCCGGGTGCCGGGATCCTGCTGGCGCAGCTCGAGGAGGTGCGGGCTGTCGGGCAGCCTGAAGCTGTACCCGGCCACCGAGGCCGGCCCACCGCGATGGGGGCGGTGGTGCAGGTAGAGCGCGACCTCGGCTGCGAACAGGATGAGGAAGGCGATCGCGACGAGCCGCAGGCGCACATGCCGGACGTTAGCCGGTGGCCACCCGCGGCACCTTCGTCGAGCTGACGGCCCGGGCCTCGCGGTACGGGGCCTCCTGGCGGCGCAGCAGGTCGGGGTTCGCGTCGCGTTCGGCGGCGAGGGCGAGGGTGAGCCGCTGCAGCGCCACGGCCGAGGCGAGCAGCGCGCCGAGCGTGCCGAGCGAGCGTCGACCGGCACCACGATCCGGCCCGCGGCGGTGCCCTCCGCCGGGAGCTGGGCGTTCGCGGCCTCGGAGACGATCGCCGCGCAGACGAGCCCGATCCGGCCGAGGCCGCGAAGCACTGGGCGGTGCGCTCGACGCGGCGCTCGGGGCTCGACGGCTCGCACAGCAGCGCGACCAGGCCGGTGCGGCCGTCGGTGGCCGGGAAGTGGCCGTGCTGGATCGTCTCGAGCTCGCGCATCGCGGTCGGGATCCAGGCGCCCTCCTCGATCTTCAGCGTGACCTCGCGGGCGGCGATACGTCGACCCCGCTGCCGACGATCAGGAGCTGGGCGCACGGCGAGAGGGCCTTCGCGACGCTCGGGGCGGCGCCCGGCGGCCTCGTCCGCGGTGGTCAGCTGGGCCTGCAGCGTGCCGGCGTCGAGCCGCTCGCCGCGCAGCGCGGCGCCGATCGCGCCGCCGGCCAGGATCGGGGAGACGTAGCCGACGGTGTGGCACCACGAGCGGTCGGCCAGCGGCGTGACCAGGACGTCGGTCGCGAGGCCGCCGGCCTCCTGCGCGGGCTCGGCGGTGATCAGGCCGGTGCGCGCGCCCGCCTCGGCGGCGGCCCGCAGGGCGTCGTTGGTGGCGGTGCTGGTGCCGCCGTGGGAGATCGCGATGCAGACCCCGCCGCGGCGCGGCGCAAGGGCGGCCTCGAAGGCCTGGCGCGACTCGACCCGGCCCGGCGCCGCCAGCCCGGCGGCCGTAGGGCCTCGTCGAGCAGCAGCGCGACCGCCTGCGCCCCGTGCTCGCTCGTGCCGCAGCCCGTCACGACGACCGGCTCCCCGGCCGCCACCGCCGCGCGTACGGCGCCGCGAGCGCCTCGACGCCCGGCAGGCCCACGATGCCCGCCGGCAGCTCGCGCTCGGCCAGCACCATGTCGTGCATCACCCAGGGCGGCCCGTCGCGCAGCTCGGGATAGTCGGCGGTGAGCCACGAGCGATCGTCGGCGGTCATCCGTGCTCCTCATCTGTCATAGTACAGAACCCTGCGTGAACTAGAACAGTACCAGCCGAGCGGGAGCTCTGCGGCGGGATCGCGGCCAGCGTCGAGGACGCGATCGACGGCGGCACGCTCGCCCCGGCGACGCGCTGCCGTCGGTGCGGGAGCTGGCCAGGACGCTCGGCGTGCGCCCGGCGACGGTCTCCTCGGCGCTGCGCGAGCTGCGCGGCCGCGGCCTGGTGACGGCCGAGCCGCGCCGGGCGTGCGGGTGGCGAGCGCCCCGCCGCTGCGCCGGCCGGTCGAGCCGGTCGTGCCGCCGGGCGCGCGCGACCTGGCGAGCGGCAACCCCGACCCCGCCCTGCTGCCCGCCCTCGGCGCCGCACCTGGCCCGGATCGCGAGCCCGCCGCGGCTGTACGGCCAGGAGGCCGCTGCTCCCCGCGCTCGCGGCGCTGGCCCGCGCGAGCCTCGAGGCCGACGGCATCGACGCGACGCACCTGACGCTCTCGGGCACGCTCGACGCGATCGAGCGGGTGCTGACGGCCTACCTGCGGCCCGGCGACCGGGTGGCCGTCGAGGATCCCGGCTACGGGACGCTGCTCGACCTGCTGCGGGCGCTGGCCCTCGAGCCGGTGCCGGTGGCGATCGACGGCCGCGGGCCGCGCCCCGAGCCGCTGGCGGCGGCGCTGGCCGCCGGGCCCGGGCCCTGGTCGTGACCCCGCGGGCCCAGAACCCGACCGGCCGGCCCTCGACGCGACCCGGGCCGCCGAGCTCGCCGCGATCCTCCACGCCCACCCCGACGTGCTGCTGGTGGAGGACGACCACGCCGGCGCGGTGGCGGGCGCGCCGCACCACACGCTGACCGCCGGGCGGCCGCGCTGGGCCGTGGCCCGCTCGATGGCCAAGGCCCTCGGCCCCGACCTGCGCCTGTCGATCGTGGTCGGCGACGCCCGCACCGTGAGCCGCGTCGAGGGCCGCCACCGCCTCGGCCCGGGCTGGGTCTCGTGGCTGATGCAGCGGCTCGTGGTCGAGCTGATGGGCGACGCCCGGGTGCAGGAGCCCCTGCTGGCCGCGGCGACCTACACGGCGGCGCAGCGCGCTCGCGAGGCGCTGGCCGCCACGGCATCGAGGCGCGCGGCCGCTCGGGGCTCAACGTCTGGATCCCCGTGGAGCGAGGCGGCGCCGTGCAGGCGCTCTCGGCGAGGGCTGGGTGGTGGCGCCCGGCGAGCGCTTCCGGCTCGAGAGCCCGCCCGCGATCCGGATCACGACGGCGTCGCTCGGTCCGCGACGCCCCGGCGCTGGCCGCGGCGGTCGCCCGGGCGCTCCGGCCGTCGGGGCGCGGCGCGGCGGCCTGACTGCGCCGGCGCCGACCAGCTGGCCCTTCCGCCCGCCGACGCCGCCGCGTAGCGGTTCCGGCCGACGCGCCGCACCCGCCCGTCGGCCACCGCCACGTCGAGCGCCCGGTTCATGCAGCCGGGGCCCCACTGGCGTGCGCCGGTCAGGACCCGCGAGCCGCTCGCGGCTGAGCTGGCCGTGCTCCTCGAGGACGGCCTGCAGCCGCTCGATCTCGGCCTCGACGCCGGGGCTCCCCTCGATCGCCGAGTACGCCGGCCGCGGGGCCCACTGGCTCCGCCCCGAGGACCGCCGGCGCTTCGGCCTGCGCGCGGCGTCCTCTCCGGCGTCCTGCGCGGACACCGGCGTCGCGATGCTCTCGAGCGACTCCTGCTCGGCGTCCACCCCGAGCCACCACTCGATCACGCCCGCCCCGATCATCAGCGCGGCGCCGACGAGGTAGCCGTAATACAGCGTCCCGGGATCGCCCGAGCCGATCAGCAGGCCGAAGATCACCGGCCCGGTGATCCCGCCGAAGGCCGTCGAGATGGCGTAGAAGAACGCGATCGACAGCGCCCGGATCTCGAGCGGGAAGACCTCGCTCACCGTCAGGTACGCGGCGCTCGCGCCGGCCGAGGCGAAGAAGAAGATGATCGACCAGGCCAGCGTCAGCGTGCCCGCCGAACAGCGTCCCCTGCTCGAACAGGTACCCGGCCCCGATCATCAGGACCCCGGCGATGATGTAGGTGCCGCCCATCATCACCCTCCGGCCGACGGTGTCGAACAGCCGGCCGAGCACCAGCGGGCCGATGAAGTCGCCGAGCGCGAACGGGATCAGGTAGAGCGTCGCGGTGTCAGCGGCCACGCCCATGAACGTGGTCAGGACGAGGG